>NZ_JBHUFU010000011.1:0-270831 GCF_042681365.1 Streptomyces desertarenae | reverse complement strand
GGGTGGAGGCCCGAGAAGCGGGCCTCCACCCCCCTCTCCTTTTTGTGTTGTGGGAGCACGAACCTCGCTGCCACCATCGGAGGATGGCGGTGTACAAGGTCAGGGTCGTGCGTGCCGGCGAATGGCGGAAGCTCAAGGCACTCAGGCTGGAGGCGCTGGCCGATCCGGTGGCCTCCGTGGCCTTCCTCGAGCGCCACGAGGATGCGGTCTCCTACCCGGACGAACTCTGGCAGCAGCGTGCCGCCGAGGGGGAGAAGCAGGAGGACAAGGTGACGTTCGTCGGAGAGGACTCCGACGGACAGTGGTGCGGGATGCTGACCGTCCTGGCCGAGGAGGCGCAGACGCAGCTGGTCGGTGTCTACACACGGCCCGAGCAACGGGGGACCGGGCTGGCGGTGCGGCTCTTCGAGGCGGCCCTCGAATGGTCCTGGACGCGCCCGGAGGTGCGGAGCGTCCGGCTGTGCCTGCACCGGGACAACCTCCGCGCCGAGGCCTTCTACCGGCGGATGGGATTCCGCCTGGTCGGGAAGGCGGTACCCGACCCGGAGGGGCCGGGATACCTGGAGCACCGGATGGTGCTGGAGCGGCCACCCGACCTCTGACGGTCAGAGGCGGCCCGCGGCCTTGAGGGCCAGGTAGGTGTCGGCCAGGGCGGGCGCCAGCTCCGCGGGGTCGGCGTCCACGACCGTGACGCCGTGACGGCGGAGCCTGGCCGCGGTGTCCCGGCGTTCACCCTGCGCCCGTGCCGCGGCGGCGGCCCCGTAGACGGCGTCGAGCGTGCCGCGGGCGCGGGCCATCTCCTCGATGCGGGGATCGGAGACCGACGCGACCACGACCGTGTGGCGTTGCGTGAGCAGGGGGAGCACCGGGAGCAGGCCCTCCTCCACGGGGGAGGCGTCGAGGCCGGTGAGCAGGACGACGAGCGAGCGCTGCGAGGAGCCGCGGAGGACGGCCGAGACCATGCTTCGGGCATCGGACTCCACGAGCGCGGGTTCGAGCGGGGCCATCGCGGTGACCAGGGCGGGCAGCAGGTCCCGGGCGGTGCGTCCCTGCACCGCGGCGCGCACCCGGCGGTCGTGGGCCAGCAGGTCGAAGCGGTCGCCGGCCCGGGAGGCCAGCGCCGCCAGCAACAGGGCGGCGTCCATCGCCGCGTCGAGGCGCGGGACGTTCCCGACGCGGCCCGCCGAGGTGCGGCCGGTGTCCAGGACGGTCAGGATGCGGCGGTCGCGCTCGGGGCGCCAGGTGCGGACGGCGACGCCCGTCTGGCGGGCGGTGGCACGCCAGTCGATGGACCGCGTGTCGTCCCCCGGAATGTACTCGCGCAGGCTGTCGAACTCGGTGCCCTCGCCGCGGGTGAGGACACTGGTGCGCCCGTCGAGTTCGCGGAGCCGGGAGAGCCGCGCGGGCAGGTGCTTGCGGCTGGTGAAGGGCGGCAGGACGCGCACGGACCAGGGGACGGAGTGGCTGCCCTGACGCGCGGCGAGACCCAGGGGGCCGTGGGAGCGGACCGTGACGCGGACCGCTCGCCGGTCGCCGCGCCGGGTGGGCTGCAGACGGGTGGTGAGGCGGCGGCGTTCGCCGGCGGGCACGGTCAGCCGGTGGCGGGAGGCGGCGGTCCCCGAACCGGCGGGCCAGCTGCTGGGCGGCCAGGCGTCGCGGAGTTCGGCGCGGAGGGGGCGGCCGGAGGGGTTCGTGACGGTGAGGTGGACCTCGGCCGACTCACCGAGCCGAACTGACGTATCACCGGAACGGGTGAAAAGGAGCTTTCGGACTGGTGCCGCGCGTCCGAGGTCGTACAGAATTGCGAAAAGCAGGGGGAGTTCGACGGCGAGCAGGCCGATCCAGCTCGGCAGCAGGAAGCCGACGAGGAGCGCGCCGAGCGCGGCGATGAGGGCTGTTCGTCCGGTGAGGGCCATCGTTCGGTCCGCGGCGTCTCAGCGGGGCACGGGGACGTGGGCGAGGAGCGAGGTGATCACGCTGTCAGCGGTGACGCCTTCCATCTCCGCCTCGGGCCGTAGCCGGAGGCGGTGGCGGAGGGTCGGCAGGGCGAGGGCCTTCACGTCGTCGGGGGTGACGTAGTCGCGTCCGGCCAGCCAGGCCCAGGCGCGGGCGGTGGAGAGCAGCGCTGTGGCGCCGCGGGGCGAGGCGCCCAGGGAGAGGGAGGGGGATTCGCGGGTGGCACGGCAGACGTCGACGACGTAGCCGGCGACCTCGGGGGAGATGGCGGTCTTGGCGACTGCGGAACGGGCCGCGTCGAGTTCGGCGGGACCCGCAACTGGGCGCACTCCGGCGGCTGTCAGATCGCGTGGATCGAACCCCTCGGCGTGCCGGGTGAGGACCCTCACCTCCTCCTCCCGGGAGGGCAGCGGGATCTGCAACTTCAGCAGGAAGCGGTCGAGTTGGGCTTCGGGGAGGGGATAGGTGCCCTCGTACTCGACGGGGTTCTGAGTGGCGGCCACCAGGAACGGGTCGGGGAGCTTGCGCGGGGTGCCCTCGACGGAGACCTGCCGTTCCTCCATGGCTTCCAGGAGGGACGCCTGGGTCTTGGGCGGAGTGCGGTTGATCTCGTCGGCGAGGAGGAGGTTGGTGAAGACCGGGCCCGGCTGGAAGGAGAACTCCGCGGTGCGGTTGTCGTAGATGAGCGAGCCGGTGACGTCGCTCGGCATCAGATCGGGGGTGAACTGGACGCGCTTGGTGTCGAGTTCGAGAGTGGCGGCCAGGGACCGGACCAGGAGGGTCTTGGCGACGCCCGGGACGCCTTCCAGCAGCACGTGTCCACGGCAGAGCAGGGCGATGACGAGGCCGGTGACGGCGGCGTCCTGGCCGACCACGGCCTTGGAGATCTCGCTGCGCAGGGCCTCGAGGGCGGCGCGGGCGCTGTCTGCGGAGGGGGCGCTCACGGGGTGCGGTCCTTGTCTGTAGAGGAGGGGGCGATGCGGTTTTCGAGGAGGTCGAGTTCGTCGGCCAGCCGGACGAGTGCGTCGTCGTCGGCCGGGGCGGGGCCGAAGAGGAGAGCGTGGACGGAGGGGCCCTCGCCCCCGGTGCGGGCGGTGAGGGCCGGAACCAGGGCCTGGGGGAGATGGGCCTGGGAGGAGGGGACCCCGACGAGCGCGGCGAGACGTCCCCGGGCGGCGGACCGCAGTGCGTCGGCGGCGCGGTCGCGCGCATTCGTCTGCCGGTACAGACGGGCCCGCCCCTCGGTGGTCTCGGAGGCCGGAACGGTGACGGGCAGCCGTTCCGGGACGAGGGGGCCGAGGCGCCGGGCCCGCCACAGGGCGGCGAGGGCGGCGGCGACGGCGAGTTGGAGGGCGCCCCACTTCCAGCCGGAGGGGACGAGCTCGGTGAAGCTGCGGTCGCCGTTGCCGGCGGTGCCGTCGTCCGGGGAGGGGAGGTACCAGACCAGATGCGGGCGGGAGCCGAGGAGTTGCAGGGCGAGCGAGGCGTTGCCCTGTTCGGCGAGCCGGTGGTTGTACAGCAGGTCCGGGGCGCCGAGCAGCACCGTGTCGCCCCCGCCCTCCTCCGGGAGCCGGAGGAGGGTGGGCAGGCCGGCGCTTGGGTAGCAGGCGTCGGCGCCTTCCAGGGAGGTGGTGTAGGTGATGCCCCCGAGGTCGGCCCGGCCGGCCCGCCGGGCGTAGGGAGCGTCGCAGGCGGGAGGCAGTCCCCGGACCGAGGTGGGTTCCACGGCCCGTGCTCCGGGGGTCAGGAGGTCCATGGAGGCGGGGCCGGGAGCCAGCAGGACGGTGCGGCCGCCGCTGCCGGAGGCCGCGGCGCGCAGGGAGGACTGCTGGTGGGCGCTCAGCAGGTCGGGACCGACCACCAGCAGGGTGGTGTCGGGCCCCGCGGCGGCGGCCGCCTCGGCGGTGGTGGTGACGACGGTGGTGTCCACGCCGCGGTCGGCGAGGAGCTCGGCGGTGGCCCGGCTGCCGTAGCGGTCGGCGGACCGGGGGTCGAGCATGCCGTGCCGGTCGCCGGAGCGCAGGGCGGCGATGGCCAGACCCGCCAGTGCCAGGACGGCGGCGGCCAGCAGCAGGCCCCGGGCCTTGGCCCACAGTTCGCGGGCGGTGGGCGAGACCGGGGCGGCCGGCGCGGGGGGAGCGGGCGCGGGGGTGGTCACGGTGTGCCTCCGCCGGTGGTCGCGGTGCCGGAGAGGCGGCCGTCGAGCCGGGGCCTGCTCCGCCGGACGGCGTCGTCGACTTCGCGCAGCCGGTCGTACGCGGCCCGGTCGGCGGGCCGGTCGGCATACGTGACCTCGTCGAAGGCCAGCGCGGCGGCGCGCAGGGCGGCGGCGTGCTGCGGCAGGGCGCGGGAGGCCTCGGCCGCGGCCTCGTCGGCGGTGCGGCCGGGGCGGGGATCGAGCAGGGCGCGTTCCTCCAGGGAGCGGACCAGGGCCCTGGTCCGCTCCTGGAGGGCCTCGCTCCAGCGGCCCTCGGCGGCGTGCCGCTCGGCCTCGGCGCGGTGCTCGGCGGCGCTGAGGGGGCGGTCGCCGAAGAGCGCACCGCGGTGCCGGGTGCCGGGGGTCCGGCGCAGGGCGCCCATCCGCAGCCGCAGGGCGACCAGCAGCAGGACGACGATCAGGATGACGACCAGGACGCCGGTCCAGCCGCCGGGGGTGACGCCGGCCGCCGCGTCGAGGAGATCGCCGACCCGCTCCCACACCCAGTCGATCAGGCGCCGCAGCAGGCTCGGGTCGTTCTCGTGGTACATCGGTTTGGACAGCTCGTCCTCGGCGGCCTCCCGGGCGGGGCCGCGCGGGATCGTCACCGGTGCCCCGCCGTCGTCCGGCGGTGCGGCGGCGGGGACGCGCCCCGTCGCCGCACCGCCCGCCGCGACCGCCGTCACCACGTCAGTTCCCCGGGGCGGGGCCGCCGGGATGCGGCTCGTGGCCGGGGACGCCCGCGGCCCGGGCGAGTTCCAGGTCGAGGGCCTCGCGGCGGATGCGCTGGTCCATGTAGAGCAGGGCGGTGACGCCGGCGGTGATGGGAAGGGTGACGGTGGAGGCCAGGACCGCGCCGATGCCCACGATGACCAGGTACGTCCAGGACATGTCGGCGACCCCGCCGGACAGGAACCTCTCGACGCCGTCGCCGCTGACCACGGGGGCCAGCAGGGTGGCGGGGAGCTGGATGATCATTCCCACCAGGAAGACCAGCAGGGCCGTGAGGACCTGGATGCCGAAGATCCGCCACCAGGAGCCCCGCACCAGCTTGGCGGAGCGGCGCAGGGCGTCGGTCACGCCCTGCCGCTCCAGCATCAGCGCGGGGGCGGCGAGGCTGTAGCGCACCCACAGCCAGGCGGCGGCCGCCAGACCGGCGAGACCGCCGAGGAAGCCGAGGAGCACACCGCCCTCCACGGAGCCCGCGACACCCAGCAGGAATCCGGGCAGGAAGCCCAGGAGGACCACGCCGACCACGATCCCCGTGACCAGCAGGGTCAGTCCGAGCAGGCGCAGCAGCCGCGGCCGGGAGTCCCGCCACGCCTCCCCGGTGGTCACCGGACGGCCCAGCACCGCGCGGCTGACGACCATCGTGAGCATCGCGGTGGCCAGGACGGTGCCGACCAGGGCGGCGAGCATCTCGACGCCCAGGGTGCTCATCGTGCCGCTGAGCGCCTCCCGCACCTCCTCTCCGGTGGGGTCGGTCTCCGTCTCGAGCGCCCGCAGGCCGCTGTTGTCCCGCAGCCAGACGCCGGTGGCGATGGTGGACACGATCTGGATCATGACCGCGACGGCCAGCGAGATGCCCAGGGCCGTGCGCCAGTGGGTGCGGGCGGTGGTGACCGCTCCGTCCAGGATCTCGCCGATGCCCAGAGGGCGGAGCGGGATGACGCCGGGCTTGGCGGCGGGCGGCTGGTTCCAGTGCCCCCAGCCGGGCTGCCCCGGCGGCGGAGGAGGAGGGGTCCCCCAGCCCTGGGGCGCGGCAGGCGGCTGCTGCGCCGACCAGTTCGGCGGCTGCTGGGGCGCGGAGGGCGTCTCGCCGGCGGGCGCCCCGTCCCCGGAGCCCCCGGGGCGGCCGGTGGGGCCGCCACCGGATGCGTTCCCACCGGCCCCCGGGTGAGGATCGGAGGGGGAGGATCCGGGCGGTACCCAGCCCGGGGAGTCACTCACTGCAGTTCACCTCGAGTTCTCGCGGTCCGTCCGTGGGAGTTCGGCTGGTTGGCAGCCATCGTGCCACGCGCCGTCCCGGAACGCGGCGGGCCCTTCGGGACCGGTCGCCTTCGACTGCGGCAGGGAGAAAGGGCAGACTGTTCGAATGGTTGACCAGACTGAGGGCCGGTCCGCGACACCGGCCCCCGATGACGCACCGGTTCCCGTTCCCGCGCTCCGCTGGGAGGAACCTCCCGAGGGGCCGGTGGTGGTGCTGCTCGACCAGACCCGGCTGCCCGCCGAGGAGGTCGAGCTCGTCTGCACCGACGTCCCCGCCCTGGTGGACGCGGTCCGCTCGCTCGCGGTGCGCGGCGCCCCGCTGCTGGGACTGGCCGGCGCGTACGGCGTCGCACTGGCCGCGGCCCGCGGTTACGACGTGACCGAGGCCGCCGAGCACCTCGCGCACGCCCGTCCGACGGCGGTCAACCTCGAGTACGGGGTGCGGCGGGCGGAGCGGGCGTACCGCGCGGTGGCCGAGGGCGGCGGGGATCTGGAGCAGGCCGCCGCCGCGGCCCTCGCGGAGGCCAGGGCGCTGCACCGGGAGGACGCCGAGGCGAGCGAGCGGATGGCCGCGCACGGTCTGGAGTTGCTGGGCGAACTGCTGCCGGGCGGCGGCTACCGGATCCTCACCCACTGCAACACCGGCGCGCTGGTGTCCGGCGGCGGGGGCACCGCGTTCGGGGTGGTGCGGTCCGCGCACCGCGCCGGCGAGCTGCGCAGGCTGTGGGTGGACGAGACCCGGCCGCTGCTGCAGGGCGCGCGGCTGACGGCCTACGAGGCGGCCCGCGAGGGCATGGCGTACACGGTCCTCACGGACAGCGCGGCCGGTTCGCTGTTCGCGGCCGGGGAGGTCGACGCGGTCCTGGTGGGCGCGGACCGGATCGCGGCCGACGGCTCGGTGGCGAACAAGATCGGCACCTATCCGCTGGCGGTGCTGGCCCGCTACCACCACGTGCCGTTCCTGGTGGTGGCGCCGGTGACGACGGTGGACGCGGGGACGGCCGACGGCGCCTCGATCGAGGTGGAGCAGCGGCCCGGCCACGAGGTCACGGAGTTCGCGCCGCCGACCGTGCCGGGCGCGGGCGCCGAGCCGGGCGGCGGTCTCCCGGTGGCTCCCCTGGGGGCGCAGGCCTACAATCCGGCCTTCGACGTCACCCCGGCGGAGCTGATCACGGCGATCGTCACCGAGCGCGGCGTGGTCTCCCCGGTCACCGGTGACGCCCTGGCCGAGCTGTGCGCGCGCCCGGCACCGGGGCCCGAGGGGCCGCCGTCGGGTAATGGGATGATGGGCTCATGAAGGGACGCGTCCTGGTCGTCGACGACGACACCGCACTGGCGGAGATGCTCGGCATCGTGTTGCGCGGGGAGGGCTTCGAACCGTCGTTCGTGTCGGACGGCGACAAGGCCCTCGCCGCCTTCCGCGAGACCAAGCCCGACCTCGTACTCCTCGACCTCATGCTGCCCGGGCGGGACGGCATCGAGGTGTGCCGGCTGATCCGGGCGGAGTCCGGCGTGCCGATCGTCATGCTCACCGCCAAGAGCGACACCGTCGACGTCGTGGTCGGCCTGGAGTCCGGTGCCGACGACTACATCGTCAAGCCGTTCAAGCCCAAGGAGCTGGTGGCCCGCATCCGGGCCCGGCTGCGCCGCTCCGAGGAGCCCGCCCCCGAGCAGCTGGCCATCGGCGACCTGGTGATCGACGTGGCCGGCCACTCGGTGAAGCGGGACGGCCAGTCCATCGCGCTGACCCCGCTGGAGTTCGACCTGCTGGTCGCCCTCGCCCGCAAGCCCTGGCAGGTCTTCACCCGCGAGGTGCTGCTGGAGCAGGTGTGGGGCTACCGCCACGCGGCCGACACCCGGCTGGTCAACGTGCACGTGCAGCGGCTGCGCTCCAAGGTCGAGAAGGACCCGGAGCGGCCCGAGATCGTGGTGACCGTGCGCGGCGTGGGGTACAAGGCCGGACCCAGCTGACATGGTGCGAGGCGGTCGACTCCTCCCCGGCGGGCTGCTGTCCGAGGGGGCGACGGGCAGCCGGGCGCACCCCGTGTTCCGGATGTTCGTCCGCTGGGTGCGCCGTCCGCTGCTGCCGGTGGCGCGGCTGTGGCGGCGCAACATCCAGCTGCGGGTGGTGGCCGCCACGCTGCTGATGTCGCTGGGGGTGGTCCTGCTGCTCGGCCTGGTGGTCATCGGGCAGGTCCGCAACGGTCTGCTGGAGGCCAAGCGGCAGGCCGCGCAGAGCCAGGCGGCCGGCGGTTTCGCGGTGGCCGAGCAACTGGCCGACGACGCCGCCGACGGCCGCGCCGAGGGGGAGAGCGGGAGCGGCCGCAGGGGCGTCCAGGACACCGGCATCTGGCTGAGCAACCTGGTGGCGCAGCTGGCCAGCGGCGGGCAGGGCGTCTACTACCCGGTGGCGCTCAGCTCCGAGGAGGAGGCCGACACCTTCGGGGCGGACGAGACCACCGGGACCCACGGTCCGCGCGCCTGGGGATCGGTGAGGCCCGAGGAGAGCGTGTCGGAGGCGATGCGCCGGGCGCTGGACGAGAGCACCGACACCCACGAGCAGCACGGCAGGGTGGTGTTCGACGACGGCCGGACGGAGGCCGCGCTGATCATAGGCAAGCGGCTCAACGACCCCAACGGCGACCCGTACCAGCTGTACTACCTCTTCCCGTTCGAGCAGGAGGAGAAGTCCCTGAGCCTGGT
Source organism: Streptomyces desertarenae (assembly GCF_042681365.1). NCBI lineage: Bacteria > Bacillati > Actinomycetota > Actinomycetes > Kitasatosporales > Streptomycetaceae > Streptomyces > Streptomyces desertarenae. The sequence continues at coordinate 261,986 of NZ_JBHUFU010000011.1, read as the reverse complement.
CAAGGGCACCCTGGCCACGGCCGGGGTGTTCGTCGTGGTGCTGCTGGGGGCGATCGCCTGGCTGGTGGTCCGGCAGGTGGTCACCCCGGTGCGGATGGCCGCCCGGATCTCCGAGCGGCTCGCCGCCGGGCGCCTGCAGGAGCGGATGAAGGTCACCGGTGAGGACGACATCGCGCGCCTGGGGGAGTCGTTCAACAAGATGGCCAGAAACCTCCAGCTGAAGATCCAGCAGCTGGAGGAGCTCTCCCGGATGCAGCGGCGCTTCGTCTCGGACGTCTCGCACGAGCTGCGCACCCCGCTCACCACGGTGCGGATGGCCGCGGACGTCATCCACGAGGCGCGCGACGACTTCGACCCGGTGACCAAGCGGTCGGCCGAGCTGCTGCTGGGGCAGCTCGACCGCTTCGAGTCGCTGCTGGCGGATCTGCTGGAGATCAGCCGGTTCGACGCCGGGGCGGCCGCCCTGGAGGCCGAGCCGGTGGACCTGCGGGACGTGGTCCGGCGCGTGCTGGAGGGGGCCGAGCCGCTCGCCGAGCGCAAGGGCAGCCGTCTGGTGGTGCGCGGCGACGAGCGGCCGGTGGTCGCCGAGGCCGACGCCCGCCGCATCGAACGGGTGCTGCGCAACCTGGTGGTCAACGCCGTCGAGCACGGTGAGGGGCGGGACGTCGTGATCCGGCTGGCCTCGGGTGACGGCGCGGTGGCCGTGGCCGTGCGCGACTACGGCGTCGGCCTCAAGCCGGGCGAGGCCAACCGCGTCTTCAACCGCTTCTGGCGGGCCGATCCGGCCCGGGCCCGCACCACCGGCGGCACCGGCCTGGGGCTGTCCATCGCGGTCGAGGACGCCCGGCTGCACGGCGGCTGGCTGCAGGCCTGGGGCGAGCCGGGCGGCGGCTCGCAGTTCCGCCTGACGATCCCGCAGACCGCGGGCGAGCCCCTGCGCGGCTCGCCGATCCCGCTGGAGCCCGCCGACTCCCGCCGCCGGCGCGAGCCGCAGAAGGCCCTGCCGGGCATGGTGCGGGCCGCCGCGCCGCCGGCGCGGAGCCCGCACGGACTGCCGGGCCCGGAACCGGCGGGGCCGCCCCGCGGCGGAGGCGGCGCCGGCGCGGCGGACGCGGGCGGGACCGGCACACCGGGCGGGCCGAGCGGGCGGAACGGAACAGGCAGGACGGGGAAGACGGGAACCGCGAGGGGGCACGGACACGATGCGGACCGGCACGACGGTGGCTGAACGCCCCGGCCCGGGGGGCCCTGCGTCCCGCGGCGCCCGCCGCAGGAGGGGCCTTCGCGCCCCGCGCGGAGCCGCGGCGGTGCTCGGCGCCCTCGCCGTGCTGCTCGCCGGCTGCGCCTCCATGCCCGACGAGGGGGAGGTGCGCCGGGTGGACCCCTCGCTCCGCACCGACACCGGCTCCCAGGTGCGGGTCTTCGGGGTCAGTCCCCGCAAGGGGGCCCAGCCCTGGCAGATCGTGCGCGGCTTCCTGGAGGCCACCACGAGCGACGAGCCGAGGTTCTCCACCGCCCGCGAGTACCTCACCGAGGACACGGCGCGGTCCTGGGACCCGTTCGCCCGCACGACGGTGGTCGACGGGGCCCCCAGCGTCTTCACGCCCGGGGAGGCCCTCACCGAGCGGCAGGGCCGCGGCGCCACGCTGGAGGTGACCGGGGACACGGTGGCGGTCGTGGACGGCGAGCACGCCTACCGGCCCGGCGAGGGCACCTACCGGGAGATGTTCCACCTGGTGCAGGTCGAGGGCGAGTGGCGGATCGACCGGCTGCCGGACGGGCTGGTGGTGGCCGAGTCCGACTTCCAGCGCATCTACCGGTCCGTCGACACCTACCACTACGCCGACCTGGGGCCCGACACCGGCGCGGTGGCGCGGGGCACGGACGTCCTGGTCGCCGACCCGGTCTACCTCAGGCAGCGGATAGACCCGGTGACCGAGGCGGTCAGGGCGGTGCTGGACGGCCCGACCGGCTGGCTGGCCCCGGTGGTCGGCTCCGCCTTCCCCGCGGGCACGCGCCTGGCCGACGGCGCGCGCGTCTCCCCGGACGACTCCGGCACCCTGGTGGTGCCGCTGGCCGGGAGGGGGCTGGACGGCGGGGGCGGCCGGTCGCAGCGGCTGGAGAACGCCCGGTGCGACCGGATGGCCGCGCAACTGCTGTACACGGTGGACGGCCAGGTGTCGGCCAGGGTCGAGCGCGTCCGGCTGACCCGGGGCCGGAGCGGGGCGGAGCTGTGCACGCTGAACCGGGAGGAGGCGGCGGCGTACGCGCCGGGCCGGCTGAACGGCGGCCGCAGCGGCCAGTACTTCGTCGACGACCGCAGCCGCCTGTCCGAGGTGGGGGAGGGCCCCGGCCGGGCCGAGCCGGTGAGCGGGCCGTTCGGCACCGGGCAGGTCCAGATGAGCGCCGTCTCGGTGAGCCGGGACGAGAGGCGCGGCGCGGGGGTGTCCCTGGACGGGCGGTCGCTGTACGTCGCGCCGCTCTCCGCCGACGTCGAGCTCGGCGCACCCGTCCTGACCAGCAAGGCGGCCCGGGAGCGGGACGGTCTGACCAACCCCACCTGGGACGGGCTCGGGGACCTGTGGCTGGCCGACCGGAACCCGGACGACCCCGGGCTGCTGCGGCTCCGCGGCGGTCAGGAGGAGCCGGAGACGGTGGAGGTGACCGGGCTGGGCGGGGGACGGATCGAGGCGCTCAGGGTCTCCTCCGACGGTGTCCGGATGGCCCTGCTGGTCAGCGAGGGGGACCGCACCGGACTGCTGCTCGGGCGGATCGTGCGGCAGGGGACCGGGGACGGCTCCAGGGCCGTGGTGGAGGGACTGCGCCCGATCGCCCCGCGGATGGACGACGTGGTGGACGCCTCCTGGGCCGGCGACAGCCGGCTGGTGGTGGTCGGCCGGGAGGCGGGCGGCGTGCAGCAGCTCCGCTACATCGCCACGGACGGCTCGCCGGCCAGCCCGTCCACCCTGCCCGGCCTCAACGAGGTGACGGGGGTGGCGGCCTCGGAGGACGAGGAGAACCCGCTGCTGGCCGACACCAAGGAGGGCATCGCCCGGCTCGCCCGCGAGGACTGGGAACTGGTCACCGACGAGGGGTCGAAGCCCGTCTACCCGGGGTAGTCATCCCGGCATGCTCGGTGTGCGGGAGTGGTGGCGGGAACTGGCCGACCTGGTGCTGCCGGCCGACTGCGCGGGGTGCGGGCTGCCCCGTGCCGCCCTGTGCGCGCGGTGCGAGGCCCTGCTGCACGGTGCGGGGGCGCGGCGGGTGGGACCGCTCGCGGGGCCCGGCGTGCTCCCGCCCGTCTACGCGTGCCTGCCCTACGCCGACGAGGCGCGGGCGGTGCTGCTCGCGCACAAGGAGCGCGGCGCCCTCCGGCTGGCCGCGCCCCTGGGTGCGGCGCTGGCCGGGGCGGTGCGGGCGGTGGCGCGGGCCCGCGGCCCGGCGGACGCGGCCGCCGGGCCGCTGCTGCTGGTGCCGGTGCCGTCGGCGCGCCGTGCGGTGGCGGCGCGCGGCCACGATCCGGTGCGCCGCATCGCCCTGGCGGCGGCCGGGAGGCTCAGGCGCGGCGGGTGTGCCGCGCGGGTGCTGCCCGTGCTGCGGCAGGGGCGTCCCGTGGCCGACCAGGCGGGGCTGGACGCCCGGGGCCGGTGGGGGAACCTGGCCGGGGCGCTGGACGCCGTCGCGGGGGCGGGGCGGCTGCTGGGGGAGGGCCCGGTGGTCGTGGTGGACGACCTGGTGACCACGGGGGCGACCCTGGCGGAGGCGGTACGGGTCCTGGGCCGCTGCGGCGGCCGGGTGGCGGGTGCCGCGGTCGTGGCGGTGGCGGAGGCGGGGACGGGGGCGGCCTGAGGGGTGCCCGATGGGCTGTGTGGAAGCGGAACCGGCAGGGAAGGCGTGTCGTTACCAGCACACGAAGCGAAGGTGTACACGATCGGAGGTACGTCCTGCCAGGGGGTGCCGACCGTCCTCCGGTGGAGGTAGGTTCGGTTGTGAGGAATGGCGGCAGCCGTTCCCTGTGGCGGGACATGCGCGCTATCAGGTGTTCGCCCGGTTTGACTGGCCGCCTCCCTGGTGGGGCGGTGTTCTTCCCGAGGGGGAGGAGGTGAAGGTCGCAACCCGACGTAGCGCCGGAAGGTGACGGGAGCTGACCCCCGCCGTCCGGCCCCAGTGCACAGAGGGCGCACTCCGCCGCCTGGAGCACGGAGGCGCCCGGGAACGGAGTTCTGCGTGGACATCGTCGTCAAGGGCCGTAAGACAGAGGTGCCGGAGCGGTTCCGCAAGCACGTGGTCGACAAGCTCAAGTTGGACAAGATCCAGAAGATCGACGCCAAGGTGATCCGCCTGGACGTCGAGGTGTCCAGGGAGCCCAACCCCCGTCAGGCCGACCGCTCCGACCGGGTCGAGATCACGCTCCGCTCCCGCGGACCGGTGATCCGTGCCGAGGCGGCGGCGGCCGACCCATACGTGGCGTTGGACCTCGCCACCGAGAAGCTCGAGACGCGGTTGCGCAAGCAGCACGACAAGAGGGTCTGCGCGCGCAAGGGGAACGGCCACCACCGAGTCCCCGCGCACGACGTGGCCGTCACGGTACCCAACGCGGCGCGCGTCGGCGAGGACGGCCGTCTCGCTCCCCGGGAGGAGCAGGCCGGGCAGGAGCCGCCCACCATCCGGGTCGGGCCGCTGGAGGTGCAGGGCGAGGGCCCGCTGGTCGTCCGCGAGAAGACCCACGCCGCGGCCCCGATGTCGCTGGACCAGGCCCTGTACGAGATGGAGCTGGTCGGGCACGACTTCTACCTGTTCGTCGACTCCGAGTCCAAGCTGCCCAGCGTCGTCTACCGGCGGCACGGCTACGACTACGGCGTCATCCATCTGGAACCCGATCCGTTCGTGGAGGAGGCACCGCAGGGCGCGGGGGACGCTCTCGGTGGCTGATAACAGTCGCTGACACCGCGGACCGCCCCGCCCCCGGCCGAACGAGGAATTCGGCCGGGGGCGGGGCATGGAATCATGGCTCCACGCCCAACCGGCGCCCTGCACCGGCCGGTTGGCGCTGCGTTGCCTGGCTGCAGGGGGAGGAACGATGGCGGACAGCTTCGGGCCCGTGACGCCCGGCGCGCACCACGGCGGCCCCGGCGCCGTCTCGGCGGACGCGCGCGGGGACGGACCGCGGGAGCCCATCCGGGTCCTGGTCGTCGACGATCACGCCCTCTTCCGGCGCGGACTGGAGATCGTCCTGGCGCAGGAGGACGACATCGAGGTCGTCGGCGAGGCCGGCGACGGGGCCGAGGCGGTGGAGAAGGCCGCGGACCTGCTGCCCGACATCGTGCTGATGGACGTGCGGATGCCCCGGCGCGGCGGCATCGAGGCGTGTACCTCGATCAAGGAGGTGGCCCCCAGCGCGAAGATCATCATGCTGACGATCAGCGACGAGGAGGCCGACCTCTACGACGCCATCAAGGCGGGGGCCACCGGCTACCTGCTCAAGGAGATCTCCACCGACGAGGTCTCCACGGCGATCCGCGCGGTGGCCGACGGGCAGTCCCAGATCAGCCCGTCGATGGCGGCGAAGCTGCTCACCGAGTTCAAGTCGATGATCCAGCGCACCGACGAGAAGCGGCTGGTGCCCGCGCCCCGTCTCACCGACCGGGAGCTGGAGGTCCTCAAGCTCGTCGCCACCGGCATGAACAACCGGGACATCGCCAAGGAGCTCTTCATCAGCGAGAACACCGTGAAGAACCACGTGCGCAACATCCTGGAGAAGCTCCAGCTCCACTCCCGGATGGAGGCCGTGGTCTACGCGATGCGGGAGAAGATCCTGGAGATCCGGTGAGGCGCGGCCGGACCGGGCGCCCGGACGGGGGCCTCAGTCCAGCGCGGCGGTGAGCGCCGCGGCCAGCTCCCGGTCGTCGCAGCGCTCGACGCGGACCGCGTCGCAGCCCACCCAGCCCGCCGCCTCCCGCAGGGCCCGCGCCATCGGCGCCACCGCCCCGCGCCCGGCCATCGACACCTGCCGCGCCACCAGGGTGCGGCCCTCGCGGGCCGGATCCACGCGGCCCAGCAGCCGACCCCCCGACAGCAGCGGCATCGCGAAGTAGCCGTGGACCCGCTTGGCCCGGGGCACGTACGCCTCCAGCCGGTGGGTGAAGCCGAAGATCCGCTCGGTGCGCGGGCGGTCCCAGACCAGGGAGTCGAACGGCGACAGCAGCGTCGTGCGGCACCGCTCCCGGCCCGCCGCCGACTCCGCCTCCAGCGCCGCCGGATCCGCCCAGGCCGGCCGCCCCCAGCCCTCCACCTCCACCGGCACCAGGCCCGTCTCCGCCACCACGGCGTCGACCTGCTCGTTCCTGATCCGGTGGTAGTCGGCCAGATCCGCTCGGGTGGCCACCCCCATCGCGGCGCCGGCCTGGGCCACCAGCCGCCGCAGGCACTCGTGGTCGGTGAGGTCGTCGTGGAGCAGCTCACCGGGGATCGCGCGGTCGGCCAGGTCGTAGACCCGCTTCCAGCCGCGGCGCCGGGTGCAGACCACCTCGCCGGTGTCCAGCAGCCACTCCACGGCGATCTTCGTCTCGGACCAGTCGTACCACTCGCCGCCGTTCTTCGCGCCGCCCAGCTCCGTGGCGGTCAGGGGGCCCTCGGCCCTCAGCTTCCCGCGGACGGCGGCGCAGGAGCGCTCGGAGTCCTCCAGCCGGTGCCAGCGGTGGCCCCGGGCCCGGTACGCCCGGCGCCGGAAGGCGAAGTGCGGCCACTCCTCGACCGGCAGGATGCAGGCGGCGTGCGACCAGTACTCGAAGGCGTGCCCGCCCGTCCAGTAGGCCGCCTCCACCGCGCCGCGGCCGACCGCGCCCAGGCGCGCGTACGGCACCAGCTCGTGGGAACGGGCCAGCACCGAGATGGTGTCCAGCTGGACGGCCCCCAGGCGGCGCAGCACCCCCCGGACCCCGGCGCGGCGGTCCACGGCACCCAGCAGGCCCTGCGACCGCAGTGCGATCCGGCGGGCCTCGTCGGCGGAGATCGAGAGCATGGCGGTGGTCATGAGCCGACGATAGAGGCCGTCACCGACAGCGGGACCGGGCCCCTGGGGAGGGGCGGCCGCACCGCGCGCCGGGCCCGCGTCCTACGGCGCGGGCGGTACGGGCGCACCCGGTGCCCGCCTACGGTCCGACGGCAGCAGCGACGCGATCCACGCGTCCCGCCGGGTGCCCCGGAAGGGTATGCGCGCCCGCAGGGTGCCCTCCATCACGAACCCCAGCCGCTCGGCCACGGCCCGCGAGGCGGTGTTGCCGACCTCCGCGACCCACTCCAGCCGCTCCACGCCCAGCTCGCCGAGGGCCCAGTCGGCCACCGCGCCGGCGGCCTCGGCGGTGTAGCCGCGCCGGCGCTGCTCCTTCGCCGTCCAGTACCCCAGCTCCGCCTCGCGTCCCGCCGGGTCCGGCGGCGTGATGCGCACCAGGCCCACCGACCCCACCAGTTCCCCGCCGTCGCGGGTGAAGGCACCGAAGGTGTAGGCGGTGTCCTCCCGCCAGCCGGAGGGGGCGATGCCCAGCACGTACTCCTGCGCGTGCCGCCGCTCGTACGGCTCGGGCAGGGCCGTCCAGCGCAGGATGTCCGGATCCTGGCAGGCCGCGTGGACCGCGGGGGCGTCCTCCGGGGCGAAGGGCCGCAGCGTCAGCCGCGCGGTGCCGATGGTCACAGGCCGCATGACGGGAGATTCTGCCAGTCAGCCGAACGGGCGGAACCGGCACCTTCCGGGGCCGACGCACGTTGGGGGGTACAGGGGCCGGTGCCCCTCGCATACGATGGCCGGTGCGGCCGGGCCCGAGGCAAGGGAGAGGCCCGCCGTGCCAGAGCACTCAGACCGTGCCCGGCCCGACCGGCAAGGAGCCAGCCTACGTGTCCGTCTTCGGCAAGATCATGCGTGCAGGTGAAGGCAAGATCCTGCGCAAGCTGCACCGCATCGCGGACCAGGTGTCGTCGATCGAAGAGGATTTCGTCAACCTCACCGACGCCGAGCTGCGGGCGCTCACGGACGAGTACAGGGAGCGCCTCGCCGACGGCGAGACCCTGGACGACCTGCTGCCCGAGGCGTTCGCGACGGTTCGCGAGGCGGCCAAGCGCGTCCTCGGCCAGCGCCACTACGACGTGCAGGTGATGGGCGGCGCGGCGCTGCACATGGGCTACGTCGCCGAGATGAAGACCGGTGAGGGCAAGACGCTGGTCGGCACCCTGCCCGCGTACCTCAACGCGCTGTCCGGCAAGGGCGTCCACCTGATCACGGTCAACGACTACCTGGCACAGCGCGACTCCGAGCTGATGGGGCGGGTCCACAGCTTCCTCGGCCTGACGGTCGGCTGCATCGTCGCCAACATGACCCCGGCGCAGCGCCGCCAGCAGTACGCCTGCGACATCACCTACGGCACCAACAACGAGTTCGGCTTCGACTACCTGCGCGACAACATGGCGTGGTCGAAGGACGAGCTGGTGCAGCGCGGCCACAACTTCGCGATCGTCGACGAGGTCGACTCGATCCTCATCGACGAGGCCCGCACCCCGCTGATCATCTCGGGTCCGGCCGACCAGGCCACCAAGTGGTACGGCGACTTCGCCAAGCTGGTGAAGCGCCTGGAGCGCGGCGAGCCCGCCAACCCGCTCAAGCAGCAGCCCGAGACGGGCGACTACGAGGTCGACGAGAAGAAGCGCACCGTCGGCATCCACGAGTCGGGCGTCGCCAAGGTCGAGGACTGGCTGGGCATCGACAACCTCTACGAGTCGGTCAACACCCCGCTGGTGGGCTACCTCAACAACGCGATCAAGGCCAAGGAGCTCTACAAGAAGGACAAGGACTACGTCGTCATCGACGGCGAGGTCATGATCGTCGACGAGCACACCGGCCGCATCCTCGCGGGCCGCCGCTACAACGAGGGCATGCACCAGGCGATCGAGGCCAAGGAGGGGGTGGAGATCAAGGACGAGAACCAGACGCTCGCCACGATCACCCTCCAGAACTTCTTCCGCCTCTACGACAAGCTGTCGGGCATGACCGGCACGGCCATGACCGAGGCCGCCGAGTTCCACCAGATCTACAAGCTCGGCGTGGTGCCGATCCCGACGCACCGCCCGATGATCCGCAAGGACCAGTCCGACCTGATCTACCGCACCGAGGTCGCCAAGTTCGCCGCGGTCGTCGACGACATCGTCGAGCGGCACGAGAAGGGCCAGCCGGTCCTGGTGGGCACCACCTCGGTGGAGAAGTCCGAGTACCTCTCCCAGCAGCTGAAGAAGCGCGGCGTGCCGCACGAGGTGCTCAACGCCAAGAACCACGAGCGCGAGGCCGCGATCGTCGCCCAGGCGGGCCGCAAGGGCGCCGTGACGGTCGCCACGAACATGGCCGGCCGCGGTACGGACATCAAGCTCGGCGGCAACCCGGACGACATCGCCGACGCGGAGCTGCGCGCCAAGGGCCTGGACCCGGTGGAGAACGCCGAGGAGTGGGCCGCCGCCCTCCCCGCGGCCCTGGAGCGGGCCGAGCAGGCGGTGGCGGCCGAGCACGACGAGGTCGTCGAACTGGGCGGCCTGTACGTGCTGGGCACCGAGCGGCACGAGTCGCGCCGCATCGACAACCAGCTGCGCGGACGCTCCGGACGGCAGGGCGACCCGGGCGAGTCCCGCTTCTACCTCTCCCTCGGCGACGACCTGATGCGGCTGTTCAAGGCGCAGATGGTCGAGCGCGTGATGTCGATGGCCAACGTGCCCGACGACGTCCCGATCGAGAACAAGATGGTCACCCGCGCCATCGCCTCGGCGCAGTCGCAGGTCGAGCAGCAGAACTTCGAGATCCGCAAGAACGTCCTGAAGTACGACGAGGTCCTCAACCGGCAGCGCGAGGTCATCTACGGCGAGCGCCGCCGCGTCCTGGAGGGCGAGGACCTGCACGAGCAGATCCGCCACTTCATGGACGACACCATCGACGCCTACGTCCAGGCCGAGACGGTCGAGGGCTTCGCCGAGGAGTGGGACCTGGACCGGCTGTGGAGCGCCTTCAAGCAGCTCTACCCGGTGTCGGTCACCGTCGAGGACCTGGAGGAGGAGGCCGGGGGCCGCGACGGCATCACGGCCGAGTTCATCGCCGAGACGATCAAGGACGACATCCACGCGCGGTACGAGGAGCGCGAGAAGGAGCTCGGCCCGGAGATCATGCGCGAGCTGGAGCGCCGCGTGGTGCTCTCCGTCCTCGACCGCAAGTGGCGCGAGCACCTCTACGAGATGGACTACCTCCAGGAGGGCATCGGCCTGCGCGCCATGGCGCAGCGCGACCCGCTGGTGGAGTACCAGCGCGAGGGCTACGACATGTTCGTCGCGATGATGGACGGCATCAAGGAGGAGTCCGTCGGCTACCTGTTCAACCTGGAGGTCCAGGTGGAGCAGCAGGTCGAGGAGGTGCCGGTCGAGGAGGCCGCCCCAACCTCCCTGGAGAAGGCACCGCAGGAGGAGGCCGTGCCGGCGGGGGCCCGCCCGGCCATCCGGGCCAAGGGCCTGGACGCTCCGCAGCGCCCGGACCGGCTGCACTTCTCCGCCCCGACGGTGGACGGCGAGGGCGGGGTCGTCGAGGGCGACTTCGCCGGTGACGGGGAGGGCCCGGTCCGTTCGCCCGCCGACGGGATGACGCGGGCCGAGCGCCGCAAGGCGCAGCGGGAGAAGGGCCGCCGCCGCAAGAAGTGACGGTGCGGGCCGCCGCCGTGTGGCGGCGGCCCGCCGGCCGGGGCCGGGTGTCCGCACAGGACGCCCGGCCCCGGCGCGTTCACCGGGCGGGCACCCGCCCGGGGCCCGGCCCGGGGGTGCGCCCCGCCGCCGTGCCGGGCGTCCCGGGGGCGTCGAGTTCGACGGCGCAGCACAGCCAGCGGCCGTCGCGCCCCTGTTCCAGGCGGAACGCCAGGGCCCGCAGCCGGTCGCCGGCGGTGATCCGGGCGAACGCCTCGACCGCCCCGGGGCCGGGCCGGCACCACCCCACCTGCCGCACCGCGGGCGCCGGCGCGCCCGCGGCGGCCGGGCGCAGCGGGGCGTGCGGGGCGAGGCGGGCCAGTTGCTCGTACGCCTGGCCGCGGGTGTGGCCGAGCAGCAGGTGGACCGGGCGCAGGCCGCTGAGGACGAGCACCAGCCGGTGGGCGAACCAGTAGTGCGGCTGCCGGTCGCGCTCGCGCTGCCGGGCGGCGAGCACGGCCGAGTGCGCCGGGCGCGCCGGGCGGCGGGAGTCCCGGCGGCCGGGCGGGGCGGTGCGGCTGGTGGACGGCATGGTGGCTCTCCCCGTGGTCTCACGTCTACTGGTCGGTAGCTTGCGGTCCGGTTCTACTGGCGGGTCCGGCGGGCGGCAACGACCGGCCACGGTGGCGCCGCACTCCTCCCGCGGTTCACCTATCCGGATGGCGGCGGCTGCGGGGCTGACGCGCCGCGCCCCTGACCTGTGGCGCCGTGCCGGGAGCCGGGGGCGCGGAGCGGCGGGGCCGGACACGGCCGGCGCACCGGGGCGGCCGTATGCTGTCGGGGCAGTCGGAGCGGCCCTACACGAAAGCGGTAGCGATGCGCGTCTACGTCCCCCTGACCCTTCCCGGCCTCGCGGACGCGCACGGGAAGGGCGAACTGGGCCCAGGACCCCTGACCGCCTACGCGGTCACCCCCGGACTGCGCGAGTGGTACGTCTCGGACGACATCGAGGAGCTGGAGTACGCGGCCCTCGGCCGTGCCGCCCAGGCGTCGCTGCGGCTGCTGGCCGTCGACCCCGGTGCCCGCCGGCGGCGGGTCGTGGTGGCCCTGGACGTGCCCGACCGGGAGGCCGTCGCCGATCCCGACCGCAGCCTGGACCCGTCGGCGCTCGGCGAGGTGCGCATCGAACGGGCCGTGCCGCTGTCCAGGGCGGCGGCCGTGCACGTGGACGGCGAGGAGGCCGAGGCGGACGTCGCCGCGGCGGCGGACGCGCTGGGCGCGGCCGACCTGGGCGACGACGACGCCCGGTTCGTCGTGGACGGGGCCGACGACCACGACCTGCTGTGGTACGCGACGCAGGAGATCGGCGTCCTTCTGGAGGAGCTGGCCTGAGCCCGCGCGCCGGGGCGCCGCCCGGGGCCGGACGGCCGTCCCCTCCCGGTCCGCCCTCCGGTCTGCCCCTCCCGGTTGTCACACCGTTCGCCTACCGTCGTCCCATGGACTCGGGCACGGGGAGATCCCACATCGTGTGGGACTGGAACGGCACGCTGCTGCACGACATCGACGCGGTCATCGCGGCGACCAACGCCGCGTTCGCCGAGCTGGGACTGCCGCCCATCACGCTGGAGCGCTACCGGGAGCTGTACTGCGTGCCGGTACCCCGCTTCTACGAGCGGTTGATGGGCCGGCCGCCGACCGACGAGGAGTGGGCCGGGATGGACGAGGTCTTCCACCGGCACTACGTCGCGCGGGTCGAGCGCGTGGGGCTCGCCGAGGGCGCGGCGGAGCTGCTCGCCGCGCGGCGGGCGGCCGGGCTGACCCAGTCGCTGTGCTCCCTGGCCCCGCACGACCAACTGGTGCCGCTGGTACGCCGCCACGGCATCGAGGAGCACTTCGTGCGGGTGGACGGCTGCCTCGGCGGCACCAGCGGCGCGAGCACCGGCAAGGCCCGGCAGATGGCGGCGCACGTGGCGGCGCTCGACGGTTTCCGCCCCCACCGCACCGTGGTCGTCGGCGACGCGGTGGACGACGCCGTGGCGGCCGCCCACGTGGGGGCGCGGGCCGTGCTGTACACGGGCGGCTCCCACAGCAGGGCGAGCCTGGAGGCCGCGGGGGTGCCGGTGGTGGACAGCCTCGCCGAGGCGGTGGAGGTGGCCGAGAGCATGGTCGCGGAGGGCTGAGGCGGGGGCGCGGACGGGAGGCGGGCGGGGGCCGGCGGCCACCGCCCGCCGGGGCCGGTCCGCGCCCGTGCGGCTTGTCCACAACGTCCAACCCCGGCGTCGGGTTTTGTACACATGCGGTGCGTGACGGCCGCCCGGCGCGGAGCGATACGCTTGGCCCGTGATCTGCGAGATAGCCGCGGAAGGCAGTGCCGCCTCCGCCCCCGGTCACCCGTGGCGCGACGCCCGGGCCGCCGCCGATCACCCCTCTTTCCCGCATGACGCCCCGCTCCGGCGGACACTTGGTGTGTCGGCGTCACACATTCCCACCCTCGACGTCACGCAACGGCGCGCGACAGGAGCCAGACGACATGCAGACCAAGCTGGACGAAGCAAAGGCCGAGCTGCTCGAACGGGCCGCCCGGGTGGCCGATAGGGGCCCTGCCGGAAGCCAACCGGTTCCCGGCCTGGACGGCGGGGCCATCGGTTCGTACCTCCAGCGCTACTACCTGCACACCGCCCCCGAGGACCTCACCGACCGCGACCCGGTCGACGTCTACGGCGCCGCGGTCTCCCACTGCCGACTGGCCCGGCAGCGCCCCCAGGGCACCGCCGGCGTCCGCGTCCACACCCCCACCGTCGACGAGAACGGCTGGACGTGCACGCACACCGTCGTCGAGGTCGTCACCGACGACATGCCCTTCCTGGTGGACTCGGTCACCAACGAGCTGACCCGCCAGAACCGCGGCATCCACCTGGTGGTCCACCCCCAGGTCGTCGTCCGCCGCGACGTCACGGGCAGACTCCTCGAGATCCTGGACGTGGAGAGCCGCGGCCAGGAGGAGGGGGAGCTGCCCGACGACGCGCTCGTGGAGTCCTGGATCCACGTCGAGATCGACCGGGAGACCGACCGCGACGACCTGCGGCGGATCGCCGACGACCTGCGGCGCGTGCTGTCCGACGTCCGCGAGGCGGTCGAGGACTGGCAGAAGATGCGCACCGCGGCACTGCGGATCGCCGACGGACTGCCCGACGAGCCGCTGCCGGCCGACCTGCCCGAGCAGGAGGTCGAGGAGGCCGGGGAGCTGCTGCGCTGGCTCGCCGCCGACCACTTCACCTTCCTGGGGTACCGCGAGTACGAGCTGGTCTCCGAGGGCGCCGAGGGCACCGAGGAACTGCTGCTCAGCGCCGTCCCCGGCACCGGTCTGGGCATCCTGCGCTCCGACCCGCGGCACGACGGGGAGGGCGCCCCCGGTTCCGCCGGGGCCCCGGACGGGGAGGGCTCCGACCGGCCGCACGAGCACCCGCACGCCCACCCGGTCTCCCCCTCCTTCAACCGGCTCTCCGCCGACGCCCGCGCCAAGGCCCGCGAGCACCGGCTGCTGGTGCTCACCAAGGCCAACAGCCGCGCCACCGTGCACCGCCCCTCCTACCTCGACTACATCGGGGTCAAGAAGTTCGACGAGGCGGGCAACGTGGTGGGCGAGCGCCGCTTCCTCGGCCTGTTCTCCTCGGCCGCCTACACCGAGTCGGTGCGCCGGGTGCCCGTCATCCGCCGCAAGGTCGAGGAGGTCGTCGCCTCCGCGGGCTTCACCCCCGACAGCCACGACGGCCGCGACCTGCTCCAGATCCTGGAGACGTACCCGCGCGACGACCTCTTCCAGATCCCGCCGGGTGAGCTGCGCGACATCGTCACCTCCGTGCTCTACCTCCAGGAGCGCCGCAAGCTGCGGCTCTACCTGCGCCAGGACGAGTACGGCCGCTACTACTCCGCGCTGGTCTACCTGCCGCGCGACCGCTACACCACCGCCGTGCGGCTGCGGCTGATCGACATCCTCTCCGAGGAACTGGGCGGCAGCACCGTCGACTTCTCCGCCTGGAACACCGAATCCGTCCTGGCCCGGCTGCACTTCGTCGTCCGCGTGCCCCAGGGCACCGAACTCGCCCAGCTCACCCACGCCGACGTCGAGCGCATCGAGGCCCGGCTGGCCGAGGCGGCCCGCTCCTGGGCGGACGGCTTCTCCGAGGCCCTGGTCGCCGAACTCGGCGAGGAGCGGGCGGCGCAACTGGTGCACCGCTACGCGGGCGCCTTCCCCGAGGGCTACAAGGCCGACTTCCCGCCCCGCGCGGCCGTCGCCGACCTCCAGCACTTCGAGAAGCTGGAGCACGGCGAGGGCGCGGGCGACTTCGCGCTCAGCCTCTACGAGCCCGTCGGGGCCGGACCGGGGGAGCGCCGTTTCAAGATCTACCGGACGGGGGAGCCGGTCTCGCTCTCCGCCGTCCTGCCGATCCTCCAGGCCATGGGTGTGGAGGTCGTCGACGAGCGCCCCTACGAGCTGCGCTGCGCCGACCGCTCCCGGGCGTGGATCTACGACTTCGGGCTCCGGCTCCCGGCGAAGCACGCGCCGAACCTCGACGGCGACGCCCGCGAGCGCTTCCAGGACGCCTTCGCCGCCGTCTGGCGCGGCGCGGCCGAGAGCGACGGCTTCAACGCCCTGGTGCTCTCCGCCGGGCTGACCTGGCGCCAGGCGATGGTGCTGCGGGCGTACGCCAAGTACCTGCGGCAGGCCGGCTCGCCGTTCAGCCAGGACTACATGGAGGACACCCTCCGTCACAACGTCCACACCACCCGGCTGCTGGTCAGCCTCTTCGAGGCGCGGCTCTCCCCGGAGCGCGCGGGCGCGGGCCACGAGCTGACCGACGGCCTGCTGGAGGAGCTGGACGGCGCGCTGGACCAGGTCGCCTCGCTGGACGAGGACCGCATCCTGCGCTCGTTCCTCACCCTGATCAAGGCCACCCTGCGCACCAACTACTTCCAGCCGCGGGACTCCTCCGGCAGGCCGCACGACTACGTGTCGATGAAGTTCGACCCGCAAGCTATCCCCGATCTGCCCGCGCCCCGCCCGGCGTACGAGATCTGGGTGTACTCGCCGCGCGTGGAGGGCGTGCACCTGCGCTTCGGGAAGGTCGCCCGCGGCGGTCTGCGCTGGTCCGACCGGCGCGAGGACTTCCGCACCGAGATCCTCGGCCTGGTGAAGGCCCAGGAGGTCAAGAACACGGTGATCGTGCCGGTCGGCGCCAAGGGCGGCTTCGTCGGCAAGCGGCTGCCCGACCCCTCGGCGGACCGCGACGCCTGGCTGGCCGAGGGCGTCGCCTGCTACAAGACGTTCATCTCCGGCATGCTCGACATCACCGACAACCTCGTGGGCGGCCAGGTCGTGCCCCCCGAGCGCGTGGTGCGCCACGACGGGGACGACACCTACCTGGTCGTCGCCGCCGACAAGGGCACCGCGGCCTTCTCCGACATCGCCAACGAGGTGGCCACCGCCTACGGCTTCTGGCTGGGCGACGCCTTCGCCTCCGGCGGGTCGGCCGGCTACGACCACAAGGGCATGGGCATCACCGCCCGCGGCGCCTGGGAGTCGGTGAAACGACACTTCCGCGAGCTGGGCCACGACACCCAGACCGAGGACTTCACGGTCGTCGGCATCGGCGACATGTCCGGCGACGTCTTCGGCAACGGCATGCTGCTCAGCGAGCACATCAGGCTGGTCGCGGCCTTCGACCACCGGCACATCTTCCTCGACCCGGACCCGGACCCGGCCACCTCCTACGCCGAGCGCCGCCGCCTGTTCGAGATGCCGCGCTCGTCCTGGGCCGACTACGACACCTCGCTGCTGTCGGCCGGCGGCGGCGTCCACCCCCGCTCGGCCAAGTCCATCCCCGTCAACGCGCACGTCCGCGAGGCCCTGGGCATCGAGGGCGGCGTCACCAAGATGACCCCGTCCGAGCTGATGAGGGCCATCCTCAAGGCGCCGGTGGACCTGCTGTGGAACGGCGGCATCGGCACCTACGTGAAGGCGTCGACCGAGTCCGACGCCGACGTCGGCGACAAGGCCAACGACGCCATCCGCGTGGACGGCCGGGACCTGCGGGTCAGGGTGGTCGGCGAGGGCGGCAACCTGGGCCTGACCCAGCTCGGCCGCATCGAGTTCGCGCAGGAGGGCGGGCGGATCAACACCGACGCCATCGACAACAGCGCCGGCGTGGACTCCTCCGACCACGAGGTCAACATCAAGATCCTCCTCAACTCGGTCGTCTCCGACGGCGACATGACCGTCAAGCAGCGCAACGCCCTGCTGGCGGAGATGACCGACGAGGTCGCCGAACTGGTGCTGCGCAACAACTACGCGCAGAACATCGCCCTGGCCAACGGGATGCGGCAGGCGCCCGCCCTCCTCCACGCCCACCAGCGGTTCATGCGGGCCCTGGCCCGCGAGGGGCGGCTGGACCGGCAGCTGGAGTTCCTCCCCGGCGACCGCCAGGTCCGCGAGCGGCTGGCCCACGGCCACGGCCTGACCCAGCCCGAACTGGCGGTGCTGCTGGCGTACACCAAGATCGCCGTCACCGAGGAGCTGGCCGGCACCGGCCTGGCGGACGACCCGTACCTGCAGAAGCTGGCGTACGCCTACTTCCCCACCGCGCTGCGCGAGCGCTTCCCCGAGCAGATCGAGCGCCACGCCCTGCGGCGCGAGATCATCACCACCGTCCTGGTCAACGACACGGTCAACACCGGCGGATCGACCCTGGTGCACCGGATGAAGGAGGAGTCGGGAGCCTCCACCGAGGAGATCGTCCGGGCGCACGTCGCGGCCCGGGAGATCTTCGGCCTGGCCCGCACCTGGGACGAGGTGGAGGCACTGGACAACCGGGTCGCCGCCGAGGTCCAGACCCGCATCCGGCTGCACTCCCGCCGGCTGGTCGAGCGGGGCACCCGCTGGCTGCTGAACAACCGGCCGCAGCCGCTGAAGCTCGCCGAGACCATCGACGTCTTCCGCGACCGGGTGGAGGTCGTCTGGTCCGAGCTGCCCAAGCTGCTGCGCGGCGCCGACCTGGAGTGGCACCAGAACGTCAACGACGAGCTGACCGCGGCCGGGGTGCCCGGCGAGCTGGCGCTGCGGGTGGCGGGCCTGTCCTCGGTCTTCCCCGCCCTGGACGTGGTCGCCGTCGCGGACCGCACGGGCCACGAGCTGCTGGACGTCGCCGAGGTGTACTACGACCTCGCCGACCGGCTGGGCATCACCGAACTCCAGGACCGGGTGAGCGAGCTGCCGCGCTCCGACCGCTGGCAGTCGATGGCCCGCGCGGCGATCCGCGAGGACCTCTACGCCGCCCACCAGCTCCTGACGGCCGACGTGCTGGCCGCCGGGGACGGCGGGGCCACACCCGAGCAGCGCTTCGCGGCGTGGGAGGCGAAGAACGCGGCCGTCCTGGGGCGGGCCCGGGCCACGCTGGAGGAGATCCGCGACTCGGAGACCTTCGACCTGGCGAACCTGTCGGTGGCGATGCGCACCATGCGCACCCTGCTGCGCAGCAACCGCTGAGGCACTGCGCGGCGGCGCGGTGCGCGCGAGGAGGGGGCGGCCCGCCCGGGCCGCCCCCTCCGGCGTTCGCGCGCCCGCCGGGCGGCTACTTCACCGCGCCCGCCATCACACCCGACACGAACTGCCGCTGGAAGGCGAAGAACACCACCAGCGGGATCACCATCGACACGAACGCGCCGGAGGCGAGGACGTCGATGTTGTTGCCGAACTGGCGCACCTGCTGCTGGAGCGCGACGGTGATCGGCGGATCGCCGGCGTCGGCGAAGATCAGCGCCACCAGCATGTCGTTCCACACCCACAGGAACTGGAAGATGCCCAGCGAGGCGATGGCCGGACCGCCCAGCGGCATCACGACCCGCGTGAACAGCCGCACCTCGCCCGCGCCGTCCAGCCGCGCCGCCTCCAGCAGCTCGCGCGGGATCTCCGCGAAGAAGTTGCGCAGCAGGAAGATCGCGAACGGCAGCCCGAAGGCGGTGTGGAAGACCACGACGCCGGCGGTGGTCTCGAAGATGCCCAGGGAGTTGAACAGCTTCGCCACCGGGATCAGGGCCACCTGCACCGGCACCACCAGCAGGCCGACCACCACCAGGAACCACCAGTCGCGGCCGGGGAAGTCCATCCAGGCGAAGGCGTAGCCGGCCAGCGAGCCGATGACCACGACCAGCACCGTGGAGGGCACGGTGATCGCCAGCGTCGTCGCCAGGGAGCCGGTGATGGCGTCGTTCTCCAGCAGCGCCCGGTAGTTGGCCGCCGTCAGCTGCGACCAGTCGCCCAGCACCGTCCACCAGCCCGAGGAGGTGATGTCGGAGCGGTCGCGCAGGGACGACAGCAGCAGCCCGGTGGTCGGCAGCAGCCACAGGAAGGCGATCACGACCAGGGTGAAGCGCACCGCCCAGTGGCCGGTGAGGGCGGTGAGCCGCGCGGCGAGCGGACGGTGCCCGCCCCGTCCCGCCGGCCGCCGTCCGCCGCCGGCGGGCGCGGGGCCGGGCCCGGGTCCGGCCCCGGAGGTGCTCTCGGAGGGAGTGCTCACGGTCGGTTCTCCCTCCTGAGGCGGCGGATGTTGAACACCATCACCGGCACCACCAGCAGCAGCAACAGCACCGCGATGGCACTGCCCGCGCCCTGGTCGGCGCCCGTGCCGAAGGACGACAGGTACAGCTGGAGGGCCAGCACGTTGGCGTCGGACTGGGTGGCGCCCGGGGCGATGATGTAG
Source organism: Streptomyces desertarenae (assembly GCF_042681365.1). Lineage (NCBI taxonomy): Bacteria > Bacillati > Actinomycetota > Actinomycetes > Kitasatosporales > Streptomycetaceae > Streptomyces > Streptomyces desertarenae. The sequence continues at coordinate 242,535 of NZ_JBHUFU010000011.1, read as the reverse complement.
ACGAGGTCGAAGATCTTCAGCACGTTGATCACCAGGGTGACGAGGACGACCGCGAGGACGGGCGCCAGCACCGGCACCGTGATCCTGCGGAAGACCTGCCACTCGTTCGCCCCGTCGACCCGTGCCGCCTCCAGCAGTTCGCGCGGCACGCCCGCCAGCCCGGCCGCGATCAGCACCATCGCGAAGCCCGCCCACATCCACACGTAGGAGGCGATGATGGCCGGGGTGACCAGGCTCGGGCCGAGCCAGTTGACGCCGTTGTAGGCCTCGGTGAAGTTGGCGGCCGGCAGCCGCAGCCGCGCCCCGTCGGCCTCGGCGGGAAGGGCGTAGGTGCCGTCCTCGCCGGTCGTGGCGGTGGCGACGACCTCCCCGCCCCTGACCGCCTCGACCTCCACCCCGGCCAGGGCCTTCTCGCCCGGGTCGATCACCCCGGGCTCGCCCCCGCCGCCCCTGGCGAAGTCCACCCAGACGGTGCCGGTGACCCCGCCGTCGCCGGAGGGCCCGGCCGGCCGGGCGTCGGCGGCGCCGGCCAGGTCCTGGGGCGGCACGCCGACCAGCGGCAGGTCGGCCGGGCCCGCGGCGTCCACCGCCGCGGCGGTGGTGTACGAGCCGTCGCCGGACTCCTCCAGGTCGCTGCCCGGCCGGGGACGGGCGCCGGGCCAGGCGGAGGCCTCGTTGAAGGTGTCGTGCACGCCGACCCAGACGGCGTTGGCCACCCCGCGGTCCGGGTCCTGCTCGTAGACCAGGCGGAAGATGATGCCCGCGGCGAGCATCGAGATGGCCATGGGCATGAAGACGATCAGCTTGAACGCGGTGCCCCAGCGCACCCGTTCGGTCAGCACCGCGAAGATCAGGCCGAGCGCGGTGCAGGCGGTCGGGGCGACGACCACCCAGATCGCGTTGTTCCTGATCGCGGTCAGGATGCCGTCGTCGGTGAACAGCCCGACGTAGTTGTCCAGGCCGACGAAGCCGGTGCCGGACGAGTCGAAGAGGCTGCGGTAGACCGAGTAGACGATGGGGTAGACGACCAGCGCCCCCAGGAGCACCAGCGCGGGCAGCAGGAAGCAGGCGGCCAGCCACGGGCGGGTGCGGACGACGGAGGTGCGGTGCGGTCTCGATGCGGCGGGCGGCCCCGGGCGGCCCGGGGCCGCCGGGCCGCCCGCTGTGGCGGTCGGCATGGCGGTGGCTCCCCGTCCGCCGTCAGTCGCCGTACGCCTTGGCCGCGGCGGCCTCCAGGTCCTTCTGGGCGCCCTCCACGTCGTCGGGGTCGGCCAGGAAGTCCTGGAGCGCCTTCCACTCGCCCTCGCCCTTGGTGCCGCCGAAGGCGGCCGGGGCCTGGTCGGACATGTCGAAGCGGAAGTCGTCGCCCGCGGCGATCAGCGCCTCGGCGATGTCGCGCTGCACGTCGTCGGGGTAGACGGCGGTGTCCAGCTCCTTGTTGGGGGAGATGAAACCGCCCCGCTCGGCCCAGATCGCCGCGGCGTCGGTGGAGGCGAGGAAGGTGAGCAGGGCGTGGGCGCCCTCGCTGTCCTTCAGCGCGACCGCCGCGTCGCCGCCGCTGACCACGGGGGAGTCCGAGCCGACCGCGGGGAAGGGGAAGACCTTGGCGTTCTCGCCGACCTTCGACTCGGTGTCGGCGATGTTGACGGCGACGAAGTCGCCCTCGTAGACCATCGCGGCCTGCGGCCCGTCGGGCTCGGCGAAGACCTGGGTGACGGACTTGGGGAACTCCGTGCGCAGCGCACCGCTGTTGCCGCCGGCCAGCAGCTCCTCGGCGCCGAACAGCTCGCCGAGGGTGGTCAGGGCCTCCTTGACGGAGGGGTCGGTCCACGGGATCTCGTGCCGGGCGAGCCGGTCGTACTTCTCGGGGCCGGCCTGGGAGAGGTAGACGTTCTCGAACCAGTCGGTGAGCGTCCAGCCGTCCGCGCCGCCGACCGAGACCGGCGGGACGCCGGAGTCGGAGATCGTGCGGGCGACGTCGAGGAACTCGTCCCAGGTCTTCGGCTCGCTCACGCCCGCGTTCTCGAAGGCGGTGGTGTTGTACCAGACCAGGGACTTGTTGGCGGCCTTGAAGTAGACGCCGTACTGCGTGCCCTCGTGGGCGCCGAGGTCCCGCCAGCCCTGGGAGAAGTTCTTGTCGAGCTGCTTGCGGGTGGCCTCGTCCAGGGGCTTGATCCAGCCCTTCTGGGCGAACTGGTGGAGCACGCCGACCTGCGGCAGCATCGCCACGTCCGGCGGCGCGCCGCCCTCGACCTTGGAACCGATGAAGGTGGCCACGTTGTCGCCGGTGGGCACGAAGCCGACCTCGGCCCCGGTGCGCTTTTCGAACTCGTCGAGCACCCGGCGGAAGTTCTCCTGCTCCGGGCCCGTCCACACGGCGGCCACCTGGAGCTTCTGCCCCTCCAGCGAGGGCAGTTCGACGGTGGGCTCCCGCTCCTGCGCGGTGTTGTTCCCCGAGCCCCCGGACTCCCCGCCTCCGCCGCCCCCTCCGCCGCAGGCGGCCGTCAGCGACAGGGCCAGCGCCGCGGCCAGGGCGGTTCCCGCTCTCAGGGCCCGCGCTCGAGTAGTACGGACAGAAGTGCGCATCGCTCACCGTCCCCCACTGTGGGCACGGCCGGCCTCGGACGGCCGTGCCGTGCGTCCCGTGCGATCAGTCCTACGCCTCAACGCTTTGCCCGGCAATACCGCTTCACATGCCGACCCGCCCTTCGTGACCGGCTCGTGACCCGCTCCCGGGGCGGATCCCGTGCGGAGCGGGCCGGTCCGCACGGGAGCGGGGCGGCGGCGTGCGGCGGTGGCGGGGCGGCCGCGGGGCGCGGGGGCGCCGCCGCGGCCTCACAGCAGCGGCTCGGGACCGGGGGCCCCCGCCTCGCGGGCCGCCCGCTCGATCGCACTGGCCAGCAGCGCCAGGTCCGTGGGCCCGTTGCCCAGTTCGCGGACCGGGCGGCGGGCGGGCGGATCCCCGGCACGCGCCCAGTCCAGGGGGACCACCGTCGGCCGCAGCGTCGCCGTCCGGGGGATGCGGCCCGAGACCCGGCCCGTCTGGAAGACCGTCACCGAACCGTCCGGCCGGTGCAGCGCGCCGCGCCCGGGAGGCGCGGCCTCGGCGGCCGGGCCGTCCTCCCCGCCCAGCCGGATCCGCAGCGGTGCGTCCTGGCCGGCGACCGTCCGCTCCGTGCGGTCCGGACGCCCGGTCGCGGCTATCAGGTGTACGCCCAGCCGGGCGCCGTCGCGTGCCACGGCCTCCAGGGCCCGCACCACCGAACCGGCCGCCGGGCGGCCGGGGTTGCCCAGGGCGGGGTCGACCAGGGTGTCGAAGTCGTCGACGAGGACCACCAGGCGGGGCAGGAGGCCGGGCGCCCCGGTGCCCGCCGCGTCCCCCGGCACCCCGGTGCCCGCCGCGTCCCCCGGCACCCCGGTGCCCGCCGGGCCCTCGCCGCGCGCCCGGAGCGCCAGGGTGCCCCGGTCGGTGCCGTACCGCCCCTGCCGGCCCGGCCGCTCGTCCACCGGGCCGCCGGGCACGGGTCCCGGACCGGGGACCTGCGCACGCTGCGGGGACCGGCCCGGGAGCCGGGACGCCTCGGCGCCGCCGGCGGCCCGGCGCTGCGCCACCACCCGGGTGGCCTGGCCGGCGGCGGCGCGGTGGCGCGCCTGCGCCTCCCGCTCCGCGTACACCTCGTAGGGCAGGTCGCCCAGCAGCTCGGCGCGGCGCTTCAGCTCACCGCTGAGGGCCTGCGCGAACTCCCGCATCCGCACCGGATCCCCCGCGGCCAGGTACGTCGAGGCGTGCGGCAGGTCGCCGCAGGCGCGCAGCCCGTCGCCGTCGCCGTCCACCAGGACCAGGGAGAGCCTGTCGGGCCGCTCCCCGGCGGCCAGCGAGGCGGCCAGGGAGCGCAGCAGCTCCGTCTTGCCCGAACCGGCCGGTCCCTGGACGAGCAGGGGGCCGTGGTCGGCCGCCAGGTCGGCGGTGACCGGGCCGCGCGTCCCGGCGCCGAGGACCGCCCCGGCGCGCGGCCCGCCGGGCCCGCCGAGGGGGCCGCCCGCGCCCGGGGCCGCCCCGTCCGCTCGGCCCGCCGGGTCGTCGGCCCAGCGGGCCAGCAGCGCGGCGGGCGTGGCCCGCGCCAGCCCCAGCTCCTCCAGCAGCCGCGAGCTGCCGGGCAGGGGCACGGCGCGGGCCGCCGACGGGACGCCGCCGGCGTCGGACTCGCGCAGCGGGGCCAGCGCCCGGGCGAGGCGCTCGGCCCAGGCGGCCGACACGCCGTCCACGGTCGCCACGGGCGCGACCGCCGGGTCCGTGCCGCGCGCCACCACCCGGACCGCCGTGGCGACGGCACCGCTGAGCAGGCCGACGGTGCCGCAGGAGCGGAAGGCGGGGGAGGCGGAGGCGGCCGCGTCCAGGGTGTCGGCGAGCGGGGAGGTGGGAGAGGCGGCCGGGGTCTCGGCCAGGCACAGCAGGTGCACCCCGGCGGCCGGGCCGTACGCGGCCAGCCGGGAGACGGCCCCGCGCAGCTCGGCGCAGCCCGGGTCCCCGTCGACCACGGCGACCGTCAGCGGGCCGCGGACCGCGCCCGGGCCGGGAGCCGCGTCCTCCAGCCGTCCCAGCAGCTCCTCGACGCGCGCGGCGGCCTGCTCGCGGTCGTAGGCCAGCAGCAGACGGCAGTCCTGGCCGTGCGCCGGACGCAGGTGCGGCAGCCAGCCGAGCCAGGACCAGTCGCCGTCGTGCCCGCCGGATCCGTCCCGCGCGCCGCCGGGAGCCCGGCCCGGGGCGATCAGCACCAGCTCCAGGGCGCCGGGCCCGTGGAGGGCGGCGAGCTGGGCGAGCACCGAGCGCGCCAGCGGCAGCAGCCGCCTGCGGGGCCCGGCCAGTCCCAGCGAGCCCGTCCGCCGCAGCTCCACCGTCACCGGCGCGACGGCGCCGCCCGCGCCGCGGACCGTGCCCAGCCGGACGGTCAGCGCGTCGGGGTGGCCGGTGCCGCGCTCCCACAGCCGGGGGCCGGGGCCCAGGGCGGTGAGCAGGATCTGCGACGGGTCGGGCCAGCGGTGGTCCTCCGGCGCGCCCGGGACCGGGGGGCCGGACCCGTCCCGCGCCGGTGCCGGCTCCTCCTCCGGCCGGGCTCCGGCCAGCCGCCGGGCCCAGGCGCCCAGCCCGCCGCGCCCGCGCCGCTCGGCGGACCGCTCGGCGCCGCCGCGGGGGCGCACGAACCCGGCGCCGTGGGTCCCGCCGCCGGCGGGGAAGGGGTGGTCGGCGCGGTCGTGCTCGATCTCCTCGGGGATCCGCTCGGCGCCGGGGACGTACGGGGTGGCCGCCGCGCCGGGGCCGCCGGGCGGTCCGGGGGGCGCGGCCGGCGCCCGCAGGAGGTCCGCCGTGCCCAGCCCGCCGACCGTCCCGGCCGCCGGGTGCGCGGCCGGCGCGGGGGAGCCGGTGCGGTCCGGTCCGGGCGCCCCCGCGGCGACCCGCAGCCGCCCCTCGCCGTCGGGGAGGGTGGGCAGGGCCCCGTCCGCGGTCCCGCCGTCCGCGCCGCCCGCCCACAGCCGCACGGCGGACTCGCCCAGCCGCAGCGTCGCGCCCGGCGGCAGCGGCACCGGGCGGTCGTGCACCGCGGTGCCGTCCACCGTCGTGCCGTTGGTGGAGGCCAGGTCGGCGACGGTGACGGCGCCGGTCTCCGAGACGGTGATGGTGCAGTGCAGCCGGGAGACGTCCGGGTCGTCCAGCGGTACGTCGGCCTCGGCCGAGCGGCCCAGGCGCACCCGCTCGCCGCGCAGCAGGTGGACGCCGCCCGCGTCCGGCCCCGCGACGACGTGCAGCCGGGCCCGCGCGCCGCCGGGGACCAGGCCGTGGCCCCAGGGGGCCGTGGGCCCGTACAGCGAGACCACCGCGCCGTCCACCAGCGGGGGCAGCCCGAGCACCTGGCGTCCGGCGTCCAGCCGCTGTGCCCCGGCGTAGACGGCCACCGCGTCGCCGGAGGGGGCGGCGGGTGCCGCGCCGGCCGAGGCGGCGGCGGCGGCGAGGGCGCCCGCGACGGCGGAGAGGGTCGTGCCGGGAGGGGCGGTCACCAGGACGTCGCACCCGCCAGCGGTCGGCTCCGCGTGGCCGCCGCGCGGCCCGAGGACGGTCAGCCGGATCTGCATCGACATCGGCCCCTCTTCAGTCCCGTGATGCTGGGTGCATCCTCGCACCGACCACTGTCACCACGTCCACGATCCTCCATCGAACGATCTTGGTTGGTCGGCTCCGGATGAAAATGTGGCTGGTATGTGCCTGTCCACTGCGCGTTTCGCTCCGATATGGATCACCGGCCGCACGGCGGTCCGCCCCTTCCGGGACGGCGCCGCGCCCGGCGGACCCCCACGCCGCTTCTGCCCGGAGCCGTCCGGAGTACGACGGGGCCGCGGCAACCGTTCGCCGTCCTGCCGCGTCCCCCAGGACGGGACGGTCCGGCCGGTCGGACGCAACCGGAAACGGGCGGAAAGCGGGCCGGGGGAGTCCCGCAGGGAAAAGAAAGTGGACAACAGGAGGCGCCGGAGGCGCCGCCTCGGAGGGGGCGGACGGGCGAGGGGCGCGCGAACCGGCCGGACAGGCCGTGCCCGAGCCCTCCGCTCCCCCCGCCTCTCCGCACTACAGTGGGCCGCCGGGGCGCCGTACAGTGGGCCGCTCCGGCAGTTCGGACCTAGGACCAGGGAGCGCATGACGTGCGGCCGGTAGGCAGCAAGTACCTGCTCGAGGAGCCGCTCGGACGCGGCGCCACGGGCACCGTCTGGCGCGCGCGCCAGAGGGAGACGGCGGGCGCCGAGGCGGCCGTGGCCGGGCACCCCGGCGAGACCGTCGCGATCAAGGTCCTCAGGGAGGAGCTGGCGAGCGACCCGGACGTGGTGATGCGCTTCCTGCGCGAGCGCTCCGTCCTGCTCCGCCTGACCCACCCCAACATCGTCCGCACCCGCGACCTGGTGGTCGAGGGCGAGCTGCTCGCCCTCGTCATGGACCTGATCGACGGCCCCGACCTGGACCGCCACCTGCGGCAGAACGGCCCCTTCTCGGCGGTCGGCGCCGCGCTGCTGATGGCCCAGGTCGCCGACGCGCTGGCCGCCAGCCACGCGGACGGGGTCGTCCACCGCGACCTCAAGCCCGCCAACGTGCTGCTCGCCGGCGCCGAGGACGACCCGGCCGGGCTGCGGCCGATGCTCACCGACTTCGGCATCGCCCGGCTGGCCGACTCCCCGGGCCTGACCCGCACCCACGAGTTCGTCGGCACCCCGGCGTACGTGGCGCCCGAGTCCGCCGAGGGACGGCCGCAGACCTCCGCCGTGGACGTCTACGGCGCGGGCATCATGCTGTACGAACTGGTCACCGGCCGTCCTCCCTTCGGGGGAGGCACCGCGCTGGAGGTCCTCCACCGCCATCTGAGCGAGGAGCCGCAGCGCCCCGGGAACGTCCCCCTGCCGCTGTGGACGGTCATCGAGCGCTGCCTGCGCAAGGACCCCGACGAGCGCCCCGGCGCCGAGAGCCTCGCCCGCGCCCTGCGGACGGTCGCCTCGGGCGTCGGGGTGCACGCCACCCCCGCGCAGGCCGAGGCCGCCCTGGGCGTCGCCGCCCTGCTGGGCCCGGACCCGTCGCCCACCCCGGTGCCGGAGGGCGCGCAGGGCCCGGCGGGCGCCGCCGATCCCACCCAGGTGCTGCCGACCACCGGAGGCGGCGGCCCCTCCCACGACCCCAACGCCGCGACCAGCGTCCTGCCGCACACCTCCGGCCCGGGGCAGGGCGGCCCCGGCGGCGCGGGGGACTCCGACCCCACCCGCGTCATGCCGCCGGTGCCCCCCGGCGCGCCGGGCGGGTCCGGCGACGGCCCGCGCCCCGAGGAGCCGCACCCCTGGCAGACCCAGATGCGCGCGGCCCGCGACCGCAACGAGCAGACCCAGGTGCAGCCGCTCGACCCCGAGCTGGATCCGATGCGCCGCCGCCCCCAGCGCCGCTCCGCGCCCCCGCCCCCGCCCCCGCCGCAGCAGCACCGGCAGCCGGAGCCGCCGCAGCCGTCCCCGCAGCCCCGGCAGCGGCCCCGCGCGCAGCAGCCCCCGCCCCCGCAGCCGTACGCCCCGGTGCCGCCCCGGCAGCCGGAGCCGCAGCCGCGCCGCTCCGAGCCCCCGCGCCCGCCCGAGCCCCGGCAGCCGCGGCGGCGCTCCTCCAGCCCCATGCGCATCCCGGGGCTGGGCTGCCTCAAGGGCTGCCTGTTCATGGTGCTGATCTTCGTGCTGGTCTGCGTCCTGGTGTGGAACTTCACCCCGCTGCCCGAGTGGTGGGACCAGGGCCGGCAGTTCTGGGAGGACACCAAGACCTGGGTGGGCGACGTCTGGACCTGGCTGGAGGAGCTGGTGGGCGCCGGGCAGGAGGCCGCCGGCACGGTGGAGGACGTCCAGAAGGACGTGCAGGACATCCGGGACGCCGTTCCGGACGTCCCCGCGGGCAACGGCTGACGCGCCCGGCCCCGGCTCCCGGCGCGGCCGGGGCCGGGGCGACCGGATTGCTTTGTCGACTTTCGAGGCGGGAAATCCACGGCCGAGACGGCGGTTGCCGCCATCCGAGGGGCGCGGACCCCCGCCTGGCGCGTAGTTTTGTCGCCATGTCACGGAAGATCGGCAGTCGGTACACCGCCCATCGGATCCTGGGCCGGGGCAGCGCCGGCACGGTGTGGCTGGGCGTGGGGCCGCAGGGCAGCCCCGTCGCCGTCAAGCTGCTGCGCGAGGACCTCGCGTCGGACCAGGAACTGGTGGGCCGCTTCGTCCAGGAGCGCACCGCGCTGCTCTGCCTGGACCACCCCCGCATCGTCAAGGTGCGCGACCTGGTGGTCGACGGCAACGACCTCGCCCTCGTCATGGACCTGGTGCGCGGCACCGACCTGCGCACCCGGCTGGAACGCGAGCGCCGCCTCGCCCCGCAGGCCGCCGCCGCCATCGCGGCCGACATCGCCGACGCGCTGGCCGCCGCCCACGCGGCCGGGATCGTGCACCGCGACGTCAAGCCCGAGAACGTCCTGCTCGACGCACACGCTCCGACCGGCCCGGGCGGCGCCCCGCCCGCACTGCTCACCGACTTCGGCATCGCCAAGCTGATCGACGCGCCCAGCCGGGGCGGCGGCAGCAAGGTGGTCGGCACTCCCGACTACGTCGCCCCCGAGATCGTCGAGGGGCTGCCGCCGCGCGCCTCCGTCGACGTCTACGCGCTGGCCACCGTGCTCTACGAGCTGCTGGCGGGCTTCACGCCCTTCGGCGGCGGCCACCCCGGCGCGGTGCTGCGCCGCCACGTCACCGAGCGCGTCGCGCCGCTGCCGGGCATCCCCGACGAGCTGTGGCAGCTGCTCAACCAGTGCCTGGCCAAGGCCCCCGCCTCCCGGCTGCGCGCCCCGGAGATGGCCGCGCGGCTGCGGGAGCTGCTCCCGTCGCTGGCCGGGCTGCCCCCGCTCGACATCGACGAGCCCGAACCGGAAGCGGAGGCGTACGAGAGGCAGGACGCCCACGGGACGTACGGCGGCGACGGGGGCGGGTACGACACCGGCACGCCGTACGCGGACGGCCCGTACGCCGCGTTCGGGCGCGGCGCCGTCCCGCTCGTCCACGGCGGACCGTCCCCCGACTCCACCCGGGACACCCACACCAGCATGCGTGTCCCCGGCGCGGACGAGCTGGCCGGCGGCGCCCACGGCACCGCTCGCGCGCCCCGCGCCCACGGCAGTCCGCGCGCCGGTTCCGCCCGCCACCGGGCCGCCGAGCGCCGCCGCCGGGCCAGACTCGGCATGACGGCCGCGGCCCTCGCGGCCGCGCTCGGAATCGGGGGCTGGTTCGCCCTGGACGGCGACGGGGGTGAGGGGAGCGGTCCGGCCGCCCCCACCTCCACCGAGGACGAGGCGCCCCCGTCGCCCTGAGCCCGGCGGCGGGGCGGCCGCCCGGTCGCGGCCGGCCGCCCCGCCACCGGCCGGCCGGGGCGCGGCGGACGCTGCGGAAGCAATGGTCCTCCCAGCCGTTAGTCTGGATGCGTGGCAGTCGTCGACGTATCCGAAGCTCTGAAGTCCCTCTCCTCCACCATGGAGTCGATCGAGGCCGTGATCGACCTCGACAAGCTGAGGGCCGACATCGCCGTGCTCGAGGAGCAGGCGGCCGACCCCGACCTGTGGAGCGACACCGAGAACGCCCAGCGGGTCACCAGCAAGCTGTCCCTGCTCCAGGGCCAGCTCCGCAAGGTCGAGGAGCTGCACGGCCGCATCGACGACCTGGAGGTGCTGTTCGAGCTGGCCGAGGCCGAGGGCGACGCCGACGCGCGTGCCGAGGCCGAGGCCGAGCTGCAGTCCGTCCAGAAGGCCGTGGACGAGCTGGAGGTCCGCACCCTCCTCTCCGGCGAGTACGACCCCCGCGAGGCCATGGTCAGCATCCGCGCCGAGGCCGGCGGCGTGGACGCCGCCGACTTCGCCGAGCAGCTGATGCGGATGTACCTGCGCTGGGCCGAGCGCAAGGGCTACCCGACCGAGGTCCTGGACACCTCGTACGCGGAGGAGGCGGGCATCAAGTCCACCACCTTCACCGTCAAGGCCCCCTACGCCTACGGCACCCTCTCCGTCGAGCAGGGCACCCACCGCATGGTGCGCATCTCGCCCTTCGACAACCAGGGCCGCCGCCAGACCTCCTTCGCGGGCGTCGAGGTGATGCCGGTCGTCGAGCAGACCGACCACATCGAGATCCCCGAGAACGAGATCCGCGTCGACGTCTTCCGTTCCTCCGGACCGGGCGGCCAGTCGGTCAACACCACCGACTCCGCGGTGCGGATGACCCACCTCCCGACCGGCATCGTCGTCTCCTGCCAGAACGAGAAGTCCCAGATCCAGAACCGCGCCGCCGCCATGCGCGTCCTCCAGGCCCGCCTGCTGGCGCACCGCCGGGCGGAGGAGCAGGCCAAGATGGACGCCCTCAAGGGCGACGGCGGAAACTCCTGGGGCAACCAGATGCGCTCGTACGTCCTGCAGCCGTACCAGATGGTCAAGGACCTGCGGACCGAGCACGAGGTCGGCAACCCCCAGGCCGTCCTCGACGGCGACATCGACGGCTTCCTGGAGGCGGGCATCCGCTGGCGCAAGCAGCAGGAGCAGAACGCCGGCTGACACCGGCCGGCGCTTGTGCAGGTCTTGTCACAACTCGGTCCCGGGGTTCCCCAACTGTCCCCCCAACGTGGACATTTCGTTTTGTTCCAGCTTGACGGGGCTGTCATGGCTGGGAAAGCATTCAGGCTGGCACGCGCGTGTTCGGGGCGCGTAGGCACGGGGGTGGGCGGAGCCCGACGGAAAACCGGTCGCAGGCTCGGCACGACGGACCCCGGCACGCAGGAAGCTCCGCACGGCTGCCCCACTGACGAAGACCACTACTGGGGGTAGTTGGCATATGACCAATTCCAAGACGCGGCTGCGTGTCGCGAGGGTCGCCGCGGGCGCGGTCTTCCTCGCCGGCCTGTCGCTGACCGCCGTCGGCACGGCGTCGGCCCTCGACGGCGACGTCGACGGGGGCCAGACCCAGGGCCAGACCGGAGGCGCGGCCGACGGCGGCGCCTCCGCTTCCGGAGGAATCTCCATCGGCGGCGCCTCCGGCGAGACGTCCGGGGTCGACCAGGGCCAGACCGCCACGGGCGGTGAGACCACGATCGGCGGTGACACCACCACGGGCGGCGACGCGACGATCGGCGGTGACACCACCACGGGCGGCGACGCGACGATCGGCGGGGACACCACCACGGGCGGTGACACCACCACGGGCGGTGACACCACGACCGGCGGTGACACCACCACGGGCGGTGACACCACGACCGGCGGTGACACCACGACCGGCGGTGACACCACCACGGGCGGTGACACCACGACCGGCGGTGACACCACCACGGGCGGCGACACCACGACCGGCGGCACCTCCGGCGGCAGCACCAGCAACGGGACCAACGGCAACGGCGGCAACGGCGGAACCACCGGCGGCAACGGCGGGACCACCGGCGGCGGCACCGACACCGACAGCACCGGTGGCGGCGGGACGGAGGCCCCGAGCACCTGCGTGCTGGACGAGTCCAGCGTGAACTGCGGTCCCGACACCGACGCGGTCGGCACCCAGCCGATCAGCCAGGAGAAGCCGAAGGAGGAGCTGGCCGAGACCGGCGCCACCGAGACGACCTTCCTGCTGATCGGTGCGGCCACGATGATCGCCGGTGGTGTCGGCTTCCGCCTGATGCCGCGCATGGTGAACCGCGGCACCGTCGCCTGAACCATCCGCACGGTCCGCGTCCGTCACACCCGGTGACGGCCGCGGGAGCGCGCACGACGAGGGCCCGGGACGCTCAGGCGTCCCGGGCCCTCGGTCGTACCGTCCGCGCGGGTCGTACCGTCCGCGTGGGTCGTACCGTCCGCGCGGGCCGTCCGGGTCGGCGGGACCGCCGGAGGCGGCCTACACGGCCGCCTGGCGCGCCAGCAGCGCCACGGCGATCAGGGTGATCAGCAGTGCGGCCAGGGCCGCGGGGGGAAGGGAGGCGAGCGAGAACGGCCCGCTCTCCTGGTGCATCCGCTCGCGGTGCGCACGGCACACCGAGCAGCGCCCCTCGTTCACCGGCCCCGCGCAGTTGGCGCACACCAGTCGGTCGCACGTCATGCGATGTCCTCCTTATGTAGCGCCAACGCCTCCGGGTGGCCTTCTGTTCCCGGCCGCCGTCGCCGGCGTCCGCCCCCGGAGGCCGGAAGCCCTGCCTCCACTGTGCCAGTCATCGGCGCGGAGCGCAGAAAGTCGTGGCCAATGCCTGTTTTGCGCCTGATGCCCCGCGGCCGGAACCGCCAAGACCGGACGCCGACTGCGGACCTCGCGCCGCTTCGCGTAGTGTCCACCACACCGACGGGGATCCACTCCGCGGCTTCCGCTGCCCCTACCCAGGTCGACGTGGTGTAAATCCGTGATCCGATTCGACAACGTCTCGAAGTTCTACCCCAAGCAGAGCCGCCCCGCCCTCCGCGACGTGTCGCTGGAGGTCGAACGCGGCGAGTTCGTCTTCCTGGTGGGCTCCTCCGGCTCCGGCAAGTCCACCTTCCTGCGACTGCTCCTGAGGGAGGAGCGCGCCAGCCACGGGCAGGTGCACGTCCTCGGCAAGGACCTCGCCCGCCTGTCCAACTGGAAGGTGCCGCACATGCGCCGCCAGATCGGCACCGTCTTCCAGGACTTCCGCCTCCTGCCCAACAAGACGGTGGGAGAGAACGTCGCCTTCGCGCTGGAGGTGATCGGCAGGTCGCGCGGCGACATCCGCAAGTCCGTCCCGCAGGTGCTCGACCTGGTCGGCCTGGCGGGCAAGGAGGACCGGATGCCCGGCGAGTTGTCCGGTGGTGAGCAGCAGCGCGTGGCCATCGCCCGCGCCTTCGTGAACAAACCGAAGCTGCTGATCGCCGACGAGCCGACCGGCAACCTCGACCCGCAGACCTCCGTCGGCATCATGAAGCTGCTGGACCGGATCAACCGCACCGGGGCGACCGTGGTCATGGCGACCCACGACCAGCAGATCGTCGACCAGATGCGCAAGCGCGTGATCGAACTAGAAAAGGGCCGTCTCGTGCGCGACCAGTCGCGCGGTGTCTACGGCTACCAGCACTGAAAGGACGCCATGCGCGCCCAGTTCGTACTGTCGGAGATCGGCGTCGGTCTCCGTCGCAACCTCACGATGACCTTCGCGGTGATCGTCTCCGTCGCCCTGTCGCTGGCCATGCTCGGCGGTGCGGTACTCGCGCGCCAGCAGGTCACCAACATGAAGGGGTTCTGGTACGACAAGGTCCAGGTGTCGATCTACCTCTGCAACGAGAACGACGCCGAGGCCGACGCCAACTGCGCCGAGGGCGCGGTCACCGCGCAGCAGAAGCGCCAGATCAAGGCGGACCTGGAAGAGCTCGACATCGTCGAGAAGGTCTACTACGAGTCCGCCGAGCAGGCGTACAAGCACTACCAGGAGCAGTTCAAGGACTCGCCCCTGGCCGACTCGCTGACCCCGGACCAGATGCAGGAGTCCTACCGGGTGAAGCTGAGGGACCCGACCAAGTTCGCGGTGGTCAGCACCGCGTTCTCCGGCCGGGACGGCGTCCTGGAGGTCCAGGACCAGCGGGCGTACCTGGAGAACCTCTTCCGGATGCTGGAGGGCATGAACTTCGCGGCCCTGGGCCTGATGGCCCTGATGCTGGTCGTCGCCCTGCTGCTGATCGTCAACACCGTCCGGGTGGCGGCGTTCAGCAGGCGCCGCGAGACGGGCATCATGCGGCTGGTGGGCGCCTCCAGCTTCTACATCCAGATGCCCTTCATCGCGGAGGCCGCGTTCGCGGGCCTGCTGGGGGCCGTCGGCGCGGCCCTGCTCCTGGTGGTCGGTCGCTACTTCCTCATCGACGCGGGCCTGTCGCTGGCGGAGCAGATGCCGCTGATCAACTTCATCGGCTGGGACGCGCTGTTCAAGGTCGTCCCGCTGATCCTGGTGGTGGGTGTGCTGATGCCCGCGCTGGCCGCCTTCTTCACTCTCCGTAAGTACCTCAAGGTGTGACGTGAGCGCGGCCAGGGGGCGCCCGGAGATCCGTCCGGCGCCCCCGGGCGTGCTCCGGGTGTGACGAAGGACGCGGCAGGCGTGTCCTCAACCTGCCGTACGACTCCCGGACGTGTCCTAGACTCCGCAGCATGTCGGGTCCGTCCATGTTCCCCCCACACGGTTCCGCCCGGTCCGCCAGCGGATCCCCGGACGGCGGCCCACGGCACCGCCGCACCCTTCGCGGAGCCGGGCTGACCCTGGTCTTCGTGACCGCGCTGGCGACCGGAGCCGTCACGGAGTCATGGGGGGGCGTCACCGAGGGTGACGCCCCGCCGCCGAGTCCGGCCCCCCTCCGCGCCGGGGTCCAGGAGTTCGCCGCCGGGACGGGGCCCGGTGAGGAGCCCCACGACGCCGAGGAACTGGTCAGCCGCAGCGGCGACCGCTGGTCCGCCGCCTACACCGCCGACGAGTACCAGGGCGTGAAGCGCTCCCTGGACGGCGAGTACGTCGGGGTCGGCGTCTCCGTGCGCCGCGCGGACGGCGACCGCACGGAGGTCGCCCGCGTCCTGCCCGGAAGCCCCGCCGACGAGGCGGGCGTCCGCCCCGGCGACCTGCTGCTGACCGTCGACGGCAGCGGCACCGGCGGCCGCCCGGTCACCGAGGTCGTCGCCATGCTGCGCGGCGGCCCGCCCGGAGGGGGCTCCGGGCCGGGCAGCCGGGTCGTCCTCGGCCTCGGCCGGGACGGCCGGCAGTGGGAGGAGGGGCTCAGACGGGAGCGGCTGAAGGTCGACACCGTCACCACCACCTCCCTCGCCCCCGACACCGTCCTCGTCACCGTCGACTCCTTCACCAAGGGCACCGGCGAGCAGGTGCGTCGCGCCGTCGAGGGGCTCCCGCCCGACCGGGGGATCCTGCTCGACCTGCGCGGCAACCCCGGCGGACTGGTCGCCGAGGCCGCAGGCACCGCCTCCGCCTTCCTCGACGGCGGGCTGGTCGCCACCTACGGCGACGGCGACGCCCAGCGCGCCCTCTACGCCGAGGCCGGCGGGAACACCGCCTCGCCCCTGGTGGTCCTGGTCGACGGCGGCACCATGAGCGCGGCCGAGCTGCTGGCCGGCGCCCTCCAGGACCGGGGCCGGGCCGTGGTCGTCGGCACCCGCACCTTCGGCAAGGGATCGGTGCAGGTGCCGCAGGAGCAGCCGGACGGATCGGTGGCCGAGCTGACGGTGGGCCGCTACACCACCCCCGGCGGCCGCACCTTCGAGGAGGAGGGGCTCGTCCCGGACCTGGAGGTGCGTGCGGGGCGGAGCGCCGAGGAGGAGGCCCGCACGGTATTGAGTGGCCTCGGCACCCGCTCGTAGTGGAACAATGGCCTGGCTATGGCTAAAGAGACGGGTCGCAAACTCATCGCGCAGAACAAGAAGGCGCGGCACGACTACCTCATCATCGACACCTACGAGTGCGGGCTGGTGCTCACCGGCACCGAGGTGAAGTCGCTGCGGCAGGGGCGGGCGTCGCTGGTGGACGGGTTCGCCCAGATCGACGGCGGTGAGGCGTGGCTCCACAACGTCCACATCCCGGAGTACAGCCAGGGGACGTGGACCAACCACAGCGCCCGGCGCAAGCGGAAGCTGCTGATGCACCGGGCCGAGATCGACAAGCTGATCGGCAAGCTCCAGGAGACCGGGCTGACGCTCGTCCCGCTCCAGCTGTACTTCAAGGACGGCCGGGCCAAGGTTGAGGTCGCCCTGGCGCGGGGCAAGAAGGAGTACGACAAGCGGCAGGCGCTGCGGGAGAAGCAGGACCGCCGCGAGGCCGAGCGCGCCATCTCCGCCGTGCGGCGGCGTCAGCGGGCGTAGCGCCGGCGGGCGGGGGTTCCGGTCCCGGCGGCGGCCTGCGCCGGGGAGGGGCGCGGAGCCGGAGCGGGCGGGAACGATCCGCGGCGCGGCACCGTTGGACCGGACGTACGGCGCCCGGCACGGGTGGCCGCAGCAATTCCCCCCGCGGGGGAATGCGCTGGCCGGTCCCCGTACCGATCCCGTAGAATGGAGACAGCGCCGCCCGGCTCAGGCCGGTTGTGCTTGTCAACTCAACATGGGGATGATCGGTTTCGACAGCGGCTGTTGAAGCAGGGGAAGCGAGCCGAGGAACGCGGCAATGATCTCGTTAACCACGTGCCGCGAAAAAATAATCGCCAACACCAAGCGCGATTCCTTCGCCCTCGCTGCCTGAGCAGCGACTCGCGAAGTGTCAGCCCAGGGGCGTTCCCGCCCTGGGGCCTGGCATCAGCTAGGGAACTCACCACTCGCCCCGGTCACGGGGGTGCGTGGGACATAGAACAGTGACTGGGCCCGTCGGCGGCTTGTCCGCGTGACCGCCGGGGCCGAGAAAAGCACAGCGGACTGCGCTCGGAGAAGCCCTGGTTCTGCACCGTTGGACGCGGGTTCGATTCCCGCCATCTCCACTCATCCCATGTGGGCGAAGGCCCCGCCGTCACTCCGACGGCGGGGCCTTCGTCTTGTCCGGCCGCGCCCGGCCCGCGCCGGATCCCCGGGCTCAGGACGCCCCGCGTCCCGGGCCCGCGGCGGACGCGGCCGCGGCCGACGCGATGAGCGCGGCGAGCACGGCCGCGGCCGGCGGCACCGCGTACCCCCAGGACGCACCCAGGTGCTCCACCGCCCAGCCGCCCGCCGCCGATCCGGCGGCCACGCCGCCCAGCAGCGCCGTGACGGCCAGGGTCATGCCCTCGTTCAGCCGGGCGGGCGGGGTCAGCCGCTGGACCAGCGTCATCCCGGTGACCATCGTCGGGGCCGTCGCCATCCCGGCGGCCAGCAGGGCCGGGGCCAGCACCGGCAGGGCGCCGGCGGAGGAGGCGAGCAGCGGAAGCGTCATCAGGGCGGCCATCGCCCCCGTGCACAGGGCGAACCGCCGGCCGGCCGGTCCCCGCAGGTTCAGGGAGCCGAAGACCAGGCCGGCCGCCGCCGACCCCAGGGCCTGGAGGGCCAGGACGGCCCCGGCCGCCGCCTGGTGGCCCAGCCCGTCGGCGTACGCCACCGTCACCACCTCCAGCGCGCCGAAGACCGCGCCGGTGGCGAGGAAGACGGCCAGCAGCGTCGGCAGTCCCGGCACCCGCAGCGGCGCGACCGCGGGGGTGCCCTTGCCGGTGCGGGCGACGGGCGGCTCGGTGCGGCGCTGGGCGGCGAACAGCAGGCCGCCGCCGAACAGCAGGACCGCCGCGGTGAGGGTGCCCGCCTCCGGGAAGAGCGAGGTGCACAGGACGGCGGCGATCACCGGGCCGAGCATGAAGCACAGTTCGTCCATCGCCTGTTCGAGGGAGTTGGCGGCGTGCCGGGCGGCCTCGTCCCGGGGGGAGGAGCCCCGGTACAGATGTGCCCAGCGGGCCCGTGACATGCCGCCGACGTTGGGGGTGGCGGCGGTGGCCGTCTGGGCGGCGAACAGCGTCCACAGGGGGGCGCCGTACCGCACGCACAGCACCAGGGAGAGCATGCCCGCCACCGCGACGGCCACGGCGGGCACGGTGACGCGGGCCTGCCCGTACCGGTCCACCAGCCGGGCCGTCAGCGGTGCCACGACGGCGGACGCGGCCGGCCCGGTGGCGGCGACGGCACCGGCGAGCGCGTACGAACCGTGCACTGAGGCGATCATGAGGATGGCGCTGACGGAGAACATTCCCGCCGGCAGCCGGGCGAGGAGGCCCGCCAGGGTGAACGCGCGCCTGCCGGGAGGCTCGAACAACCGCGCGTACGGCGCGAGCCACCGCGCACGAGCGGCCCCGGTCCGCAGGCCGGCGCCCCTGGTGCGCTCGGTGTTCTCGGGGCGGGGAGCGGCGACCAGGGTCTCGCCCCCCACCGCGTACAGCGGTGTGCGGCGCTCACCGCCCCCTCGGGCGTACACGGGGCGGGCGGGGGACGGGGAGGAGGTGCGATGCGGCATGGACACACCATCGGGCAGCGGGGGGTGAGGCGTCCAACACCTGCTCACTGGCCTTTCACGCACTTCTGTTGTAGGTGTGGGCCGTGTCCCGAGACATCGACCCCCGGCTGCTGCGCGCCTTCGCCGCCGTCGCCGACGAACTGCACTTCACCCGCGCCGCCGCACGGCTGTTCACCGCCCAGCAGGCGCTCAGCCGGGACGTCCGCCGGCTGGAGGAGCGGCTCGGCGCCGTGCTGCTCGTCCGCACCACCCGGCACGTCGCCCTGACCCCCGAGGGCGAGCGGCTACTGCCGTACGCCCGGCGCGTGCTGGCGGCGCACGACGAGCTGAACGCGGCCGCCGCGCGTGACGAGCGCCCTCTGATCGTCGACGTCAGTGCCCCCGTCGCCACCGGCCGGCTCGTGCTGGACGAGGCCCGCCGGCCGGTACCCGGACCGGAGTTCGTCGCCCGGTACCACAGCGGGCTGACCGGGGCCGCCGCGGAGATCATCGGCGGCCGCCTCGACGTCTCCTTCGGCCGGGTCGCCGGGCTGGACCCGGCCGTGCTCGCCGGGCTGGACCACCGGCTGGTCCGGTACGAGCGGGCCGCCGTGCTGCTCCCCGCGGACCACCGGCTGGCCCGGATGCCCGAGGTGCCGCTGGACGCCCTGGCGGGGGAGACGCTCTACGTCGGGGCGGGCAACCCCGAGACCGCCGAGTGGACCGACTACGCCCACCGGCTCCTCGCCGGCCGCGGGGTCGGGTTCGCGGCGCCCTTCCCGAAGATCGTGGGGGAGGAGGAGTTCGTCCGGGCCGTGCGCGGGCGGGGCTGGTCGGTGCTGGCCAGCGAGGTGTTCATCGAGGTGCCGGGCATGGCCCTGCGGCTGCTGTCCGACCCCGTGCCGCTCGTGCCGGTCTCCATGGTCTGGCGGCGGGGGCTGCGCCACCCGGGGCTGGACGCCCTCCACGAGGCCGTGCGGCGGGCGGCGGAGGCGGGCCGCTGGCGGGAGCGCCCCCGCGGTTCCTGGCTGCCGGAGGCGGACGAGCGCGTCCTGGGGCGGGTCCCGCCGGCAGGATGAGGCGGCGCGCGGCTCACACGCCCCCCGGCCCCCGGGTGAGAGCAAGGTTGCGCGGAGGTCACCTGGGGGCACCGGGGCGAAACGCGCCGTCCCTAGCGTCGGGCACCGACACCCGACACCGTGGAGGCGCCATGACCGCTCCGACGTCCGCACGCCGCGGCAGGGGCCGCTGGATCGAGCACTGGGACCCCGAGGACGAGGACTTCTGGGAGCGGGAGGGCCGGCACGTGGCCCGCCGCAACCTGGTGCTGTCGGTGCTCTCCGAGCACATCGGCTTCTCGGTGTGGAGCATGTTCTCGGTGCTCGCCCTGTTCATGGGACCCGAGTACGGCATCGACCCGGCCGGCAAGTTCTTCCTGGTCGCCGTCGCCTCGCTGGTCGGCGCCGCGCTGCGCGTCCCCTACGGTTTCGCCGTCGCCCGCTTCGGCGGCCGCAACTGGACGGTGATCAGCGCCGCCATGCTGCTGGCGCCCACCACCGCGCTGCTGGTCGTCATGGAGCCGGGGACGTCGTACACCGCCTTCATGGCGGTGGCGGTGCTCACCGGCATCGGCGGCGCCAACTTCGCCTCCTCCATGACCAACATCAACAGCTTCTACCCGCTGCGCCTGAAGGGCTGGGCGCTGGGAGTGAACGCGGGCGGCGGCAACATCGGCGTCGCCGTCGTCCAACTCGCCGGAATGCTGGTCGTCGCCGTCGCCGGGGCGGCGCAGCCGCGCCTGCTGCTCGCCGCCTACCTGCCGCTGATCGTCGCGGCCACCGTGCTCAGCGCGCGATACATGGACAACCTCGGCCCCGTGCGGGGCGACACCGGCGCGGCGAGGGAGGCAGCGGCGGACCGCCACACCTGGATCATGGCGTTCCTCTACATCGGCACCTTCGGCTCCTTCATCGGCTACAGCTTCGCCTTCGGCCTGGTGCTCCAGAACCAGTTCGACCGCACCCCCCTCCAGGCCGCCTCCCTGACGTTCATCGGCCCGCTGCTGGGCTCGCTGGTCCGCCCCGTCGGCGGGCGGCTGGCCGACCGGTTCGGCGGCGCCCGCGTCACGCTGGGGAACTTCGCGGCGATGACGGCCGCGGTCGGCCTCATCGTCGTCGCGTCGGTGCGGCAGTCGCTGCCGCTGTTCATCGCCTCCTTCGCCGTCCTGTTCGTGCTCACCGGGCTGGGCAACGGCTCCACGTTCAAGATGATCCCGGGCATCTTCCGGGCCAAGGCCCTGGCCGCGGGCATGACGGGGGAGGCCGCGGCCGCCCACGCCCGCCGGCTGTCGGGCGCCTCCATGGCGCTGATCGGCGCGATCGGCGGTTTCGGCGGCGTGGGCATCAACATGGCCCTGCGCCAGTCCTTCCTGGCCTCCGGCTCCGGAACCGGCGCCTTCGCCGTCTTCCTGGGCTACTACGTGGCCTGCGCGGCGGTCACCTGGTTCGTATACCTGCGGCGCGCGCTCCCCGCGGGCGCCCCGGCCCCCGCCCCCGCGCCGGCCGGGGCGGGGGCCGCCGGGCCCTCCGGCCGGCCGGGACCGGAGGAGCGCCCCGTCTACGCGCGGGTGTGAGGGGGCGCGCCCGGCCCCCCCGTAACACCCGGGAAACCGCGGTGATCCGGGCCCGTCACGCGCTGTCGGCAGACTCGGTCCTCCCACGGCCGTACGGTGGGAAGCCGTACGAACGACTCCGGACGAGGACCCCATGCACCAGGTCGGACCACTGGAAGGCTTCACCGTCGGCGTCACCGCCGCCCGCCGGGCCGACGAGCTCGGCGCGCTGCTGACCCGGCGCGGTGCGCAGGTGCTGCACGCCCCGGCCCTGCGCATCGTGCCGCTGGCCGACGACGGCGAGCTGCTCGACGCCACCAGGGCCCTGCTCGACCGCGCCCCCGACACGGTCGTGGCCACCACCGCCATCGGCTTCCGCGGCTGGGTGGAGGCGGCCGACGGCTGGGGGCTGGGCGAGGAGCTGAGGGCCGTGCTGGGCGGCGCGGAGCTGCTCGCCCGCGGGCCCAAGGTGCGCGGTGCCGTGCGGGCCGCCGGGCTGACCGAGGACTGGTCGCCGCCCTCGGAGTCCATGGCCGAGGTGCTGGACCGGATGCTGGCCGGGGACGTCGCGGGCCGCCGCGTCGCCGTCCAGCTCCACGGCGAGCCGCTGCCGGGTTTCGTGGAGGCGCTGCGGGCCGGGGGAGCGGAGGTGGTGGGCGTGCCGGTGTACCGCTGGCTGCCTCCGGAGGACATCGGCCCGGTGGACCGGCTCATCGACGCCGTGCTGGCCCGCACCGTGGACGCGGTCACCTTCACCAGCGCGCCCGCCGCGGCCTCGCTGCTGAGGCGCGCCGAGGAGCGCGGGCTGGGCGAGGAGCTGCCGGCGGTGCTGGGGCACGAGGTGCTGGCCGCCTGCGTGGGGCCCGTCACCGCCGTGCCGCTGACCGCCCGCGACGTGCCCGTGGTGCGGCCCGAGCGCTTCCGCCTGGGGCCGCTGGTCCAGCTGCTCTGCCGCGAGCTGCCGGCCCGCGCCCCCGCCCTGCCCGTGGGCGGGCACCGGCTGGAGATCCGCGGCCACGCGGTGCTCGTGGACGGCGAGCCGCGGCCCGTGCCGCCCGCCGGGATGGCGCTCCTGCGGGCCCTGGCCCGGCGGCCCGGCTGGGTCGTCCCCCGCGCCGACCTGCTGCGCGTCCTGCCCGGTGCGGGCCGCGACGAGCACGCGGTGGAGACGGCGGTGGCGCGGCTGCGCTCGGCGCTGGGCGGTCCGCGGCTGATCCAGACGGTGGTCAAGCGCGGCTACCGGCTCGCCTTCGACCCGCAGGGCGGCCACGACGGCGCCGCCGGCGACGGCGCGGACGGCCTCCGGGGGACCGGCTGCGGGGACGTCCCCGCGGGCGCCCCTCCGAAGGGCTCGGCCCCCCGCTCCGCCGGGGGCTGAGCCCCTCCGCCTCCGCCGCGTCCCCCGGCCCCTCCGCTCCGGCCACCTCCGGTTTCGCGCGTGCGCGCCGCCCCTTGCTGGCGTACGGTTGACGGCTGCCCTGAGTACACCAGAAGGGGGCCGTGCGTTGGGAGCGCAGGACACAGTGCCGCCGGTACCGCAGACCGCGGGCGCCGGCGGCGAGGACGGCGACCGCGGCGGCGACCGCGGCGGCGATCACGGCGGGAGCCGGGACGGGCAGCGCCCCGGCTCCCGCACCGAGGAGCACGACGGCGTACGGGAGAGGGAGGTCAGGCGGGAGCAGGAGCACCTCGACCGGGTCTACCAGCGCCTCGAGGAGAAGATCGACGAGGCCGAGTTCCTCATGGCCGACGCCGCCCGGCGCGCGCAGGTCGGCACACCGGGGGCGCTCGCCGAGCGCGACGCCCAGGTCTTCCGGGCGGGGGTGCACCTCAACCGGCTCAACAGCGAGTTCGAGGACTTCCTCTTCGGCCGCATCGACCTGCTGCCCGGCAAGGACGGCAAGCGCGGCCCCGACGGCGCGTACACCTCCGTCGAGCCCGCGGACGACGCGGTGCGCCCCGACGGTGCCGGCGGTGCCGCCGCGGAGATCGCCGAGACCCTCCGCATCGGGCGGCTCGGCGTGCTCGACGCCGACTACACCCCCCTGGTCGTCGACTGGCGCGCCCCGGCCGCCGCGCCCTTCTACCGGGCCACCCCGGTGGCGCCGGGCCGGGTGGTGCGGCGCCGGGTCATCCGCAGCCGGGGCCGGAGGGTGCTGGGCGTGGAGGACGACCTGCTGCGCCCGGAGCTGACCGCGCGCCTGGACGGCGAGGAGCTGGCCGTGGTGGGCGACGGCGCCCTGATGGCGGCGCTGGGCCGGGCCCGCGGCCACTCCATGCGCGACATCGTCGCCTCCATCCAGGCCGAGCAGGACGAGGTGATCCGGGCCCCCGCCGTCTCCGTCACCGAGGTCGAGGGCGGCCCCGGCACCGGCAAGACGGCCGTCGCGCTGCACCGCGCCGCGTACCTGCTCTACCAGGACCGGCGGCGGTACGCGGGCGGCATCCTGATCGTCAGCCCCACGCCGCTGCTGGTCTCCTACACCGAGGGCGTGCTGCCCTCCCTGGGCGAGGAGGGCCAGGTCGCCATCCGGGCGCTGGGCTCGCTGGTGGAGGGCGCCGGGGCCGAGGTCCACGACGAGCAGCCCGTCGCCCGGATCAAGGGCTCCTCGCGCATGGTGAAGGTGCTGCGCAAGGCGGCGCGCGGCGCGCTGGAGCTGCCCCCGCCGGGCGGCGGCGAGGTGCCGCGGCGGCTGCGCGTGGTCGTCTTCGGCACGCGGGTCGAGCTGGACGCCGACGAGCTGCGCGCGGTGCGGGAGAAGGCGCTGGGCGGCACCGCCCCCGTCAACCTGCTGCGTCCGCGCGCCCGCCGGCTGCTGCTGGACGCGCTGTGGGAGCGCTCCGGCGCCGGCCGCCGCCACACCGACCCCGAGCTGGCCGCCGAGGCGCGGCAGGCGTTCGACGAGGACGTCTCCACCGAGCCGGACTTCACCGGCTTCCTCGACGCCTGGTGGCCCGAGTTGTCCCCCCGCCGCGTGCTGGCGGCGATGGCCGACGAGAAGCGGCTGGGCCGCTGGGCGCGCCGCGTCCTCCAGCCGCGCGAGGTGCGGCGCCTGGCGCGCTCGCTGTCCCGGCTGGGGGCCGACGGCTCCGGCCCGCTGTCCGTCCACGACGTGGCGCTCCTGGACGAGCTGCGGGTCCTGCTGGGCGCCCCCGCCCGCCCCCGGGTGAAGGAGGCCGGTCCGCTGGACGGGCTCACCGGCCTGGAGGAGCTGACCACCTACGCCGACCGGACCGCCGGCCGCCCCGCCCGCCGGGAGCAGGCGGAGGAGGAGCGCACCGACTACGCGCACGTCATCGTCGACGAGGCGCAGGACCTCACGCCCATGCAGTGGCGGATGGTCGGGCGCCGCGGCCGGCGGGCGACGTGGACGGTCGTGGGCGATCCGGCGCAGAGCTCCTGGACGGACCCGGAGGAGGCGGCGGCGGCCCGCGACGAGGCGCTGGGCACCCGCCCGCGCCGCCGCTTCGAGCTGACGGTCAACTACCGCAACCCGGCCGAGATCGCCGAACTGTCCGCCCGGGTGCTCGCCCTGACGATGATGGGCGTGCGGCCGCCGACGGCCGTCCGCTCCACGGGCCTGGTGCCGCGTTTCGCGGTGGCCGGCGGCGGGGCGGGCGGGCTGGGCCGGGCGGCGCGCGCCGAGGCGGAGCGGCTGCTGGTCGAGGTGGAGGGCACGGTCGGCGTGGTGGTGGCCATGGACCGCCGCGAGGAGGCCCGCGCCTGGCTGGCCGGACTGGGCGACCGGGTGGTGCCGCTGGGCAGCCTGGAGGCCAAGGGGCTGGAGTACGACGCCACGCTCGTGGTCGCACCCGCGGAGATCGCCGACGAGTCCCCGGCCGGACTGCGGGTGCTGTACGTGGCACTGACCCGGGCCACGCAGCGGCTGACGGTCCTGTCCGGGGAGGGGGACCTGCCGGACGAGGCCGGGGTGCCCGACCTGCTCCGGGAGTGAGGGCGGGGCCGGCGGCCGCCGCGGAGGGGGCGGGCGGATACGCACGGCGGAGCGGAACCGTCAGCCCCGATCGTTTGTTAGCCTGGACGTGGCACCGGCCCGATCCAAGCCCCCGGGCCCAACCTTAGTCGCTTCGAGCGACCACTTGCCGCGAGGCGAGCATGGCGGGTCGGTGTCATCGAACGTGGACGCGGAAGGGGTCCGCGCCGCCGCGCGGCGGCGCGGACCCCTTCCGCCGTTCCGGGGCCCCGCCACCCGGGGCAAAACCTTCCCTATGGCGGGAAAACGTCCCTCTTCCCGGTAGCCGGTTACCGCGTACCGGACGGTAAGTGGGACGATCGGGTGACGTGCCCCGGTGCGGCCGGGGTCACGGCACAGCACCACCGGCACGCAGAAGCAGAGGAAACCGGCCATGGCAACGGCGCCTAGCGTCTCCTACTCGATGACCATCCGCCTGGAGGTTCCCGCCGGCGGTTCGGCGGTCAGCCAGCTCACCACGGCGGTCGAGGCGTCCGGCGGCTCCGTCATCGGTCTCGACGTCACCGCGTCCGGACACGAGAGACTGCGCATCGACGTCACGATCGCCGCGTCCTCCACCGCGCACGCCGACGAGATCGTCGCCAAGCTGCGCGGCATCGAGGGCATCGCCATCGGCAAGGTCTCCGACCGCACCTTCCTGATGCACCTGGGCGGCAAGATCGAGATGGCGTCCAAGCACCCCATTCGCAACCGCGACGACCTGTCGATGATCTACACGCCCGGTGTCGCCCGGGTCTGCACCCAGATCGCCGCCAACCCCGAGGACGCCCGCAGGCTCACCATCAAGCGCAACTCCGTCGCCGTCGTCACCGACGGCTCGGCGGTGCTGGGCCTGGGCAACATCGGCCCGAAGGCCGCCCTGCCGGTCATGGAGGGCAAGGCGGCCCTCTTCAAGCGCTTCGCGGGCATCGACGCCTGGCCGCTGTGCCTGGACACCCAGGACACCGACGCCATCGTGGAGATCGTCAAGGCCGTGGCCCCCGGCTTCGCGGGCATCAACCTGGAGGACATCTCCGCCCCGCGCTGCTTCGAGATCGAGGCGCGGCTGCGCGAGGCCCTGGACATCCCCGTCTTCCACGACGACCAGCACGGCACCGCCATCGTCGTCCTGGCCGCGCTGACCAACGCGCTGCGCGTGGTCGGCAAGGCCGTCGAGGACGTGCGGGTGGTGATGTCCGGCGCCGGCGCGGCGGGCACCGCGATCCTCAAGCTGCTGCTGGCCGCCGGCGTCAAGCACGCGGTGGTCGCCGACATCCACGGCGTGGTGCACTCCGGGCGCTCCGACCTGGTGGACGCCGCCCCCGACTCCCCGCTGTGCTGGATCGCCGACAACACCAACCCCGAGGGCGTCACCGGCACCCTCAAGGAGGCCGTGGTCGGCGCCGACGTCTTCATCGGCGTCTCCGCCCCGGACGTCCTGGGCGCCGAGGACGTGGCGGCGATGGCCGACGACGCGATCGTCTTCGCGCTCGCCAACCCCGACCCCGAGGTGGACCCGGCGATCGCCCGCCAGACCGCCGCCGTGGTCGCCACCGGGCGCTCGGACTTCCCCAACCAGATCAACAACGTGCTGGTCTTCCCCGGTGTCTTCCGCGGCCTGCTCGACGCCCAGTCGCGCACGGTCAACGAGGAGATGATGCTGGCCGCCGCACGGGCCCTCGCCGACGTGGTGCACGAGGACGAGCTGAACCCGAACTACATCATCCCCAGCGTCTTCAACGACAAGGTGGCGGGCGCCGTCGCCGGTGCGGTGCGTGAGGCCGCCATCGCGGCGGGTGAGTCCGTGACCACGTCTGTGACCACCGCCACGAACGCCTAGGCCCCCGCTCCGGCGCGTCGGGGACACGGCACCCGGATGGCCCCTTAAGGTTGCGGGAGCCGCGCCGAGGGTGACTACGGAGCGTCATCACAGCGTGTCACAGGCGCTCTTCGGGCGACGCCACAGGGCGCCGGATTGGCATTACCGCCACCGGTGGGGGCAGGATGCTCCCCCGAGGGCTGCGCTCCGGGGGCGACCTCCGGAACGCAGAGGGTCTGGCAGCAGACCCGGGTCCGGGGACTGTCCGAGGGCCCTGGCAGCATCGGCTTCGATCTCACGCCTCACAGGCAAGTAACACACGGGAGTACGAATTATGAACCGCAGTGAGCTGGTGGCCGCGCTGTCCGAGCGCGCCCAGGTGACCCGCAAGGACGCCGACGCCGTGCTGGCCGCGTTCGCCGAGACGGTCGGCGAGGTCGTCGCCAAGGGCGACGAGAAGGTCACCATCCCCGGCTTCCTGACCTTCGAGCGCACCCACCGTGCCGCTCGCACCGCGCGCAACCCGCAGACCGGTGAGCCCATCGAGATCCCGGCCGGGTACAGCGTGAAGGTCTCCGCGGGTTCCAAGCTGAAGGAGGCCGCCAAGGGCCAGTGAGCCCCTGGCGCGCCCGCAGGGCGGGCGTACACGGCGCGAGGGCGGTCACCCGGATGGGGTGACCGCCCTCGGTCGTCGTGCGCGCCGCGCGGGCGCCCCGCCTCAGGCGGGGAGCTCCACCCGCGCGCCCAGCGCCGGCAGCTTCTCCATGAAGTTCTCGTAGCCGCGGTTGATCAGGTCGATGCCGTGGACCCGGGAGGTGCCCTGCGCCGCCAGGGCGGCGATCAGGTACGAGAAGCCCCCGCGGAGGTCGGGGATGACCAGGTCGGCGCCCTGGAGCTTCGTCGGGCCCGAGACGACCGCCGAATGGAGGAAGTTGCGCTGGCCGAAGCGGCACGGCATGCCGCCCAGGCACTCGCGGTAGAGCTGGATGTGCGCGCCCATCTGGTTCAGGGCGGAGGTGAAGCCCAGGCGCGACTCGTACACCGTCTCGTGCACGATCGACAGGCCCGACGCCTGGGTCAGCGCCACGACCAGCGGCTGCTGCCAGTCCGTCTGGAAGCCGGGGTGGACGTCGGTCTCCAGGGCGATGGCGTTGAGCGCGCCGCCCGGGTGCCAGAAGCGGATGCCCTCGTCGTCGACCTCGAACGCGCCGCCGACCTTGCGGTAGGTGTTGAGGAAGGTCATCATCTCGCGCTGGCTGGCGCCGCGGACGTAGACGCTGCCCTCGGTCGCCAGCGCCGCGCTCGCCCAGGAGGCCGCCTCCAGGCGGTCCGGCAGGGCGCGGTGGTTGTAGCCGCCGAGCTTCTCCACGCCGGTGACGCGGATGGTGCGGTCGGTGTCCATGGAGATGATGGCGCCCATCTTCTGCAGCACGCAGATGAGGTCCTCGATCTCCGGCTCCACGGCCGCGTTGGACAGCTCGGTCACGCCCTCGGCCAGCACCGCCGTCAGCAGCACCTGCTCGGTGGAGCCGACCGACGGGTAGGGCAGGCGGATCTTGCAGCCGCGCAGGCCGCGCGGGGCCTCCAGGTACTGGCCGTCGGCGCGCTTCTCGATGACGGCGCCGAACTCGCGCAGCACGTCGAAGTGGAAGTTCACCGGCCGCCCGCCGATGTCGCAGCCGCCCAGGCCCGGTATGAAGGCGTGGCCCAGCCGGTGCAGCAGCGGTCCGCAGAAGAGGATCGGGATGCGGGACGAACCCGCGTGGGCGTCGATGTCGGCGACGTTGGCGCTCTCCACGTGCGAGGGGTCGAGCACCAGCTCCCCCGGCTCCTCGCCGCTGCGCACGGTCACGCCGTGCAGTTCGAGCAGGCCGCGGACGACCCGTACGTCGCGGATGTCGGGGACGTTGCGCAGCCGGCTCGGCCCGCTGCCGAGCAGTGCGGCGACCATGGCCTTGGGCACGAGGTTCTTCGCGCCGCGGACTCTGATCTCGCCCTCCAGCGGGGTGCCGCCGTGGACAAGGAGTACGTCGTCAGTGCCGGTCATGGGCCTCGCGTTCCAGGATGAAGTAGAGCAGGGGCACCAGGAATGGTAATGGCCGCGCGCCACCGCCGTACCCGCTCCGTCCCCGCCGCGCGGCGGGGACGGAGCGGGTACGGGGCCGCGGGAGGCGGTCCCCGCGGAGGGCGCGGAGGCGTCCGCGCCGGTGGGAGGGGGTGCCAGAGGGCGGCCGGGGGCGCCGTGCGCTGCGTCCGCGCCCGTGGGGCGGCGCCGTACGCGGACCGCGCGGGGTCCGCCTCCCCCGAGCGCCCCGAGTGCGGGATCATGGGGGCATGACCGAGGTGTCCTCGCTCACCGGTCGGCTGCTCGTCGCGACGCCGGCGCTGACCGACCCGAACTTCGACCGCACGGTGGTGCTGCTCCTCGACCACGACGAGGAGGGCTCGCTCGGCATCGTCCTCAACCGGCCGACGCCCGTGGACGTCGGCGACGTCCTGGAGCCCTGGGCCGCGCTGGCCGGGGAGCCGGGCGTGGTCTTCCAGGGCGGGCCCGTGTCGCTGGACGCGGCGCTGGGCGTCGCCGTCATCCCCGGCGGGGAGGGCCCGCTGGGGTGGCGCCGGGTGCACGGGGCGATCGGCCTGGTGGACCTGGAGGCGCCGCCCGAACTGCTCGCCGCCGAGCTGGGCTCGCTGCGGATCTTCGCCGGCTACTCCGGCTGGGGCCCGGGGCAGCTGGAGAACGAGCTGGAGGAGGGCGCCTGGTACGTGGTGGAGTCCGAGCCGGGCGACGTCTCCGCGCCCGACCCCCACCGGCTGTGGCGGGCGGTGCTGCGCCGCCAGCGCAGCGAGCTGGCGATGGTGGCCACGTATCCGGACGACCCGTCGCTGAACTAGGCCCGCCGCCGCACGGGCGGCCCCGTCCGCGGGACGGGCCGCAGTACGCTTGGGCCCCATGAGCACTCCTGAGCCCGAGCGCGGGACGGGCACCGGCACCCTCGTCGAGCCCACCCCGCAGGTGTCCCACGGCGATGGCGACCACGAGCGCTTCGCCCACTACGTCCAGAAGGACAAGATCATGGCCAGCGCGCTCGACGGCACGCCCGTCGTCGCGCTCTGCGGCAAGGTCTG
The DNA here is from genome assembly GCF_042681365.1 of Streptomyces desertarenae. Taxonomy (NCBI): domain Bacteria; kingdom Bacillati; phylum Actinomycetota; class Actinomycetes; order Kitasatosporales; family Streptomycetaceae; genus Streptomyces; species Streptomyces desertarenae. The sequence goes on along the minus strand of NZ_JBHUFU010000011.1, from coordinate 212,515 downwards.
GGTACCGGGGCGCGACCCCAAGAAGTACCCGGTCTGCCCCATGTGCAAGGAGATCTACGAGTCCATGGGGTCCGGCGGCGACAAGGGCAAGGACGGCGGGAAGAAGTGAGCTGAGGGGGGCGGGCGCCCCGCCCCCCTCCTCCTTCCCCCTCTTCGCCCGCCCCGGCCCGGGATCCGCCCCGCGCGGGCCCGAGGACACCTCACGCGGTGGCCCCCGCGACACACCCCGGTGTGTCGCGGGGGCCACCGCGTTTGTCCGGGGGCGGATGCCGGGCCGGTCCCGCGCACCGCCGAAAAGTGGTCGAGACCTCTTGTGGCCCGTCGAGGCTCCCCCCTAGTCTCCTGCGGAGTTGTGCATCCTGAAACAGGCGTTGCGCATGCTGCAACGGCACTCCATCCGGGGGTACGCCCATGAAGTTCACCGCCCGCGCCGCCGTCCGCACGGCGGCCCTCCTCCTCGCCGGACTCACCGCCTCCGCCTGCGCGCCCTCCACCTCCGGGGGCGGGGACGCGACCGAGGACCGCGACAGCGGCACGGTGCGCGTATGGCTCTTCAGGGAGGTCGACAACGGACCCAAGGAGCGGATCGTCGAGGACGTCGTCCGCGCGTTCACCCGGAAGCACGACGGCGTCGAGGTCGACGTCCGCTACATCCCCGTCGAGAGCCGGGCCGAGCGGATCAAGGCGGCCTTCAACGACCCCTCCTCCGCGCCCGACCTGATCGAGTACGGCAACACCGACACCGCCGGATACGTCGCCGACGGCGGACTGGCCGACATCACCGAGGAGTTCGAGGCCTGGGACGAGACGGCCGACACCGACCCCACCGCCCGGACGTCGGTGACCGTGGACGGCAAGGTCTACGGCGCGCCCTTCTTCGTCGGCGTCCGCGCCCTGTACTACCGCACCGACGTCTTCGACGACCTCGGCCTGCGGCCGCCGCGCACCCTGGAGGAGGTCGGCGACACCGCCCGGCGCATAGCCCGGGAGCGGCCCGGGATGTACGGCATCGCCGTCGGCGGCGCCTACACCTACGGCGCGATGCCCTTCGTCTGGGCCCACGGCGGCGAGCTGGCCGAGGCCGGGGAGGGCGGCGCGTACACCGCCGCCATCGACGGCGCGGCGGCGCGCAAGGGGGTGGAGGCCTACACCGACCTCTTCGGCGAGGACAACTGCCCGCCCGCCGCGTGCGCCGGCATGGGCGGCAACGACGCCGTCCAGGCGTTCGCCGGCGGCAAGGCCGGCATGGTCGTCGGCGGCGACTTCAACCTCCGGGCGGTGGAGGCCGGCGCGGTGAAGGACACGTACGCCGTCGTGCCGCTGCCGGGGGTGCGGGAGGGCGAGATCGCCCCGGCCTTCGCCGGCGGCAACAACCTCGGCGTGCTGCGCAGCAGCGAGCACCGCACCCTCGCCGTGGAGCTGATGAAGTCCCTGGCCGGCAAGGAGACCCAGCGCGAACTCTTCGACGCGATGGGCTTCCTGCCCACCTTCACCGACGTCCGCGAGGAGGCCGCCGCCTCCGAGCCGTCCGTCGAGCCGTTCGTGAGGACCCTGGAGGCCGGAACGGAGTTCGTGCCCGCCACCCCCGCCTGGGCTGCGATCGACGCCTCGCGGGTGCTGCCCACCATGTTCCAGGAGATCGTCAGCGGCCGTAAGGACGTCGGGACCGCCACGCGGGACGCGGCGGCGAGGATGGACGAGGCCTTCCGGGAAGCCGCCCGCTGACCATGGCGTCCGACACCCCCACCGAGACGGCGCCCCCGGCGCCCCGCCCGCCGCTGCCGGGGCGCCGGCCCGGCAGCGGGCCCCGCGCCGCCCGCGCCCCGCGGGCCCCCCGCCGGTCCGCCGGCCGCACGGGCGGCTGGACCCCCTGGCTCTACCTCGCCCCCGCCCTGGCCGTCCTCGGCGGACTGCTGGCGTACCCGATCTGGCAACTCGGCCTGATCTCCGTGCTGGAGTACACCCAGGCCCAGGTCAGCGGGGGCGAGCCCACCACCTTCCGGGGCCTGGGCAACTACGCCGAGATCCTCGGCGACGGGCAGTTCCGGAGCGTGCTGCTGACCACCGTGGTGTTCGCCGCCGCCTGCGTGGCGGGCACCCTGGCCGTCGGCTGCGCGCTGGCGGTACTGCTCACCCGGGTGCGCGCGGTGCCCCGGCTGATGCTGATGCTCGCGGCGCTCGGGGCGTGGGCGACCCCGGCGGTCACCGGCTCCACGGTCTGGGTCTTCCTCTTCCACCCCGACCTCGGCCCGGTCAACAGGGTGCTGGGCCTGGGCGACTTCTCCTGGACCTACGGCCGCCACAGCGCCTTCGCGCTGGTGCTCCTGGAGGTCGTCTGGTGCTCCTTCCCGTTCGTCATGGTGACGATGTACGCCGGGATCCGGGCCATCCCCGGCGAGATCCTGGAGGCCGCCGCGCTGGACGGCGCGTCCCCGTGGCGGACCTGGCGCAGCGTCATGGTGCCCCAGCTGCGGCCGATCCTGGCCGTCGTCACCATCCAGTCGGTCATCTGGGACTTCAAGGTCTTCACGCAGATCTACGTGATGACGGACGGCGGCGGCATCGCCGGGCAGAACCTCGTCCTCAACGTCTACGCCTACCAGAAGGCGTTCGCCTCGTCGCAGTACAGCCTCGGCGCCGCCATCGGCGTCGTGATGCTGCTGATCCTGCTGGCCGTCACCCTGGTCTACCTGCGCCTGCTGCGCCGCAGGGGGGAGGAACTGTGAACCGCCCGCGCGTACGGCGCCCCTGGCGCCTGGCGGCCGAGGCGACGGCCGTGGCGGTCGCCCTCCTGGTCGCCTTCCCGCTGTACTGGATGGTGCTCTCCGCCCTCAAGCCGGAGGGGGAGCTGAGGTCGGACGGCCCCCGGCCGTGGACCTCGGCCCCCACCCTGGACGCCTTCCGCCGCGTCTTCGAACACCAGGACCTCGGGCGGTACTTCCTCAACAGCCTCGCCGTGGCCGGCGCCGTCGTCGTCGCCTCGGCGCTGATCGCCTTCCTCGCGGCCACCGCCGTCACCCGCTTCCGCTTCCGGCTGCGCACCACGCTCCTGGTGATGTTCCTGGTGGCGCAGACGGTGCCGGTGGAGGCCCTGACCATCCCGATGTTCTTCCTGATGCGCGACCTGGGGCAGGCGGTCCCCGGCATCGGCCTCAACACCCTCGGCTCGCTGATCCTGCCGCACATCGCCTTCTCGCTGCCGTTCGCGATCTGGATGCTGCGCGGTTTCGTCCGGGCCGTGCCCGAGGCACTGGAGGAGCAGGCGCTCGTCGACGGCGCGAGCCGCGCGCGGTTCCTGTGGCAGATCCTCTTCCCGCTGGTCCTCCCCGGGCTCGTGGCGACGAGCGTCTTCTCCTTCATCTCCACCTGGAACGACTTCCTGTTCGCCAAGTCGTTCATCATCAGCGACACCCAGAACTCCACGCTGCCGATGGCGCTGCTGGTGTTCCTCGACGCCGAGACACCCGACTGGGGCGGGGTGATGGCCGCCTCGACCGTCATGACGCTCCCCGTGCTGGTCTTCTTCGTCCTCGTCCAGCGCCGCCTGGTCTCCGGGCTCGGCGGCGCGGTCAAGGACTGAGGACCGGACGGCGGCACGACACCACCGAGGAGGACCCACCGTGCACGACCCCCGCCCCGCCCCCGCCCCCGCCCTCGTGCCCGCGCCGCACCGGGTCGCCGTCCCCGCGGACGGCGGGCGGCTCGCCCTGGACGACCGCACGGTCCTGGACGCCGGGCCGGGCACCGAGGGCACCGCCCGCTGGCTGCGCGGCACGCTCGGCGCGGCCACCGGCCTGCCGCTGCCCCCGCCCGGCGCGGCGGGGGCGGACGGCCGCGGAGGCACCGCGCTGCGGCTGCGCCTCGGCGGGGCGAACGCCGCAGGGCTCGGCCCCGAGGGCTACCGGCTGGAGGTGACCGCCGCCGGCGCCGCGATCACCGCGGGCGGTGCCGCCGGGGCGTTCTGGGGCGCCCAGACGCTCCGCCAGCTCCTCGGCCCCGACGCGTTCCGCCGCGCGCCCCTGCCCGGCCGCTCCTGGACGCTGCCGCACACGGTGGTGGAGGACGCCCCCCGCTTCCCCTGGCGCGGCTTCATGCTGGACGTGGCCCGGCACTTCACGCCCAAGGACGGGGTGCTGCGCTGGATCGACCTGCTCGCCGCCCACAAGCTGAACGTCCTCCACCTCCACCTCACCGACGACCAGGGCTGGCGCCTCCACATCGAGCGCTTCCCCCGCCTCACCGAGGTCGGTGCCTGGCGCCCGCGCACCCGGCTGGGGCACCGGGCCTCCCCGCTGTGGGACGAGCGCCCGCACGGCGGCTTCTACACCCACGACGACGTCCGCGAGATCGTGGCGTACGCCGCCGAACGGCACGTCGCCGTCGTCCCCGAGATCGACCTGCCCGGCCACTCCCAGGCGGCCGTCGCCGCCTACCCGTACCTGGGCAACACCGACGCGGTGGACGCCGCCCCGCAGGTCTGGACGGACTGGGGCGTCAGCCCCCACGTCCTGGCCCCCACCGAGCGCGTGCTGCGCTTCTACGAGGGGGTGTTCGAGGAGGTCCTGGAACTCTTCCCGGGCGAGTTCGTGCACATCGGCGGCGACGAGTGCCCCCGGGACCAGTGGCGGCGCTCCCCGGCCGCGCAAGCCCGGGCGGCCCGGCTGGGACTCGGCGGCGTGGACGGCCTCCAGGCGTGGTTCACCCGGCACTTCGGCCGCTGGCTGGCCGAGCGGGGCCGCCGCCTCGTCGGCTGGGACGAGATCCTGGACGGCGCGGACGCGGGCGGTGCGCCGGGCCCCGGCGCCGTCGTCTGCTCCTGGCGCGGGTACGCCGGGGGAGTCGCCGCCGCGCGGGCCGGGCACGACGTGGTGATGTGCCCCGAGCAGCAGGTCTACCTCGACCACCGGCAGGACGCGGGCGAGGACGAGCCGGTGCCCATCGGGTACGTGCGCACCCTGCGCGACGTCCACGACTTCGACCCCGTGCCCCCCGCCCTGGCGGGCACCGAGGCGGCCGGGCACGTCCTGGGGGCCCAGGCCAACCTGTGGACCGAGGTCGTGGAGGACCGCCGGCGCGCCGAGTACCAGGTCTTCCCCCGGCTCGCGGCCTTCGCCGAGGTGGTGTGGACGCAGCCCGGGGCGCGCGGCTGGGAGGACTTCGAGCGGCGGATGGCCGACGGCCACTACGCCCGCCTCGACGCCCTGGGAGTGGAGTACCGGCCGCCCGCGGGGCCGCTGCCCTGGCAGCGCCGCCCCGGCGTCGCCGGGTTCCCGCGCCAGGGGCCGCCCCCGCCGGCCTGAGGGGGCGTCCGGTGCGCCGGTCCGGGCCGCGCCGGTCCGGCGCACCGGCCGCATAAAGTAGTACAAGGTCTCCCAGGAGTGGCAAGGCGCCCCTGCCGGTGACTTCCGCCGAAAGCGGGTCATCAGCCAGGTCAGGGACGGATGCCCCCTTCGCGGACCCCGGCTCCGGCGGCCCCCCGGAATGTGCCAGAGTTGCCACGTCCGGGTTCTCAGCACGTACGGTACGGCTGGGCAGCCGGGACGACCGGGGAAGGGGCGCTGGATTGAGCACGCACGCACCGCACGCACCACGGGCGGCGCAGCCGGTCATGCTGCCGGCCACGCTCGACGAGGCCGTGGCCGCTCTGGCCGCCACGCCTGCCGCCGTACCCGTCGCGGGCGGCACCGACCTGATGACGGAGGTCAACTCCGGCCTCCTGCGGCCCGCCGCGCTCGTCGGGCTGGGCCGGATCAGCGAGATCCGCGGCTGGGAGTACCAGGACGGCCACGCCCTGCTCGGCGCCGGACTCACCCACGCCCGCATGGGCCGCCCCGACTTCGCCGCCCTCATCCCCGCCCTCGCGGCCGCCGCGCGCGCCGCCGGGCCGCCGCAGATCCGCAACGCCGGGACGCTGGGCGGCAACATCGTCACCGCCTCGCCCACCGGCGACTCCCTGCCCGTGCTGGCGGCGCTGGAGGCCACGGTGCTGGTCGCCGGGCCGGGCGGGGCGCGCCGCGAGATCCCGGTGAGCCACCTGCTGACCGGCATGGAGATGCTGGGCCCCGGCGAGGTCGTCGGCTACGTGCGGGTGCCGCTGCTGCACGCCCCCCAGACCTTCCTCAAGGCCACCGGGCGGACCGGCCCCGGACGCGCCCTGGCCTCGGTCGCCGTCGTGCTCGACCCCGCCCGCCGCGGGGTCCGCTGCGCGGTCGGCGCCGTCGCCCCGATGCCGCTGCGCCCGGTGGAGGCCGAGCAGTGGGTGGCCTCGCTCATCGACTGGGACGGACGACGGGCCCTGGCCCCCGAGGTGCTGGCCGCCTTCGGCGACTACGTCGCCATGGCCTGCATTCCCGACCCTCCGGCTCCGGAGGGCGGCGGGGAGGCTCCCGTGCTTCCGCCCGCGGCACTGCACGTACGGCGTACGGTGGCGACACTGGCCCGCCGGGGGCTCGGGAGGGCACTCGCATGAGCAACGACCAGCAGCGGCCGTTCCAGCCGGACCACTCCGGCCGGCCCGTACCGCCGCCCGAGGGCGGTTGGGGCGGCGAGCACGACGGGGACGCCACCGCGTTCATACAGCTTCCCGGGGACCTGCCGGGGCCGTACCCGCACGGGTACGCCGACGGCTCCGGCTCCGCCCCCGACCCGCTGGCGGCCCCGGGCACCGGCCAGGGGTGGGCCCCGCCCGCCCTCGACCCCCGGACGTGGTCGTCCCCCGCTCCGGAGCAGGAGCCGGTGACGCCCGCGGCCACCACCGATCCGGCGGCCCCGGGCCAGTGGACGATGCCGTTCGCCCCCGCCGCCCCGGCCGGCTCCGGGCCCGGGGAGCCCGCGGTCGGGCAGGACACCGCACCGCCGCAGCCCCGCGCCCAGGCCCAGCCGCCCGGCGCGGCCGCCTCCCTGGGGCAGGGGGCGGCCGCGGCCCTGGCCGGCTCGCACGAGGCCCGCGAGCGGCAGCGCCGCCCGCTGGGCGAGGGCCCGGCGGTACCGGAGCAGGCGCCGCAGTACCGGCCCGAGGAGTACCGGCCGCAGGAGCAGGCGCCCGGCACCACCCCGCCCCCCGGCGCCGACTGGAACGCGGTGCCCTCGCCCGCCGCGACCGGCCAGTGGTCCATCCCGTTCGCGGCGGCCGGCAGCCCCGACGACTCCGGCGAGTACCTGGCCGCCGCAGCGGCGGCCGGGCGGCCGGCCGAACCGCCCGCCCCGGAAACGGCCGGGCCGGTGCCGCCGCACGCCTCCGGCGGGGACGGGGACGGCGGGGAGTCCCCCGGCGCGGCGGACCCCGGCACCGGGTCCGAGGAGGCCCGCGACGCCGCCCCCGGCGAGCACCCGGCCCCGGACGGGGCACCGCAGGAGGCGGGGCCGCAGGCGGAGCCGGACGGGGCACCGCAGGCCGTCCCGGAGCCGGCGGCCGGGCAGCCCGGCCCCGACGCCGCCGGAGCCGCCCCCGAGCCCGCCCCCGGGCAGCCGCAGGAGCACGCCGCGCTCCCCGAGCCGCCCGCCCCGGAGGCCCCCGCCGCGGAGGCGCCCGTCCCGGAGCCGGCGGCCGTCGACAGCGAGCACCCGCACGTCTCGTACACCCTGCGCGTCAACGGCGTCGACCGGCCCGTGACCGACGCCTGGATCGGCGAGTCCCTGCTGTACGTGCTGCGCGAGCGCCTCGGCCTGGCCGGTGCCAAGGACGGCTGCTCCCAGGGGGAGTGCGGCGCCTGCTCCGTCCAGGTCGACGGCCGGCTCGTCGCCTCCTGCCTGGTGCCCGCCGCGACCACCGCCGGATCGGAGGTCCGCACCGTCGAGGGCCTGGCCGAGAACGGCACCCCCTGCGACGTGCAGCGGGCGCTGGCCGCCTGCGGCGCCGTCCAGTGCGGCTTCTGCGTGCCCGGCATGGCCATGACCCTCCACGACCTGCTGGAGGGCAACCACGCCCCGACGGAACTGGAGGCCCGCCAGGCCGTCAGCGGCAACCTCTGCCGCTGCTCGGGCTACCGGGGGGTGCTCGACGCCGTGCGCACGGTCGTCGCCGAGCGGGAGGCCGCGGCGGCGGTCGCGGCCGAGGCCCGGGAGGCCGGGGCGGAGGCCGGGGACGCGGGCGGCGCGCGGATCCGCATCCCCCACCAGACCGGGCCCGCCTTCGGCGGCCCCCACCACGACCACCACCTGCCCCAGGACGGAGGCGCGCAGTGACCAGCGACGCGGTGACCGCCACCCCGGCCGGAGGGGTCCCCCTCTCCGGCGCCGCCCCGGGGACGGGGGCCGAGGAGCCGCGGACCGGACTCGGCGCCTCGCTCCAGCACGCCGACGCGCCGGCCAAGACGCAGGGCACCTTCCCCTACGCCGCCGACCTGTGGGCCGAGGGGCTGCTGTGGGCGGCCGTGCTGCGCTCCCCGCACCCGCACGCCCGCATCGTCTCCATCGACACCGCGCCCGCCGCCGCCATGCCCGGGGTGCGGGCCGTGGTCACCCACGAGGACGTGCCCGGCGTCGCCACCCACGGCCGCCGCGTCGCCGACCGCCCCGCCTTCGCCCGCGACGTGGTGCGCCACCACGGCGAGCCCATCGCCGCCGTCGCCGCCGACCACCCCGACACCGCGCGGCTGGCCGCCGCCGCCATCGCCGTCGAGTACGAGGTGCTGGAACCGGTCACGGACCCCGAGAAGGCGTTCGAGGCCGAGCCCATCCACCCCGACGGCAACCTGGTGCGGCACATCCCGCTGCGCTTCGGCGACGAGGCCGCCACCGGCGAGGTGATCGTCGAGGGCCTGTACCGCATCGGACGGCAGGACCCGGCCCCCATCGGCGCCGAGGCCGCCCTCGCCGTGCCCCGCACCGACGGCGGCGTGGAGATCTACACCGCCTCCACCGATCCGCACACCGACCGCGACCTGACCGCCGCCTGCCTGGGACTCCGTCCCGAGCAGGTCAAGGTCGTCGTCACCGGGGTGCCCGGCGCCACCTCCGACCGCGAGGACCTGAGCGTGCAGTTCCCGCTGGCGCTGCTGGCGCTGCGGACCGGCTGCCCGGTCAAGATCGCCGCCAACCGCGAGGAGTCCTTCCTCGGCCACGCCCACCGCCACCCCACCCTGCTGCGCTACCGGCACCACGCCGACGCCGAGGGGCGGCTGGTCAAGGTCGAGGCGCAGATCCTGCTGGACGCCGGCGCCTACGCCGACGACTCCGCCGACGCGCTGGCCGCCGCGGTCGCCTTCGCCGCCGGCCCCTACGTGGTGCCGCACGCCGCCGTCGACGGCTGGGCCGTCCGCACCAACAACCCGCCCTCGGGCCACCTGCGCGGCGAGGGCGCCATGCAGGTGTGCGCCGCCTACGAGGGCCAGATGGACAAGCTCGCCGCCAAGCTGGGCATGGACCCGGTGGAGCTGCGGATGCGCAACGTCATGGCCACCGGCGACCTGCTGCCCACCGGGCAGACCGTCACCTGCCCCGCCCCCGTGGCCGAGCTGCTGCGCGCGGTGCGGGAGGCGCCGCTTCCGCCGCTGCCCAAGGACAGCCCCGAGGAGGAGTGGCTGCTGCCGGGCGGGCCCGAGGGCGCGGGCGACCCGGGCGCGGTGCGCCGCGGCGTCGGCTACGCGCTGGGCATGGTCCACATGCTGGGGGCGGAGGGCACCGACGAGGTGTCCACGGCCACCGTCAAGGTCAGCGGCCCGGTGGCGACGGTGATGTGCGCGGCCGTGGAGACCGGCCAGGGCTTCTCCACCCTGGCCCGGCAGATCGTGCAGGAGGTGCTCGGCGTCGAGGAGGTGCACGTCGTCGCCGTCGACACCGACCAGCCCCCGGCCGGGCCCGGTGCCCGCGGCCGCCACACCTGGGTCTCGGGCGGCGCGGTCGAGCGGGCCGCCAAGATGGTGCGCACCCAGCTCCTCCAGCCGCTGGCGGCGAAGTTCGGGATGTCCGCCGAGCTGCTGACCATCGCCGACGGCAGGATCACCTCGTACGACGGCGTGCTCAGCACCACCGTCGCCGAGGAGCTGGAGGGCAAGGAGCTGTGGGCCACCGCCCAGTGCCGCCCCCACCCCACCGAGCCGCTGGACGACACCGGCCAGGGCGACGCCTTCGTCGGTCTGGCCTTCGCCGCGATCCGCGCGGTGGTGGACGTGGACGTGGAGCTGGGCGCGATCCGGGTGGTGGAGATGGCCGTGGCCCAGGACGTGGGCCGCGTCCTCAACCCGCAGCAGCTGCGGGCCCGGATCGAGGCGGGCGTCACCCAGGGCGTGGGCGCGGCGCTCACCGAGCACCTGCGGGTCTCGCGGGGCGTGGTGCGCCACCCGGACCTGACGGCCTATCCGCTGCCGACGGCGCTGGACGCCCCGGACGTGAGGGTCGTCAAGCTGGTCGAGGAGCGGGACGTGGTCGCTCCGTTCGGGGCGAAGTCGGTCAGCGCGGTGCCGGTGGTGGTCTCCCCGGCGGCGGTGGCGGCGGCGGTCCGCGCGGCCACCGGCCGGCCGGTCAACCGGCTGCCGATCCGCCCGCAGGCGGCGGTGATGGCGCCCTAGCCGTGCCCCGGCCGTCCCGCCCCGGGGTGCCCCGGGGCCCGGGCGTCCCCGGGCTCCTCGGGGTCATCCCGCGGAGAACGGGCGGAACGGGAACGCGGCGGGGGACGCCTGGGCGAGGCTGGCGCCGGTGTGGGCGTCGCGGCGCACCGGCTCGGGGCCGTACCAGTCCAGGCACATCACCGTCGCGTCGTCCCTCAGCTCCCCCCGGTTGGCGTCCAGGACCGCCAGGGTCAGCGCCTGCGCCGCCTCGCGCGGGTGGAGCCCGGCGGTGCCCGCGATCAGGGCCGGCAGGTCGACGTCCCCGGAGCGGTGGTCCAGCATCCCGTCGGTGAGGATGACCAGCCGGTCGCCGGGGCGCAGCTCCGTCTCCTGGACGGTGTGGGGGCGTCCGGAGGGGACGCCGAAGGGCAGGTTGACCTTCAGCTCCAGCTCCTCGACCACGCCGTTCCGCAGCCGCAGCGGCCAGGGGTGCCCCGCGTTGACGAGGGCGACCCGCCCGTCGCGCAGGCCGACGCGGAGCAGCAGCCCGGTCGCCATCGCGCCGCCGCTGTGCTCCAGCATGGCCTGGTGCGCCCGCCGTGCCTGCTCCGCCAGGTCGCACCCCGCCCGCCGGGCGCCCCGCAGGGCTCCGACGACCAGGCTGGCCAGGAGCGCGGCGTTCACCTCGTGCCCCATGGCGTCGGTGACGGACAGGTGCAGGACGTCCCGGTCCAGGGCGTAGTCGAAGGTGTCGCCCCCCACGTTGCCCGCCGGCTCCAGGGACCCCGAGACCGCGAACTGCGCGGCCTCGCAGCTCAGCGACGACGGCAGCAGGTTGTGCTGGATCTCGGCGGCCAGGCTCAGCGGGGCGGTGCGGCGGCCCCACTGGTACAGGTCGGTGAAGCGGCGGTTGGCGATGACGATGTAGGCCAGGGTGTGGGCGGCCCGGCTGATCTCCCGCAGCGTCCTGCGCTCCGGGCCGGCCGGGATCCGTACCTCCAGCAGCCCGATGGAGTCACCGCGGTTGGTGACCGGGGCGATCACCCGCTGCCCGCCGTCCCCGTCCACGGAGTCCGCCACCCGCAGCCGCTGGGTGCGGATCACGTCGCCGTAGACGGTCCCGAACAGCGGGACGGTCTCCATGGCCTCGCCGGTGCCGGTCTCGCCCGCCGTGCTCAGCCGCACCACCGACTGCCCCGACAGGTCGGTGATGAGGAACGACACCGCCAGGGCGCCGAGGCGGCGCCTGAGCTCCTGGGCGACCACGTCGACGGAGTCCACGGGCGACGCCGCCTCCACCGCCGCGAGGATTCCGGTGTGGGTGCCTCTCCCGGTGTCGTACTCGACCGCCATCCCAACTCCCCTCACCGGGCCCTCCGGCCCGGCTCGTCCATGGCACGCTCCGGACCTCCACCCCGGACGCCGCACTCCGCATCGTCTTCACTGCGCTCACTGCCCGTATGCCCCGGCTTTCCGTTTCGGTGCGCGCCGTCACGGAACGGAGCCGGTCCGCGGCGCAGCGGAGGGCCCGGCGGTCCGGAACGCCCCGGCCTGCGGACCCGGGACCAAAGGCGGAGCCGGCCCCCGCCCCCCGACAGGGGCGAGTGTCGCCGACGGGCCTTACTCTGAGCCGCATGAGCGCACTCGACGACGAGGTCGAAGACCTGGGCAAGATCGCCTCCGCCGCCCCCGTCCTCACCCCGGCCGGCACCGCCGGGACCCCGGACGCGGACGGGGCGGGCGGGGTGCTGGGCCGCGCCTACCGGGCGCTGACCCTGGGCATCGTCACCGTCGTCCTGCTGATCGCCTTCGAGGCGACGGCCGTCGGCACGGCCATGCCCGTCGCCGCGGACCGGCTGGACGGGGTGGCGCTGTACGCCTTCGCCTTCTCCGCGTACTTCACCACCAGCCTGCTGGGCATGGTCGCCTCCGGCCAGTGGTGCGACCGGTCCGGCCCGCTGGCGCCGCTCGCGGTCGGCATCGGCTCCTTCGCGGTCGGGCTGCTGCTGTCGGGCACGGCCACGGTGATGTGGGTCTTCGTGCTCGGCCGGGCGGTGCAGGGCATCGGCGGCGGCCTGGTGATCGTCGCGCTGTACGTCACCGTCAGCCGCGCCTACCCCGAGCGCCTGCGTCCCACGGTGATGGCCGCCTTCGCCGCGTCCTGGGTGATCCCCTCGGTCGTCGGGCCGCTGATCTCGGGGACGGTCACCGAGCAGTTCGGCTGGCGCTGGGTGTTCCTGGGCATCCCGGTCCTGGTCGTCCTGCCGATCGCCGCCATGCTCCCGCCGCTGCGCCGGGCCGCCTCGGGACCGCCGCCCGGCGAGCCGCGCCCGGTGGACCGGCGGCTGCTGAGGCTGGCGGTGGCGATCTCGCTGGGGGCGGGGCTGCTCCAGTACGCCGGGCAGGACCTGCGCTGGATCTCGCTGGTCCCGGCGGCGGCCGGCGCCGCCCTGATGGTCCCGGCCGCGCTCGGCCTGCTGCCGCGCGGCACCTTCCGCGCCGCGCGCGGGCTGCCGACGGTGGTGCTGATGCGCGGCATCGCGGCCGGCGCGTTCGTCGTCGCCGAGAGCTTCGTACCGCTGATGCTGGTCACCCAGCGCGGGCTGACGGTGACCATGGCCGGGCTCGCGCTCGCGGCGGGCGGCGCCACCTGGGCGCTGGGCTCCTGGGTGCAGTCCCGTCCGGCGATGGACGGGCACCGGGAGACGCTGGTGCGGATCGGCATGGTGGTGGTGACGGCGGGGATCGCCGCCACACCGCTGGTGCTGGTGGAGGCCGTCCCGGTGTGGATCGCGGCGGTCGCCCAGGCGGCGGGCTGCTTCGGGATGGGCATGGTGATCTCCTCCACGAGCGTGCTGCTGCTGAAGCTGTCCCGGCCGGAGGAGGCGGGCGCCAACTCCGCCGCCCTCCAGCTCAGCGACGGCCTGTCCAACGTGGTGCTGCTCGCCGCCTGCGGAGCGGCGTTCGCCGGCCTCGGCGGCGGCGCGGTGAGCGTGGTGGGCCACGGGGCGGGGGAGGCGGGTGCCGCCGCCTCGGCCTCCCACCCGGCGGCGTTCCTGGCCGTCTACCTCCCGGCGGCGGCGGTCGCCCTGGTGGGCGCGCTGGTGGCGGGGCGGCTGCGCCCGGGGAAGTGACCGGTACCGCCGCGGGGCCGCCGGCGGCCCCGCAGGGGTCCGGGGGCGAAGTGCGCGGGGGAGCACGCCGGTTCCCCGCGGGCGCCGTCCGCGCGTCTGTGACGTGGATCGCACCGCGCCCGCCCCTCCGGGCGTCCCCCGGATGGCGGGCGGGCGGCCCGATAGGCTGACGCGGTTGCCGATCGCCGACCCAGTTCAGCGGAGACCGTGACTACCACGACCACGTCCCACCACCTCTCGCCCGCGTTCCCCGGCCGCGCCCCGTGGGGCACGGCCGGCAAGCTGCGCGCCTGGCAGCAGGCCGCGATGGACCTCTACATCGAGAAGCAGCCCCGGGACTTCCTCGCCGTGGCGACCCCGGGCGCGGGAAAGACCACCTTCGCGCTCACCCTGGCCTCCTGGCTGCTGCACCACCACGTCGTCCAGCAGGTGACGGTCGTCGCCCCGACCGAGCACCTGAAGAAGCAGTGGGCCGAGGCGGCGGCGAGGGTGGGCATCAAACTGGACCCGGAGTACAGCGCGGGCCCGCTCGGCCGGGAGTACCACGGCGTCGCGGTGACGTACGCGGGCGTGGGCGTGCGCCCGATGCTCCACCGCAACCGCTGCGAGCAGCGCAAGACGCTGGTGATCCTGGACGAGATCCACCACGCCGGCGACACCCGCTCCTGGGGCGAGGCGTGCTTCGAGGCGTTCGAGCCGGCCACCCGGCGCCTGGCCCTGACCGGCACGCCGTTCCGCTCGGACACCAACCCCATCCCGTTCGTCACCTACGCCGAGGACGCCGAGGGGGTCCGCCGCTCGGTGGCGGACTACACCTACGGCTACGGCAAGGCGCTGGCCGACGGCGTCGTGCGCCCGGTGATCTTCCTGTCCTACAGCGGCAACATGCGCTGGCGCAGCAAGGCGGGCGACGAACTGGAGGCCAAGCTCGGCGAGCCGATGACCAAGGACGCCATCTCCCAGGCGTGGCGCACCGCGCTGGACCCGCGCGGCGACTGGATGCCCAGTGTGCTGCGCGCGGCCGACACCCGGCTGACGGAGGTCCGCAAGGCGATCCCGGACGCCGGCGGCCTGGTGATCGCCAGCGACCAGGACTCGGCCCGCGCCTACGCCAAGCTGCTCCGCGAGATCACCGGCACCCCCGCGACGGTCGTGCTCTCCGACGACACCGGGGCGTCCAAACGGATCGAGGAGTTCAGCGCCTCCGACGACCGCTGGATGGTGGCGGTGCGCATGGTCTCCGAGGGCGTGGACGTGCCGCGGCTGGCGGTCGGCGTGTACGCCACGACGATCTCCACCCCGCTGTTCTTCGCCCAGGCCGTCGGCCGCTTCGTGCGGTCGCGGCGGCGCGGGGAGACGGCGTCCGTCTTCCTGCCGACCATCCCCATGCTGCTGGGCTTCGCCCACGAGATGGAGGTCGAGCGCGACCACGTCCTGGACAAGCCGAAGAAGGGCGGGGACGAGGACCCGTACGCGGAGGAGGCCGACCTCCTCAAGGAGGCCGAGAGGCAGCAGGACGAGGAGACCGGCGACCAGGACCAACTGCCCTTCGAGGCGCTGGAGTCGGACGCGGTCTTCGACCGGGTGATGTACGACGGCGCCGAGTTCGGCATGCAGGCCCACCCCGGCAGCGAGGAGGAGCAGGACTACCTGGGCATCCCCGGACTGCTGGAGCCGGACCAGGTGCAACTGCTGCTCCAGAAGCGGCAGGCGCGGCAGATCGCCCACAGCCGCCGCAAGCCGGACGCCGAGGCCGACCTGCTGGAGACGCCCGCCGAGAGGCGTCCGGTGGTCACGCACAAGGAGATGCTGGAGATGCGCCGGCAGCTCAACTCGCTGGTCGGCGCGTACTCCCACCAGAGCGGCAAGCCGCACGGGGTGATCCACACCGAGCTGCGCCGGGCGTGCGGGGGCCCGCCCACCGCCGAGGCGACGGCCGGGCAGCTCCGGCAGCGGATCGCCAAGGTGCGGGAGTGGGCCACCCGGATGCGGTGAGGGCCCCTCTCCCGGCCGGCGGCGGGCGCTTCGCCCCCGGCATCGGGCCGAGGCGGGCGGCGGAGGCCCGCGGACGGGGCCCGCGGACGCGGGCGTGACGGCGCGCGGAGGCCGGGGGAGGCCGCCCCTCCCCCTTCCCGTGTCCGCACCGTCCCGTACCGGACGGTAAGCCCGGTGAGCACCGGTGTGTGCATCTGTGCGCTATGCGCGTAGCTGTGCGATCGTCCTCATGCGGCGCCCTGGACCGGTGTGACCTGCGGCTGTACGCAATGCGGATAAACCATGCCAGTGATGCCCGGATTCTGGACAGAGTCTTCCGGGCGGCGGTGACGGTCGCTAAGTTTCGCGTCACGCACACGCCCCGTGGCAGAGTCGCCGCGGAGCGCAGCCGGTGCGGCCCGCCAACGCGACCGACGGCTCTCCGGGAACAGCAAGCACGTCCGCCGACGGGACCGGCGGCGCACCTTCCGGGACCGGCCGCCGGCCACACACCCGAGGAGGGGGGCGTCGTGACCGCGGAGACCTCTCAGACGCTCGACCGGGGACTGCGCGTCCTCAAACTGCTAGCCGACACCGACCACGGCCTGACCGTCACCGAGCTCTCCAGCAGGCTCGGGGTCAACCGCACGGTCGTCTACCGCCTGCTCGCCACGCTGGAGCAGCACTCGCTGGTGCGCCGGGACCTGGGCGGCCGGGCCCGCGTCGGACTCGGGGTGCTGCGGCTGGGGCGGCAGGTCCACCCCCTGGTGCGGGAGGCGGCCCTGCCCGCGCTCCGGGCGCTGGCCGAGGACGTGGGCGCCACCGCCCACCTCACCCTGGTGGACGGCAACGAGGCGCTGGCGGTCGCCGTCGTCGAACCGAGCTGGACCGACTACCACGTGGCCTACCGCACCGGCTTCCGCCACCCGCTGGACAGGGGCGCGGCGGGGCGCGCGATCCTCGCCGGGCGCCGGCCCGAGGAGGCGCTGCCGGACGGCTACGTCCTCACCCACGGCGAGCTGGAGGCCGGCGCCTGCGGTGCCGCCGCCCCGCTGACGGGCGTCAGCGGCATCGAGGGCAGCGTCGGCGTGGTGATGCTGTCGGAGTCGGTGCCGCAGAAGGTGGGACCGCGCGTGGTCCAGGCGGCACAGGAGGTCGCGGAGTTCCTGCGCTGACACCCGGCGGCGGCCGGTGCGGGCCGGACGGGGGCGCGGATGCGGACGCGGCGGTGCCGCGGCGCCCGGCGCGGACGGCCGGTTCCGCGCCCCGCGCCGCGGTGAACTAGATTCGCTGCCATGCCGGCTCCCACCTCCCGCACGCGGACCCTCGCGGTCTGCGGCGCGCTCGTCACCGCACTGCTCGCGGTCGCCGCACTGGCCCCGCTGCCGTTCTCGATCGCCCAGCCCGGGGACACCGCGAACGTCCTGGGGGAGTACCGGGGGAAACCCGTCATCACCGTCACCGGCGACCCGGGGGACGGCGACCGGCCCTCCGAGGGCGAACTGCTGGCGACCACGATCGCGGCGACGTCGTCGGACACCACCGTGCGGCTGGCCGACGTGCTGAGAGGCTGGTTCGACACCGACCGCGCCGTGATGCCCCGCGCCTCCGTCTACCCCGTCGGCGACGACCCCGCCGAGATCAAGGAGCACATCGACGCCCAGATGAGGGAGTCGCAGGACGTGGCCGTCACCGCCGCCCTGCGCGAACTGGGCCTGCGGAAGGAGGAGGTGGAGGTCGAGCTGCGCCTGGCCGACGTCGGCGGCCCCAGCGCCGGACTGCTCTTCGCCCTGGGGATCATCGACAAGGTCGACGGCGACGACCTCACCGGCGGCCGCACGATCGCCGGCACCGGCACCATCGACGCGGACGGCAGGGTCGGTCCCGTCGGCGGCGTCCCCCTGAAGACCCAGGCGGCCCGGCGCGACGGTGCCACCGTCTTCCTGGTGCCGGAGGCCGAGTGCGGCACGGCACGGGCCGAACTCCCCGACGGGCTGCGGCTGGTGCCCGTCACCACTCTCGGCGGGGCCCTCGACGCGCTGGACGCGCTGCGCGACGGCGGGCGCGTGCCCAGCTGCTGACGGGACCCGCCCGCCCCGCGGCCGGGCGCGCCGGCACGGGGAGGCAGGGGAGCGGGAGGACGGCCCCCCGCGCGGACGTGCTTGGATACGGCGCATGAGCCAGCCCGTGCCACCGCCGAACGTACCGCCGTCCACCCCCGGATTCCCGCCCGCCGCCGGGCAGCCCGTCCCGCCCTACGACGCGGCGCCCCCGCCCGGCTACGCGGCGCCCCCGCCCTACGGGTACGGGTACCCTCCGCCGCCGCCGCTGCCGGGTCCGCCGCCGGAGTTGGTGGCGGCCCCGGGCAAGCGGTTCCTGGCGAAACTGGTGGACGGCCTCCTGACCGCGGTGCTCATCGTCGCGGTCCTCGCTCCGACCGCCGCGTACCTGGACACCGGCCCCGAGGGCCCCGGGGCGGTGCTGGGCGGGCTCCTCATCGCCCTCACCCTGCTCTTCGGGATCTTCCTCTACGACCCGATCCTCACGGCCACCGGCGGCACCGTGGGGAAGCGCCTGCTCGGGCTGCGGGTGGCACGTCTGGAGACCGGGCAGCCGGTGGGGTTCGGCACCGCGCTCGGCCGGCACCTGATGGCGACGCTGATCAACTACCTCACCTGCGTCCCCCTCGCCTACCTGTGGGTCACCTGGGACAAACCCCACCGGCAGGGGCTGCACGACAAGATCGTGCGCACCGTGGTGGTCCGCACCCGGTAGCCGGCCGCGGCCGGCTACCGGGTACGGACCGCGGCCCCGCCGTCAGGGAGGCGGGGCCGCGGGACCGGCGGGCGCGGTGCGCGCCGGGCGGCTCAGAGGTTGCCGCGCCTGGCCTGCTCGCGCTCGATGGCCTCGAACAGGGCCTTGAAGTTGCCCTTGCCGAAGCCCATGGAGCCGTGGCGCTCGATCATCTCGAAGAACACCGTCGGCCGGTCCTGGACCGGCTTGGTGAAGATCTGCAGCAGGTAGCCGTCCTCGTCGCGGTCGGCCAGGATCTTCAGCTCGCGCAGCTCCTCGATCGGCACCCGGGTCTCGCCGACCCACTCGCCCAGGGTGTCGTAGTAGGAGTCGGGGGTGTCCAGGAACTCCACCCCGGCGGCGCGCATGGCCCGCACCGTGGCGACGATGTCGTTGGTGGCCAGCGCGATGTGCTGCACGCCGGGTCCGCCGTAGAACTCCAGGTACTCGTCGATCTGCGACTTCTTCCTGGCGATGGCCGGCTCGTTGAGCGGGAACTTCACCTTGCGCCTGCCGTCGGCCACGACCTTCGACATCAGCGCGGAGTACTCGGTGGCGATGTCGTCGCCGACGAACTCCTTCATGTTGGTGAAGCCCATGACCTTGTTGTAGAAGGTCACCCACTCGTCCATCTTCCCGAGCTCGACGTTGCCCACGCAGTGGTCGATGGCCTGGAAGAAGCGGTGGGAGGGCGGCTCGACGATCGGCCCGGCCGCGGTGAAGCCGGGCAGGTAGGGGCCGTCGTACCCGGAGCGCTCCACCAGGGTGTGGCGGGTCTCGCCGTAGGTGGCGATGGCGGCGAGCACGACGGTGCCGTGCTCGTCCCGGACCTCGTGGGGCTCCTCCAGGCCGGTGGCGCCGTGCTCGATCGCGTAGGCGTACGCGGCGCGGGCGTCCGGCACCTCGATGGCCAGGTCGATCACGCCGTCGCCGTGCGCGGCGACGTGGTCGGCCAGCCACCGGCCGCGGTCGGTGACCGGCTTGATGACTGACGTGAGGACGAAGCGGGCGGAGCCCGACTCCAGGACGTAGGAAGCGGTCTCGCGGCTGCCGTTCTCGGGGCCGGAGTAGGCCACGAGCCTCATGCCGAAGGCCGTGGAGTAGTAGTGCGCGGCCTGCTTGGCGTTGCCCACGGCGAAGACGACCGCGTCCATCCCCTTCACCGGGAAGGGATCGGCCTGCCGGGCGGTGCTGGGGGCGGTGTGGATGGTCTCAGTCATGGCCGCAGACTCCCGCTGTTCCACAAGATGCGCAATAGTTCGTGCAGGCGCTGGACACTTTGCATAGTGATCCCGCCATCACTCCGGGCGATCTGTACAGGATGACCATCGGGAGGTAGGTCGTGAGCATCGACGAGCTGGACGGCCGGCTGCTGGAGCTGCTGGCCGCCGAACCGCGCATCGGCGTCCTGGAGGCGTCCCGCCGCCTCGGCGTGGCCCGCGGCACCGTGCAGGCCCGGCTGGACCGGCTGCGCGACAGCGGCGTGATCCGCGGCTTCGGCCCCGACGTGGACCCGGCCGCGATCGGCTACCCGGTCACCGCCTTCGCCACGCTGGAGATCAGACAGGGGCAGGGCGGCGACGTGCGGGCACACCTGGCGGCCGTCCCCGAGGTGCTGGAGCTCCACACCATCACCGGGCGCGGCGACATGCTCTGCCGCCTGGTGGCCCGCTCCAACGCCGACCTCCAGCGGGTGATCGACAAGGTGGTGGGGTTCGAGGGCATCGTGCGGGCCTCCACGGCGATCGTCATGGAGAACCCGGTGCCGCTGCGGATCGTCCCGCTGGTCCGCCAGGCCGCCGCGGACGCCGGCTGACCGGCCGGGGTTCCGGTCGTCCGGTGGCGCTCAGGGCTCCCCGTCACCGGTGCGGGCGGCGGCCCGGGCCGTCCGGGGGCCCTCCCCGCACGGCCCGGCCAGGGAGGCGATCCGGTCGCGGGGGAAGCCCAGCAGGACGAGCAGGGTGACCAGCTCGCCCTGGAGCTCGGTCAGGAACAGGTCCCGCTCCCCCGGGGGTCATGGCGATGTCCACGTCCCGCTCCCGGTGCCGGACGGCGGCGTCCACCCCGCCCACCACCCGTAGGAACAGGGCGAAGGCGGCGGGATCGAGGCGCTCCTCCAGATCGAGGAGGTACCGTTCCGCGCGCTGATGGACCTCGGTCCGGCGATCGTCCTTCGACATGGAGGAATCATGGCGGATGTCCCGGCTCGAAGGGACATCTTCCGAAGAATTTCCGGTGAATCGGGGCCGGCGGAGCCGGAAGTCCGCCCCGGCCGAGGTCAGAGATCCGTCTCGCCCGCGCCGTCCAGGGGGGCCGCCAGCAGTCTCTCCAGCCCCTCGTCCAGACCGAGGTGACCGCCCTCCCGGCCGGGCGGGACCGCCCGCAGCGTGCGCTCCAGCCAGGCCGTCACCGCCTTTGCCGGGGCCCGCAGCAGTGCGTCGCCGGCCGGGGAGGACAGCGCGACGCAGACCACGCCCCGGCCCTCCACGGCGGCGGGCCAGACCCGCACGTCACCCTGCCCGCAGGGTCTTAACACCCCCTCCAGCAGCAGTTCGCGGGCGAACGTCCAGCGCACCGGCCGGTCGGAGAGGGCGTCGAAGGTGATGTGCACCGCGTACGGGTCGCGGACGTGGTAGGTGAGCCGTGCCGGGACGGTGGTGCTCCGCTCCGGGGACAGCACCAGGTCCAGTGCCAGCTCCCGCTCGATGGGGGTCTCCATGCCTGCGCCCTTTCGTGTGCCGTCTCGTGCGCGATTCTCCCGGCTCGCCCCGGGAGGGGGCAGGGGGCGTCGGCCGGACGCCGCGGCCCGCCCGGCACGGCACGCGGACCCGGTCCCGTGTCGCTGGAAGGAGGGGCGGGTCGCCGGTGGCCGGGGCGAGGGGCCTCCTCTCTCTGGTAGATGTGGACCCAGCGCCCCCCGGTTGCGCAGACCGGCGGGGCACGGCACACGCCACAGCAACGGCCGAGCAGATACGGGACCGTACACATGAGCGCCCCTCCGTCAGCATCCGCCAACGGCAGCCCGGAACCGGGCTACTACCCCGACCCGTCCATCCCGGGGTACATCCGCTACTGGAACGGCGCCGCATGGGTACCGGGGACCAGCAGGCCCGAGCCCCGGGAGGGCGAGCCGACGCCCCCGGCGCCGCCCGGGGTGCAGGTCCGGCAGTCCTCCCCGCCCTCCTCGCCCCTTCCCTCGTCCCCGTCCCCCTCGCCGGCGCCGAGCGCGCAGCGGACGCCGCGGGAGTCCCCGGCCGAGGAGACGGGGCCGGTCTTCCTCGACGAGGAGGTGCCCGAGGGCGCCGGAGACGCCCCGGCACCGTCCGGCGGCACGCTGCCGGAGCTGCGCGGGCGCGGCGAGGTGGACGTCCGCCCCGGTGACCGGGTGACCGCCTGGGACGATCCGTCCCGGCTGCACGGCGTCCGGCCCGAGCCCGCGAGCGCCTGGCAGGCGGATCCCTCCCGGCAGTCCGGGCCCGGCGGGGAACGCGAGGACCGCGTCTCCTGGGGCGCCCCCGGCGCCGCACCGGAACTCGGCGCGGGGCCCGCCCCCCGGGCCCTGGGGGCGGGCCCCGATCCGCACGGTCCCCGGGGGGACGCCGACGGCGGCGCGGGCGCGCCGGTCCGCGGGGACGGGACCGTGCGGATGCGGCCCGTGCGCCCCGGCGGCACCGCACCGGCCGCGGGCGGACGGCCCGGCGGGAGCGGGGACACCGTGGGCCTGCGCCGCCCCGACGCCGGGGCGCCGGCCCTCCCGGCCCAGGGCGCCCCGGCCGGAGGCCCGCCCGCGGCGCACGCCCCCGTGCCTGCCGCGCCGAACCCCGCCGCGTCCGTCCCGAGCGCTCCGGCGCCGGGCGCTCCGGTGCCGAACCCCGCCGCGCCGAACCCCGCCGCGCCGAACCCCGCCGCGTCCGCCCCGAGCGTCCCCGCCCCGGGCGCTCCGGTGCCGAACCCCGCCGCACAGCCCTCCTGGACGCGGCAGGTGCACGAACTCGCCCGGCGCGCCCCGAACACCCCCGGCCCCAACGTCCCGTCACCGCACGCCCCCGTGCCCGCGGCACACGCTCCGGCCGTGCCGCCGCAGCAGGACGGGCGGCCGGGGCAGCCCGGCGGTCCCGACCGGCCGGCGCCCTGGCGCCCCCCGGTCGACGACCCCTTCCTGCGGGCCGCCCAGCAGCAGGCCCGTCCCGCCGGGCTCGGCCGGCGGCTGGGCGCGCGACTGGTCGACGGCCTGGTCACCGCGGCGGTGACCGGTGCGGTGGCCTTCCCGTTCGTCGGCCCCAGCGTCGACCACTTCCGCGAGCAGGTGGAGGAGGTCGAGCAGGCCGGCGTGACCCGCCAGGTGTGGCTGGTCGACGGCACCACCGGCGGGTACCTGGCGATCGTGCTGGGCGCCTTCCTGCTCTTCGGCCTCCTCTACGAGGTGCTCCCCACCGCCCGGTGGGGCCGCACGCTCGGCAAGAGGCTGTTCGGGGTCACGGTGCTGGGCATCGAGGAGCAGGACACCCCGTCGTTCGGGGCCGCGCTGCGCCGCTGGCTGGTGTACGGCGTGCTGTCGCTGGTGGGGATCGGCGTGGTGAACGCCCTGTGGTGCCTGTTCGACAAGCCGTGGCGGCAGTGCTGGCACGACAAGGCCGCCCGCACCTTCGTGGCCCGCGGCTCGGGAGAGGCGAGTCTGACGGGCTGATCCGCCGGCCGGAGGCCGGAAGCCGCGGCGGTCGGCGCGCCATGCGCGGCGCGCCCTCGGCGTCAGCGGCGCAGGGAGGGCTGGGGCACCTGCGGGTCGTCCCCGGCGCGGGCGGCGCCCCGGTGCCCCGGCCGGGTCGGCGGCGTCTCCCGCACCGTGCGCGGGTCCGGTTCCGTGCGCCCGGCGGGGATCCGGAGCGCGACGAGCAGCCCGAGGGCGAGCGCCGCGCACGCGACGACCACGACCCCGGCTCCCGACCGGGCCTGCGGCACCAGCAGCATCGCGAGGGCCGAGAGGACGACGGCGGCCGAACCGTAGGCGAGTTGTGCGGGGTGCGGACGCGGCATGACGGAATCCGTCCTCCGGGATCGGGAAGGGGAGGTCGCCTGACGGCGAACGTGGTCCGTCGGACGACTCTACGGTGCCCGATGCCCGTGCGGCACGGCCGGCAAGCGCGGGCTGAGGCGCCGTCAGCGGCCCGCCGGTGCACGGGGGGCGCACGGAGCCGCGGTGTGCCCCGGAGCCTGCGGCCGGGGCGGCAGGGGTGTCCGGTATCCGCGACCGGATGGTCGGACACCGTACTTGCGTGGCGTGTTCAAATCAAGGTCTGTTTTTTCGCCCACCGCTCGTGTCGAATGCCTCAACACGTGTGCACACACGTGCCATGGCCATGCATGGGGAGGGCAATACCTAGTGAAGAGCCAACGGAGGACCATCAGATCCGCCGCACTGGCCACGACGGTCGCCGTCATCGGCGCGACCTTTCTGACCGCCGGCACCGCCTACGCCAGTGAGGGCACCGCACCCGACGGCCGTGACCCGGCCGCGGCGGAGCACAGCGACCACGCCGAGGGCAAGGGTCACAAGCACGGCAAGGACAAGGACGGCAAGCACGTCGCCCACGACCTGCCCGGCCCGCTGACCAAGAAGCAGCGCTCCCAGCGCCTCGCGGCCCTCGAGCGGCTGGCCTCCGGACAGAAGCCCGTGACCAAGAACGGCACCAAGGTCATGAAGCTCGGCGACGAGAAGTACGTCGAGATGGAGCAGACGAAGACCGACAAGATCTTCACCATCCTGCTCGAGTTCGGCGACAAGATCGACCCGAGGTACGGCGGCACCCCCGGTCCGCTGCACAACCAGATAGCCGAGCCCGACCGCAAGCAGGACAACACCACGCTCTGGAAGGAGGACTTCAGCCAGGAGCACTTCGAGGAGATCTACTTCGGAGAGGGCGAGGGCTCGCTCAAGACCTACTACGAGACCCAGTCCTCCGGTAAGTACTCCGTCGACGGCATGGTCTCCGACTGGGTCAAGATCGACTACAACGAGGCCCGCTACGGCAACAACGCCTGCGGCCAGAGCACCTGCAGCACCGTCTGGGACGCCGTCCGCGACGGCGTGAACCAGTGGGTCGAGGACCAGAAGGCCGCGGGCCGCACCACCGAGGAGATCAAGGCCCAGCTGGCCGAGTACGACCGGTGGGACCGCTACGACTTCGACGGTGACGGCGACTTCAACGAGGCCGACGGCTACATCGACCACTTCCAGTTCGTCCACGCCGGCGAGGACGAGTCGGCCGGCGGCGGCGCGCAGGGCGAGGACGCCATCTGGGCCCACCGCTGGTACGCCTACGGCACCGACTACGGCAGCACCGGCCCGGAGTTCAACAAGGCCGGCGGCACCCAGATCGGCGACACCGGCATCTGGGTCGGCGACTACACCGTGCAGCCCGAGAACGGCGGCCTGGGCGTCTTCGCCCACGAGTACGGCCACGACCTGGGCCTGCCGGACCTGTACGACACCGCCGGCGGCGAGAACTCCACCTCCTTCTGGACCCTGATGTCGTCCGGCTCCTGGCTGAACAACGGCAAGGACGCCATCGGCGACTGGGCGGGCGAGATGACCGCCTGGGACAAGCTGACGCTGGGCTGGCTGGACTACGAGACGGCCAAGGCCGCCACCACGTCCGTCCACAAGCTGGGCGCCGCGGCCCAGCCGGGCAAGAACCCGCAGGCGCTGATCGTCGAGCTCCCCGAGAAGGAGGTCACGACCACCGTCGTCGCGCCCGCCGCGGGCTCCCGGCAGTGGTGGAGCGGCAGCGGTGACGACCTGCGCAACTCCCTGACCCGCACCGTCGACCTGACCGGCGCCTCCACCGCGTCGCTCGACCTCAAGGGCTGGTGGGAGATCGAGGCCGGGTACGACTACCTCTACACCCAGGTCTCCACCGACGGCGGCGCCACCTGGACCGCCCTGGAGGGCACGCGGAACGGCGAGGCCATCGGCCGCGACGCCAGCGGTGCCCCCGCCCTGGACGGGGAGTCGGGCGGCTGGGCCGACCTGTCCTTCCCGCTGGACGCCTACGCGGGCCAGGAGATCCAGCTCCGCTTCCACTACCGCACCGACGGCGGTGTGGCGGAGAAGGGCTTCACGGCCGACGAGATCACCATCACCGCCGACGGCGAGGCCCTCCTCACCGACGGTGCCGAGGGCGACGACAACGGCTGGACGGCGAGCGGCTTCTCCCGCATCGGCGAGTCGTTCACCAACTCCTACCCGCAGTTCTACATCGCCGAGAACCGCCAGTACGTCTCGTACGACAAGACGCTGAAGACCGGTCCGTACAACTTCGGCTGGCAGGGCACCCGTCCCGACTGGGTCGAGCGCTTCGCCTACCAGAACGGCCTGCTGATCTGGCTGTGGGACACCTCCCAGCTGGACAACAACACCAGCGTCCACCCGGGCGAGGGCCTGGTCCTCCCGGTCGACGCCCACCCGAAGACGGAGAAGTGGTCGGACGGCACGCTGATGCGCAACCGCGTCCAGTCCTACGACTCCACCTTCAGCTGGTTCCCGACGCGGGGCATGACCCTGCACAAGAACGGCGTGCCCACCAAGATCGACTGGAAGCTGGGCAAGCCCGTCTTCGACGACCGCAAGGGCACCTACTGGGACCCGGCGAACCCGACCGCGAGCGTGAAGGTGCCCGACACCAACACGCGGATCAGCATCGTCCACCAGCCGCTGAACGGCCGGACGATGACGGTCATGGTCAGCCCCTCTTCGCGGAAGTGATCGACTTCTCCGAAGACCGCTGAGGCGGACCGACGGCCGGCCGCCGCCCCTGGTGGGCGGTGGCCGGCCGTGCCGTATGTTGTGGTTGCCGTCCTCACCCGGACGGCCCCTTTGCGGGCGTGACGTACGACGGGGAAGTGTGGTGACCATGGCAGGTGGAGGCTGGGCACGGCTGCCGGACGGCAGTGTGGTCGTGGCCCTCTCGGTGCCCCGGCCCGGAGACGGGGGCCGGCGCGTCCGCTTCCTGGTGCACGCGGCCAACCGCGCCCGCGCCCTGACCCGGCTGCGGAACCTGGGCCTGCGCGCGGTCTACCTGCGCGGCAACGCCGAGCCGCCCACCCCCGACGAGATCACCGCCGTGCTGCACCACCCCGACGGCCTGGTCTGGCGCCCGGTGCCGTGTGCCGGAGCCCCCGGCGCGGGGCACGGCGGGACGCGCGTCGAGAGCGGTTTCTGGCGCCCCGTGGGCGCCCTGCGCCGGGCCGCCGCGGACCAGGGGCGCCCGGAGGCCCCGGCGGCCCTCTGAGAGCGGTTCCCGCCCCGGGAGGCTCCCGGGGCCCAGGGGTCCGGAGGCCTCGGAAAACGGCCGGGAAGCGGGCGGGGAACCGCGCCCGGCCCCCGGACGCGCCGCTGTCCGGGGCGTCAGGCGGCCCCGACCACCGGTTCCCCGGTCAGCTCCACGCCCGCCCGGCGCATCTCCTCCAGCGCCCGCTCGGTGGTCGGCGCGGCGACGCCGGCCGTCATCCCGAGCAGCACGCGCGCGCGGAAGCCCTCGCGCACCGCGTCCAGGGCGGTGGCACGGACGCAGTGGTCGGTGGCGATGCCGACCAGGTCCACCTCCGTGACGTCGTGGGAGCGCAGCCAGTCGGCGAGCGGGACGCCGTTCTCGTCCCTCCCCTCGAAGCCGCTGTAGGCGGCGGCGTACGCGCCCTTGTCGAAGACGGCGTCGACCGAGCCCGAGGCGACGGCCGGGGCGAAGTTCGGGTGGAAGCCCGCCCCCTCGGTCCCGGCCACGCAGTGCGGGGGCCAGGAGTCGCGGAAGTCGGGGTGGTCGGAGAAGTGGCCGCCCGGGGAGACGTGGTGGTCGCGGGTGGCCACCACGTGGGCGTACCCGGAGGCGGGCCGGCCGATCAGCTCGGTGACGGCGGCGGCCACGTCGGCTCCCCCCGCCACCGCGAGGCTGCCGCCCTCACAGAAGTCGTTCTGGACGTCCACGACGATCAGTGCCCGGTGCATGGCGCACACCTTTCGGCTGGTGGGTGGGTGGATGGATGGGTGGATGGACGGATTGCCGGTGCCGGTCCGTGCGGGGCTCCGGGTGCGGGGAGGCGGCCGGTGCGGCGGGCGCCGCGTATCCGACCTTAGACACGCGGCGCCCGCTCCGGGAGGGCCACCGGCCGCCCCGCCGTCCCCCGCCGCCCCGGCGCCCCGTGCCGCCGGGTTCAGCCGGAGACGTACTCGGTGGGCAGCACCGGCTCGCCGCGCGAGAGCTGCGTCGCCGACAGCGGCAGCCCGCCGCGGGCCCGCACGTGCCGCTCGCGGGCCGCGTCCAGCCGCTCGCGCGCCACGATCTCGCCGCCGCGGACCAGGTCCACCATCAGCAGGTGCTCCGCCAGCTCCTCGGGGACCTCCCCGGTGCCCACGACCTCGGCCTCCGCCGTGCCGTGCGCGTCCGGGCGGCGCGCGGCCCACTTGACGCCGCCCACCGACAGCTTCCCGCCCATCGACTTCTTCGCCACCGGCCGCAGCGGCGCGCCGGGGTCGTCGGAGTCGGCGCGGGCGACCAGCTTGTAGACCATCGAGGCCGTCGGGTGGCCGCTGCCGGTGACCAGCTGGGTGCCCACCCCGTAGGCGTCCACGGGGGCGGCGGCCAGCGAGGCGATGGCGTACTCGTCCAGGTCGCTGGTCACGACGATCCTCGTCTCCCGGGCGCCCAGCTCGTCCAGCTGCTGCCGCACCCGGTGGGCGAGCAGCAGCAGGTCGCCGGAGTCGATCCGCACGGCGCCCAGGTCCGGCCCGGCCACCTCCACGGCGGTGCGCACGGCCTCGGCGACGTCGTAGGTGTCCACCAGGAGCGTGGTGCCCGAGCCCATGGCCTCCACCTGCGCGGTGAAGGCGCCGCGCTCGGTGTCGTGCAGCAGGGTGAAGGAGTGGGCGCTGGTGCCGGTGGTGGGGATGCCGTAGCGGAAGCCCGCGGCCAGGTCGGAGGTGGTGGAGAAGCCGCCCACGTACGCGGCGCGGGCGGCGGCCACCGCCGACAGCTCGTGGGTGCGCCGGGCCCCCATCTCGATCAGCGGGCGCCCGCCGGCGGCGACGGCCATCCGGGACGCGGCGGCGGCGACGGCCGAGTCGTGGTTGAGGATTGACAGGATGACCGTCTCCAGCAGCACGCACTCGGCGAAGCTGCCCTCCACGCGCAGGATCGGCGAGCCGGGGAAGTAGACCTCGCCCTCGGGGTAGCCCCTGATGTCGCCGCGGAACCGGTAGTCGGCCAGCCACTGCAGGGTCGGCTCGTCCACCACGTGGTGCTCGCGCAGGAAGTGCAGGATCTCCGGCTCGAAGCGGAAGTTCTCCACCGCGTCCAGCACCCGTCCGGTGCCCGCCACCACGCCGTAGCGGCGGCCCTCGGGCAGCCGGCGGGTGAAGACCTCGAAGACCGAGCGCCGGTGGGCGGTCCCGCCGCGCAACGCGGCCTGGACCATGGTGAGTTCGTAGTGGTCCGTGAAGAGCGCGGTCGACGGCACGGCGACCGGCAGGCCCGGGTCTGCTGTGTTCATGATGAAGATGCTACCCCTTATCTCGTCAGTTTGACGATATCGGTGGTGCGGCGCGGCCGGGCGGCCGCCGCGGGGGTGCCCGCGCCCCGCCGGGACCCGTTTGCGCCACCACCCGGTCCGGGTGGCAGCATGGGACCGTGAGCGACGACACACCCACGACGGCGACGCGCCCCGCCGCGGTGCGGCGGCCGCGCGCCGCGAGCCGCGTACCCGGCCCGTACGCCCCGCATGGGGCCGCCCGCCCGGCGGCGCCCGCGGGCGGAACGGTCCTGCTGTCGGTCGCTCCCGCCGAGGTCACCCGCCCCGAGTCGGACGCGGAGGTCCGGCCGGTCGCCGAACCGGACGTCCCCTGGGTGACGGTCGTCCACAACGACCCGGTGAACCTGATGAGCTACGTGACGTACGTGTTCCGGAGCTACTTCGGGTATCCGGAGGAGAAGGCCAGAAAGCTGATGATGGACGTGCACACCAAGGGGCGCGCGGTCGTCTCCAGCGGCACCCGCGAGGAGATGGAGCGCGACGTGCAGGCCATGCACGGCTACGGTCTGTGGGCCACCCTCCAGCAGGACCGCTGATGGCGGGGCTCTTCGAACCCGCGGCCGCCGTGCCCGGAGGCGCCGCCGTCGCGCTCGACGAGATCGAGATCTCCATCCTGCGCAGCCTCACCGTGCAGCTGCTGGAGCTGATCGGCCCCGGCCCCGGCGCGGCCGGGGAGGAGCAGGACCCGCTGGCCGCGCTGATGGCCGACGGTCCCACCGAGCCCCCGTCCGACCCCGCCCTGGCCCGGCTCTTCCCCGACGGCTACGGGGGCCCCGGCGCCGAGCGGGATGAGGAGACGGCCGCCGCGGCGGCCGAGTTCCGGCGCTACACCGAGAACGATCTGCGCGCCCGCAAGCGTGAGGACGGCCTGGCGGTCGTCCGCGCGCTGGACGCCCTCGCCCCCGGCGGCGGCGGGGGAGCGGTGCTCACCCTCGCCCCCGGGCAGTCCCGGCAGTGGCTGGGCACGCTCAACGACCTGCGGCTGGCGATCGGGGCGCGCCTGGAGCTCTCCACCGACGAGGACAGCGAGGAGCTGTACGCGCTGCCGGACACCGATCCGCGCAAGCCGATGGCGATGGCGTACCTGTGGCTGGGGGCGCTCCAGGAGTCCCTGGTGCAGACGCTGATGTCGTGATCTGTGCACGCTGGGTGATGGCAAGCGCCCGATAACCGGATCAGGCGCTCCGATCGACGCCCTGTCTGACCGATTTGTTTATATATTTACTTTTGTGATCCGACTGTGATACGGACGTGTGATATACATCACACCCTATTGGTAGCTCTGCGTGGTAGGAACTCCCAACCCGATTTCCGCGGAGGGTCCCCCGGCGGCGCCGGGAGGACCGCCCCTGGGCCTCCCCGGCAAAGAGTCCGAGGAATCGTTTCATCCGACGCAGCGTCAGCGACCACCGTCGCACCACACGTCCCCGCAGCCGCACCAGTCAGAGGTAGGCCATGGCAGAGAACGAATCCTGGACCGAACGGGTCGACGAGTCGATCAGCAACGCCGTCGACCCGGTGGCGGACTGGTTCGGCAAGATCGTCTTCTACGAACTCCCCTTCTTCGGCACCACGTTCCCCTGGATCGTCGGCTGGCTGGTGGTCGCCGGCCTGGTCTTCACCGCCTACTTCGGCTTCGCCCAGGTCCGCCACATCAAGCTGGCCTTCAGGCTGGTGCGGGGCCGGTACGACCAGAAGGGCGCCCCCGGCGAGGTCAACCACTTCCAGGCGCTGACCTCCGCCGTCTCCGGCACCGTCGGCCTCGGCAACATCGCCGGCGTCGCCATCGCCGTCACCGTCGGCGGTCCGGGCGCCACCTTCTGGATGATCGTCTGCGGCCTGCTGGGCATGGCCACCAAGTTCGTCGAGTGCACCCTCGGCGTGAAGTACCGCGAGGTGCACGCCGACGGCACCGTCTCCGGCGGCCCCATGCACTACCTGCGCAAGGGCATGGCCGAGCGCGGCTTCGGCACCCTCGGCAAGGTCCTCGCGGCCGGCTCCGCCTTCTCGCTGCTGTTCTTCGCCTTCTTCGGCGGCAACCTCTTCCAGGTGAACCAGAGCCTGGAGCAGCTCCAGGCGGTCACCGGCAAGGAGGACAGCGTCTTCAGCACCTCCGGCGGCGCCCTCGCCTTCGGTGCCGTCGTCGCCGTCCTGGTCGCCCTGGTCCTCATCGGCGGCATGCGGTCCATCGGCGCCGTCACCAGCCGCCTGGTGCCGGCCATGGCCATCGTCTACGTCGGCGCCTGCCTGGCGGTCATCGCCATGAACCTCGGCGAGGTCCCCGCCGCCGTCGGCGCCATCATCGGGGGCGCCTTCTCCCCCGAAGGCGTCGCCGGCGGCATCCTGGGCGCCCTGATCCAGGGCTTCCGCCGCGCCGCCTTCTCCAACGAGGCCGGCATCGGCTCCGCGCCGATCGCCCACTCCGCGGTCAAGACCAAGCGCCCCGCCACCGAGGGCCTGGTCGCGCTGCTGGAGCCGTTCGTCGACACCGTCATCATCTGCACCATGACGGCGCTGACCATCGTCATCGCCAAGACCCCGAGCTGGGAGGCGGCGCGCGAGGCGGCGGCCGACGGCAGCGCCCCCCAGTCCGGCGTCGCGCTCACCTCGGACGCCTTCGAGACCGCCATATCCTGGTTCCCCTACGTGCTGGCGGTCGCGGTCTTCCTGTTCGCCATCTCCACCCTCATCACCTGGGGCTACTACGGACTGAAGACCTGGACGTACTTCTTCGGCCGCAGCAGGGCCAGCGAGACCACCTTCAACGTCCTGTTCTGCCTGGTGGTCGTCACCGGCGCCGTGATGTCCCTGGGCTCCCTGGTCGAGATGGCGGACTCCTTCCTCTTCCTCGCCGCGGTGTTCAACATCATCGGCCTGTACTTCCTCGCGCCGGTCGTCCGGAGGGAGCTGCGCAGGGTCCTGGAGTACACCCGCCGCCGGGACGCGGGCGAGACCGAGGAGCAGATCGAGGCCGCCGAGGCCGCCGCCGAGGCAGGCGGCGCCGCCCCGCTCGCCAAGTGACCCGCCCGGGGCCCGCGGGCTCCGCGCGCCCGGAGGGGCCCCGCCGTACCGCGCACCGGTGCGGCGGGGCCCCTCCCGCACGCCCTGCCTATGCTGTCGGCCATGCTGACCATCACCCAGGAGCTGCACGACAGGATCGTCGCGCACGCCCGCCAGGACCACCCCGACGAGGCCTGCGGCGTCATCGCGGGTCCGGCCGGCAGCGACCGCCCCGAGCGCTTCGTCCCCATGCTCAACGCGGCCCGCTCGCCCACGTTCTACGAGTTCGACTCCACGGACCTGCTCAGGCTCTACCGCGAGATGGACGACCGCGACGAGGAACCCGTCGTCATCTACCACTCGCACACCGCCACCGAGGCCTACCCCTCGCGCACCGACGTCTCCTACGCCAACGAGCCCGGCGCCCACTACGTACTGGTCTCCACCGCCGAGTGCGGCAACGGCGAGGGCCCCTTCTCCTTCCGCTCGTTCCGCATCGTGGACGGCGAGATCACGGAGGAGGAGGTCAGGGTCGTCCCCTCCTACGAGGAGTGAGCCCGGACCGGCCCTGCGGGACCGGACGGTCCGCACCGCCGCGCGGGACGGCCGCCCGCGCGGCGGGCCCGGCGCCGAGGGGTGAGACGCCCGGGTCCGCATGATGGGACCGCCATCCAGTTGGGAGGGCGGGAATCGTTACGATGAGCCCATGGTTAACCACGACGTGAGCGACAACCACCCGGGACCGCCCCCGGGCACGCTGCTCGTGGCGCGCCTGCACGTCGACCTGTGCCGCCTCGCCAGCGCCGCGTGTCGGCGCCGCGCCGCCCGCGCCTGACCGGGCGCACCGCCGCGCGGCCCCGGCCGCGCCCGCGCACGCACCGCACCCCGAGCACGGCCCGCGCACGCTTCCAGCTTCCCCGCCTCTCCCACAGGAGCCCACCCATGGCCATCGAGGTCCGCATCCCGACCATCCTCCGCACCTACACGGACGGCCAGAAGTCCGTCGAGGGCAACGGCGGCACCCTCGCCGAGCTCATCGAGGACCTGGAGACCCGCCACAGCGGCATCCGGGAGCGCCTGGTGGACGGCGGCGAGCTGCGCCGCTTCGTGAACGTCTACCTCAACGACGAGGACGTCCGCTTCCTGGACGGGATCTCCACCAAGCTCAGCGACGGCGACAACGTGACGATCCTCCCCGCCGTGGCCGGCGGCTCCGCGGCGGAGGACGCCGCCGGGGCGGTCGGACGACGGAAGGGCATGCGCTGATGCGCTACGACTCCCCGATCGCCGCGGTGGGCAACACCCCCCTGGTGCGCCTGCCGCGGCTCTCGCCGTCCGAGGACGTCCGCATCTGGGCCAAGCTGGAGGACCGCAACCCCACCGGCTCGATCAAGGACCGCCCGGCCCTCCACATGATCGAGCAGGCCGAGAAGGACGGCCGGCTCGCCCCCGGCTGCACCATCCTGGAGCCCACCTCCGGCAACACCGGCATCTCGCTGGCCATGGCCGCCCGGCTCAAGGGCTACCGCATCGTCTGCGTCATGCCGGAGAACACCAGCTCCGAGCGCCGCCAGCTGCTGGCCATGTGGGGAGCCGAGATCATCTCCTCGCCCGCCGCCGGCGGCTCCAACACCGCCGTGCGCGTCGCCAAGGAGCTGGCCGCCGAGCACCCCGACTGGGTCATGCTCTACCAGTACGGCAACCCCGACAACGCCGGCGCCCACTACGCCGGCACCGGCCCCGAGATCTACGCCGACCTGCCCTCCATCACCCACTTCGTCGCCGGCCTGGGCACCACCGGCACCCTGATGGGAGCGGGCCGCTACCTGCGCGAGAAGGTCCCCGGCATCCAGATCGTCGCCGCCGAACCGCGCTACGACGACCTCGTCTACGGGCTGCGCAACCTCGACGAGGGGTTCGTCCCCGAGCTGTACGACGAGTCCGTCCTCACCACCCGCTACTCCGTCGGCTCCGAGGACGCCGTCACCCGCACCCGTGAACTCCTCGCCCAGGAGGGCATCTTCGCCGGGGTCTCCACCGGCGCCGCCCTCCACGCCGCGATCGGCGTCGGCCGCCGGGCCCTCAAGGCCGGGCAGAGCGCCGACATCGTCTTCATCGTCGCCGACGGCGGCTGGAAGTACCTGTCCACCGGCATCTACACCGCGCCCAGCACCGAAGCCGCGGTCGAGGCGCTGCAGGGACAGCTCTGGGCCTGAGTCCTCCCGTCCGGCGCCCGGGGCCCGGCACTGCCGACCGGCGGTGCCGGGCCCCGGGCGCAGCGGGATCAAAAGGGGCGCGGAAGCCGTCCGAGGCGCCCCCGGGACGGCCGTGAACACCCGTCCCGGAAACGGTCCCCCGCCCTGGTGATTCCAACCACAACGGAGCTCCGTGGAGGAGCCACGGGCGCCCATGCGCCTTACGCTCAGGTAACCCCTCTTCCCGGGCCACGGAGGTTCCTTCCCCTATGAAGCTCACCGTCGTCGGCTGCTCGGGATCGTTCCCGTCCGCGGAATCGGCCTGCTCCAGCTACCTCGTCGAGGCCGACGGCTACCGGCTCCTGCTCGACATGGGCAACGGTGCCCTCGGCGAACTGCAGCGCCACTGCGGTCTCTACGACCTCGACGCCATCGCCCTCAGCCACCTCCACGCCGATCACTGCATCGACATGTGCGCCTACTTCGTGGCCCGGTACTACCGCCATGAGGGCGGGCGCTGCGAGCCCATCCCCGTGTACGGGCCCCGGGGCACCGAGCAGCGGCTCACCGCCGCCTACGCCGACACCCCCTCCGAGAAGTCCATGAGCGAGGTCTTCGACTTCCACGACCTCGCCGCCGGGGCCTCCTTCCGGCTCGGACCGCTGGTCGTCACCACCGACCGGGTCCGGCACCCGGTGGAGACCTACGGCTTCCGCATCGAGCACGACGGCAGCAGCCTCGTCTACTCCGGCGACACCGGCCCCTGCGACGCCCTGTGCGAGCTGGCCGGGGGCGCCGACCTCTTCCTGTGTGAGGCGTCCTTCACCGACGGCAAGGAGGACCTCCCCGAACTCCACCTCAACGGCCGCCAGGCCGGCGAGTGCGCCCGGCAGGCCGGGGTGGAGCGGCTCGTCCTCACCCACATCCCGCCGTGGACCGACCCCCGGCACAACCTCCGCGACGCCGAGGCCGCCTTCGGCGGGCCGGTGGAGATGGCCCGTCCCGGGGCCGTCTACGAGTTCTGAGGGCCGCCGCACGGCGGCCGCCGGACGCGGGAGGGAGCCGGGGGCCGGAGCAGGGCGACGGCGCCCGGAGCCGGGGCCCCGCCGGCCCGGCCGGCGGACCCTACGCCCGGTACTGGGCCCGGTCCTCCTCCGCGGCCTCCTCCTCCGGCTCCCGGCCCGGCGTCGGCAGGTCGAAGCGGAGGATCGCGAACCGGAACACCGCGTAGTACACCGCCGCGAAGCACAGCCCCAGCACCACCAGCAGCCACGGCCGCGACGCGATCCCCAGGTTCAGCACGAAGTCGATCGCGCCCGCGGAGAACCCGAAGCCGTCCCGCGCCCCCAGTGCCCAGCTCAGCGCCATCGAGACCCCCGTCAGCACCGCGTGGACCGCGTACAGCGCCGGTGCGACGAACATGAAGGTGAACTCGATCGGTTCCGTCACGCCCGTCACGAAGGCCGTCAGCGCGATGGAGAACATCATCCCGCCCACCACCCTGCGCCGCTCCGGGCGGGCGCAGTGGTACATCGCCAGGCAGGCCGCCGGCAGGGCGAACATCATGATCGGGAAGAAGCCGGTCATGAACTGCCCCGCCGTCGGGTCCCCGTGCAGGAAGCGGGCGATGTCCCCCTGGTACCGGACGCCGCCGTCCTCGTAGGAGCCGGCCTGGAACCAGGGGAAGGAGTTCAGCAGGTGGTGCATCCCGACCGGGATCAGCGCCCGGTTGGCCGCGCCGAAGAGACCCGCCCCCAGCGCCCCCGACCCCACCAGCCACTCCCCGAGGCCGTGGATGCCCGCCCCCAGCACCGGCCAGGCGTAGCCGAAGACGATCCCCAGGGCCAGCCCCGCGAACGAGGCCAGGATCGGCACCAGCCGCCGGCCGCCGAAGAACCCCAGCCAGTCCGGGAGCTTCCTGCGGTGGTAGCGCTGGTACAGCAGCGCGGTGACGATCCCCATCACCACCCCTCCCAGCACACCGGCGTCGGCCGGCTGGGGCTCGCCCTCCACCGGCGGCAGGCCGGGATCCTCGAAGACGGCCATCACCTGCCGGAAGACCAGGTACCCCACCACCGCCGCCAGCCCCGTCGAACCGTCCGAGCGCCGGGCGAAGCCGATCGCGATGCCCACCGCGAACAGCAGGGGGAGGTTGTCCAGCAGCGCGCCGCCCCCCGCAGCCAGGAACTCGGCGGCCCGGTTGACGGCGTCCGGGAGGCCCTCCCGGCCGAGCATGTCCTCGTGGCCCAGCCGGACCATCAGCGCCGCCGCGGGCAGGGTGGCGATCGGCAGCATCAGACTGCGGCCGATGCGCTGGGCCACCGCCATCGCTCCCGAGCCGCGGCCCTTCCGGTCGCCGGGCGCCTGCGCTGCGGCCGTGGTCATCGCCTACCTCCCGTGGGGCCGTACGGAACGCGCCGTGAAAATCGTTCAGGCAGGTTGTAACACGAATGAACGGGTCAAACGGTGTGAGCCGGGCCGAAGCGCCACCGGGGGAGGGGAGAGTGCCGGAATGCAGTACGCGCGGCCCCCGGCGGGCGGCGGGACGGAGGAGGGCGGGGCCCGCCGGGGTGCCCCGCCGCGGAGGTTTCCCTACCGTGGAGGAAAAGCACATACAGGGCGAACCCGGTCGGGGTGTGCATCAGCCCCCGGGCCGGGGCGCACGACCGGACGACGGACCACGGCCGGCCACCGGCCGGAACAGCCGACGGAGGACGGAAGACATGATCGACAGCTCGGGCGACAAGACCACCGGCAAGGCCGAGAGCATCGTCGCCGGACTCGGCGGCCTGGACAACATCATCGAGATCGAGGGCTGCATCACCCGCCTCCGCACCGAGGTCGAGGACCCCTCGCTCATCGACGAGACGGCGCTCAAGGCCGCCGGAGCCCACGGGGTGGTCAGGATGGGCACCGCCGTCCAGGTCGTCATCGGCACCGACGCCGACCCCATCGCCGCCGAGATCGAGGACATGATGTGAGACGGGCGGCCGCCCCACCGCCCCACCGCACCGGCCCCCACCGCCCGCGCCCCCTGTCCGGAACGGCCGTTCCGCCCCTGCGGCTAGGCTCGCCCCCATGTCACGCATCGACGGCCGCACAGCCGAGCAACTCCGACCCGTCACCATCGAACGCGGCTGGAGCAAGCACGCCGAGGGCTCCGTCCTCGTCTCCTTCGGCGACACCCGGGTCCTCTGCACCGCCAGCGTCACCGAGGGCGTGCCCCGCTGGCGCAAGGGCAGCGGCGAGGGCTGGATCACCGCCGAATACGCCATGCTGCCCCGCTCCACCAACACCCGCGGCGACCGCGAGTCCGTCCGCGGCAAGATCGGCGGACGCACCCACGAGATCTCCCGCCTCATCGGCCGCTCGCTCCGCGCCGTCGTCGACCTCAAGGCCCTCGGTGAGAACACCGTCGTCCTCGACTGCGACGTCCTCCAGGCCGACGGCGGCACCCGCACCGCCGCCATCACCGGCGCCTACGTCGCCCTCGCCGACGCCCTCGCCTGGGCCCGCGACAACAAGCTCGTCCGCGCCAAGGCCCAGCCCCTGAGCGGCACCGTCTCCGCCGTCAGCGTCGGCATCGTCGACGGCACCCCCCTCCTCGACCTGTGCTACGAGGAGGACGTCCGGGCCGAGACCGACATGAACGTCGTCTGCACCGGGGACGGCCGCTTCGTCGAGGTCCAGGGCACCGCCGAGGGCGCCCCCTTCGCCCGCGCCGAACTCGACGCCCTCCTCGACCTCGCCGTCGCCGGCTGCGCCCAGCTCGACGGAGCGCAGCGCCAGGCCCTCTCCGGCCGGTGACGCCCTCCGGCGCCCGCGGGGGGCGGGGAACCCGCGCCCCCCGCGGAGCCCGCCCGCCCGCGGACGCGCCCGGCGGGACGGGAGCGGAGGGCACGGCGGATCCGAACGCCGCGGACTCCCACGGAACTTTGCGAGCGCTTTACACGTCATAGAAGGCACGGGCCGTACGGGTCGAGCCGTACGGCCCGTCCAGACGCCCTGTTGAGGACCCGACAGAAAGGGCCCCATGCACCGCAGGACCTCCCTCGCAGCCATCGCCTCCCTCGCCCTCGCCGCGCCCCTGCTGGGCTGCAGCGCCGTC
This sequence comes from Streptomyces desertarenae, assembly GCF_042681365.1. NCBI lineage: Bacteria > Bacillati > Actinomycetota > Actinomycetes > Kitasatosporales > Streptomycetaceae > Streptomyces > Streptomyces desertarenae. The sequence continues at coordinate 174,246 of NZ_JBHUFU010000011.1, read as the reverse complement.
CAGAACGCGCTGGACTGCGCCAACACCGCCGTCGTCATCGTCGACAGCGCCAACGCGCTCCAGCAGGCCGTCGCCGACGGCGTCGAGAACCCCGCCGAGATCAACGAGTCGCTGAACCGCATCGACACCAACCTCGACAAGATCACCGAAAGCACCGACAACCCCGACATCGCCAAGGTCGCCGAAGACCTCCAGCAGGCCGCCGACAACGTCCGCGACTCCGTCGACCAGGGCAAGGTCCCCGACACCGGCCCCGTCGTCAGCGCCGCCGACGAGCTCACCCAGATCTGCTCGCCCGGCTGACCCGCCCGCCCGCCGGACCGGCGGCACACCGGGCCACCCGGTGTTCCGGACGGGCGCACCGGGATAATCGGGCCCCATGAGCCAGCGCCTGATCCTCGCCACCCGCAACGCCCACAAGGTCCGCGAACTGGAGGCCATCCTCTCCGCGACCGGACTCGACCTCGACCTCGTCGGCGCCGACGCCTACCCGGAGGTCCCCGACGTCAAGGAGACCGGCACCACCTTCGCCGAGAACGCCCTCCTCAAGGCCCGCACCCTCGCCAGGGCCACCGGCCTGCCCGCCGTCGCCGACGACTCCGGCCTGTGCGTCGACGTCCTCGGCGGGGCCCCCGGCATCTTCTCCGCCCGCTGGGCCGGACGCCACGGCGACGACAAGGCCAATCTGGACCTGCTCCTCGCCCAGCTCTCCGACATCGACGACCCCCACCGCACCGCGCACTTCGCCTGCGCCGCCGCCCTCGCCCTCCCCGACGGCACCGAGCGCGTCGTCGAGGGGCACCTGCCCGGCACCCTCCGCCGCACCCCCGCCGGCTCCGGCGGCTTCGGCTACGACCCGATCCTCCAGCCCGAGGGCGAGAGCCGCACCTGCGCGGAGCTGTCCCCGGAGGAGAAGAACGCCATCAGCCACCGCGGCCGGGCGTTCCGCGAACTGGCGCCGGTGATCGGGGAGCTGCTGGGCTGACGGGCACGGGACGGCGAACCGCTCCTGCCGCCGACGCCGAAGGCCCGGCTCGCCGAGCCGGGCCTTCGCCCTCGGGGTCGGTGCGGCCGGTGGGACTCGAACCCACACGGGATTTCTCCCACAGCGGCCTAAACGCTGCGCTTCTGCCAATTTAGCCACGGCCGCCGACTGTCCCTCATCGTAGCGGGTGCCGCCCCCTTCGGAAGGGCCACCGGTCGCGGTGGCCCGGCGGTCCGGGCCGCACCACGTTCCCGTGGCCGCAGGGCGGTTCGGGCGGAGGCGGCGCATCTCCCCCGGCGGGGGCGGAAGACCGGCCGCCGGCCGCCTCGGTCCGGGAAGCGGCCGGTGCCGACGCCGTGTCCGGCGGAGAGGGCCTCAGACGGCCAGGTCCCGGATGAGCTTGGCGACGTGGCCGGTGGCCCTGACGTTGTACAGGGCCCGCTCGACCTTCCCCTCCTCGTCCACGACCACGGTGGAGCGGATGACGCCGGTGACGGTCCTGCCGTAGGACTTCTTCTCGCCGAAGGCGCCGTAGGCCCGGAGGACTTCCTTCTCCGGGTCGGAGACGAGGGTGATCCCCAGGTTCTCCTTCTCGCGGAACCGCGCGAGCTTCTCCGGCTTGTCGGGTGAGACGCCGATCACGTCGTAGCCGGCCCCGGCGAGGAGACCGAGGTTGTCGGTGAAGTCGCAGGCCTGCTTGGTGCAGCCGGGGGTCATCGCGGCGGGGTAGAAGTAGACGATCACCTTCCGGCCGGCGCGGTCGGCGAGCGACACGGGGTTGCCGTCGGCGTCGGGCAGGGTGAAGGCGGGGGCGGTGTCGCCGGGCTGCAGGCGCTCGCTCATCGGTGGCTCCTCGGGGCGTGCTCGGGGCGCTGGGCGGGACCCCGTGGGGACCCGTGCGGTCGTTACCGGTTCGAAAGCCTAGCCACGGGGTGTGTCGGGGGTGGCGCGGGGCACCGGAGGTGGGGGAACTGCCAAACTGTCCGGTAGCCGGTTCCCCGGTGCAGGACAGTCCGGTGGGGCGGATGAGACGGACGAGACGACGGAGGCAGTGCGGTGTCGGAAGCCAGGACCCCCGCGGAGATCGAGGCGGCGATCGTCCGCAGGCGGCAGGAGCTCGCCGCGACGCTGGACGAGCTGGCGGTGCGGGTGCACCCGAAGACGATCGCGGGGGACGCGAAGGCGCGGGCCGCGGCGGCGGTGGACCGCACGGCGGGCCGGGCGTACGTGGCGGTGAACCGCGCGCTGTCCGACGTGCGCGAGAGGTTCACGGACGAGGAGGGGCGCCCGCGGGCGGAGCGGATCGTGCCGGTGGCGCTGGTGGCCGCCGGAGTGGTGGGCCTGGTGGTGTTGTCGGCTCGGCGTCGGCGCGGCTGAGCGGCTGAGATACGGTCTTACCGTGAGTTCCCAGACGTCCCACCACGACAAGCTGCCCATCCGGATGCTGCACGACCGGGTGCTGGTGCGTACCGACATTCCCGAGGGCGAGCGCCGGTCCTCCGGTGGCATCGTCATCCCCGCGACGGCCGCGGTCGGCCGCAGGCTGAACTGGGCCGAGGTGGTGGCCGTGGGGCAGAACGTGCGCACGGTCGAGCCCGGCGACCGGGTGCTGTTCGACCCGGCGGACCGCGCCGAGGTGGAGGTGCGGGGGGTGGCGTACGTGCTGATGCGCGAGCGCGACCTGCACGCGGTGGCGGCCGAGCGGCTGCAGGGTTCCGAGGACTCCACCGGCCTGTACCTGTAGGCCGGGCCGTCCGCCCCGCACCGCCGGCGCCGCCCGCACCGCCGGTACCACTGGCACCATCGGGGTCCGCGGCGTGTGCCGCGCGCCGAGGGCCCGGACCGTCGCGGTCCGGGCCCTCGGCGCGCCGCGCCCTCGGCGGGGCGGTCCCCGGCGGGTGCGGCGCGCGGCCGTCACCGGGGAGCGGAGGCGGTGGGGAAGGGCCTCGCCGAGGGGCCGGGGGCCGGGGCCTTCGGCGAGTGCGGGGGTTCGGTCCTGCCGCGGTCGGCGGCCCCGCCGGGGTTCCTGCCGGCGTCCCCGGGGGGTGGACCGGTGCGCTCCTCCGGGGGCTGCGGCGGCCTGCGGGCGGTGTCGGAGCCGGCGTTCCGGCCGTCGCGGGCCTTGCCGTCGTCCTCCGCGGTGCCGTCGCGTCCGCCGGGGGCGTCCTGCGCGCCGTCCGGTCGCCCGCCCGTGCGGTCGGTGCCGTTGCGGGCGTCGTCACCGGGGGCGGAGGTGCCGTCCGGCCCGTACCCTCCGGGCGCCGCGGACTCCTCCTCGTCACTGATCCGGGTGGAATCCTCGCCGGGTGAGGGGGAGGTGCCGCCGGAGGGACTGGGAGAGGCCGGCTCGGGGGTGAGGTTCCTGCCGGGCCTGAGCCGGAAGTCCTGCACGGGGGTGCCGCGCAGGGCGCGTTCGGTGTAGGCGGCCCAGATCCGGGTGGGGAAGTCGGAGCCGTTGACGCGGGCCAGTCCGGCGGCGCCGTAGAGGGACTTGTGGGCGCCGGTCTCGGGGTCCTGCCCCATGACGGCGACGACGGTGGCCAACTCGGGGGTGTAGCCGGCGAACCAGGCGGCCTCGTCCTCCTCGGCGGTGCCGGTCTTGCCGGCGGCGGGCCGGCCGGCGGCCTGGGCGGGGCGCCCGGTGCCCTCCTTGACCACACCGCGCAGGACGGCGGTGGTGGCGTCCGCGGTGGAGCGGGAGACGGCCTGCTCGGTGCCGGGCTCGGGGAGGCGGACGGGGTCGCCGTTGCGGGTGATCCTCTTCACGAGGCGGTGGTCGATGCGCTCGCCGTGGTTGGCGAGGGTGGCGTAGGCACGGGCCAGGTCGAGGGTGCTGGGGGAGGAGGTGCCCAGCGCGACGGAGCCCTGCGCGTCGGCCATGCCGGGGGTCGTCTCGGGGAGGCCGAGCCTGACCGCGGTCTCCTTGACCCTCTCGGGGCCGACGTCCATGCCCATCTGGGCGAAGACGGCGTTGACGGACTTGTTCATGGCGGTGGTGACGGGGATGTCGCCGTAGTCGACGTCGTCCTCGTTCTCGGGGCGCCAGTCGGTGGGACCCTGGGGGCCGACGACCGTGCGTCCGCTGGTGCCGTCGTAGGTGGTGCCGGGGCCGATGAGGTCTCCGCCGCGGGTCCTGGCGCGGTGCTCCAGGGCGGCGGCGTAGACGATGGGCTTGAAGGTGGAGCCGGCCTGGTAGTCGCGGCGGGTGGCGTTGTTGACGTACTGGCGGGTGTAGTCGATCCCGCCGTACAGGGCGACGACCTCTCCGGTGCGGGGGTCGATGGAGGCGGCGCCGGCGCGGACGTAGCGGTCGACCTCGCGCTCGTCGTCGAGCCGGGAGAGGAGTTCGCTCCTGACGGCGGCGGTGAGGGCGTCCTGCTTCTTGCGGTCGATGGTGGTGGTGATGCGGTACCCGCCCTGGGCGAGCCGGCGTTCGGTGAGGATGCCGTTGCCGGTGAGGTGCTGTTTGACGGCTTCGACGAGGTAGCCGCGCTGGCCGGAGAGGCCGTTGGGGGGCTTGGCGGGATCGGGGTCGGGGAAGGTCGTGGCGGCGCGCTGCCGGTCGGTGAGCCAGCCCTCCTTGACCATGCCGTCCAGGACGTACTTCCAGCGGGCGACGGCGCGGTCGCGGTTCTCCGGGTGGGCGGCGACGTCGTAGAGGTTGGGGGAGTTGAGGAGGGCGGCGAGGTAGGCGCCCTCGGCGGTGGTGAGGTCGGCGGCGTCCTTGCCGTAGTAGGCGTGGGCGGCGGCCTGGATGCCGTAGGCGTTGCGGCCGAAGTAGCTGGTGTTGAGGTAGCCGGCGAGGATCTCGTCCTTGCTGGCCTCGCGGTCGAGTTTGACGGCGATGAAGAGTTCCTTGGTCTTGCGGGTGAGGGTCTGCTCCTGGCCCAGGTAGTAGTTCTTGACGTACTGCTGGGTGATGGTGGAGCCGGACTGCTTGCCCTCGCCCCGCAGCATGTTCCAGCCGGCGCGGACCATGGCCGTCACGTCGACGGCGGGCTGGTGGTAGAAGTCCCGGTCCTCGGCGGCGAGGACGGCCTGCCGGGTGGTCTCGGGGACCTCGGTGAGCTCGATGTTCTGCCGGTTGATCTCGCCGTCGCGGGCGAGCGGCGTGCCGTCGGCGTAGAGGTAGACGTTGTTCTGGGCGGCCGCGGCGGAGTTGGGCTCGGGGATGTCCACGAGCAGGTAGCCGGTGACCAGGGCGCCGGCGCCGGCCAGGACGGCCGCGGCGCCGGCGCCCAGGGTGATCCGCCAGACGGGCGGCAGCCGGCGCCGGCCGGTGCGCTGCGGGTGCTCGTCGCCGTTCGGCGCCTCGGGATCCTCGCTCATGACCGCAGGGCTCCTTGTCGGTATGTGCGCTTCAGGACGTTTTACGGTGGAACACCCCGTATGACACTCTGACATCATCCGCGCCGGCGGGCGAGGCAGACCACACCTGTGGTGGTGTGCGGCGCGCGAAACCGTCCGAACGGACTTTCGAGACCGGTGGGGGTCCCGTTAATCGGTGGCGGCGCCCGGCGGGGGCCGACTACGCTCGCACGCTCCGCCGTCACCCGGCTGCCCGCGCGGGCCCCGGGCCCGCGGGCCGCGCAGCCCGCGCCGGGGCGGAACCACGACGAGGGGGGACGGGGACCTGCCATGCACGTGCTCCGCCTCCACCTGGCCGTCGCGCGCGGCGGCTTCCGCCGGCACGTCACCTACCGGGCCGCCACCGCGGCGGGGGTCTTCACCAACACCGTCTTCGGCTTCGTCCTCTCCTTCACGTTCGTCGCCCTGTGGGACGAGCGCCCGCACCTGGGCGGCTACGACCAGGCGCAGGCGCTGACGTTCGTGTGGACCGGGCAGGCGCTGCTGGCGGCCATGGCGATGCTGGGCGGCGGGTTCCAGGAGGAGCTCCAGGAGCGCATCCGCTCGGGTGACGTGGTGGTGGACCTGTACCGCCCCGCCGACCTCCAGGCGTGGTGGCTGGCGGCCGACCTGGGACGGGCGGCGTTCCAGCTGCTGGGGCGCGGTGTGGCGCCGATGGCCGCGGGAGCGCTGGCCTTCCCGCTGGTGCTGCCGGCCGATCCGCTGGTGTGGTCCGCCTTCGCGGTGTCGGTGCTGCTGGGCCTGGTGGTGTCGTTCGCGGTGCGCTACCTGGTGGCGCTCACCGCGTTCTGGCTGCTGGACGGCTCGGGGGTGAACACGCTGAGCATGCTGCTGGGGGTGTTCCTGTCGGGGCAGCTGCTGCCCCTGACGGTCTTCCCCGGCGGGCTCGGCGAGCTGGTGCGCCTCCTGCCGTGGGCGGCGATGCTCCAGGTGCCCGCCGACGTGCTGCTGGGCGAGCACCGGGGCGCGGGGCTCGCGGTGGCGCTGGCGTTCCAGGCGGGCTGGGCGGCGGCGCTGCTGGCGCTGGGCCGGGCGGTGCAGGCGGCGGCGGCCCGCAAGGTGGTGGTGCAGGGTGGCTGAGGCGCGGGCCGGGGCCCGTCCGGGGCCGTCCGGGGGCCGCCTGGCGCTGCTGTGGCAGGGGCTGCGGGCGTACGTGCTGATCGCCGGGATGTGGGTGCGCTCGACGATGGCCTACCGGGCGTCGTTCGCGATGACGGCGGTCGGGAACCTCGTCACCACCGGACTGGACTTCGTCGCGGTGATGATCATGTTCTCGCACGTGGACGCGCTGGGCGGGTTCACGCTGCCGGAGGTGGCGCTGCTGTACGGGACGGCCGGCACCGCGTTCGGGATCGCCGACCTGCTGACGGGCTCCATGCAGCGGCTCGGCGGCCGCGTGCGGGACGGGACGGTGGACACGCTGCTGGTCCGCCCCGCCCCGGTGCTGGCGCAGGTGGCCGCCGACCGCTTCGCCCTGCGGCGGCTGGGGCGGGTCACCCAGGGCGCCGCGGTGCTGGGGTGGGCCCTGACGCAGGTGGAGGTGGACTGGACGCCGGGCAGGGCGGCGCTGCTGGCCGTGACGGTGGTCGGCGGAGCGGTGATCTTCGGCGCGCTGATGGTGGCGGGAGCGGCCTTCCAGTTCTGGGCGCAGGACGCCGCCGAGGTGCAGAACGCCTTCACCTACGGCGGCAACACGCTGCTCCAGTACCCGCCGACGATCTTCGCGGTGGAACTGGTGCGCGGGGTGACGTTCGTGGTGCCGCTGGCGTTCGCCGGCTGGCTGCCGGTGCTGCGGGTGCTGGGCCGGGACGATCCGCTGGGGCTGCCCGGCTGGGTGGACTTCGCCTCGCCCGCGGTGGCGCTGGCGTGCTGCGTGCCGGCCGGACTGGCGTGGCGGGCGGCGCTGCGGGGCTACCGCAGCACGGGGAGCTGACAGGAGAGGTGGGGACGGCCATGGGGACGCGGGAGGACGCGGCCGCGCGCGGGGAGGGGGCCGGGGACGACGGCTTCATCGAACTGGAGGGCGTGGAGAAGGTCTTCCGGGTGCGGCGGCGCCGCGCCGGGCGCCGCCGCCGGGAGGTCCGCGAGGTGCGGGCCGTGGACGGGATCTCCTTCCGGGTGCCGCGGGGCCAGATGGTCGGCTACATCGGGCCCAACGGTGCGGGGAAGTCCACCACGATCAAGATGCTGACGGGTGTCCTGACCCCCAGCGGCGGCCGGATCCGGGTCGCGGGCGTGGACCCGTCCCGGGAGCGGATGCGGCTGGCGCGGCGCATCGGGGTGGTGTTCGGGCAGCGCACCACGCTCTGGTGGGACCTGCCGCTGCGGGACTCCTACGCCCTGGCCCGACGGCTGTACCGGGTGCCCGAGGCGCGGTGGCGCGCCAACCTGGAGCGGTGCGTGGACCTGCTGGAGCTGGACGGCCTGCTGGACGTGCCGGTGCGTCAGCTCTCGCTGGGGCAGCGGATGCGCGGGGACATCGCCGCCGCCCTGCTGCACGATCCGGAGGTGCTCTACCTGGACGAGCCGACCATCGGGCTGGACGTGATCAGCAAGGCGCGGGTGCGGTCCTTCCTGCGCCGGGTCAACACCGAGAGCGGGGTCACCGTCCTGCTGACCACCCACGACCTGACCGACATCGAGCAGCTGTGCGACCGGGTGATGGTCATCGACCACGGCCGGCTGGTGTACGACGGGGCGCTGGAGGGCCTGCACCGGGCGGGTGGCGGCGAGCGCACGCTGGTGGTGGACCTGGCGCGGGAGGTCCCGCCGGTGCGGGTGGAGGGGGCGCGCACGGTGCGCGTGGAGGGGCCGCGCCAGTGGCTGGCCTTCCCGGCGGCCGCGAGCGCGGCGCCGCTGGTGGCGCGGATCGCGGCGGAGTACCCGCTGGTGGACCTGTCGGTGCGCGAGCCGGACATCGAGGACGTCATCGCCCGGATGTACGCCCGCGGCGCCGCCGGGGCGCGCGGGGACGCCGGCCCGGACGGGGCGCAGGCCCCGCCCGTGGTGTCCTAGGCACCGGGGCCCGGGGTCACAGGACGGCCGGGGAGGGGCCGACGAGCAGGTCCAGGTCCAGCGCCTCGGCCATCGCGCGGAAACCGCTGTCGCTGGGGTGGAGGTGGTCGCCCGAGTCGTAGACGGGGCGCAGCCGCTGCGGGGCGGCGGGGTCGCGCAGGGCCGCGTCGAAGTCGACGACCGCGTCGAAGACGCCGCCGCGCCGGATCCTCTCGTTGACCTGCTGTCGCACCGCCTCCAGTTGGGGGGTGTGCTTGCGGTGGCCGCCGAACGGCATCAGCGTCGCCCCGACCACCCGCACGCCGCGCTCGTGGGCCATCCGGGTGAGCTGCTGCAGACCGGCCACGATCCGCTCCGGGTCGGTCTGCTGGGGCGATTTGAGGATGTCGTTGATGCCGAGCTGGACGACCACCACCTGCACCCCGGTGCGGGAGAGCGCGTCCCGCTCCAGCCGGGACAGCCCGCTGGGCCCGTTGCCGGGCGAGTCGGGGGAGGAGTCCAGGAGGATGCGGTTCCCGCTGATGCCCTGGTTGACGACGCTGTAGCGGGGGGCGCCGCGCTCGGTGCGCAGCCGGTCGGCGAGGTAGTCCGTCCAGCGGCGGTTGGCGCCCAGGCTGGAGGTGATGCCGTCGGTGATGGAGTCGCCGAACGCCACGACGGTGCCCTCGGCCTCGTCCGTCCACACGTCCACGGCCGTCACGTACCGCCAGTAGGTGGTCTGTTCGGTGTAGGCGGCGCCGTCGGTGTCGGCCGCGTGGTCACCGCGCGCCAGGTAGCTGGTCTGGCGGGCGTGGGAGTGGTGGGTGACGGGACCGGAGCCGGTGGGCGTGTAGAGGGTGACCAGCAGGTCGGCGGCGGCCGGCACGTTCAGCCGTACGGCGTCGCTGGTGACGGCGGAGCCGGCCGGGATCACCACCTCGGCGCGGTCGCCGAACGTCAGCCGGCGCATGCTGCCGGGGGCGGCGGCCGGGCTGCTGGGCTCGGCGGCCAGGGCGAGGGTGGCGCCGGTGACGGTCAGCGGACGGGTGCCGAAGAGGTTGGAGAACCGGACGCGGGCGGCGGTCCCCCCGACCGAGGTGTGCACCACGTTCCGCAGGGAGGAGTCCGGGTGGCCCTCGGGGGCGCCCGGCTCGGCGGAGACGGGGGAGGCGGACCAGGTGCCCACCCAGGTGCCGGAGGAGGCGGGGGCGGCCGAGTCGCCGCCGCGCGGTGCGGAGGCGTCCGGTGCGGCGCCCCTGACCCCGGCTCCGACGAAGATGGCGGCGGAGACCAGGACGGCTATGGCCGCGAGCCCCGCCAGCAGGGCGTATCCCATGTTCCTGGTCACGACCGGCAGCCTCGCTCGTACACGGTGACAAGTCCCCCCTCGGGCACGGCGGCCCACAGGCGTGGAAGTGATCGGCGGTTCCGCCATGATCCCATGGGCGGCGGGGTGCCCCTGCCGGGATCCCCCACCTGTTACATGATCGATGACGGGTCGTGCGGCAGGTGACGCGTCGTGAGGGAAGGCCCCGAGGCCGCCCGTCGCCCCGGACCCGGGCGGCGTCGTCCCCGTACCGCCGGTCCCCCTTGCGACAATGCAGACGGGGAAGGCGCGAACGGGTGGAGCGGATGGAACGGACGACATCACACGAGGGCACCCCGGTGGACGGCACGTCCGCGGGCGGACCCGCCGGGGAGCGGACGGCCGGGACGAGGCCGCCCTTCGACCCGACGGCCTTCACGGCCGCCGACGAGGAGAAGCGGCGCGGAGTGCGCCGTATGAAGACCATCGCGACGGGCGCGCTGCTGCTGGCGGCACTGGTGTTCGCGCTGGCGACCTGGGCGGAGAACACGGGGGCGGGCGCCTGGGCCGGCTACGTCGCGGCGGCCGCCGAGGCGGGCATGGTGGGCGCGCTGGCCGACTGGTTCGCGGTGACCGCCCTGTTCAAGCGGCCCATGGGGCTGCCGATCCCGCACACCGCGATCATCCCCACCAAGAAGGACCAACTCGGCCGCAGCCTGGGCGACTTCGTCGGCGACAACTTCCTGTCCGAGGAGGTGGTGCGGCGCCGGCTGCGGTCGGTGGGCATCGGCAGCCGGCTGGGCGCCTGGCTGGCCCGGCCCGAGAGCGCCGACCGGGTGACGGCGGAGCTGTCCACCGCGCTGCGCGGCGCACTGACGGTCCTGCGGGACGGTGACGTGCAGGCGGTGGTGGGCGAGGCGATCACCCGCCGCGCCCACGCCCGGGAGGTGGCCCCCGGCCTGGGCCGGATGCTGGAGCGCATCGTCTCCGACGGCGGCCACCGCCGGGTGGTGGACCTGGTGTGCGTGCGGGCCCACGACTGGCTGGTGTGGCACAGCGACTCGGTGATGGAGGCGGTGGCCGGCGGCGCGCCCGGCTGGACGCCGCGCTTCGTGGACCGCAAGGTCGGCGAGCGCGTCTACAAGGAGCTGCTGCGCTTCGTCGGCGAGATGCGGGACATGCCCGACCACCCCGCGCGCGAGGCGCTGGACCGCTTCCTGCGGGACTTCGCCGCCGACCTGCAGTCCGACGACGAGACCCGGGCCCGCGTGGAGCGGCTGAAGTCCGAGATCCTGGCCCGCGACGAGGTGCAGGACCTGATCGCCTCGGCGTGGTCGGCGGTGCGGGCCATGGTGGTGGCCGCCGCGGAGGACGAGCGCAGCGAACTGCGGCTGCGGGTGCGCTCCTCGGTGCTCTCGCTGGGCGCGCGGCTGTCGGCGGACGGCGGGCTCCAGGGCAAGGTGGACGGCTGGATCGAGGGGGCGGCGGCGCACGTGGTCACCACCTACCGGCACGAGATCACGTCCCTGATCACCGAGACCATCGAGAGCTGGGACGCCGAGCACACCTCCCGCAAGATCGAGGCCCACATCGGCCGGGACCTGCAGTTCATCCGCATCAACGGCACGGTGGTGGGCGCCCTGGCGGGGCTGGCGATCCACACCGCGGCCCAGGTGCTGGGCGGCTGAGCCGGCGGCCCCGGAGGGGCCCGGGCGGGGCACCGGAGCCGGCGCCCCGCCCGGGCGCGCCGGACTCCGGGCTACCCCAGGCGGACGGTGCGGCCCTCGGCCGCCGACGTGCGCGCCGCCTCCAGCACCCGGAGCGCCTCGGCCGCCTCCCGCGCGCCGACCGGGGGCTCGCCGCCGGTGCGCAGGGCGTCGGCGACGGCGGCGTAGTAGGCCGGGTAGTCGCCGGGCCGGGACGGCACGGGTCGCACGTCCTCGCCGGCCCCCAGCACCCCCCAGGCCGACTCCGGCTCCTCACCCCAGGGTTCGCCCGGCACGGGGCGCCGGCCCGCGCGCAGCGCGTCCTCCTGCGGGTCCAGGCCGTGGGTGACGTAGGCGGCCCGGCTCCCCAGCACGCGCAGGCGGGGGCCGAGCTGCGCGGCGGTGGAGCTCATCCACAGGTGGGAGCGGACCCCGGAGGCGTGGTGGAGGGCGATGAAGGTGTCGTCGTCGGCCTCGGCCCCGGGGCGGCGGGCCTCGGACTCGGCGTGGACGGAGAGGACCGGGCCGAAGAGGACGAGCGCCTGGTCGACGAGGTGGCTGCCCAGGTCGTACAGGAGCCCGCCCAGCTCCGCCGGGTCGCCGGACTCGCGCCAGCCGCCCTTGAGGGAGGGCCGCCACCGCTCGAAGCGGGACTCGAAGCGCCACACCTCGCCCAGCGCTCCCTCCGCCAGCAGGCCGCGCAGGGTGAGGAAGTCGCTGTCCCAGCGGCGGTTCTGGAACACCGACAGCAGCAGGCCGCGGCGCTCGGCGAGACCGGCCAGCGCCTCGGCCTCGGCGGCGGTGGCCGCCAGCGGCTTGTCGACGACGACCGGCAGGCCCGCCTCCAGGGCGCGGCCGGCCAGCTCGACGTGGGTGCGGTTGGGGGAGGCGACGACGACCAGGTCCAGCTCTCCGGCGCGGGCGAACAGCGCGTCGGCGTCCGCGGCGACGTGCAGCCCCTCGCCGTGCTCGGCGCGGGCCTGCCGCTGCCGCTCGGGGCTGGAGGTGACGACGGTGTCCAGGACCAGCCCGTCGGTGGCGGCGATCAGCGGGGCGTGGAAGACGGCGCCGGCCAGGCCGTAGCCGATCAGTCCGACGCGCAGCGGGCGGGCGGTGGAGGGGGCCGCGGAGGGGGCGGCGGTGGGGTCGACGTCCATGGCGCCCACTTTGGCAACGGCGTTGCTAAAGTGCAAGCGGGCGCCACAATGGCACGGTGACCCCCGTCCTCCCCGGCGGCCCGCCCGGAGCCCGCAGCGGGCTTCCCGGCGCCGCGAACCCGCCCGTCCCGCGCGGCCACAACGCCGCGCTCGTCCTCGACCTGCTGCGCGCCGCGGGCGAGGCGGGCGCGAGCAGACCGGAACTGGCCGAGGGCACGGGTCTGACGCCGCAGGCCGTCAGCAAGATCACCGCCCGGCTGCGGGACGCGGGCCTGGTGGCCGAGGCCGGGCGGCGCCCCTCCACCGGCGGCAAGCCGCGCACGGTGTGGCGGCTGGTGCGCGACGCCCGCCACGCGGTGGGGCTCCACCTGGACCGCGACGAGCTCACCGCGGTCCTGCTGGACCTGCTGGGCAGCCCGGTCGCCGTCCACCGCGCCCCCTTCGACCTGGGCGCGCCCCCCGAGCGGGCCCTGGCGGCCGCGGCGGAGGCGGTGCGGGCCCTGCCCCTGCCGGACGCGCCCGGCGCCGGGGTGCTGGGCGTGGGGGTGGCCTGCCCCGGCCCCCTGGACCACCGCACGGGGGTGCTGGGCAGGGTCACCGGGTTCCCCGGGTGGGACGGCCGGCCGCTGCGGGACGAGCTCGCCGGGCGGCTCGGACTGCCGGTCGCGCTGGACAAGGACACCAACGCGGCCGCGCTCGGCATCGCCCTGCGCGGCGGGGGCGCGGACGGTGCCGGCGGCGCCGGCGACGGCTCGTTCGCCTACCTCCACCTGGGCACCGGCCTGGGGGCCGGACTCGTCCTGGGCGGGAGGCTGTACCGGGGGGCCCGCACCGGCGCCGGGGAGTTCGGCCACCAGGTCCTGCAGCTCGACGGCGGCCCGGAGTGCGTCTGCGGCGGCCGCGGCTGCCTGGAGGCGCTGTGCCTGGCGGCCGTCGCCCGGGGCGACGCCGCCGGGGCCGCCCGCGCCCTCGGGGCCGGCGCCGCGGGCCTGGCCGGGCTGCTGGACGTCGACCGCGTGGTGCTCGGCGGGCGCACCGTGCTGGCCGACCCCGGGCCGTACCGCGCGGGCGTCGCCGCCGTCCTGGCCGAGCGGGCCGCGCGCACCGACGGCCGCGCCGTACCGGTCGCGGTGGCGCCCGACGGCGGCCGGCTGGTCGCGGACGGCGCCGCGCACCTGGTCCTGGCACCGGTCTTCGGCAGGCTCGGACCGGGAAGCCGATCCTGGAGGGGGCCCGGCGGGGCCGCCAGTGGCTAGGCTGGGGCCGTCGGCGCAGCACGGCGCGGTGCCGCCGCCGCACCCAAGCCGCATCCGCACAGGTGTGCAGTGCGTACGACCGACAGGAGTGACGAATGGCGGAGCGCAAGCCGATCGAGTCGTGGCTCACCGACATGGACGGGGTCCTCGTCCACGAGGGCGTGCCGATCCCCGGGGCCGACTCCTTCATCAAACGGCTGAGGGAGTCGGGCAGGCCGTTCCTGGTGCTGACCAACAACTCGATCTACACGCCCCGCGACCTGCACGCCCGGCTGCGGCGGATGGGCCTGGAGGTGCCGGTCGAGAACATCTGGACCTCCGCCCTGGCCACCGCCAGGTTCCTGGAGGAGCAGCGCCCGAACGGCACCGCCTACGTCATCGGCGAGGCCGGGCTGACCACCGCCCTCCACGACATCGGCTACATCCTCACCGACACCGAGCCGGACTACGTGGTCCTCGGCGAGACCCGCACCTACAGCTTCGAGGCGCTCACCAAGGCGATCCGGCTGATCAACAACGGGGCGCGGTTCATCGCGACCAACCCCGACGAGACCGGCCCGTCCGCCGAGGGCGCGCTGCCGGCCACCGGTTCGGTCGCGGCGCTGATCACCAAGGCCACCGGCCGCGAGCCGTACTTCGTCGGCAAGCCCAACCCGCTGATGATGCGCGCCGGGCTCAACGTCATAGGGGCCCACTCCGAGAGCAGTGCGATGATCGGCGACCGGATGGACACCGACGTGCTGGCCGGGCTGGAGGCGGGCATGGAGACCTTCCTGGTCCTGACCGGGCTGACGCGCCCGGCCGACGTCGACCGCTTCCCGTTCCGGCCCTCGACGGTCGTCGACTCGATCGCGGACCTGGTCGAGCGGATCTGAGGCCGCCCGGTCCCGGGCGGCGGGCGCCCGAACGGAGCAGTGTCCGGCGCTGCCGGGATGCGGTCCGGGACCGGGCGGCGGATCTTCGGGAGTACCGACCCGGAGGTTCGACATGGGCATCTCCCGCACCGCACGACCCGCTCCGCGCGTCCTGGCGGCGGCGCTCACCGTCCTGGCCGCGGTCCTGCCCGCCGCTCCCGCGGCGGCCCTGTGGAACCCCGGCCCCGCGGCCGGGTCCGCCGGTCCGGCGGACACCCGGACGGCGGAGCCCCGCGGGGAGGCTCCCGGCGAGGAGCCCGGCGGCCGCGAGGACGGCGGAGAGGGCGGGCTGGTGGTGACGCCCGCGCGGGTCCGGCCCGGCGCCGAGGTCGAGCTGCGGGCGGAGTCCTGCGAGGGCACGGTGGTGACCGCCCGGTCGGAGGCGTTCGTCGCCGAGGCCCTGCTCTCCCCGGCGCCCGGCGGCGGTCTGCGCGGCGAGGCGGTCGTCCGCTCGGACGCCGGGGAGAAGGAGCACGAGATCACGGTGGAGTGCGCGGACGCCCGGATCACCGGCCGGGTGACCGTCCACCGCGGGGCGGCGGGTTCGACGTCGCCCTCGCCCGCACCGCACGGGGAGCCCTCCGCCGGCGGCCCGCTCCCGTCCTCCGGCCCCGCCTCCAGCCCCGTCGCCCCCGTGCCCGCCGGAGGCGGCGGCACCGCCGGGGACGCGCCCGCGGACGCCGGACGGGAGGGCGGCGCCGCGGACGCCGGCCCGGGCGCCCTCCACACCGTCGTGGGCCTCGGCCTGGCGGGCACCGCCGCCCTGGTCGCCGTCGGCCGGACCGTGCGCCGGCGCCGCAGGGCCGCCGGCGCCCCCGGCGCGGGCGGCGGCGACTGAGCGGGCCCTCCGCCACGGAGCCGGACGACGTGTACGGCGACGTCCTGTCGCGGGAGCCGCGCGCGAGCCGCACCGGGCGCCTGGCGGCCCTGGCCGTCTGGGCGGTGCTGCTGCTGGGGGTGTGGCTGTGGGGGCGGGAGCTGACCGGGTTCGCCGCCGCCCCGCCCCCGGAGCGTCCCGCCGCCCCCGCCTCCGCCGCCGGGGAGGTCGGCGGCGGGACGGTGGACGGCCGGGCGCTCCCGCTGGGCCGCGAGCCGCTGCCCGGTTCCGAGCCCCGGCGGGTGGAGGTCGGTGCCGCGGGCGTGGACGCCCGGATCGTGCCGCGCGGGCTGGACGGCCACGGCGCGGTCGAGCCGCCGCCGATGGCCGACCCCGGCCTGGTGGGCTGGTACGAGGGCGGCCCCGCGCCCGGCGCCGAGGGCGTGGCGGTGCTGGTCGGCCACCTGGACACCGGCACCGGGGCGGCGGTCTTCCACCGCCTGCCCTCCGTGCGCCCCGGCGACCGGGTCCGGGTGGCGCGGGCGGACGGCACGGTCGCGGAGTTCACCGTGGAGGAGGTGTCCACCGCCGAGCGGGACGGCTTCGACCCGGACGAGGTCTACGGCCCCCGCCGCTCCGGACGCGCCGAGCTGCGCCTGATCACCTGCACCGGGGAGTTCGACCGCGAGGACGGCTCCTACACCGCCAACCTGGTGGTCTCGGCCTACCTCACCGGCGTCCGGCCCGCGTGAGCGGCGGATCCGCGGCCGCTGCGCCGTCCCCGGCACCGGCCCGAGGGCGGCGGGGGTCGCGGGCGCGGGCCGGCGGGACCGGCGCACCGTCTTCCGGAGGTGCCCGCGCGGGTGAATCCGGGCCGGCGCCGGTGACCGGTACCGGCCCGCGGGGATTGAAGGGGCGGGGGCGCGGTACCCGGCGCCGAGAACCCAGGACACGGAGGCTGTCGTTCCGCCATGCATGACACAGCTGAACCGGAGGCCGAGGACCGGCCCGCCGCCCGATCGTCGGAGAGGGCACCGCTCGTGGTGCCCCCGCTGCTGCGTCTGGCGGGGGACGGTGACGACGACGAGGGCGAGTACCACATCTGCCGCGGCATCGACTGACCGGTGCGCGGCCCCGCGCGGTCCTCGCGGGGAACGCCTCGGGGCCCACCGCGTTCGCGGTGGGCCCCGAGGGGAGGTACGCCGCCAGGGACTCGAACCCCGGACCCGCTGATTAAGAGTCAGCTGCTCTAACCAACTGAGCTAGCGGCGCCCGCAGGGGCTGCGGCCGGCGCCGAGGCGCCGTGTCCTTGCCGACCTGCTGGAACAAGCATACCCGACGCCGGGCCGTGCTCCGTCCACGGCCACCGGGGGCGGCCGGGGCGGCCGGGGCGGCCGGGCGCTAGGTTCCCGCCATGCGCACTGGAGAGCTGATGGACCTGGCGTGGCGGCCGGTGGAGGACGGCGGGGAGGGGACGCGGGCCGTCCTCGGTCTGGCGGGGCCGCCCGGAGCGGGCAAGTCGACCCTGGCCCGGGCGCTGGTGGACGGGCTGCGGCGGCGCCACGGCCCCGACGCCGCCGCGTACGTGCCGCTGGACGGCTTCCACCTCTCGGGCGCCCAGCTGGAGCGGCTGGGGCTGTCCTCCCGCAAGGGCTCCCCGCCCACCTTCGACGTCCACGGGTACGCCGCACTGCTGCGGCGCCTGGCGTCCCGCCCCGCCCACGACGTCTACGTGCCGGACTTCGACCGCGCCCTGGACGAACCCGTCGCGGCCCGGCACGTCGTCGCTCCCGGGGTCCGGCTGGTGGTGACCGAGGGGAACTACCTCGCCTGCGACCTGCCCGGCTGGCGCGAGGCGCGGGAGTGGATCGACGAGGTGTGGTACGTGGACGCCGACGCCGCGGAGCGCCGCCGGCGGCTGCTGGAGCGGCAACTCACGGGGGGCCGCACCGAGGAGGAGGCCCGGGCGTGGGTCGAGGGCAACGACATGCCCAACGCCGGCGTCGTCGAGGCCGCACGGGACTCGGCGTGGGTGAAGAGAGTGTTCCATTGGTCTGGACATGACTAGAAGGAAGGGTTACGGTCGGCCTTGGTCTAGACCGCAGTCCCCTCCTGTGCCGCCTCCTCACGGAGCCTCAGGAACCCCCCATGTCCAGGAGTGAAGGATGCGCAAGAAGATCACCACCGCGCTGCTCGGCTTCGGAGTGGCCGCGACGACCGTGCTCGCCGCCGGCGGCAGCGCCCAGAGCCACGGCTACACCCAGTCGCCCATGAGCCGCCAGGCGTACTGCGCCAACGGGACCGTCTCGAACTGCGGCGGGATCCAGTGGGAGCCGCAGAGCGTCGAGGGGCCCAAGGGCTTCCCGGCCGCCGGCCCGGCCGACGGCCAGATCTGCGCGGGCGGCAACTCGCGCTTCGCCCAGCTGGACGACCCGCGCGGGGGCAACTGGCCCACCACGAAGCTCTCCCCCGGGCAGGGCCTGACCTTCACGTGGAAGATGACGGCGCGGCACAGCACCACCGACTTCCGCTACTACATCACCAAGAACGGCTGGGACCCGACCAAGCCGCTGACCCGGGCCGACCTGGAGCCCTACCCCTTCATGACGGTGCACATGGGCGGCCGCCAGCCCGCCTCCACCGAGAGCCACCAGGGCAGCGTCCCGACCGGCAAGTCGGGCAGGCACCTGATCCTGGGTGTCTGGAACGTCCACGACACGGCCAACGCCTTCTACGCCTGCTCCGACGTGCGGTTCTGAGCCGGACCGGGCCAAGGGGGGCGGCCCCGCCGGGGCCGCCCCCCGTCGCGCTCCGTACGGGCGGACGCCACCTCTCTGTCATGTGCATGGAGAACATTCGGCCAACGAGGGCGGAGAACCGGCCATGTGGCCGGGGCGGTGCATGGGTGATCGGGGCGCGGGCGATATCCCCGCCGGAAGGATCACCCGGACCGCGATCCCGCCGCCCCGGCGGGATGTCCCCAACGGAGGTTCCCGTGCGCCGTCGATTTGTCGTGTCCATGATTGCCGGTTCCCTCGCCCTGCCCGCCGTCCTGGCGGCCGGAGGCCCCGCCGCGGCGGCCCCCGCCGACAAGCCCCAGGTGCTCAGCAGCTGGACCCAGACCAGCGCGACCAGCTACAACGCCTGGCTCTCGGCGAGAAACAACCAGTCGGCCTGGAGCGCCTACGGCTTCGACTGGTCCACCGACTACTGCAGCACCTCGCCCGACAACCCCTTCGGCTTCCCCTTCCAGACCGCCTGCGCCCGCCACGACTTCGGCTACCGCAACTACAAGGCGATGGGCTCCTTCGCCGCCAACAAGGCCCGCCTGGACGACGCCTTCTACGCCGACCTCAAGCGGGTGTGCGCCCGCTACAGCGGCGCCACCAAGTCCTCCTGCGACGGCACGGCCTGGGTCTACTACCAGGCCGTCGACAAGTTCGGGAACACCCCGGCGGTGGACGCCGGCCGCGACACCCGGAACTGACGCGCACCGGGACCGACGCGCGCCGGGCCGGAGCCTCGCGGGCTCCGGCCCGGCGCGGGCACGGCGAAGGCCCCCCGCGCGGGCGGGGGGCCTTCGGCAACCGGTGCGCCGCCAGGGACTCGAACCCCGGACCCGCTGATTAAGAGTCAGCTGCTCTAACCAACTGAGCTAGCGGCGCCTGGCCGGCAGCGGCCCGCGGGGAACCCGTGGAGCGCGCTGTCCGGAACCATACTACCCGCTTCCCGGGGTGCCCCCGACCACGCGCCCGCCGCGCCGTCCCCGCGGGCGGCGGACGCGGCGGGCGCAGGCGGTCGCGGGGTCACAGGATCGCGCTCAGGAACTCCCGGGTGCGCTCGTGGTCCGGGTCGTTGAAGATCTTCTCCGGCGGGCCGGACTCGATGACCTTGCCCTCGTTGAACATCAGCACCTCGTCGGAGATGTCCCGGGCGAAGTTCATCTCGTGGGTCACCACCAGCATGGTGATGTCGGTGCTGTGGGCGATGTCGCGCAGGACGTCCAGCACGCCGGCCACCAGCTCGGGGTCGAGCGCCGAGGTGACCTCGTCCAGCAGCAGCACCTTGGGCCGCATGGCCAGGGCCCGTGCGATGGCCACGCGCTGCTGCTGGCCGCCGGAGAGCTGGGTGGGGTACTTGTCGATGTGCTCGGTCAGCCCCACCAGCTCCAGCAGGTCGCGCGCCCGCTGCTCGGCCTCGTCCTTCCCCAGGCCCAGGACGTGGACCGGGGCCTCGGTGACGTTCCGCAGCACCTTCATGTTGGGGAAGAGGTTGAACTGCTGGAAGACCATGCCGATCTTCTTGCGGACCTCGCGGATGTGCCTCTCCCCCGCGGGGACGAGCCTGCCCCCCTTCATCTCGTGGGTGAGGTGGTCGCCGTCGACCGTGATGGTGCCCTCGTCGGGCTTCAGCAGCGTCATCAGCAGCCGCAGGATCGTGGTCTTGCCCGAACCGGAGGGGCCGATGAGGGTGACGTGCTTGCCCGCGGAGACGCTGAACTCCAGCTGGTCCAGGACGACGTTGTCGCCGAAGCGCTTGGTGACCTTGTCGAAGCGGATCAGCTCGCGGCCGTCCGCGGCGGTGCCTCCGATGGTCTTCTCGGGTGTGGTGTCAGCGGGCAAGACGACGCTCCAGGACTCGGATGAGGAGGGAAGCCGGGTAGGCGATGACGATGAAGGCGATGCCGACGACGGTGACCGGCTCCAGGAAGCGGAAGGTCTCGGAGCCGTAGGCGCGGGCCTCGCCCAGCATCTCCAGGGCGCCGATGATCGCGATCAGCGGCGAGTCCTTCAGCATGGCGATCACGTAGTTGCCCAGCGCGGGCACCACGCGGCGGATCGCCTGCGGCAGGATCACGGCCGTCCAGGTGCGCACCGGCGGCAGGCTGAGGGCGGTGGCCGCCTCCCACTGGCCGCGGGGCACGCCGTCGATGCCGGCCCGGTAGACCTCGGCGGTGTACGTCGAGTAGTGCAGGCCGAGGCCGATCACCCCCGTCATCAGCGGGGTCATCGCCGGTCCCCACTCGGGGACCACGTAGAAGAGGAAGAACAGCTGCACCAGCAGCGGGGTGTTGCGGATGAACTCGGTGACCGAGGTCACCGGCACCCTGATCCACGCCGCGGAGGAGCGCTGGGCGATGGCCCACAC
The DNA here is from genome assembly GCF_042681365.1 of Streptomyces desertarenae. Classification (NCBI taxonomy): domain Bacteria; kingdom Bacillati; phylum Actinomycetota; class Actinomycetes; order Kitasatosporales; family Streptomycetaceae; genus Streptomyces; species Streptomyces desertarenae. Next base: position 153,595 of record NZ_JBHUFU010000011.1, on the reverse strand, counting down.
CAGTCCGAGGGTGAAGGCCAGCAGGGCTCCCAGCACCAGCGCCTGGAGGGTGAGGACCACCCCGTCCCAGAAGCGCGGCATGAAGTCGGAGACGACGCCCCAGTCCCAGTTCACTTGTCACCTCCCGCGACGGCGGCCGTCCCGGTGACGGGGTCGGCGGCCGCCGTCCGCGCGCGCAGCCCGCCCAGCAGGCCGCCGCGCGGCGGTGGCGCCTGTCCGATCCCGGCCTTGGCCTTCCGCTCCAGCAGCCGCATGCCGCGGGTGATCACGAAGGCGAGCACGAAGTACATCGCCAGCAGGAGGGTGTAGACGGGCGCGCTCTCGTTGGTGGTGAAGCGGATGAGGTTGGCCGCGAAGGTCATGTCGGCGACGCTGATCACCGAGACCAGGGCGGTGCCCTTCAGCAGCTCGATGGAGAGGTTGTTGAAGGGCGGGATCATCTCCGGCCAGGCCTGCGGCAGCTCGATGCGCCGCAGCCGCTGCCGGCGGGTGAAGCTCAGGGCGATCCCCGCCTCGCGCTGGGCGGGGGAGACCGCGGCCAGCGCGCCGCGCACGACCTCCGAGCCGTACGCGCCGTAGGTCAGGCCCAGAGCCAGTACGCCCGCCCACAGCGGGACGAGCTGCCAGCCGAAGGCGATCGGCAGCGCGAAGAACAGCCAGAACATGAAGACCAGCGCCGACGCGCCGCGGAAGACCTCGAAGTAGGCGCCCGACAGGAAGCGCACGATCCACAGCTCCGAGGTCCGCATGATGCCGACGGCGAAGGCGACGGCGGCGGCCAGGGCCGCGCTGTAGACCGTCACCTGGACGGTGATCCAGATGCCGGGCAGCATGTAGGACTCCCACAGGGCCCAGGTCATGAGCACAGCTCCTTCGCGGTCAGGTCGGTCATCTCGTCCTCGGTGAAACCGAAGGGCTTGACGATCTCCAGCAGCTCACCGCTCTTCTTGAGCTCGCGCAGTTCCCGGTTGAAGGCGTCCCGCAGGTCCGTGGAGGTGGGCCGGAAGGCGAAGCCGCCCGCGCCGATCGCCGGCTCGCCGTCCACGACGGGCTGGAAGGGCTCGGTGGCCTCGGCCCGGTTGCTGCCCCGGACCACCTGGCGGACGGTCAGGGAGGTGCCGGCGAACACGTCCACGCGGCCCTGCTCGACGGCCGCCAGACCGGCGACCTGGTCGGGGAGGACGAGGATGTCGTCGCGCGGGACGCCGTTGGCCACCGCGTAGTCGATCTCGGCGTACGCGGTGCCGCTCGCCATCCTGGCGCCCTTTTCCACGATGTCCCGGTAGTTGTACAGGCCCTTCGGATTGCCCTTACGGACGATGAAGGCGTCGAGCATGATGTACTCGGGATCGGAGAAGATGACCTGCTCGCACCGCTCCGGTGTGATGTACATGCCCGCGGAGACCACATCGAACTGCTGCGAGCGCAGTCCCGGAATCAGCGATCCGAACTCGGTCGGCACCGGGACGACGTTCTCCACCCCCAGCCGCTTGAAGATGACCTTCGCGATCTCCGGAGCCTCGCCGGTCAGCTCGCCCTGCTTGTTGATGTAGCCGTAGGGCACCTCGCCCGCGATGCCCACACGCGCGGTGCCCTGCCCCCTCAGCCGCTCCAGCAGGCTCTCGTGGCCTGCGCCGACGGCCGGGACCCGGCTGCACCCGGCCGCGGCGCCCATCGCGCCCGCGGCGCCGAGCGCGCCCAGGCCCGCCAGCAGTGAGCGGCGGCTTATTCCCCCGAAGGGTCTGTTCCGGTTACTGAGGCTTTCGTTGCTGTCCGATTTTCCTGTCTCGTTCCATTGCGGTGGAGCCATGGGCGCGCCACTACCCCGATTTTCAGAAGGTATGCCCATCGTTTCCAGCCCTTGATGTTGCTGTTGCGGAGTTGACCGCAGAGCGTGACCGCTGCGTCGGTATTGACGGGCAAATCGACGGACAGGAGCCGAAATGGCAGACCGTTTCATCAGCGTTTCGCTCGACAAGAGGGGCGTGAGCTGCACCGCGAAGCTCCTCGACGACCGCGCGCCCGTCACCTGCGACGCGGTGTGGAACGCCCTTCCGCCGGCCGGGGACGTCTACCACGCCAAGTACGCGCGCAACGAGATCCACACGCTCCTGCCGGCGTTCGCCGCCGCGGAACCGCCGCTGGAGAACCCCACGGTCACGCCCATCCCGGGCGACCTGTGCCACTTCGCCTTCACCGGCACCCGGCTCGGCACCGCCTCCTACGGCTACGAGGACGACGCCGGGCACCGGGGGCGGAAGACGGTGGCGGACCTGGCGCTGTTCTACGAGCGCAACAACCTGCTGACCAACGGTGACGCCGGATGGGTGCCCGGGATCGTCCGGGGCGCCGTCGTGGAGGGACTGGACCGGATGGCCGATGCCTGCCAGGACCTGTGGCGGGCCGAGGCCCTGGGCGAGACCCTCGCCTTCCGCAGGGCCTGACCCCCGGCGGCCCGGCGGCGGTGTGCCGGGAGGATCAGCGGAGGCGGGCGCCCGCACCGCCCGAGAAGGCGCCGTCCACGAGCGGCGGGGGCGCGGGGACGCCGGCGGCCCCCGCCTCGTACAGCACGTGCGCCGCGCGCAGCACCAGCGCGTCGGCGTGCCGGGCGCCGACCAGCTGGACCCCCACCGGCAGCCCGCGGCCGTCCGTCCCGCAGGGCACCGACGCGGCGGGCTGCTGGGTCATGTCGAAGGGATGGGTGAACGGCGTCCACCCCGTCCAGCGCCCGTGCGGCGAGCCCGGCGGCACCTCGGCGCCCAGCGCGAAGGCGGTGATCGGCAGCGTCGGGGTGACCAGCAGGTCGTAGCGGGTGTGGAAGGCGCCCGCGATCCGGCCCATCGCCATCCGCACGTCCACCGCCGCCGCGGCCTCGGCGTCGACCGCCGCCCGGCCGCCGAGGTCGGGGGAGTAGGCCACCCGCAGCCCCGCGACCCCGCCGTCCAGTCCGTCGCGGAAGCTGCCCGGCACCGGGCCGAGCTGCGACCAGTCGCGGGCGCCGGGGCCGGTGACCACGTCCGTCAGCAGCGCCGCGTCCCGCGCGTCGCGCGTCATCGGGCCGACGTGCGCGAGCGTCCCGTAGGCGCCGGCCGGGTAGAGCGGCACCCGCCCGTACGTCGGCTTCAGTGCGAAGATCCCGCAGAAGGAGGCGGGGATGCGCACCGAGCCGCCGCCGTCGGTGCCCAGGCTCAGCGGCCCGGCCCCCAGGGTCACCGCCGCCGCGCTGCCGCCGCTGGAGCCGCCGGCGGTGAGCGAGGGGTCGTACGGGTTGCCCGTCGCGCCGTGCCGCGGGCTGTCGGTGACGCCCTTCCAGCCGAACTCCGGGGTGGTGGTCCTGCCGGTGAACACCGCGCCGTGCTCGCGCAGCCGCGCCACCGCCGGGGCGTCCTCGTCCCAGGGGCCGTCCGCGGGAACGGTGAGGGAACCGCGCAGTGTCGGGCCGCCGCGCAGCAGCAGGATGTCCTTCACCGACACCGGCACCCCGTCCAGCAGGCCGGCCGGCTCCCCCCGCCGCCACCGCCCGGCCGACTCGGCGGCCTGCCGCAGCGCCTCCTCGGCGTCGATCCGCACGAAGGCGTTCACCCGCGGCCGGATCTCCTCGGTCCGCTCCAGTACGGCGCGGACCGCCTCCACGGGGCTGAACTCCCCCGGGCGTACCCCTCGACGAGCCGGGCCGCGGTCGCGGTGGTGAGGTCGGTCATGGCGTACTTCTGTCCGAGACGTAACCGAGCCGTTTGTCGACGACGTTGAGGAGCGGCTCACCGGCCGCCCAGCGGTCGAAGTTGTCGCAGAACTGCCGGGCGAGGTCGGCGCGCCAGCCGGTGGTGTCGCCGCTCATGTGCGGGGAGACCAGCAGCCCGGGGACGTCCCACAGCGGGCTGTCGGCGGGCAGCGGCTCGTCGGCGAAGACGTCCAGCGCCGCGCCCCCCAGGTGCCGGGAGAGCAGGGCGCGCACCAGGTCCTCCTGCACCACGTGCGCACCGCGGCCGACGTTGACGAAGCGGGCACCGGGCCGCATCCGGGAGAACGCCCGGGCGTCGAACATCCCCGTGGTCTGCGGGGTGAGGGGCGCGGCGCACACCACCCAGTCGGCACCGGGCAGCAGGCCGTGGAGCGAGTCCGCGGCGTGCACCGTCCCGAATTCCGGGTCGCCGGTGCGTTCCCGGCGGCCCACGAGTTCGACTCCGACACCCAGTGCCAGAAGAGTTCTGCCGATTGCCCGGCCGATGGGTCCCGAACCCACGACGATCGCACGGGATCCGGACACGCGCATTGTCTCCCGGTGCCGCCAGCGGTGTTGGCGCTGCAATTCCCAACTGCCGTGAAAGTCCTTGGCCAAAGCCAGTACGAGACCGGCCGTGTATTCGGCGATGGGCTGGTCGAAGATCCCCCGCGCATTGGTGACCACGGTGTCCGAGGCGGCGATTTCCGGACAGGACAGCAGCCGGTCCACCCCGGCGCTGGCGGTGTGCACCCAGCCCGGCCGACGCCCCGGCCCGGACCAGGCCCGGGCCGGGGCGTCGGAGGTGAAGTTCCAGACCAGCAGGGCGTCCGCGGCCGGCAGCAGCCCGGCCAGCGACGTCTCGTCGGCGTACCGGACGAGGGCGCGCCCGGCGATCCGGCGCAGGTCCGGCGCGGGGACGTCCCCGGGGCCGTCCGGATCGCCGCCGAGGACGAGGAGGAGCGGCGGATCGGTCTTTTCCGGCATGGGCGGGAAACCGTTTCGTAATGAGGGGTCAACGAGGGCACGGGAAAGTGGAGTCGAGTGCGCGAAGAGCGCCGGGATACCGTTCGCAGGTACGGACCGGCGAAAGGATTGACCACGGTAGGACCGGTAACCACCTTCGTCAACGAAGGCATCTGCCCCGGCGTCCCGGCGCCTTCCGCCGGTTTTCCCCGTCACCGGCCCCGGCCGCCCCTACCCTCTTCCAGGGGTGCTCATGGATGTCTCGTTCCTCGGCGGGCCGCACCCGCAGCGCGGTGTCGGCGTCGTCGCCCCCTTCGACTTCGCACTCGACCGCGAGTTGTGGCGGTGGGTGCCCGACGACGTCTCCCTCCACCTGACGCGGACGCCGTTCGTCCCCGTCGAGGTGAGCCTGGACCCGGCCCGGCTGATCGGCGAGCACCAGACCGGCCTGCACCACCGCCAGCTTCGTCTTCGGCTGGGAGGGGGCGCACGAGCAGGTACGCGCGCTCTCGTCGGCGGCGGGGCTCCCCGCCTCCAGCACCTCCTTCGCCTTCGCCCGCGCGGTGCGGGCCCTGGGCGCCGGCCGGGCGGCCGTCGCGGCCACCTACCCCGAGGACGTGGCCGAGCACTTCAGGGCCTTCCTCAAGGGGGCCGGCGGCCGGCGCCGAGGTCGTCCCGGTGCGCGGCGCCGGGATCGTCACCGCCGCGGAGGTCGGCACCGGGGGCGGCAGGAGGTGCTCGCCCTGGCCCGGGCCGGCGACCACCCCGCCGCCGACGCCGTCCTGCTGCCCGACACCGCCCTGCACACCGCGGCCTGGATCCCCGACCTGGAGGAGGCGCTGGGCAAACCGGTCCTCACCGCCAACCAGGTCACCGCCTGGGAGGGGCTGCGGCTGCTGGACCGCACCGCCGTCTGCCCCGCCCCGGGCCGGCTCCTCCGCGGCGGCTGACGGGCAGCGCCCGCCGCGGGCCGCTCCCGCTCCGGTGACACCGGTCACCGGAGCGGGAGCGGCGGGAATAACGGGCCGGCCCGCACGGCTGTCCTCTTCCGTCCCCTGCCGCAGGGCCGTGCGCGATCCACACGGCCGGCGGCGGCGCGGGACGACGCAGAAGCACCACGAGGAGGCGGCCCGCGATGGACCAGGTGAACGACCCCGGCACGGCGAACGGCACGGACCCGGTACGGGGCACGGCCCGGGGCAGGGCCCCCGTCCCGCTGTCCGTGCTCGACCTGGTCACCGTCGGAGCGGGCCGCACCGCCTCCGACGCCCTGCGCACCTCCGTGGAGATCGCGCGGCTGGCCGAGAGCCGCGGCTACCACCGGCTGTGGGTGGCCGAGCACCACTCCATGCCCGGCGTGGCCAGCTCCTCGCCCGCCGTCATCCTGGCCCACCTGGCCGCCCACACCTCCGCCATCCGCCTCGGCTCGGGCGGGGTGATGCTGCCCAACCACGCGCCCCTGGTGATCGCCGAGCAGTTCGGCACCCTGGAGGCCCTCGCCCCCGGGCGCGTCGACCTGGGCCTGGGACGCGCCCCGGGCACCGACGGGGCGACGGCGGCCGCGCTGCGGCGCACCGACCGCCCCCACGAGGCCGCCGACGAGTTCCCCCGGCAGCTCGCCGAGCTGATCCGCTTCCTCGACGACGACTTCCCCGACGGCCACCCCTACGCCCGCATCCACGCCGTCCCCGGCCCCGTCCAGGGCAGCGTGCCCGGCGGGGTGCAGTCGGCGAACCGCCCCCCGGTGTGGCTGCTGGGCTCCTCCGGCTTCAGCGCCCGGCTCGCCGGGAGCCTGGGGCTGCCCTTCGCCTTCGCCCACCACTTCTCGGCGGCCAACACCCTGCCCGCCCTGGAGCTGTACCGCTCCTCGTTCCGCCCCTCGGCCGTCCTGGCGGAGCCGTACGCCCTGATCGGCGTCTCGGCGCTGGCGGCGGAGGACGAGGGGGAGGCGCGCCGCCAGGTGATGACCGGCGCCCTGTCCATGCTGCGGCTGCGCACCGGACGCCCCGGCCTGGTACCCACGCCCGAGGAGGCCGAGGAGTACGAGCGCGGCATGGGCGAGCTCGAACGCGACTTCGTGCGCGACTGGCTCTCCAACGTCGTGTACGGCACGCCGGGGCAGGTCCGCGACGGCCTGGACGCGCTGGCGAAGCGCACCGGCGCCGACGAGCTGATGATCACCTCGCAGTCGCACGGCGGCGAGGCGCGGCTGCGCAGCTACGGGCTGATCGCCGACGCCTACGGCCTGCCCTCCGACACCAGCAGCCGGCTGATGCGGTCCGGTGACACCGGTTTGGAGTAGTGCCAGCCCTGTCCGGTGTCGCAGCCGATCCGCCGCAGCCGGTCGGCCTGCGCGGGGCCCTCGACGCACTCGGCGGTGACCGTCAGGCCCAGGTCGTGGGCGAGGCGGACCAGGGAGGTGACGATCGTCTCGTCCGCCGGGTTGAGGGGGCGGGCGGTGCGGAACCCGCGCACGAAGGTCCCGTCCAGCTTCAGCCCGCGCACCGGGAGCCTGCTGAGGTAGGCGAGGTTGGAGTAGCCGGTGCCGAAGTCGTCGATGGCGATGCGCACCCCCATCCCGGAGAGGTCCCGGAGCGCCTCCAGCGGCCGCCCGGCCGAGCCCATCACCGCCGACTCGGTCAGCTCCAGCTGGAGCAGGCCCGGCGGGAGCCCCGTCTCCTTCAGGATCGAGGCGACGTCGGCCACCAGGTCGGAGTCCCACACCTGGCGCACGGCCACGTTGACGCTGACGTACAGCGGCGTGCCGGGACGCTCCCGCTGCCAGCGGCGCGCCTGCCGGCACGATTCGGCGAGGATCCAGCGCCCCAGCGGGACGATGGCCCCGTTCTCCTCGGCCAGGCCGACGAACTGGTTGGGGCCGAGCGTGCCGAGCTCCGGGTGCCGCCAGCGCACCAGCGCCTCCACGCCGGCGAGCGTGTCGTCGTGGAGGGAGACGATCGGCTGGTACTCCAGCTCGAACTCGCCTCGCTCCAGGGCCGGCCGCATGGTGCTCGACAGCGCCTGGCGGGTCATGCGGTGGGCGTTGCGCTCGGGGTCGAAGAGGGTCCAGCGGGCCCTGCCGTCGGCCTTGGCCCAGTAGAGGGTGGTGTCCGCGGCCTGCATCAGCTCGGTGGCGGTCGTCCCGGCGGCGGGCCGCTCCACCACCCCGATGCTCGCGGAGACCGCCAGCCGGTGCCCGGACAGGTCGAAGGGCTGCTGGAGCGCGGCCAGCACCTCCTGGGCCAGCTCGGTCAGCGGCCGGGTGCCGGTGGACGCCTCGGCCAGCAGGGCGAACTCGTCGCCGCCCAGCCGCGCCACCAGGTGCCCGCCCGGCTCGGCGCACCGGCGGAGCCGGGTGGCGACCGCGTCCAGGAGCTGGTCGCCCACGCGGTGCCCGAGGGTGTCGTTGACGGCCTTGAAGCCGTCCAGGTCCAGGTAGCACAGCCCGATCCGGCCGGTGGTGGACTCGGCCAGCGCCGCGGACAGCCGCTCGAAGAACAGGGCCCGGTTGGGCAGCCGGGTGACCGGGTCGTGCATCTGCAGGTGGCGCAGCCGCTCCTGGAGGTCGCGCCGCTCGCTGTCGTCGGCGACGGACAGCAGGGCGGCGCCGGGCCGGCCTCCGGCACGCCGGCCCGGGGACTCCGGCTCCCCGGGCCGCGCGCCGTCCGGGGAGCCGGTGGGCACCACGGTGACCCGGGCCCACACCGAGCGCCCGTCCCCCTGCTTGAGGCGGCGCGTGCAGCTCATCCGGTCGCTGCGTCCCTCCAGGACGGCCTGGCAGGCGTCCCGGGCGGAGTCGTCGAGGCCCAGTCCGGCCAGGGCGGTGACGGGCGTCCCGGCGAGCTCCGCGGCGGAGGAGCCCAGCAGCCGTCCCAGCGCGGGGTTGGCGGCCAGGACGCGGCCCTCCGCGTCGATCACCGCCATCGCCAGCTGGGCGGCCTCGAAGGCGGCGCGGAAGGCCGCCGGGTCGGGGAGGGAACCGGAAGGCGACGGTCCGGGGGAGGTGCCGGGCGGTGCCCCCGTCGGGAGGGCGGGCCGGGCACCCGCAGGGCGGCTACCGTCCGTGACGGACGGGGGTGTCGCGCCCGGGCCGCCGCCCGGCTCCCTGCCCGGTCCGTCGAGGGTTCCATTCACCGATCGCTCCCGCGGGGGACTCGTCTCACGTAGCTGGTTCGGGCGGCGGGCCGGGGGCCGCTGAGGGGGTGTCCGCCCTGGAAATGTGCCGATCATAGAGGCTTATCTGGCGACCGAGCCAGTGCCGCGCGAGGTGTTCGGATTCCGTGTGACGGACTCTGCGGACGTGCTTTCGAGAGGATGACCGTTCCTGCGCGGCAACTTCTCGACGGCGACCGATGATGACCGCTTGTTACACAGGGTGATTCTGTGGGGGCTCACTCGTACGGTCTAGCGGAACGGGGCACGCGGGGGGCGGAGGGCACACAGTGGGTGCCGTGCCCGCACCCACCGGGCGCCGTGCCCCGACACCACAGCGGGAGGACGATGTGCGGCGTATGAGCAGGGCCCGACGGACCGGCGGGGGACAGCACGCGACCGTCCCCGGTCCGGCCGGCCACTGGCTGGGTCCCCGGGCCCGCCGGAACGGCGCGGTGCTCACCGCCCTCTCCGCCCTGGTCGGCACCAGCCTGGTCGCGGGGCCGGCCGCGGTGGCGGCCACCGCCGACTCCTGCGCCCTGGAGCGGACCGCCATCCACCACTCCGAGGGCCTGGACACCTGGAACCCGGACTACCCCCGGCCCCGGGGCGAGCTCGACGCCCTGATGATCTTCCTCTCCTTCCCCGAGAGCCGGCCCTCCCTCACTCCCGGACGGTTGTCGGCCGACTACTTCCCGGAGACCTCGCAGTTCTTCGAGCGGGCCTCCTACGGAGCCTTCACGCTGCGCCCCCACGCGGTGCCCCGCTGGTTCGAGATGGCGGCCGACTCGCGGGCGTACGGGATACAGCGCGACTGGTCGCCCGACCTGCGGGGCGCCTACCTCGACGACGCCGTCACCGCCGCGGACCCGCACGTGGACTTCGGCGAGTACGACGCCGTCTACCTCGTCGCCGACCCCGACGCGCCCGGAGTGAACTCCGACGCCACCAAGGTCGTCAACCTCGAGGAGCCGATATCCGTGGACGGCACCGAACTGCACCGCGTGGTGACCGTCTTCGAGAAGCACCCGCCGGACCGCAACGTCCTCGCCCACGAGACCCTGCACCTGTTCGACCTGCCCGACCTCTACCACCAGCCGGAGGGGGACGACGGCGACTGGGACACCCACGTGGGCGACTGGGACCTCATGGGCAGCCAGTTCGGACTGGCGCCCGAGCCCTTCGGCTGGCACAAGTGGAAGCTGGGCTGGCTGGACGCCGGCGGCGTCGACTGCCGCGTCGAGGCGGGCACCACCCGGCACGTCCTGCGGGCGGTCGCGGCGCCCTCCCGCGACGGCCTGCTGCCGGGGGCGCGCGACACCCGGCTGGCCGTGGTCCGCACCGGCCGCAGCGAGGTGCTGGCGGTCGAGGCCCGGGAGCCCGTCGGCAACGACGTCACCTCCTGCACCAGCGGCGTGCTGGTCTACCGGGTGCGCGGCGACGTCGCCTCGGCGCAGGGGCCGGTGAAGGTGGTGGACGGCCACCCCGGCAGCGGGGCGTGCGGCCGGATCTCGGTCTACCCGGAGCTGGCCGACGCCCCGCTGGGCCCCGGCGAGAGCCTGGAGGTGGACGCGGGCACCGGCACGGTGCGGGTGACGGTGGGGGAGCGGACCGCGGCGGGGTGGACGGTGGAGATCGCCGTGCGGGGGACGCCCGGCTCCCTGCCGGACGCGGGCCCGGGAGCGGGGCAGGCGGCGCCGGAGGCCGGGGCGACGTGAGCACCGGACGGCCGGAGCGGAAAAGCGCAAGGCCCCCGCTGCCGCGGGGGCCTTCGCCGTCGGTACGCCGCCAGGGACTCGAACCCCGGACCCGCTGATTAAGAGTCAGCTGCTCTAACCAACTGAGCTAGCGGCGCCTGGTGACGCGGTAAACCTTAGCACCCTGCTCGGAAGGACCGGAAATCGATGGTCCGGAGCCGGTCGCCCCGGACGGCCCGCCCCCGCCCCGCCCCGCCCGGACGGCCCGCACGCAGGCCCACAGCAGCGTCTCCGTGTCCGGCAGCCAGGGGCGCCGGACGTCCGGGGCGACCAGCCAGCGGGTGGTGGGCGGGCAGTTGCCGCCGGGCACCGGCGGAGGGACGGTCACGGCGTCCCCGAGGCCGTAGCAGAGCAGCGGAGGGATCGTTTCCGCACTCCGGTCGCGGGCCGCGTCCCCGCGGTTCCCGCCGCCCTGCCACTCGTGCCAGCGCAGCAGGGCGGGCAGCCGCTGGGCGGTGCCGGGTTCGGCGAACAGCAGCATCCGGCCGCCGTGCAGGGCCACCGGGCCCGTTCCCGGCCCGGCCGTCCACAGCCGGTCCAGCATCCTGCGGCCGAACAGCGGGCCGGCGCTGACCACGTCGAAGGCCGTGCCGCAGGGCAGGGTGCTGGGCGCGCCCGGGCGCACCGCCCACAGGGCGTGGACGCTGCGCGGGAAGGCGCTGGAGGAGGCGAGCCAGTCGGCTCCGGCGGGGGTCACGTAGGCGGCGGGATCACTCATGTTCCCTACATCTACCGACAGCCTGTGTACCGCCCCTGGAAAATCACGAAACTCGCACACGACCTGGCGGGATCGGGTATCGTCCGCCCGCGCATATGCCTCCGGTTCTGGCCCGGGACACTACTCGGCAGTACGGTCGGACAGCAGCTCGCGGCCGAACTCGATCATCTTCCGCGCGTAGTCGGCCGTCCACTCCGCCCGCTCGGCGATCGCCTCGTCCGAGAGCCGGTCGAAGCGCCCGGGATCGGCCAGCTGCGCCGCCGCGACGGCCTGGAACTCCGTCGCCCGGTCCGCCGCGGCCCGGAAGGCCAGGGCCAGCTCGGTCGCGCGGCCCAGCAGCTCGCGCGGATCCTCGATGGACTCCAGGTCGAAGAAGTGCTCGGCGTCCCCGGCGGCCTCCCGCGGTTCGAAGAGCAGGGGCGCGGGGCGCCGGTGGCGCGGTCCGCCGCGCGGGTCCGGAGCCGGCTGCGGCTCGGGCATGGAGATACCTCCGTCGGTTCGGTGGGCAGCGTTCCATTGTTCCCCCCTTCCCCCTGTGCCCGCAGGGCGCCCGGCGTCCCGGACGGTTCACAGGCGGACGGTGTGCTCCGCCAGGTGCGCCAGGACCGCGTGGTTGGCCTCCCAGCCGTCCGGGAACTTCACCTCCGCGCCCAGCCGGACGGGCTCGACGGACGGGTGCTCGTCCAGCAGCTCGGCCACGCCCGCGCGGCAGACCACCACGCAGGCGTGCCGGTGGCGCGAGGCCAGCACGCACAGCCGTCCCGTCTCCAGGTGGAAGGCCGTGGCGTCCGGGCGGCCCGACAGCGGGTGGAGCACCACCGTCACGTCGAACTCCCGGCCCTGGAGCCGGTTGGCGGTGTCCACCGCGACGCCGCAGACCCCCGCGGCGGCCAGGGCCGCGCGCACCGCCGCGGCCTGGTCCCGGTGGGCGGTGCCCACCGCGATCCGGTCGGCGGTCACCGGGGCGGGCGCCGCCGAGCGCTCCCCGTGGGCCAGCCCGCCGCGCTCCAGCATCCGCCGCACCACGGCCGCCACGGCCGCCACGGCCTCCGGGTCGGTGCGCGGGGTGCGGCGGGCCGGCAGCTCCAGCAGCCCCCACCCGCAGGAGGCCGCCTCGTCCAGGACCCGGTCCACCGGCGACCCGTCCGGGGGCGCGCAGAACTCCAGCCGCCGGTCGTCCGGCCCGGTGCCGCTGCGGAACGGGGTGTACGGGTAGAACGCCCGCGACACCAGCGGCGCGGCCGAGGCCGGCAGCCGCCAGGAGACCGGCAGCCGGTGCACGGGCAGGCCCGGGTTGTGCGCCAGCAGCGTGGTGACCGCGCTGGCCGACGGGTCGTACGACAGCCCCGCCCACTGCTCGGCGCCGACCTGGCTGAACGGGTCGAGCTGGCCGGGGTCCCCGACGAACAGCGCCCGCTCGAAGAGCCCGGCGACGGCCAGCAGCGCGTCGGACCGCATCTGGTACGCCTCGTCCACGATGGCCTGCTCCCACGGCCCCGCGCCGGCCGCGTGCGCCCACTTCGCGGCGGTGGAGACCACCACGTCCAGCCCGGCCAGGTCCGCGGCCTTCGAGGACTTCACCACCGAGTCGTGCCGGTCCAGCACGGGGTCGTAGGGCTGGGCCTCGCTGCTGTGCAGGCGCCCGACGGGCAGCTCGGGATCCGCCGTGGCCAGCCGGTCCACCAGATCGTCCACCTGGGCGTTGGTCTGGGCGACGATCATCAGCGGCCGTCCCGTCGCGGCCAGCTCCCGCGCCGCCCGCACCACCAGCGTGGTCTTGCCGGCACCCGGCGGCGAGTCCACCACCACGCCCCGGTGGGCCCCCGAGAGGGTGTCGCGCAGGATCGCGTCGGTCGCCGCGGCGGCGGCCGCGCCGGGGTCGGGGGCGGCCGCACCGGCCGCCGGGGGGTCGGCCACGGTCTCGGTCACAGCAGGTCCTCCGCCGTCACGGGGTCGGGTGCGTCGAGGGCGTCGGGATCGGGCGGACCGCCGTGCGTCCACGGTGTCCGCTCCGGATCCGGCAGGTCGGGCCCGCCGCGCGGCGCGTGCTCGAACAGCGTCCAGCACACCGTCTCGCCCTCCTCAGGCACCGATCCGGCCTCGGGCGTCCTCGCGCGCCCCATGCCGCCGGTCAGCCGGACGGTCAGCAGGCCGGGCCCGGGGGAGCCGGTGAACTCGCCCGGCTGGGTGCGCCCGTCGTCCAGGGCCCGGTACACCCGGACGCCCTCCTCCAGGTGCGGCAGGTCCTCGGTGCGGACGGTGACCAGCGGACGCGGCATCGGCCGCTTCCCCGCCGAGTACGCCATCTCCACCGCGGTGACCTCGCCGGCGAACGCCTGGCCGGCCAGCCGCCGCTCGGCCATCGCCAGGGGGTCGTCCAGCGCCTCCTGCGCGGCCAGTTCCGCCAGCGCCGTCTCCCGCGCGGCGAGCTTGCGGGCCGCCGTCACCGCGTCGTCCCGCCTCGGCTGCGGGGGCTCGCCGGCGCGCAGCCGGTCGCGGTGGGCGGTGTAGGACCAGCGGTCGCGCTTCCAGCGGTCGGCGACCCGGGCGCCCGGCGGCAGCTCGCGCAGCAGGTCCAGCGCCCGCCACACCGCGTCCCAGGTGGGCCGCAGCTGGGTGGCGACCAGGGCGCGGACCTCCTCCTCGGCGCCGGGCAGCCCCGCGTCGTAGCGGGCGACGGCCGGCGCGAGCCTGCGGTTGTCGAAGGCCGGGTCGGTGGCGGGGCCGGCGGGCGGGGTGAGCAGCAGCCCGTCCTCGCCGCGCGCCAGCTCCGCGCGGTGGGCCGCCTCGGCGCCCGATGTGCCCTCCGGGGCGGTGATCCAGGCCAGCAGCGCGCCCAGGTGCTGGTCCTCCAGCCGGCTCTGCCCCGTCGCCCAGTGGCGGGCCAGCAGCTCCGTGGCGGCCACCAGCAGCGAGGAGCCGGGCACCCGGGCCCGCTCCCCGTAGTGCGTCAGCCACCGGCCCAGCAGCGGCAGCCGGGGCGGGGCGGGGTGCGGGTTGTCCGGCTCCTCCTCCGCGGTGCGGCGGAAGCGCATGGAGCGGCCCAGCAGCCGCACGTAGGCGACGCCCGCGGTGTTCGGCACGACCAACTGCGGAGCGTCGGCGCACAGTTCGGCCTCGACCTTGACCCGCCGGCCCGTCCCGGGGTCCTTCTCGGTGCGCTCCTGGAGCTCGACCTCGTCCTGCGCGGACTCCAGGTGGGGCAGGACGGCCTCGGCCAGTTCGGCGAGGAAGGCGGACCGCAGCGTGCGGTCGCGCGGCTGCGGCACGACCAGCAGGCGCGGCGCGTCCCGGTCGGTGCCCACCATCGCGCCCAGCGGTGCGCCCACCTCGCCGGCGGTGGTCAGCGGCACCAGGACCATGGGGCGTTCGGCCAGGTGCCGGTGGCGGACCGTCGCCAGGGGCCGGGCCCGCCCGGTGGCGGCGGCCTCGACGCGGGCCAGGGTGGAGATCAGGGACACCGGGGCCTCCCCGGGGCGGGGACCGCCGCGCCGCCGCCCGCGGCGGACCCCGCGGCCGACAGGGCCTCGGCCCGCAGCCGGGCCGCGTGGCGCAGCGCGGCCGCGGCCGGGTCGTCCGGCCCGCAGCCCCCGTCGCCGCCGTCGCCGGAGCGGGCCGCCGCCAGGACGGCCTCCAGCGTCGCCAGCCCGCCCAGCTCCCCGCGGACCTCGCGGCCCAGGGCCTCCACGGCGCCCGCCGCGCGGGCCCGCTCGCGGCAGTGGAAGGCCAGCTCGCAGGTGGACAGGCACTGCGGCGCGTACGCCGCCGGGACCGCCCGCACGGCGTCGGCCAGCTCCCGGGGCGGCCGGGCGGGATCGAAGGTGACGCCCTCCGGCAGCGCGGCGGCGATCTCCGCCAGCCTGGTCAGCCGGGCGAGCTGGCGCCGGGTGGCGGCCAGCTGCCTGCGCAGGTCGACGGCCTCGGCGGCGGGCAGGTTGGAGAAGTCCTTCGGGCAGACCAGCAGGGCCCGCTCGTCCACCCGGCCGCCGAGCGCCTCCAGGGCCAGGGCGTAGACCGCGGCCTGCCGGGCGGCGGCGCCCACCTTGGCCGGATCGGCCGAACCGTCCAGGATCGGGAAGGACTTGATCTCCACCACCGTGCGTCGCCCGTCGGGGTGGACCGCCACCGCGTCGGGCTCCAGGTAGGTGGCGGCGCCGGCCACCTCCAGCTCCAGCATCGGGTGGTCCAGCAGCGTCCAGCCGCCGTCGGCCGCGGCCCGCTCCAGGGCGAGCCTGGTCCGCTCGGCCCGCCCGGCCGGACCGGCCGCCGTCAGGTCGGGGACGGCGATCCCGCCGGGCTCGGGGGCCGGGGTGCCCGGGGCGCCGGTGCGCGCGTGGACCAGCCGCATCAGCTCGGCGCCGCCGTCCCCCTTCACCCGGGCCTCGAAGGCGTGGCCGCGGGAGAACGCGAACTGGGACCGGCCGAAGGGGGCGGGCGCGCCCAGCGCCTCGGCCAGCGCGCCCTTGTCCACCCCGGCGCCGTCCAGCAGCGCGCGGCGGCGGCAGCCGGGATTGGCGGCCAGCGCGGCGAGCGCCCGCGCGTCGAGCGGCCGCGGCGCGACGTCCGGGCCGCGCAGCTCGGCGAGCCGCCGGCGCAGGGCTGTCGTCGGTTGGCTGTCGGGGATGTGGCTCACCCGCGGAAGTGTGGCATCCGGCTGTGACACCGGGGGAGTTGAGGTCCCTTCCGGGTGCGCCGGACCCGTCCGCCCGCCGGTCGGCGCAAGGACACGGCGGGGGCTGCCCGACGGCCGGGCAACCGGGCACGTGATGATGTCCGGGCGGCGGACCGCGGGTGCGCGGGCCGCCGCGGGAGAGGTCGAACGGCGAAAGGTCCCGACAGATGACAGCGCGCGTCCTGCTGGTCCGGCACGGACAGACCGAATGGTCCCGGTCCGGTCAGCACACCGGCCGTACCGACGTCCCCCTGCTGGAGGAGGGGCGCCGGGCGGCGAGAGCACTGGGCGAGCGGCTGGCCCGCGCTCCCTGGAACGGGCTGCCGGGCGCCGAGGTGCGCACCAGCCCCCTCTCCAGGGCCCGGGAGACTTGCGACCTGGCGGGCCTGGGCGACCGGGCCGCGGACTGGGACGCCCTGATGGAGTGGGACTACGGCGCCTACGAGGGGCTGAGCGCCCCGGCCATCCGGGAGCGGGCCGGCGAGGAGTGGCTGATCTGGCGGGACGGCGTGGTGGGCGGCGAGCGGCTGGAGGAGGTCGCCGCCCGCGCCGACGAGGTGGTCGCCTGGGCGCGCTCGGCGGACCGGGACACGGTCGTCTTCGCCCACGGCCACGTGCTCAGGGTGCTGGGCGCGCGCTGGCTGGGGCTGGACCCGTCCTTCGCCGCCCGCCTGCGGCTGGACCCGGGATCGCTGTCGGTGCTGGGCTGGGCGTACGGGGAGCCCGCGATCGAGAGCTGGAACGACCGGGGCCACCTGGAGTGAGCGCCGCCGGCCCGGCGGCGCCCTCGGCCCGGGGCGCCGTCAGGCCGGCCGGGCGTGGCCCGGCGGTTCGGCGTGGCGGTCCAGGAAGTCCGCGACGGCCGGGACGCCGCGGTGGTGGCGCAGCCGCCGGGCGGTGCCGTCCAGCATGGAGCGGATGCGCGAGGAGCGCACCTGGTCGAGCAGGTCCAGCACCCGGCACCCGGCCCCGGCGGCCTCCTCCACGTCCCCCTGCCCGGCCAGGTCGCCCGCCAGTTCGGCCGTGAACAGCGCGGTGTTGCGCACGAAGTGCGGGTCCTGGAGGGCCACCGCGCGGCGTGCGCGCCGGGCCGCGCGCCCCCAATCGCCCAGGGCCGCCCAGCACTGCGCCTCCAACCCGTCCAGCTCGGCCTCGCCGTAGAAGGACATCCACTCCGGGTCGGCGTCCGTGGGGCCGCGCTCGAACAGGGTGCGCGCGCGGCCGAGGGCCTCCTCGCAGGCGGCGCGGTCCGCCAGCCCCGCCCAGCCGCCCGCCTCGCGCACCGCCAGCAGGGACAGCAGCCGGTGCGAGCCCAGCTGTCCGGCCACGTGCTGCCCGGCCTGCGCGGCCCGCACCGCCTCCCGGGGGCGGCCGGCGTCGCGGGCCAGGAACGAGGTGTTGCAGAAGGCGTGCGCCTCCAGCGCCGGGTCGCCGGCGACGCGGGCGGTGGCCAGGGCCTCGGCGTAGTGCGGGCGGGCCTCGGCCCAGCGGCCGCAGTCGTGGGCCAGCCAGCCCACCGAGATGGCCAGCTCCCCGGCGCCGGCGTGCAGCCGGTCGGTGACCGCCTGGCTGCGCGCGCCGGCGTCCAGCAGGCCGTAGGCGGTGCGCAGCGCCTCGCCCGCCTGCCGGTAGATGTCGTCGGCGCCGTGCCGGTCGTCCAGCAGCCGGATGTGGCGCACGGTCTCCTCGACGGCCGCCGCCTCGGTCTCGCCCGGGCGGCCGGCGGGAACGGGCCGGGGGGCCGGGGCGTCCGGGGCGCCGGCGGCCGCGGCCCGCGCCGGGAACAGGGTGGGGCCCAGGGAGGCCGCCGCCACGGCGGCCGGGCCCCCGGTCATGAACGCGCGACGCAGCACGTCGCTCTCCTCGTCGTTCGGTCCGGGGCTTCCGGAGAGGTGCTCGGGGCGGGAGGATCCGGGGCGCACTCGTGCTCCTCGGGGAGCGTCTGCGTGGCCGTACGCCCCGCGTCCGCGCGCGGTGCGCCCACGGACCGCCTGGCGGGGCTCGAAGCCCAGGTCGGTCAGCGAGTACCCCGGGAACATGTGCAGGAACACCCGCTCGTAGGCGTAGTTGGGGCACCGGATCTCACCGGCCTCCACCCGGCCCACGTACCGGGCGTCGCAGGAGACGCTCTCGCCTATCTCCCTGGCCGCCCGGCGGACGGCCGCGGCGAACTCGCCGGGCGAGAGCCGCCCGCGCAACCGCCGGAAGGCCAGGTTCGGCTGGCGGTCCGGCCCCGCCTGCGCTGAAGGTGACGGTGACGACGCCATGGCCCGGACCGTACCGGCCGCTGCCGCACGATATCGGCGCGTTATGCCGAAAAAAGGGATATCCGACACGTGATCTGCCATGAACTGCCATCCTTTGCGGGGGGATTGCCCCGTAGCGCTTGACACCCCGGTTCGTTGCATCCTGTGCAGAGACCGCGGAGGAGGGGTCCCCTTGCTGGACACCGGCTACGAAACCGTCGGCCGCCCACCGGCCGGTGAGCGGCCCGCCCCGGACGGCGCGGAGGGCGCCGGACCGGTGCACACGCCCTGCGACCTGGTGACCGTGCCCGCGCGCCAGGGGCTGGAGGCCGTCGACATCCTGCGCCTGCGCGAGGGCGTCGGCCCGGTGCTGCACGACGGCACGGGCGACGTCCTGGGCTTCCTGGTGCCGCCGGGCACCGCGGACGGCTGGGACCTGCCCGGCAGCTCCTGCGCCCGCGCCCACCGCCCCGGCGGCCCGCCCGGCGCCCCGCCCGTCGTGGGCGCGGGCTGGCTGGTGCCGCCGGAGAGCGCGCACTGCGGGCTCACCGAGCCGGCGCGGCTGCGCGCCGCGCTGGGCGAGGCGGCCCGGACGATCGCCGCCGCCGACGGCCGCGACCGCCCCCGCGGGCGGGGCCGCTCCCACGGCCTCGCCTGAGGCGGGCGGGCCGCACGGGCGATACTGGCCGGGTGGCGAGGAACGGACGGCGGCGCGAGGGCGGCAGGCGGAACCGGGAGCCGGTGAGCGAGCGGGTCGGCGGCGGGCTGGCCGAGCTGCTGCCCGATCCGGACCGGCCGCGCGCCTGGACGCTGGCGCTCGACGGTGCCCCCCAGTCCCACGTGGACCTCGACGATCCGGCGCACCTGGACTTCGGGTACCAGCGCCGGATCGGCCACCTGATCGACCTGGCCGCCCCGCCCGGGCGGCCGCTGCGGGTGCTCCACCTGGGCGGCGGGGCGCTCACCCTGGCCCGCTACACCGCCGCCACCCGCCCCCGCTCCACCCAGCAGGTGGTCGAGCTGGACACCGCCCTGACCGCCCTGGTCCGCCGCGAACTGCCGCTGGAGGGCTCCTGGCGGATACGGGTGCGCGGCGGCGACGCCCGCGCCGCGCTCCCCAGGATCCCCGAGGACTGGGCCGAGGTGGTCGTCGCCGACGTCTTCGGCGGCGCCCGCACCCCCGCGCACCTGACCAGCACCGAGTTCCTGGCCGAGGTCCGCCGGGTGCTGTGCCCCGGCGGGATCTACGCCGCCAACCTCGCCGACGGCCCGCCGCTGTCCCACCTGCGCGGGCAGATCGCCACCGCCGCCGCCGTCTTCCCCGAGCTGTGCCTGACCGCCGATCCGGCCGTGCTGCGGGGGCGGCGCTTCGGCAACGCCGTCCTGGCCGCCTCCGACCGGGCGCTGCCCGTCGCCGAGCTGACCCGGCGGGCGGCCGGCGACCCGCACCCCGGCCGGGTCGAGCACGGGCGGGCGCTCGCCGACTTCACCGGCGGCGCCGCCCCCGTCACGGACGCCACCGCCGTCCCCTCGCCGCGGCCGCCCGACTCCGTCTTCCGGAGCTGACCCCCGCCCGCGCCGGGCGCGCACCGCCCCCGGCCGCCGGCCCCGGTCAGCCGCCGTGCTCGTCGATCACCACCCGGGGCGGGGAGCCGTTCCACGCGCAGTGGGCGGACGAGGCCTCGCCGCCGCGGGTGAAGGTCACCCGTATCCAGTGGCTCTCCTGCCAGACCCGCATCTCCCAGCCCCCGTTGGGCGAGGCGGAGACCAGCGTCGCGGAGTCGGGCCCCAGGTCGAAGACGACCCGGCCGCCGCGCAGGTCGTGGCTCTCCACCGTGCCGGACGCCTCGCGCGGACGCTGCCCGCCGGAGGCGTCCGGACCGTGGCCGCCGTCCCCGCGGCCGGCCCGGTCCGCGGTGCGGGAGGCGCCCGGCGGCCCCGCGGTGCGGAGGGCGCCCGTCGGTCCGGCCGGGGAGGAGGAGCGCGGGGCCCCGGCGGCGTCCGTGCCCGGGGGCGGCAGGGGACGCCGGGTGGAGTCCGTCCGCGGCTCACCGCCCGCGCTCGCCGGCGGGGCCGGCGGCCGCCCGGTGAGCGGCAGGGCGGCCGGTCCCTCGTACGCGGTGTCCGGGACCACGACGCGCACGCCGAACCAGGAGAGCGTCACCGCCGCCCCGCTGGCGAGCAGCCACGCCCCCGCGTGGACCAGTCCTCGTCGCATCCCGCGCACCCTAACCGCTTCCGCCCGCCCGTTCGAGGCCCGCCGCCCCCCGCCGACGCCTCCTTGGCATGTCCGCGCATGCCGTAACGTGCCGCCCATGGCACGTGTACTCGTCGTCGAGGACGACCAGTTCGTCCGCTCCGCGCTGATACGCCACCTGTCGGAGGCCTCCCACACCGTCCGCAGCGTCGGGACCGCCCTGGAGGCGCTGCGGGAGGTCGCGCACGTCGGCTTCGACGTGGTGATCCTCGACCTCGGCCTCCCCGACCTGGACGGCTCCGAGGCGCTGAAGATGCTGCGCGGCGTCACCCAGGTCCCCGTCATCGTCGCCACGGCGCGGGACGACGAGGCGGAGATCGTCCGGCTGCTCAACGACGGCGCCGACGACTACCTGGTGAAACCGTTCTCCGTCGAGCACCTGTCGGCCCGCATGGCCGCCGTGCTGCGCCGGGCGCGTGGCGCGGCCGCCGGACCGGGCGCGCCGGGCGGGGAGGACCGGGTGATCCGGGTCGGCGGGCTGGCCGTCGACCCGCTGCGCCGGCAGGCCGAACTGGACGGCCGGCGGCTGGACCTGACGCGCCGCGAGTTCGACCTGCTGGCCTTCCTGGCCGGACGCCCCGGCGTCGTCGTGCCGCGCAGGGAGCTGCTGGCCGAGGTCTGGCAGCAGAGCTACGGCGACGACCAGACCATCGACGTCCACCTCTCCTGGCTGCGCCGGAAGCTCGGGGAGACGGCCGCCAGTCCCCGCTACCTCCACACGCTGCGCGGCGTGGGGGTCAAGCTGGAGCCCCCGCAGGAGACCGCGCGGCCATGAGGCGGACGGGGGGAGCGGACGGCGCCGGCGGCGCGGGGGAGGACCGCGGCGCATGAGGTGGGCCCTGGTCAAGGTGTGCATCGCGGTCACCGCGATGGTCGTGGTGGCCTTCGCCGTCCCCCTGGCGCTGGTGGTCAGGGAGATGGCCCGCGACCGGGCGTTCGCGGGCGCCGAGCGGGTGGCCTCCTCCGTGACCCCCGTGCTCGTGGTCACCGGCGACCGGGAGGAGCTCCGGCGCGCCCTGGCCAGCCTGCCCCGCGGGCTGGACGAGCGGGTCGCGGTGTACGCGCCCCCCGGCCGGGACGACGGGGCCGCGCAGCTCGGCACCCGGCGGGTGTCCGAGGAGGACCTCAGGGCCGAGGCGCCCCTGCAGGGGGCCGCCGTCGTGCCGGTGGAGGGCGGCTTCGCGCTGCTCCAGCCGGTCGTCACCACCACCGGCACCTCGGTGGTGGAGGTGTTCGTGCCCGAGGAGGAGGTGACCGGCGGCGTCACCACCGCCTGGCTCGTCCTGGCCGGGACCGGACTCGCGCTCGTCGCCGCCTCCGTCGTCATCGCCGACCGGCTCGGCACCCGGATGGTGGGCGCCGCCGAGGGGCTGGCCCGGGCGGCGAAGGAGCTGGGGGCCGGGCGGCTGGCGGTGCGGGTCCCGGTGGAGGGGCCGGCCGAACTGCGCTGGGCGGCGGCCGCGTTCAACTCCATGGCCGACCAGGTCGCGCAGCTGCTGGCCAACGAGCGCGAGCTGGCCGCCGACCTCTCCCACCGGCTGCGCACCCCGCTGACCGTGCTGCGCCTGAACACCGCCTCGCTGGGCGACGGGGACGCGGCCGAGCAGACCCGCGCGGCCGTCGCCCAGCTGGAGCGCGAGGTGGACCACATCATCCGCACCGCACGCGAGCAGCGCACCCAGCCGCCCGGCGCCCCCGGCGCCGCCGTCTGCGACGCCTCGGAGGTGATCCGGGACCGGATGGCGTTCTGGTCCGCCCTCGCCGAGGACGAGGGCCGCGAGGTGCGGCTGGCCGGCGTGGAGGGGCCCGTGCGCGTCCCCGTGGCCCGCTCCGACCTGGCCGCCGCCCTCGACGCGCTGCTGGGCAACGTCTTCCGGCACACCCCCGAGGGCACCGCGTTCGCCGTGGACGTGCACCGGGGCGCGTCCGGTGACTCGGTGATCGTGCTGGTCTCCGACGCCGGACCGGGCATCGGCGACCCCGACGCGGCGCTGCGCCGCGGCCACGGCGACGGCGGGCCGGGCTCGACGGGGCTCGGCCTGGACATCGTGCGGCGGGTGGCGGAGTCCACCGGCGGCGACGTGCGGATCGGCCGCTCGGTGCTCGGGGGAGCGGAGATACGGGTCCTGCTCTTCCTGCGCGGCACGCCCGCGGACGCGGAGCCCGGCCGGCTCAGCCGGCGCGGACACGGTGTGCGACGGCGCGTGCGCCGGTAGTGGCGGTACCTGAGCGGTTCCGTAGGCCCGCCTTAAGGGAGCCATAAGTTCCCGGGAAGCGGTCCGCAACGGGTGGTTGCCCCGCACCGGGGTCGCTAGCGTGCTCCTCGTCCACGTTCCCCCGACGAACCGAGGCAGGAGCGGAAGAGATGAGCATCGCCGTGCAGCGGCGCCGCCCGGGCGGGCGGCGGCAGCCGATCGCCGACGCGGCCGTGGCGGCGGTCCTCGCGGTCGGCGGCCTGGTCCTGGCCGGCGCCGCGACGGCGGATCCGGCCCCCGGGGTCGGCCCGGTCTCGTCCGGCCCGCTTCCGTCCGGCCCGCAGGAGGCGGCGGGCGATCCGGACGGGCACGCCGCCCGGACCGCCCCGTAGCACCACTCCCACGGGGGCCCCGTCCCCACAGGGCCCCCGCCCCAGCCGGCCGCCCCCCACGGCAGGCGGGGCGCAGCGGTCTCCACCCCCCACGCCCGCTGCGCCCCGCCCGGGTTCCCGGAACGGGCCGCGGCCGGCCGGCGGTCAGTCGGCCACCGGCTCCTCCAGGGCGGCCTCCGGAGCCCGGAGCACACCGGTCCGGGCGACCTGGGCGTACCACAGGGCGCTGGACTTGGGGATGCGGGCCAGGGTCTCGAAGTCCACGTACACCGCGCCGAAGCGCTTGCTGTAGCCGTAGGCCCACTCGAAGTTGTCCAGCAGGGACCACAGGAAGTAGCCGCGCACGTCGGCGCCGTCGGCGATCGCCCGCTGCACGGTGCCCAGGTGGCTGTGGAGGTAGGCGATGCGCTCGGGGTCGTGGACGGAGCCGTCGGGGGACGGCTTGTCGTCGCGGGCCATGCCGTTCTCGGTGATGTACAGCGGCAGGCCGCCGGTCTCGCGGTGGTAGTGCATGAGCAGGTCGTGCAGCCCGGTCGGGTCGATCGTCCAGCCCATGTCGGTGGTCTCGCCCGGGGTCTGGTGGAAGGCGATGTCCTCCGAGGCCGGCCAGGGCGACTGCGTGCCGCCGCCGTGGCCGTCCCGGCGGGGCAGCTTCCGGTCGGCGGCGGCGGACACCAGGGTGGGCGTGTAGTAGTTGATGCCCAGCGCGTCCAGCGGCTGGTGGATGTTCTCCAGGTCGCCGTCCCGGACGAAGCTCCAGTCGGTCAGGCGGGAGGTGTCCTGGATCAGGTCGTCGTCGTACACGCCGCGGAGCATCGGGCCGTCGAAGATCCGGTTGGCCAGGGCGTCGATGCGCCGCCTGGCGTCCAGGTCCTCGGGCTCGTCGGTCAGCGCCCGCACCGCGGCCGGGTTGATGCTGATGCCGATCTGGGCGCGGCCGGGGAGGGCGGCGCGCAGCGCCTGGACGCCCAGGCCGTGGGCGAGGTTGAGGTGGTGGGCGGCCTGGAGCACGGCGGTGTGGTCGGTGCGGCCGGGGGCGTGGACGCCGGAGCCGTAGCCGAGGTAGGCCGAGCACCACGGCTCGTTGAGGGTGGTCCACCGCTCCACGCGGTCGCCGAGCGCGCCGGCCACCAGCGAGGCGTATTCCGCGAACCGCTCGGCGGTGGCGCGCTCGGGCCAGCCGCCGGCGTCCTCCAGCTCCTGGGGGAGGTCCCAGTGGTACAGGGTGATCCAGGGGGTGATGCCCTTCTCCAGCAGCCCGTCGACGAGCGAGCGGTAGAAGTCCAGGCCCCGCTGGACGGCCGGGCCGCGGCCGGTGGGCTGGACCCGGGACCAGGAGATGGAGAAGCGGTAGGCGTTGAGGTTGAGGTCCGCCATCAGCTGGACGTCGTCGCGCCAGCGGTGGTAGTGGTCCACGGCGACGTCGCCGGTGTCGCCCCCGAGCACCTTGCCGGGGGTGCGGCAGAAGGTGTCCCAGATCGACGGGGTCCGGCCGTCCTCGTCGGCTGCGCCCTCGACCTGGTAGGCGGAGGTGGCCGAGCCGAACAGGAAGTTCGCGGGGAAGGAGGATTGGCTCATATGGGAGCGCTCCCATCAACGGTCGTACGGAAGGGTTGGTCTGTGGGGGTCGGGTTGCGGCCGGGGCGGGGACCCGGATGGGTCAGCCCTTGACCGCCCCCTGCATGATGCCGCCGACGATCTGTTTGCCGAAGACGGCCAGGATCAGCAGCAGGGGAAGGGTGCCCAGCAGCGCACCGGCCATGATCACCGACTGGTCGGGGATGTAGCCGCGTCCCAGGCCGGTCAGGGCCACCTGGACGGTGGGGTTCTGCTGGGTCAGCGCGATGATCGGCCAGAAGAAGTCGTTCCAGGCCATCACGAAGGTCAGCATCCCCAGCACGGCCATCGCGGGCCGGGCGGCGGGGAAGACCACGTGCCACAGGATGCGCAGGCTGCTCGCGCCGTCCACCCGGGCTGCCTCGATCAGCTCCGTCGGCAGGGCCTCCAGCAGGTACTGCCGCATGAAGAACACGCCGAAGGCGCTGACGAAGGTGGGCAGGATGACGGACTGGAGCTGGTTGGTCCACTCCAGTTCGGCGATGGCCATGAACAGCGGCACCACGCTGAGCTGCGGCGGGACCATCATGGTGCCGATGGTCAGCAGCAGCAGCAGGTTCCGGAAGCGGAACCGCAGCTTGGCGAAGGCGAAGCCGGCGATCGTCCCGAACAGCACGGTCCCGGCCGCGACCGAGCCGGCGACGATCGTGGTGTTGAGCAGCGCCAGGCCCATGTTGGCGTCGGTCCAGGCGATCTCGAGGTTCTTGAACAGGTTGCCGCCGAACCAGAACGGCGGCGGCGTCTCCGCCAGCCGGGTGTTGTTCCGGGAGGCGGCCACGGCCGTCCAGAACAGCGGGAACAGCGCGATCACGGTGACCACGGCCAGTACCGCGTACGTGATCCTGCCGGCGTGCAGCTGGCCGCCGGCGGTGGCGGCCCGCCCCCGGCCCCGCCGGCGGCCGGCGCGGTGCTCGGGCCGCGGCCGGCCGGCCGCCGTCCGCGGGGACGGCGCGCTGTCGGTCTTCAACGCGCTCATGAGCGCCTCCTCGCGGTCTTGCGGCCCGTCTCGCCCCTCCGCATCCACCGGCTGACCAGCCAGTTGACCAGCCCGATCAGGACCAGCAGGAGGAACATCATCCAGGCGATGGCCGAGGCACGGCCCAGGTGCAGGTTCACCCAGCCCTGCTCGTAGAGGTACAGGCCGAGGGTCTGGAACTGGTGGTCCGAGCCGCCGTTCGCGCCGCCGGCGGGGTTGAACAGCAGGGGCTCACCGAAGAGCTGCGTCGCGCCGATGGTGGAGACGACGACCGTGAACAGGATCGTCGGCCGCAGCGAGGGGATGGTGACGTGGAGGAACTGCTGCCAGCGCGACGCGCCGTCCAGCGAGGCCGACTCGTACAGGTCCTTGGGCACCGCCTGCATGGCGGCGAGGTAGATGAGGGTGTTGTAGCCGGTCCAGCGCCAGATCACGATGGCGGAGATCGCCAGGTGGGAGTTGAGGGCGTCGTTGTGCCAGTCGATCGGGTCGATCCCGACGGCCCCCAGCGCCCAGTTGATCATGCCGTAGTCGTAGCCGAAGAGCATGACGAAGACGAGGGTCGCCGCCGCCACCGAGGTGGCGTAGGGGGCCAGCATCGCCACGCGGAAGAACGTCGCGCCGCGCAGCCTGTAGTTGAGCAGGTGGGCCAGTCCGATGGCGATCAGCAGCTGGGGGACGGTGGAGATGATCCCGATGCTGAAGGTGTTGCGCAGGGCGTTCCAGAAGAAGTCGTCCTCGAACAGCCGGGAGAAGTTGTGCAGGCCGGCCCACTCCATCTCGGTGGGGGCCGTCAGGGAGACCTTGTGCAGCGACGCCCAGCCCGTGTAGAGCAGCGGGAAGAGGCTGAAGGCCCCGAAGAAGAGGAAGAACGGGGTGACGAACGCGTACGGGCTCCACTTCACGTCCCGCTGGTACCAGCGGCTGCGGCGCTCCCGCCGCTTCTGCTCGCGGGAGGAGGGAGCCGTGCTGTGGCGCGGGGCCGCGCCCCCCTGCTCGGCGGGGGGCGCGGTCACCGGCGAACCGGTAGTGGTCACTTGTCGATCACTCGTCCAGTGCGTTGTCGACTGTCTTGGTGGCCGACTCCCACGCCTTGTCCGGGGAGACGCCCTTCTGGTCGATCTGGAGCAGGCCGCTGTTGACGATGTTCTCCTGGATGACCTGGTCCTTCGGGCCGATCACCTGGGTGGGGACGCCTTCGGCGGCGGCGGAGAAGATCTGGCCGATCGGGGCGTTGGAGAAGAACTCGTGCTTGGCCTCGGCGACCTCGGGGGTCTTGTACGAACCCGGCGTGCTCGGGAAGCTGCCGCGCTCGGCGAAGAGCTTGGCCTGCTGGGTCGGGGCGGTCAGCCAGGCGGCGAGCTTGATCGCCTCCTCCTTGTGCCTGCTGGTCTCCGGGACGCCGAGGAAGGCGCCGCCCCAGTTGCCGGGCTTGGGGGCCTGGGCGACGTCCCACTTGTCCTTCGCCTTGTCGCCGCCCTTGTCCTGGATGTAGCCGAGCATCCACGGCGGGCAGGAGATGGTGGCGAAGGTGCCGTTGTTCATGGACTTGTCCCACGGCGGCGTGAACTGCTGCTCCTTGTCCGTCAGCCCCGCGGTGGCGGCCTCGGCGGCCAGGTCCCAGGCCTCCTTGACGGCCGGGTTGTCCTTGTAGATCAGCTTGCCCTGCTCGCTGTAGTACCGCTTGGCGCTGGAGGAGATCACCGCGTTGTACACGCCGCCGGCCGAGTCGACCCAGGCCACGCCCTCGGGGGCGTTCTGCTGGAACCGCTTGCCCACCTCGATGTACTTGCCCCAGTCGCCCGCCCACAGCTTGCCGACCTCTTCGCGGTCGGTGGGCAGGCCGGCGGCCTCGAAGTGGTCCTTGCGGTAGCACAGGGCCATCGGGCCGACGTCGGTGCCCAGACCGATGGTCTTGCCCTCGGGGTTGGTGGCCTGCTCCCACTTCCAGGGGAAGTAGTCGTCCTTGCTGACGCCGTCCGCCTTGCCCAGGTCCACGAACTTGTCGGACTGGGTCTGGACCACCTCGGCGATGTTGGCCACCTCGATGGCCTGGATGTCGGCGAGACCGCTGTTGCTGCCCAGGCGCGTGAGGAGCTGCGGGTAGTAGTTCTCGTTCCGCTCGATGACGGTCTGCTCGATCTTGACCTTCGGGTTGAGCTTCTCGTACTCCTCGTAGAGCCCGGCCTCCTGGAAGCCGAAGGTGCCGAAGAGGCCGACGGTGATGACCGTCTTGCCCTTGCTGTCGCTCCCGCCGGCGTCGGTGCCCGAGTCCTCGTCGCTCGCGCACCCGGCGAGCAGGCTGGTGCCGATCGCCGCGGCGGCCATGAGGGCAACGCCTCGGCGGGTGGTGCGGGTACTGCGCACTGCGTCCTCCTAGCGCCCTGACGTTTCACTCCCGGCCGTGGAAGGGTGTGGGGGACCGCGGTGTGGTTTCGAGTGCCGCGGCTCGGGTGGGAACGTACGGGTTCTGTATGGGTCCGGTCCTTTGGGAGCGCTCCCAGACGTGATGGGTTGAAGGGTCTCGGGTCCCTGGCGCGGGTGTCAAGGGAATGGACAGACTGACCGGGCGCAGTTATGCGGCTGTTAGCTTCTGTGGCTGATCAATACTGGAGCACGGGGCCGACCCGGTCCTGTGCGGGCGAGTCCTTACGACCCGGGGAGGCGGTCATGACAGTGAGCGGAAGGCGGGGGCGCAGGCCCACTCTGGAGCAGGTCGCCGCCTACGCGGGGGTGGGCCGCGGCACCGTCTCCCGCGTGATCAACGGCGCGGCCAACGTCAGCGACCAGACCCGCAACGCCGTCCAGCAGGCGATCGCCGAGCTGGGCTACGTGCCCAACCGGGCGGCCCGTGCGCTGGCGGCGGGCAGCACCGACGCGATCGCACTGGTCATCCCCGAGGCCGAGACCAGACTCTTCGCCGAACCGTACTTCTCCGGGATCATCCGCGGCGTCAGCGCCGAACTCGCCGACACCGACATGCAGCTGCTGCTCACCTTGATCCGCACCCCCAAGGAGCGCGAGCGCTTCGCCCAGTACGTCACCGCCCACCGGGTGGACGGGGTCCTGCTGGTCTCGGTCCACGCCGACGACTCCCTCCCCGACCTGCTGCAGAGCATCGAGATGCCCGCCGTCCTCAGCGGCCGCCGCAGCGGCGACGAGCCGGTGCCCTACGTCGACTGCGACAACACCGCCGGCGCGCAGGCCGCCGTCGAGCACCTGATCGGCCGCGGCCGCCGCACGGTGGCCACCGTCACCGGGCCGCTGGACATGTACGTCGCCCAGTGCCGCCTCGACGGGTACCGCGACGCGGTGCGCGCCGCCGGGCTGGAGCAGGACGAGCGCCTGGTGGCGGAGGGCGACTTCACCGAGGAGGGCGGCCGCCGCGCCGTGTGGGAGCTGCTGGAGCGGCGGCCCGACCTGGACGCCGTCTTCTGCGCCTCGGACGTCATGGCCGCCGGGGCCCGGGCCGTGCTGCGCGAGAGCGGCCGCCGGGTGCCGGAGGACGTGGCGCTGGTCGGCTTCGACGACTCGGTCGTCGCCCGGCACATGGATCCGCCGCTGACCAGCGTCCGGCAGCCGATCGAGGAGATGGGACGGTCGATGGCCAGGGCTTTGCTGGAGCAGATCGAGGGCCGCAAGGCGGGCCGGGACGAGTACGCCGGCCTGGTGCTGCCCACCGAGCTGGTCCGCCGCGCCTCCTCCTGACCGGGCACCGCGTCCGCCCGGCGGATCCGGCGCCCGTCCACCACCCGGTCGCCGTGCCGCCGCCACCGCCACCGCGCCTCCCCTCTTCCGGGCCGCCCGGTCCCCGGACACGGCGGAGGGGCCGGTCGGCGCACCGACCGGCCCCCGTTGTGCCGTCTCCGTCATGCCGGGTCGGTCACCCGCGACGGACCGTCGATCAGTTGATCGGCGGGTAGGCGTTGCGCAGCAGCTCCTCGAACTGGGCCTGGAACCAGTGGCCCGAGAGCGGAGCGCCGTCCAGGGCGCCGGACTTGCTGTTGCCGTTGCGGGCGTTGCCGCCGTAGTCCGGGTCGCACATCTGGTCGGCCTTCTTGCCTTCCTCGTTCGGGATGTCCTCGCTGGCGCCGTCCGACTCCCCCGGGGGCTTGATCCACGCGTAGGCGTCGATGCCCGGAGCGGGCGCGGCCTTCGGCCGCTCACCGAGGCCGGCGCCGGCCTGGTTGCACCAGTTGCCGGTGTGAATCCGGCGGTCGACGCGGCTGCCGTCGACGAAGGCGTCCAGGCTGGTCTTGGCCGCGGGGGCGCTGGGCCGGTTCGGACCGCCCCAGCCGTTGCGGGAGGTGTCGATGATCACACCGACGTCGGAGCGGAAGCCGGCCTTGACCGCCTCCTCGCGGAACGCCTGGGCGTAGGACTGCTCGTCGACGTAGCGGTTCCAGTCGACCCACTTGGACTGGCGGACCGAGGTGCCGTTCACCGAGTCGTTGATGGTGAAGTGCGGCTCCTTGAGGGCGCCGTAGTTGGCGACGTTGGCGGCGAAGCCGGCCACGTTGTTGACCGTGGAGCCCTCGGAGGTGGCGGCCTGGTAGAGCAGCTTGGCGGTGGGGGCGAAGTTGTCGTCCCAGCCGAGCCAGCCGTGGTGGCCGATGTCGATGTAGTTGTAGACGTTCGGGATCGCGCCCAGCTTGGCCAGCGCGTAACCGACGCCCTTGACGTAGTTGCCGTTCGCCAGCATCGTGTCGCAGTTGGCGGTGGCCGTCGGGCGGCTGCCGACGTTGGTGATCAGGTTCGGCAGCGAGTCGATCTCGACGACGTTGATGATGCGCAGGCTCGCGTACTTCGGGTCCGACAGGATCGCCGCGATCGGGTCGATGAACTGCCGCTTGTACTTGTCGATCTCGGTCGGGCCGAGTTCGCCCTGGGAGGCCAGGGCGGCGCAGTCGCGGCCGGGCAGGTTGTAGGTCACCATCTGGAGCGCGGTGGCGCCCTGGGCCAGGGCCGCGTCGAGGTGGTCGCGCAGCCCCATGCTGTTCTCGCCGGCGGAACCCGAGGTGATGGCGGAGATGCGGTCCAGCCACACGGCGGTCGGCTGGTTGGCGATCGCGGCACCGCCGCTCCTGCGGGCCTGCGCCGACCAGTCGGGGTTCACGTAGAGCTTGGCACCCGCGTAGGGGTTGTCGACGCGGTTGCCCGGGGTGCCCGGGTCACCGGGGTCGCCGGGGTCACCCGGGTCACCGGGGTCGCCGCTGTCCACGTTGCAGGTGGTGCCGTTCAGCTTGAACGTGCTGGGCGCCGGGTTCGACCCGGAGTACGTGCCGTTGAAGCCGAAGTTCGCGGAGCCGCCCGAGGACAGGGTGGAGTTCCAGGAGGGAGCGGTGACGGTCACGTGCGCGCCGCTCTGGGCCACGGTGGCGTTCCAGCCCGAGCCGGCCTTCTGGTTGCCGGCGTAGTCCCACTCCACCTTCCAGTTGCTCAGCGCGGAGGCGGCGTTGTTGGTCACGGTGACCGAGGCGGTGAAGCCGTTGCCCCAGTCGTTGACGACCTTGTAGTCCACGGTGCAGGCGGGCGCCGCCACGGCGGTGCCCTGCATCATGCCGCCCGCTCCGAGTGCGCCGGCTATCAGCGCACTCGCGGCGAGTAAGGCCATCCGGCGCTTGCGCGCCGGCTTAGTGGTGCCTGTCATGCGATCTTTCCTCTTCCCTCGGTGGTTCTCCGGATGGCGACGGAGTCCAGCTCCGCGTTGGGGGTGCGGTCGGGTTCACGGGTACGGGCCCCGGGCGGGGCGGCCTTGGCCGGTGGTGGGGAACGACCGCCGCCGTGGCGCGGATCGGGCCCCGGGGCGGTTCCCGCCCCGGGGCCGGTCCGCCCGCGGAGCGGAAAGGACGGGGAGTGGTTGGGGAGGTCGGGGCGCGCGGCTGCGTGTGTCGCGGTGCCGTGGCGCGGTGGGGGGTGCGGTGGGGGGTGCATGGAGCGGCTCCTGGTCGTTCGTACGCGCCGTCCCTGGCGCACGACTGTGGAAGCGCTCCCACTGGTTGGAGGAGAACGTAGCGCCAACTCTCCGTCGTCGCCAGAGTGCGTTCAGGAATTGGCGAATCGAATTTCTTCGACGGGGTCGTCTCGTTCAGAGTCTTGACAGGTGTCATGTCCACCTTGACTCTTGGGAGCGCTCCCACTGGTTTCAGTTCCTCACCCGTGCACACCCCGCGCACAGCTCACCCCCCACCCCGAGCCGCGAGGAGGGAACCCCGCGATGCGTGCGTTACCCGTACCGGAAGTGCCACCCAGGCCCCCCAGGGGCAGATCCGGAAGACTGCTGCTGGCGGCCACCGCCGTGATCGCCCTCCCCCTGGGGATGACCTCGGCCCTCAGCGGAACCGCCCAGGCCGCGCCCCTCCAGTGCAGCGTCGACTACACCAAGAACGACTGGGGATCGGGGTTCACCGCCTCGGTCACCGTCACCAACCGGGGCTCCGAGGCGATCGACAACTGGACCCTGACGTACGACTACAGCGGCAACCAGAGGCTCCAGCAGGGCTGGAACGGGCAGTGGTCGCAGTCGGGGAAGACCGTGACGGTCAAGAACCCGCCCTACAACACGCGCATCGCCGCCGGCGCCGCCGTCACCGCGGGCGCCAACTTCAGCTACAGCGGCACCAACGCCGACCCCACCGCCTTCCACCTCAACGGCACCCGCTGCGGCGGGAACCTGGCCGCCCCCCAGGCCACCCTGACCAGCCCCCGGGCGGGCGCGGTCTTCTCCGAGGGCGCCACCGTCCCGCTGCGGGCCGACGCCCGGGCCGTGGAGCCCGGCGCCACCGTCGAGAAGGTGGAGTTCTACAGCGACACCGAGCTGCTGGGCACCGACGCCA
This sequence comes from Streptomyces desertarenae, assembly GCF_042681365.1. Classification (NCBI taxonomy): domain Bacteria; kingdom Bacillati; phylum Actinomycetota; class Actinomycetes; order Kitasatosporales; family Streptomycetaceae; genus Streptomyces; species Streptomyces desertarenae. The sequence continues at coordinate 121,090 of NZ_JBHUFU010000011.1, read as the reverse complement.
CGGCTCCCTACGCCTTCGACTGGAAGGACGTCCCGGCGGGCAACTACTCGCTCTACGCCGTCGCCCACGACTCCAACGGGATGTCGAGCGAGTCCACCCCCGTCGGCGTCCAGGTGACCGACGGCCCCTCCGTGGTCGCCACCCCGGCCCAGCTCGGCGTGCGCCAGGGCGAGACCGCCCGGTTCGCCGTGAAGCTCTCCGAGCAGCCGTCCGAGACCGTGACCGCCACGGTGGAGCGCACCGCCGGCAACAGCGGCCTGTCGGTGCTCGAGGGCGCCGCGCTCACCTTCACGCCCTCCACCTGGAACACCCCGCAGACGGTGACCATCGCCGCCGACGACACCGGCTCCGGAGCGGCCACCTTCACCGTCAGCGCCCCGGGCCACGACGCGGCCGAGGTGACGGTCACCCAGCTGGCCGGCTCCGGTGACGCGGGCGAGTACGAGGACCGCTTCCTGGAGCTCTACAACAAGATCTTCGACCCGGCCAACGGGTACTTCTCGCCGGAGGGCATCCCCTACCACTCCGTCGAGACGCTGATGGTCGAGGCCCCCGACCACGGTCACGAGACGACCTCCGAGGCCTACAGCTACCTGATCTGGCTGCAGGCGATGTACGGCAAGGTCACCGAGGACTGGGGACCGTTCAACGAGTCGTGGCAGATCATGGAGAAGTACATGATCCCCACGAAGGACGACCAGCCGACCAACAGCTTCTACGACCCGTCCAAGCCGGCCACCTACGCGGCCGAGCACCCCACCCCCCAGGACTACCCGTCGGCGATCGACGGCGGCGTCCCGGTGGGCCGCGACCCGATCGCGGCCGAGCTGCGCAGCGCCTACGGCACCAACGAGATCTACGGGATGCACTGGCTGCAGGACGTGGACAACGTCTACGGCTTCGGCAACGAGCCCGGCAGCGTCTGCCAGGGCGGACCGCGGGCCGCCGGGCCGTCGTACATCAACACCTTCCAGCGCGGCTCCCAGGAGTCGGTCTGGGAGACGGTTCCGCAGCCCACCTGCGACGACTTCACCTTCGGCGGCAAGAACGGCTACCTGGACCTGTTCATCAAGGACGGCAGCTACGCCAAGCAGTGGAAGTTCACCAACGCCCCCGACGCCGACGCCCGCGCCATCCAGGCCGCCTACTGGGCCGAGACCTGGGCCGAGGAGCAGGGCAAGAAGTCCGAGATCTCCGCGACCCTGTCCAAGGCCGCGAAGATGGGTGACTACCTGCGCTACGCCCTCTTCGACAAGTACTTCAAGAGGGTCGGCAACTGCGTCGGCGCCACCTCCTGCCCCGCCGGCAGCGGCAAGGACAGCGCGCACTACCTGCTCTCGTGGTACTACGCCTGGGGCGGCGCCACCGACACCAGCGCCGGCTGGTCCTGGCGGATCGGCAGCAGCCACAACCACTTCGGCTACCAGAACCCGATGGCGGCCCACGCCCTGACCACCGTCCCGGAGCTGAAGCCCAAGGGCTCCACCGCCGCGGCGGACTGGGAGAAGAGCCTGACGCGCCAGATCGAGTTCTACCGCTGGCTGCAGTCCGACGAGGGCGCCATCGCCGGCGGTGCGACCAACAGCTGGGGCGGCAACTACGGCACCCCGCCGGCCGGCACCCCCACCTTCTACGGCATGTTCTACGACGAGAAGCCCGTCTACCACGACCCGCCGTCCAACCAGTGGTTCGGCATGCAGGCCTGGTCGATGGAGCGCGTCGCCGAGCTCTACCACGAGACCGGCAACGCCATGGCCAAGCAGGTCCTGGACAAGTGGGTCCCCTGGGTCCTCTCCGAGGTCACCGTCAACCCGGACGGCAACTACCAGATCCCGTCGACGCTCCAGTGGTCGGGCAAGCCCGACACCTGGAACCCGTCCAACCCGGGTGCCAACGCGAACCTGCACGTGACGGTCCGCGACTACTCCACCGACGTCGGCATCACCGCGGCGCTGGCCAAGACCCTGATGTACTACTCGGCCAAGTCCGGCCACGCGGAGTCCAAGGCCACCGCCAAGGCGCTGATGGACGCGATGTGGGAGCACCACCAGGACGCCATGGGCATCGCGGTGCCGGAGACCCGGACCGACTACCAGCGGTTCGACGAGCCGGTCCACGTCCCGGCGGGCTGGACCGGGACCATGCCGAACGGCGACGCGATCGACTCCGACTCCACCTTCCTGTCGATCCGCTCCTTCTACGAGGACGACCCGCAGTTCCACAAGGTGGAGAGCTACCTGAACGGCGGCGAGGCGCCGACGTTCACCTACCACCGCTTCTGGGCCCAGGCGGACGCGGCACTCGCCCTGGCGACCTACGCGGACCTCTTCGGCGACGAGTAGCCGCCGGAGGGGATGAAGCCGGCCCCCCGGTCCGGTCTGGTCGACGGCGGCCGCACCGGGGGGCCTTCCAGCCCCGCGCGGTACCCACGGTCCGCGCGGCACGGCGCCACCCCCCAAAAAAACCGGTGGGCCGGGCACCACCCGGCCCACCGGTCCCGCTAGCCGGTGACGAGCTGGAGCAGCGGTCTGTCCGCCCCCGCCTCTCTGCTGCCCAGCCGCACCAGGGGGCCGCGGCCGTCCGGCGCCAGCACCAGGGAGACCTCTCCCGGTGCCGCCTGCCGGACGGCCGCGGTCACGTCCAGGCCGGTCCAGTCGTCGTAGGACGTGACCGTCCCCGAGCCCAGGGCCGGGCCGGGCTCCGGTGCCCCGTCCCAGGTGAGCGACGCCTCGTCCCAGTCGTTCCCGGCCGGGCCGTACGCGCGCAGCGACGTCCACAGCGCGTCGTCGGCGCGGGTGCCCGGATCGTCCGGGAGGTGCCCGCGCACCCACAGCACCGCGCGCCGCACCCCGGCGGCCGCCGTGCCCCCGGGCAGCCGGAACCGCAGGTACGCCCGCCGCTCCCGGTCGGCCTCCCCGGTGGAGCACACGGTCAGCACCGGCGAGGCGCCGCCGGCCTCCCCCGAGTGGCGTCCGCCGCGCACGGTCGCGTCCGCCACCGGCTCCAGCAGCCTCACCCGGCGCCGCGGGGCGGGACGTCCCGGGCCCAGGACCGCCGACAGCGACGCCCCACGGCTCCCGCCGGTCTCCGCCAGCAGCCGCACCCCGCCGGGACCCGCGCCGAGGACCGTGAGGCCGCCCCCCGCCTCCCGCACGGCCGCCGCCGTGCGGCCCACCGCCTCACCGGCCAGCTCCAGCCGCACCACCGCCGCCGAGCGGGACGGGTCGGCCACCGCGATCCGCAGCGCGTCCGGCTCCCGCAGCACCAGCACCGCGCACGGTCCGTCGGCGGTGATCCCGGCGGCGGAGCCGGCGGCGAAGAAGACGGCGGCGGTCAGCCGCGCCCCGCGCGGGACGCCCGGAGCGCCCGGCGGCGTACGGAAGGCGTGCACGTCCTCCTCCAGCGCGGCGACCTCCACACCGGGGCGGGCGGCGCGGGCGGCCGTGGCGGCGGCCGAGGCGCCCGGCAGCAGCAGGTGGGCGTGGGCCGCGCCGGCCGGGTCGGTGCCGTGGTCGTGCCAGAGCGTCAGGTGGCGGCGGGTGACGGGCGCGCCGGGGCCGCGCGCGTTCAGCTGCCGCCAGGAGCCGGTGCGGTCCTCGCGGCGGCTGAGCAGCTCGCGCGGCCCCGGCACGCCCCCGGGCAGCGGCAGGAAGACGTAGCCGCCGGTGCCGTCCAGGTGTGCCCAGCGCGGCCGCGGATGGCGCAGGGTCCGGCCCGGCGCCCCGGGCATCCGGGCACCGTCCACGGTGAGCCGGGCGGGCCGCGGGTCGTCCGGCGCGTGCAGGTTGCGGCCGTCCACCACCGTCTCGATCCGCCGCCCGCCGTCCGCGGTGATGCCGCCGGACGCGGTCAGCACGGCGTCGTCCAGGAAGAGCCAGGAGCGGCGGGCCCGCAGCGGCGAGTCGATGCCCCGGAAGTCCGTTCCGGCCAGCCCGAACCCGTCCCCCGCGGCCAGGCGCACCATGCCCGACCAGCGCGTGCCCGACAGGGGCACGCGGTCGTTGTCGCCGCCCGCGCCCACCGGCAGCGGTGCGGTGTCCACGGTGATGCCGGGCAGCCGCTCGGGGTCGACGGTGGGCCAGTACTCGTCGGTGTAATGGAAGGGGTCGCCGGCCAGATGGAGCTGGAACATCCCGTCCCCGGTGTGCCAGCCCCGGGCGTTCTCCCCGTTCATGTACTCGTAGCGGGCCACGCGGTCGGAGTTGAGGGCCAGCGAGTACGTCCACCCCGGCCGGCGGTGCACCACCCGCTCCATGGCGGGGAAGGCGAAGTGCCCCACCGGGCCGTCCCCCTCCGCCGGCCCGGGGCCGTCCAGGACGTCCGCCACCGCGGCGATCTGCGCGGGCTGCCGCGCGGAGAGCGGGCGGTGGGCGGCGCGCCGCGCCCATCCCCCGGCCAGCGACCTCAGCCGCCGGGCCGCCGCGGCCTCCCGGGGCGGCAGCGCCCCGGCCAGGACCGCGGCGTCGACGGCCAGCAGGAAGCCGTCGTCGGCGTCCCGCTCCTCGGACCGGGAAATCGCCCGGCCGCGCACGCAGTCGAGCACCGCGCCGCCGTGCACCAGCGGCACGAAGGTCTGCTCCACCACGCGGACGGTGCGCTCGCGTTCGGCGGCGGCCACGTCCCAGGCGGTGCCCGCCAGCAGCCGCATCAGACCGGCCATGCCCCGCAGCAGCACCTCGCCGTAGGTGCCGGGGTAGGCGACGCAGGTGTGCATGAGGAACGAGCCGTCGGCGTGGAAGCCGTCGCCGACCGGCACCGGGTCGAGCACGCCCGCCAGTGAGGAGGCGGCCAGGGCCAGCCTCCCCGGGTCGGAGCCCAGCGCACCGCGCACGGCCGTGATCCGGCACAGGTCGACCCGGTTGGCGCCGGTGGAGACGAGGGAGCCGCGCAGCATCCGCCCCGGGTCGGGCGCGAAGTGGTCGGCCGCGGCCAGGAGTCCGTCCAGCACCTCGCGCGGCACCGCGCCGCCCAGCAGGGCGCAGGTGTCCGCGACGGCCCCCGGCACGCCGATCTCCCAGTCCCACCAGTTGCCGTACGGCGGCCGCCCCGGGCGGTAGGCGGAGCGGTGCAGCAGGCGCAGCCCCTCGGCGGCCCGCGCGGCGGCCTCCGCGTCGCCGTGCAGCCGGCTCGCGGGTGTGGCGCATCCCAGGGCGACCGCCAGCAGCCGGTCCGCCACCGCGGTCGTGTTCGACGACGGCCCGGCGCCCTCGCCCAGCGGCAGGTCGTCCCAGGGCGTGGTGCGGCCGGGGCCGGTGCGCAGGCCGGCCAGGTACCGCAGGGCGGCGCGGTCCCGGGCGGCGACGGCCGCCTCGTAGGCGGCCCGGCACCCGCTGCTCCGGGGCACCTCCGGGCCGACCAGCAGCGCGCGCCGGCGGCGCAGCAGCTCCCCGTACACGTCCCCGCCCCCACCGTCCGCCGTCCCGTACGCGCCGTCAGACGGCCGCGCCCGCGCCGCGCCGCGCCCGGCGCCCAACGTCCCGGCGGCGGCCGCCGACAGCCCGGCGGCGACCACAACCCTCCTGCCGGGCCCGCCCGTTGGGCCCGCCGGTGCCCTCCGTTCCGCCGGGTCCGCCCGGTCCGCGTCCGCCATGGCGCCTCCCTGTGTCCGCCGCCGTCCCCACCCGTCCTCCGGCGCCCCGCCGCCGGAGGACGGGTGGGGACCGCCAGGGCGGAGCCCGGCGCGGCACCGCGGCCGCGGTCCACCGGCGGACCGCCGGACCCGGCGGAGGTGGTTCAGTCCATTCACCTGTACGGGGATTGTCGTGCGATCCGGCGGGCGCGGGGGCAACCCGGCGCGGCGACGCGCGGGTTCACACCCCCGCACCGGCCGGCCGCTACGCCGTTCGGCGGTCCGGCCGGCGGCCGCGGAGATGCGAACGGGCCCATGCTGACGTGTCCTCACATCTAAAGCACCGCCGAATGGGAGGTCAGACCGAATGGCTGGACGAACTGGAGACCGGCAGTGGACACCGAACCGGCGCGGGCTGGTGCTGCGGGGCGCGGCACTGGCGGCGCTGGGAGGGGTGTCCTTCCTGGCCGGGCGGCAGGAGGGGGCGGCGGGGCTCCGGGCGGGGCACGACGCCGCCCCCGCGGCGTTCCCGGCCGGCCGGGGGAGCGGACGGCCCCCGGCCCGCGCCGCCACCGGACTGTGGGCCCGGCCGATGACGGGGGACCACCGGGTCACGGCGCCCTACGGCATCCCCGGCAACTGGCAGGCGGGCCACCACACGGGGATCGACTTCGCGATGCCCGTGGGCACCCCCGTCTACTCGGTGGGCCCCGGCTCCGTGGTCTTCGCGGGGGAGGCGGGGTCCTACGGCAGAGCCGTCACGATCGGGATGGACGACGGCCACTACACCCTCTTCGCCCACCTGTCGGCGATCTCGGTGCGCGAGGGGCAGCGGGTGAGCGGCGGCAGCCGGGTGGGCTCCTCCGGGGCTACCGGCCGCGTCACCGGGCCGCACCTGCACTTCGAGGTGCGCAACGGGCGCAGCTACGGCTCGGACGTCGACCCCGTGGCCTACCTCGCCCGGCGCGGGGTGCGGCTGCTGTGAGGGGGGTCATACCGCACCGCGCCCCCCGGCCCGGGGGAGCCGGGCGGCGCGGGAGCCGTCCGGGGCGGCCCGGGAACGGCCGAGGGCCCGGTCCGCATCCGGACCGGGCCCTCGGGCACCAGGGTGAGTAACGGGACTCGAACCCGCGACATCCTGGACCACAACCAGGTGCTCTACCAGCTGAGCTATACCCACCACGACCGGCGCTTCCCGCACCGGCCGATAAGAGTGTACAGGGTCGGAAGCCCTGCTCGCGCACCCTTGTCGGCCGGTGTCCGGGAGGCGCCTTATCCGGACGCCGGCAGCACGTGCCGGGCCGCGATCCCCCGGGCGGTCTCCGAGTCCGGACCGGGCTGCGGCACGAAGACGGCCTCGCGGTAGTACCGCAGCTCGGCGATGGACTCCCGGATGTCGGCCAGCGCCCGGTGGTTGCCGCTCTTCTCCGGGCTGTTGAAGTACGCCTTGGGGTACCAGCGCCGCGCCAGCTCCTTGATCGAGGAGACGTCCACGATCCGGTAGTGGAGGTGGCCCTCCAGCGCGGGCATGTCGCGCATCAGGAAGCCGCGGTCGGTGCCGACGGAGTTGCCGCACAGCGGGGCCCGGCCGGACTCGGGCACGTACTGCCTGACGTACTCCAGGACCCGCTGCTCGGCGTCCTCCAGCGTGGTGCCGCCCTCGAGCTCGTCGAGCAGCCCGGAGGCGGTGTGCATGGCGCGGACGACGTCCGGCATGGAGGCCAGAGCCTCGGCGGGCGGGCGGATCACGACGTCCACCCCTTCACCGAGCACGTTCAGCTCAGAGTCGGTGACCAGGGCGGCCACCTCGATGAGCGCGTCGTCGGACAGCGAGAGCCCGGTCATCTCGCAGTCGATCCACACCATGCGATCGTTCATGCGTCCAGCCTACGGGGCCCTGCCCGGAGTACGGCCCCGCTGGGAGGGCAGCCGGGGGGAGTAGGTGTCGGAGTCCGGCTTGCACGCCTCGCCCCGGACGCCCCGGTCCGGCCTCTCCCCGCGCTCGCCCCGCTCCCCGTGGAGGGCTCCGGGGCCGCCCTGCCCGCCGCGGCCGCCGGTCCCGTCCGCGGCCGCGGGCGGGTGGTCGGCCCGGCCCGCCGCCACGCGCTCCTCACCCGTCCCGCCGCCGTCCGGTCTGCTGCCGGTGCGCGCCCGGTAGGCCGCCCGGTAGGCGGCCGGGGAGGCGCCCAGCTGCCGCCGGAAGTGGCCGCGCAGGGCGACCGGCGAGCGGAAGCCGCAGCGTCCGGCGACCTCGTCGACCGAGTAGTCGGAGGTCTCCAGCAGCCGCTGCGCCTGGAGCACCCGCTGGGTGATCAGCCACTGCAGCGGCGCGCTGCCCGTCAGGGAGCGGAACCGGCGGTCGAAGGTCCGGCGGCTCATGTACGCGCGCGCGGCGAGCGTCTCCACGTCGAACTGCTCGTGGAGGTGCTCCAGGGCCCAGGCGACGACCTCGGCGAGCGGGTCGGTGCCGATCTCCTCGGGTAAAGACCTGTCCAGGTAGCGCTCCTGGCCCCCGTTGCCGCGCCGGGGCGGTACGACGAGGCGGCGGGCCAGGGCTCCCGCCGCCTCGGCGCCGTGGTCGGTGCGCACCACGTGCAGGCACAGGTCGATGCCCGCCGCGGTCCCGGCCGATGTGAGGATGTCGCCGTCGTCCACGAACAGCTCGCGCGGATCGACGTGGACGGCCGGATAGCGTTTGGCCAGCGTCGGCGCGTACATCCAGTGCGTCGTCGCGGGCCGGCCGTCCAGCAGCCCCGCGGCGGCGAGCACGAACGCGCCCGTGCACAGGCCGATGATCCGCGCGCCCTCCTCGTGCGCCCGGCGCAGTGCGTCGAGCGCCGCCGGGGGCGGCGGCTGGGTGATGGAGCGCCAGGCGGGCACCACGATCGTGCCCGCCCGCGAGAGCGCCTCGAGGCCGTAGGGAGCGGTCAACTCCAGGCCTCCGGTGGTGCGCAGCGGTCCCTCTTCGCCCGCGCACACCAGAAGGCGGTAGCGGGGAACGCCGGCGTCCTGCCGGTCGATGCCGAAGACGGACAGCGGGATGGAGCTCTCGAAGATCGGGCCGCCGCCGAAGAGCAGTACGGCAACGATCTCGCGGCGGCGGCGCGCGGCCAGCTTGCGCGTCGTCCCAGGGCCGTGTGTTGGCTCCTGGCTCATGAAACTAAGCCCCCCTCAGTCGTCGCGTCCTTCCGGTGCTGCACATTTCCCCCGCCGTGGTTGCCAAGATCGAATCTACTGTGTCGCGTGAGGCTGACGTGACAAGTTCACCACTCGCCGCTATGTCGACATGACAACTTGGCGTGAAGCGTTCGATCACGAAGAGTTCCACCTGTCGGTGCCCCTGTGAAGAACGCCTCGGTTCGTCGTCATCTGTCCGCGGCGCCCGCTCGCTCGCCTCGTCTCCTTCCGTCCAGGTGGGCCGGGTGCGGGTCGGCCTCCGGCAAGTTGTGTACCACGGCTGGAAGTTGGCCGAAAAGCACGGGGGCTCAGAAAGAGGGGGCCCACGGTTCCGGTGATGTGCGCTCCGAAGGGGAGGGGCGCATTCAGCGGTGGCCCCGTCCGCCCCTGTGCGCCCCCGCGCCGGTGCGGCCGTGCCGGCCCCGGTGCGGGCCGGTGCGCCCCGGGCGGCCGGGGCGGGCGGCGGTGCGCTCGCAGTGCCGCAGCAGGACCCGGCAGACGGCGGTGACCAGGGCGGCCCCGGCGCCCGCCCCCAGGGCGCGGGCGGGGGAGGAGCCGCAGGAGAACAGGGCGAGGGGAACCAGGAGGCAGCCGAAGGCCGCCCAGCGGGCCAGCTCGCCCGCCCGCCCGGCCGGCCCCGCCGCCCGCCGCCGCGTCCGCCGCCCGCGCCCTTGGCCCCGGCCCCCGTGCCGGGGGGCTCCCGGGCCGTCCGGCGGCCCGCCGCGGCCGGTGCGCCGGCGGCGGCGTCCCCGCGGGACGGCGGGCGCGGACCGCGGCGCGGGGGCGTCCGCCGCCCCGGGCGCGGATCCCGCGTCCTCCGGCGGGGCGTCCGGGAAGCGGCTCACGACGGGCTCCGGGGCGGTCGGGGAGGCGGGCACGCCCTGCCTAACGGCCGGGGTCGTCCGGGGTCACCGGGGCAGGGGCGCCCCGCTCCCCGCGGTCCGGCGGGCCCGGTGCCGCGGCCCGGCCGGCACCGCTTTGCCGCGGCTCCCGGGAGCACACGGGACGGACCGGGCATTGCGCATCGCCCCCCGCTCCGGCATGCTGCACCGGCAGTGACCGCAGACCGCACCATCTGGGCAAGGGGGGAGTGCCGACGTACCCTGGGGGGTATGGGCTGAGGAAGTTGCCTCCCGGTCGTATCCAAGGCACACGTGAAGTTACCGATGGCTGGACACGAGATCCCCGACCCCGCGGACCGCAAGCGGCTCGCCGATCCGACGGCGACGCCCCGGGCGGCGGACGAGACGCGCCACTCCTGCGATCCGGCGTTCCAGCACGGGGTCGTGGTGGGGTTCGACGGCTCGACCTCCAGTGAGCGGGCCCTGGCCTACGCCATCGGCATGGCGCGGCGCTCCGGTTCCGGCCTGATCATCGTCCACGTCGCCAACCGGCTGCCGACGACCGTCTGGGCGGGCTGCGAACCGCCGGTCTTCGTGGACGTCCCCGACCACCGCACCGAGGTCCTCGGCCTGGAGCTGGCCTGCGCCGACCACCTCGCCGAGGTGCCCTGGATCCTGGTCGAGCGCGGCGGCGACATCTGCCACGAGCTGGAGGAGGTCGGCTGCGAGTACGAGGCCGACGCCATCGTCGTCGGCTCCACGCACGGCCTCGTCGGCCGCATCTTCGGCTCGGTCGCCGGACGCCTGGCCCGGCGCGCCCGGCGGCCGGTCGTCGTCATCCCCTGAGCCCCCGGGCCGCTGCCGCCCCCGCTCCCCGGCGGCCCCCCGCCGCGCACGGGCGCGTCCGGTGAATCTGCCCGCACCCGGAGGTGGAACGCGCCCTCGCCGGGGGCATATACGGAGCAGACGCGCCGCCGCGCGGGAGGTGACGGTCCCGCGGGGCGGCCCGCCGCCGGCGTGATGGGCGACGCCGGCGTGGTGGAGGCGGTCCCCTCGTGCGTCCGGTGGCACGCACGAGGGGACCGCCCGTGCCTCTGCCGGGCCGGCGGGCGCCGTCCGGCGCTCACTCCACCGTGACCGACTTCGCCAGGTTCCGCGGCCTGTCGATGTCCCGGCCCAGGGCCAGGGCCGTGTGGTAGGCGAGGAGCTGCAGGGGGACGCCCATCAGGACCGGGTCCAGCTCCACCTCGTTGCGCGGTACCACGATCGTGTGGTCGGCCTTCTCCTGCTCGGCGTGGGCCACGGCCAGGATGCGTCCGCCGCGGGCCCGGATCTCCTCCAGCGTGGCGCGGTTCTTCTCCAGCAGCTCGTCCTCGGGCAGGATCGCCACGGTCGGCACGGCGGGCTCGATCAGGGCGAGGGGGCCGTGCTTGAGCTCGGAGGCCGGGTAGGCCTCGGCGTGGATGTAGGAGACCTCCTTGAGCTTCAGGGACGCCTCGCGCGCCACCGGGTAGCCGCGCACCCGGCCGACGAACATCATCGACGTCGCGTCCGCGTACTCGGCGGCCAGCTTCGCGATCGCCTCCTCCTGCGCCAGGACCTCGGTGATCTGGGCCGGCAGCCGCCGCAGGCCGGAGATGATCCGCCGGCCGTCCGCCACCGAGAGGTCCCGGACGCGGCCCAGGTGGAGGGCGAGCAGCGCGAAGGCGACGGCGGTGTTGGTGAAGCACTTGGTGGACACCACGCACACCTCGGGACCGGCGTGGACGTACACGCCGCCGTCGGTCTCGCGGGCGATGGCCGAGCCGACGACGTTCACCACGCCCAGCACCCGGGCGCCCTTGCGCTTGAGCTCCTGCACGGCGGCGAGGGTGTCGTAGGTCTCGCCGGACTGGCTGACGGCGACGTAGAGGGTGTCGGGGTCCACCACCGGGTTGCGGTAGCGGAACTCGCTGGCGGGCTCGGCGTCGGCCGGGACGCGGGCCAGCTCCTCGATCATCTGGGCGCCGATCAGCCCCGCGTGGTACGCCGAGCCGCAGCCGAGGATCTTCACGCGGCGCACCGCGCGCGCCTCGCGGGCGTCCATGTTGAGGCCGTCGAGCCGGACGGTGGCGAAGCGGTCGTCGATCCGGCCGCGCAGCACCCGGTCCACGGCGTCGGCCTGCTCGCAGATCTCCTTGTGCATGTAGGTGTCGTGGCCGTCCATGTCGTAGGACTCGGCCTCCCACTCCACCGTCGTCGGGGTGGCCGAGGTGCGGCTGCCCTCGGTGGTGTAGGTGCGGTAGTCGCCGGCCTTGAGGGTGGCCATCTCGCCGTCGCCGAGGGTGACCACCTGGCGGGTGTGGGAGACCAGCGCCGCGACGTCGGAGGCGAAGAGCATCTCGTGCTCGCCGATGCCGAGCACCACCGGCGAGCCGTTGCGGGCCACCACGATGCGGTCGGGGAAGTCGGCGTGCAGGACGGCGACGCCGTAGGTGCCCTCGATGCGGCCCAGCGCCTCGCGGACCCGCTCCTCCAGCGTCGGGGCCTGCGAGCGGCCGATCAGGTGGGCCAGCACCTCGGTGTCGGTCTCGGAGGCGAACTCCACGCCGTCGGCGGACAGCCGGGCGCGCAGTTCGCCGGCGTTGTCGAAGATGCCGTTGTGGACGACCGCGACCCGGCCGGAGGCGTCCTGGTGCGGGTGGGCGTTCTCGTCGCTGGGGACGCCGTGGGTGGCCCAGCGGGTGTGGGCGATGCCGGCGGTGCCCGCGAAGCGCGCGGGGACGCGGGACTCCAGGTCGCGGACGCGGCCCTTGGCCTTGACCGTCCGCAGTCCCGCGGCCCGGCCGGTGCCGCTGCCGTGGATGGCGATGCCGACGGAGTCGTAGCCCCGGTACTCCAGGCGCTGGAGGCCCTCCAGCAGGAGGGGGGCGACGTCACGTCCGCCGATGTATCCCACGATTCCGCACATGTCCGGTTCCTCGGCTTTCTGGGCCTCTCCGGGTCTCCCCGGCGCCTCGGTGGTGGTTCTGGGTCTCGGTCCGCGTCCGGGCCGCGCCGTCCGGGCCCGCGCCGCGGCGCGGGCGGCGTCCGTGCGGGCGCCCTCCGCCGTCAGCCGTAGACGATGCGGCGCAGCTGCCGCAGGGAGAGCTGCGGCGGAGCCACCGCGCGGTACGGCAGCTCGCCGGTGATCCGCTCGAAGATCTCCGGGTTCGTCAGCCCGCGGGCCTGGAGCTCGCGGTGGCGGCGGCGCACGAACTCCTCGACCGTCTCGTCGAAGTAGGCCAGGACGTCCAGGACCACCCGCGCCGCCTCGCCGCGTCCGAGCGGCGTGGTGCGCACGAGGTGGTCCACGAGGTCGTCATGGGCCGGGGGGCGTTCGAGCACCCGTTGATACTGAGGCCCCCCCGCCGTCTTTCGCAAGAAATCTGCCCGATATCGGGCAGGTGGGCACTCCAAGGAGGGATGAGGGATCCCCGAAGTGGTCTATACCTTGACCCCCGATGGTGTGCGCAGTACGCATGGGAGCCGAACGGTTGCGCCTCGTACACCCACACCCCGTGCCACGGTCCGAAGGGAACGCCCGTGAGACGACTGCGACTCCGGCTCCTCCTGCTCTGCGCCGCCCTCCTCGCCACCGTCCCCCACGGCCCGGCGGCCGCCGCCGATCCCACCGGACCGCCCGGGGCCGGGCCCAGACCGCTGGACCAGGTGATCCCGGCCCCCGCGTCCGTCGAACCGGGCGGGAGGCCGTACGCGATCGGCGAGCGGACCGTGATCCGGGTGCCGGGCCGGTCGGCCGGGGCGCGGGAGGCCGGCGACCACCTGGCGCGGCTGCTGAGGCCGTCGACCGGGTACCGGCTGCCGGTGACCACCCGGCCCGGCCCCGACGGCATCCGGCTGGAGCTCGGCGGCCCCGCGGAGCTGGGGGAGGAGGGCTACCGGCTGGACGTCTCGCCGCGCGCGGTGGTGATCCGGGCCCGCACGGCCTCCGGCCTCTTCCACGGCGTCCAGACGCTGCGTCAGCTGCTGCCCGCGCGGGTGGAGGCCCGCGAGCGCAGGAGCGGCCCGTGGCTGGTGGCCGGCGGCACCGTCACCGACGTCCCGCGCTACGCCTACCGCGGCGCGATGCTCGACGTGGCGCGGCACTTCTTCACCGTCGAGCAGGTCAAGCGCTACATCGACCAGCTCGCCCTCTACAAGATCAACACCCTTCACCTCCACCTGACGGACGACCAGGGCTGGCGCATCGCGATCGACTCCTGGCCGCGACTGGCCGCCCACGGCGGCAGCACCGAGGTCGGCGGCGGGCCCGGCGGTCACTACACCAAGGAGGAGTACCGCGAGATCGTGCGGTACGCCGCCGGCCGGCACATGACGGTCGTGCCCGAGATCGACATGCCCGGCCACACCAACGCCGCCCTGGCCTCCTACGCCGAGCTCAACTGCGACGGCGTCGCGCCGCCGCTGTACACCGGCACCGAGGTGGGCTTCAGCTCGCTGTGCGTACCGCTGGAGACCACCTACGACTTCGTCGACGACGTGATCCGGGAGATCGCCGCACTGACCCCCGGCCCCTACCTCCACATCGGCGGCGACGAGGCCCACCAGACCAGCGAGGAGGACTACGCCGCCTTCATGGAGCGCGCCCAGCGGACCGTGGCGAGGTACGGCAAGACCGTCATCGGCTGGCACCAGCTCGCCGGCGCCAGACCCGCCGAGGGCGCGGTCGTGCAGTACTGGGGGACGACCGGCAGGGAGGCGGAGGTCGCCGAGGCGGCCCGCGGCGGCACCCGGCTGATCCTCTCCCCGGCCGACCGCTCCTACCTCGACATGAAGTACGACGAGGACACCCCGCTGGGGCTGAGCTGGGCGGGCTACGTCGAGGTGCGGCAGTCCTACGACTGGGACCCGGGCAGCTACTTCGCGGACGTGCCGCAGGAGGCGGTGCTCGGGGTCGAGGCGCCGCTGTGGACGGAGACCATCGAGACCGGCGACCACATCGAGTTCATGGCCTTCCCCCGGCTGCCGGGCATCGCCGAACTGGGCTGGTCCCCGGCCTCGGCCCTGGACTGGGAGGACTACCGCACCCGGCTGGCCCAGCAGGGGCCGCGCTGGGAGCTGATGGGCATCGACCACTGGCGCTCGCCCCAGGTGCCCTGGGAGGGATGAGGCGAACGCCGGCCGGGGGCGGCGCCGCGGGCCCGGGCCCGCAGCGCCGCCCCCGGCCCGTCCTCAGAACCGGCGCAGCACCGCCTGCTTGGCGGCGGTGAACTCCTCGTCGGTCAGGACGCCCTCCCGGTGCAGTTCGCCCAGCTCGCGCAGCCGCCGCAGCAGGGCGTCGTGGTCCTCGCCCGGCCCGCCGCCGGGCGGGGACTTCGGAACCGGCGCGGACGCCGGGGGCAGCGCGGGCGGGACGCTCCCGCCGCCGGGCGCCTCCCGCCCGGCGCGCGAGGCGGCCGAGGGGTGCGGGAGGCGGGCGGTGACGGCGGCGGCCAGCAGCACCGAGCTGACGTCCTTGGCCTGCCGCACCCCCCACAGCACCAGGCAGTTGGGGTCGTGGTCGGGCTTGAGGACGGCGTGCGCCCCCCTGGGCCGCAGCCGCAGGTAGCCGTTCTCCAGACCGACCGCCGGGCTCCACTGCACCCCCTCCAGCTCGTGCAGCGCGAACACGCGCGGACCGGCGGAGGACTTGCTGCCCTCGGCCACCCAGTTCCAGTCGAGCCGGACCTCCTCCCCGTCGAAGGAGGCCGTGCCGTCGGTGCCCTGCACCGTCAGCGGCACCGGCGGGCCGGGCAGCAGGTAGCGGTCGCAGGGCTCGTCGACGGGGACCTGTTCCAGCACCAGGGCGTTGCGGAGCTCCTCGGCGAAGTACCCGGCCACCCCCGAGCGGTCCGGCTCCACCTCCAGGCGGTACGGGTCGGCCGCGTCGGGCAGCCGGCCGCCCGCCGCCTGGAGGAGCGGGTCGGCCCCGTGCCGCAGCCGCAGCCGCAGCCATCCGCCCTTGCGCCCCGGCTCGTACGAGACACCGGCCACCGCCGCCAGCGGGACCGTCAGTTCTCCCAGCAGCCTCCGCAGCTTGTGCACGCTCTTGTGGTGGCCGGGCACGATGCGCACGCTGCCGCCGTCGAACGTCCAGGTCCCCGCCTGCTGGAGTATCTCGGTCATGGGCCGATTCTCTCAGCCCGTCACCGCCGCCACCGCGCGGACGGAGAGCCGGGGCGGGCCGTCGGCGCCGGCCCGCCCCCGGTCACGTCCAGTACAGGCCGCGCAGACGGGAGGTGGTGATGGTGACCGGCGCGTCGTCGTCGGGGGAGGCCGGGTGGTAGATCACCTCGAAGCGCAGCTTCTCGGTGCGCGCGATGCTGCCGGAGTGGTGGAAGTCGGCGAAGGTCGTCCCCGAGGTGGCGGCGCGCTCCATCACGCCCGACTCCCAGCGGGAGCCGTCCGGCCGCAGGTGGTAGAAGCGGCCCTGGAGCGTGGAGTCGCGCGGGATCCTGACGGTGAGGTGGGCCATCACCTGGTAGCGCGTCGCGCCGGTCAGGATGTCCACGCCCTTGATGTCGAGGGTCGTCCACTTCCCCGGGGCGAGCCGGATGTCGGCGGTGTCGTACTCCCCGATCGCGTTCGGCACGTCGTCCTCCTCGTCCCGGTCCCAGCCGGCGGTGTGGTTCAGGCGCTCGCGTATGCGGGCGCGCAGGGTGTTCATGGAGAAGCCGCGGGGATCCACCTTGCCCGGCTGCCACTCCAGGTGGCCGATCACGGACTCGGCCTTCCAGCCGTGGTGGCGGCAGAGCGCCGCGGCGGCGCGTTCGATGGCGTCGAGCTGGGCCGCGGGCCAGGGGTCCTTGCCGTCGCCGAGGTTCTCGCACTCGAAGCCGTAGAAGCGGGCGTTGCCGTCGGTGTTGGCCTCGTTGTCCGCGGGGAGGGGGGAGCGCTCGTCGATCACCGCGCGCAGCACGTCGTCGTCGCCGAGCCCGGCGTGGTTGGCCCTGCCGTGGCCGACCAGGTGGACCCGGCCGTCCTTGGTGATGACGCCGTGGCACAGGGGGCCGGGCAGGCTGCTGTAGCCCGTGCGGCAGATCTCCACCGTCCGCGCCGACCCCGAGGTGACGGTGTGGTGGATCATCACCCCGTGGACCGGCCCCCAGGCGCCCGTGTGGTTGCGGTTGTGCGTGCGCCAGCTGCCGACCTCGACGACTCTGAGCCCCTCCTTCTTGAGGGCGGTGACGAGCGCGCTCGCCCCGATGGGAGTAGCCATAGGTGTTCTCCCGACTACCGTGGGTAAAAGTCGTTGACTGTTTCTTACCCACCTCCACCCGGGTGACCTGGGTGCGGCGCAAGATTTCTCGAAGCGTTTCGACGGTGTGGAGGGCGGGGAGGCGCCGGGGTGCGACGGCGGGGCGGCGGGCCAGGGCTCCCACGGGGCGGGCGCCGGGGATCCGCCGAAGCGGACGAGTCGGGGAAACCGCTTCGGTCACGAACCGTCACGCCCTAGGCTGAGCGGGTGACGAACACGCCGCGTCCTCCCAGAGCCGGTCGGCGGTCCGGGGGCGGGCTGACCCGCCTGGTGGCCCACAGCGACCCCATAGCCCTGGTCGGCATATGCCTGGCCATCGTCCTGTCCGTCTGCCTGGACGTCACCGGAGCCGCGAGCGGGGTCGAGTCCCTGACCGTCGGACTCCTCGTCACCCTCCTCTCCCTCGTGCTGGACGCCTCCGCCCGGGCCGAACGCCGCTTCCACCTCAAGCAGGTCCTCCGGGCGCCCGACTGGCTCGCCGACTCGGTGACGTCCGTGTCCACGGCCGTGCGGCGGATATCCGAGCGGTATCCCGGCAGCGTGATCGAGGAGGAGGCGCGGCGACGGCTGCGCAGGCTGTCCGAGGAACTCGACGAACTCGGCCGGGGCCGGGTGGAGCGGCCCGGGGACGACGGCGAGCACCTCCTGAGCGCCACCCGGAACTGCCGCGTCCGGATGGAGGCCGTGACCAACGTCGTGGGCGACCCGCTGTGGTGGCGCAGCGCCCTGGGGGAGGCCTACTGGCAGGCCAACCTCGACGCACTGGCCAGGGGGGTGCGGATCAGACGCGTCTTCCTCGTCGACCGGACCGGCGCGGAGCTGGAGGAGCTCGTGGAGCGGCAGCGGCGGGCGGGGGTGGAGGTGGTCGTCAGGCACCGGGAACAGGATCCGGGGCTCCGCCTCAACTCCGTCGTCTGGGACGGCCGGTACGCCTGGGAGGCGCGGATGAACGCCCGCGGGGAGATCGTCGCGCAACTGTTCACGGTCAACGAGCAGGACACGGGCCGGCTCCGCGAGTCGTTCCGCAGACTGGTGCCCACCGAGGACTGAAGGGTGACGTCGCTGCTGGTGGCCGCCGTGACCGTCACGCTCACGGTGTGGGTCGTCAGCCTGATCCGTTCGGTCCGGTGGCGCGCGCTGGTCTACAGCCTGCCGATCCCGATCACGATGATGTCGATCGCCACCCCCTTCCACGTGGACGGCGGCGAGCTGCTCGGCGTCGCCGCGTTGAACGCGTTCTTCGTCGTCGTCGCCGTGCTGCACGTGCGGATGGGGCTGCACATCGTGGTGGCGGACCTCGCCGGAGTGCTGGTCTACCTCGGGCTGAGCAGGTTGGTCGCGGTGTTCGAGCCGCTTCCGCTTCCGCCGGTGCTGGCCGTGGTGGGCGTGCTGTGGGCGGTGGCCACGGTGCTGTTCCCGCCCGGCCCCGACCGGGCGGCCGGCCCTGCCACCCGTCTGGGCCCCCTGGCGAAACTGGGCGCCGCGGCGGGCGGCTCGCTGCTCATGGTGGCGGTGGGCCGGCACCTGAAGGGACTGGTCGTCACCTTCCCCTACTCGGGTGTCCTGGTCGTGCTCGAAACACGCCACGACCTGGAGCGCTTCACCCGGCACTTCACCCGCAACAGCATCGGTCTGGTCGCCTTCTTCACGGCCTGCCACCTGCTCCGGGAACAGGGCAGGCCCGT
The DNA here is from genome assembly GCF_042681365.1 of Streptomyces desertarenae. NCBI lineage: Bacteria > Bacillati > Actinomycetota > Actinomycetes > Kitasatosporales > Streptomycetaceae > Streptomyces > Streptomyces desertarenae. Next base: position 102,538 of record NZ_JBHUFU010000011.1, on the reverse strand, counting down.
GGCGCTCGCGGCGGGATGGCTCGCCCACGCCCTCTGCGCGACCGCGCTGCACCTCGGCAGGGCGAGGGGGCGGCCCCCCGCCGCCTCCGGCCCGGGGGAGGGCGAGGTCCAAGCCCCCGGTCACGGCGGGGACGAGGCCCGGCCGCGGAGCTCGCCGTGAGCCGTTCCGCGGGGCCGGCGCCGGGGCGGGAGCCGTGCGGGGGCCTCCACTGCGGTGGGAGCGGAGGGCGGGCCGGTGCGGCCACCGGAGGGCGACCGTTCGCCACGGGGCGGCAAACGGTGTTAAGAATGGGCATGTGATCGGACTTTCTGACCGATCTTGGGGCGTGCTGTCCCGACTGTTCGGCGCCCGCCACTCGCGCGGGAACGGGGGATCGGAGCGCGAGGACCCAAGGCGCCACCGGGCCGGGCGGCCGTCGTCGGAACGGCCCCCCGGCTCGTTGCTGGGCATGAGGAGCCTGGCCGGCCAGGTCTTCCTCCTCCAGGCCGTCCTCGTCGTGCTGCTCGTCGTGGCCGCGGTGGCGGCCCTGCTCGTCCAGGCCAACAGCAGCGGCGCCCAGGAGGCGCGCAACCGCTCGGTCGCCGTCGCCGAGGCGTTCGCCAGCGCGCCGGGGCTGTCCGGGGCGCTGGCGGAGGAGGACCCCACCGAGGTGCTCCAGCCGCTCGCCGAGCGGGCCAGGGAGCGCTCGGGCGTGGACTTCGTCGTGGTCACGGACACCGAGGGGATCCGCTACACCCACCCCAGGCCCGACCGGATCGGCGAGCGCTTCGTCGGCACGACCGGACCGGCGCTGGAGGGGGAGGTCGTCACCGAGGAGATCGTCGGCACCCTCGGCCCCCTGGTGCAGGCGGTGGTCCCCGTCACCGACGGCGACGGGACGGTGGTGGGCCTGGTCTCGGCGGGCATCACCATCGACAAGGTCAGCAGCGGGGTCCAGGACCAGCTCCCGCTGCTCTTCGGCGCCGCCGCGGCGGCGCTGCTGCTGTCCATGGCCGGCACGGCCGTGGTCGGCAGGCGGCTGCTGCGCCAGACCCACGGCCTGGGACCGGCCGAGATGGCCCGCATGTACGAGCACCACGACGCCGTGCTCCACGCCGTCCGGGAGGGCGTGCTCATCATCGGGGCCGGCGGCCGGCTGGTGCTCGCCAACGACGAGGCGCGCCGGCTCCTGGACCTGCCGCCCGACGCCGAGGGCCGTCACGTCCGCGAACTGGACCTGAGCCCGCGCACCACCAGACTGCTGGTCTCCCAGCGCCCGGCGGTGGACGAGGTCCACATGGTCGGGGACCGCATGCTGGCCGTCAACCAGCAGCCCACGGACCGCCACGGGGGCCCGCCGGGCAGTGTGGCGACCTTCCGGGACTCCACCGAGCTGCGGGTCCTCTCCGAGAGCGCGGAGGCGGCGCGCCGCAGGCTGAAGCTCCTCTACGACGCGGGCAACGGCATCGGCACCACCTTGGACATGGTGCGCACCGCCGGGGAGCTGGCGGAGGCCGCGGTGCCCCGGTTCGCCGACTTCGTCACCGTGGACCTGGCCGACGCCGTGCTGCGCGGCGACGAGCCGGCCGGCGGCACGGCCGACATGCGCCGGGCGGCCGCGGCCGGCATCCGGGACGTCCCGGCCTTCTACCCGACCGGCGAGTCGATCACCTTCCTGCCGTCCACGCCCCAGGCCCGGGGCTACCGGTTGGGCCACGCCGTCCTGGAGTCGGACCTGTCCACCGCTCCGGGGTGGCGGCGGCAGGACCCCGAGCGCGCCCGGGACATCCTGGCCGAGGGGGTCCACTCGCTGGTCGCGGTGCCGCTCAAGGCGCGCGGCATCGTGCTGGGCGTGGCCACCTTCTGGCGCTCGGAGAAGCCCGAGCCCTTCGACGACGACGACCTGTCCCTGGCCGAGGAACTGGTGGCCCGCGCCGCGGCCGCCGTCGACAACGCCCGCCGCTACACCCGCGAGCACACCATGGCCGCCACCCTCCAGCGCAGTCTGCTGCCCCGCGCACTGCCCGGACAGGAGGCCCTGGAGATCGCCCACCGCTACCTGCCCGCCCAGTCCGGGGTGGGCGGCGACTGGTTCGACGTGATCCCGCTCTCCGGGGCCCGCGTCGCACTGGTGGTCGGCGACGTGGTCGGGCACGGGCTGCACGCGGCCGCCACCATGGGGCGGCTGCGCACCGCCGTCCACAACTTCTCGGCGCTGGACCTGCCGCCCGACGAGATCATCGGACACCTCGACGAGCTGGTGAGCCGGAGCGACCAGGACGCCGACGAGGACGGGGCGCCCGACGACGCCGTCGGGATGATGGGCGCCACCTGCCTGTACGCGATCTACGACCCGGTCGCCCGCAACTGCGTCGTCGCCCGCGCCGGGCACCCGCCGCTCGCCCTCGCCCACCCCGACGGCACCGTGGAGTTCCCCGACACCCCGGTGGGCGCGCCCCTGGGCCTGGGCGGGCCGCCCTACGAGACGGCCGAGATCGACCTGGCCGAGGGCAGCCGCCTGGTCCTCTACACCGACGGGCTCATCGAGGACCGCGGCCGGGACATCGACGTCGGGCTGACCCTGCTGCGGGAGGCGCTGGTCCACGCCGGGGACGCCTCCCCCGAGGAGGCCTGCGACGTGGTGACCGGCGCGCTGCTGATCGAGCGGCCGCGCGACGACGTCGCCCTGCTCATCGCCCGCACCCGGGCGCTGGCGGCCGACAGCACCGCGGTCTGGGAGGTCCCCTCCGACCCGGCCGCGGTGTCGGAGGTGCGGGCGGGCGTCGCCCGGCGGCTGGCCGGCTGGGGACTGGAGGAGCTGGGGTTCAGCACCGAGCTGATCCTCAGCGAGCTGGTCACCAACGCCATCCGGCACGCCACCGGACCGGTCGGGGTCAGGCTGCTGAGGCTGGAGCGGAGCCTGATCTGCGAGGTCTCCGACGCCAGCAGCACCTCGCCGCACCTGCGGCGCGCCGCGACGACGGACGAGGGCGGCCGGGGGCTGTTCCTGGTGGCGCAGCTCTCCGAACGCTGGGGCACCCGGTACACCGGGACGGGGAAGATCATCTGGGCCGAGCAGCCGCTGCCGCAGACATGACCGGGGCGGGCCGGGCACCCCGGCCCGGCCCGGCCCGCCCCCGCTCGGGCGGTGCGGGCGCGGGGGCGGGCGGCGCCCTGCCGAGCTCAGGAGGACATGCCCAGTTCCCGGGCGATCAGCATGCGCTGCACCTCGCTGGTGCCCTCGCCGATCTCCAGGATCTTGGAGTCGCGCCACATGCGGGCCACCGGGTACTCGTTCATGAAGCCGTAGCCGCCGTGGATCTGGGTCGCCTCACGGGCGTTGGTGACCGCGATCTCCGAGGAGTACAGCTTGGCGATCGCCGCCTCCTTCTTGAACGGCTCGCCCGCCAGCAGCCGGGAGGCCGCGTCGCGCCAGGCGATGCGGGCGGTGTGGGCCCGCATCTCCATGTCGGCGAGCTTGAACTGGATGGCCTGGTTGGAGCCGATCGGGCGGCCGAAGGCATGGCGCTCCCGGGCGTACCGCACCGACTCGTCCACGCACCCCTGGGCCAGCCCGGTGGCCAGGGCCGAGATGGCGATGCGGCCCTCGTCGAGGATGCGCAGGAACTGCGCGTAACCGCGGCCCTCCTCGCCCAGCAGGTTGGCGGCCGGGACCCGGACGTCGGAGAAGGACAGCTCGCGGGTGTCGGAGGCGTTCCAGCCGACCTTGGAGTAGGGGGCGGCGACGGTGAAGCCCGGGGTGCCGGAGGGAACGATGATCGAGGAGATCTCCGGGCGGCCGTCGGGTCCCCGGCCGGTGACGGCGGTGACCGTGACCAGACCGGTGATGTCGGTGCCGGAGTTGGTGATGAAGCACTTGGTGCCGTTGATCACCCACTCGTCGCCGTCGCGGACGGCGGTGGTGCGGGTGCCGCCCGCGTCCGAGCCGCACTCCGGCTCGGTCAGGCCGAAGGCGCCCAGCACCTCGCCCGAGCACAGCTTCGGCAGCCACTGGCGCTTCTGCTCCTCGGTGCCGAAGCGGTAGACGGGCATGGCGCCCAGCGAGACGGCCGCCTCCAGGGTGATGGCGACGGAGGAGTCCACCCGGGCCAGCTCCTCCAGGGCCAGGCACAGGGCGAGGTAGTCGCCGCCCATGCCCCCGTACTCCTCGGGGAAGGGCAGGCCGAACAGGCCCATGCGGCCCATCTCGCGGACGATCTCGTAGGGGAACTCGTGGTTCTCGTAGAACTCCCCGATCTTCGGCGCGACGACGTCGTGCGCGAACTCCTCGACGGTGCGGCGCAGTTCCTCGTGTTCGGGGGAGAGGCGGTGGTCAAGGGACATGGCGTCACTGCTCCTTGTGGGAGGCGGGGGAGTCCTGGGCGGTGGTGTCCCGGGAGGCGTCGGCGGCCCGGGGGGCCAGGGCGCGCACCGTGCGGGAGGGGCTGGGGCGGCCCAGCCGTTCGGCCATCCACACGCTCGTGGCGGTCAGGAGGCCGAGGTCGACTCCGGTGTCGATGCCGAGCCCCTGCAGCATCCACACCAGGTCCTCGGTGGCGAGGTTGCCGGTGGCGCTCCTGGCGTAGGGGCAGCCGCCGAGGCCCCCCGCGGAGGCGTCCACGGTGGTGACGCCGTGCCGCAGGGCGGCGAGGGTGTTGGCCAGGGCCTGGCCGTAGGTGTCGTGGAAGTGGACGGCGAGGCGCCCGGTGGGCACCCCGGCCTCGTTCAGGGCGGTCAGCAGGGCGGTGACGTGGCCGGGCGTGGCCACGCCGATGGTGTCGCCCAGGCTGAGTTCGTCGCAGCCCAGGTCGAGCAGGCGGCGGCAGACCCCGACGACCCTGTCGACGGGCACCGGACCCTCCCACGGGTCGCCGAAGCACATCGACAGGTAGCCGCGCACCCCGGCGCCCGCCTCCTTCGCCCGGGCCACCACCGGCTCGAACATGGCCAGGGCCTCGTCGACGGTGCGGTTGAGGTTGGCCTTGGCGAAGGACTCGGTGGCGCTGCCGAAGACGGCGATCTCGCGGGCGCCCAGGGCCAGGGCCCGCTCCAGGCCGCGCTCGTTGGGGACGAGCACCGGCAGCCGTACGGCCTCGGCCCCCGCGCGGTCGGCGAGGTCGGCCACGGCCGGGAACAACTGCTCGGCGTCGGCCAGCTGGGGCACCCACCGGGGGTGGACGAAGCTGGTGGCCTCGACGGTGCGCAGCCCGGCGCCGGCGAGCCGGCGGACGAACTCCGCCTTCACCTCGACGGGGACGACGGACGGCTCGTTCTGCAGTCCGTCGCGCGGCCCCACCTCATGGATGCGGACCCGGGAGGGGAGCCCCTCCGCGGGGAAGGCCATGGGCAGCCCCTCGGCCGGTCCCCCGGTCATCGCACGGCCCCCTCGGCCGGCTCGGCGGCCGGCTCGCCGGACCCCCCGGGCTCGACGACGGCCAGCACCTGGTCCATGGCGACGGTGCTGCCCGGGGCGACGTCCAGTTCGGTGACGGTCCCGTCGTACGGCGCGGTGATGACGTGCTCCATCTTCATCGCCTCCACCACCAGCAGGCTCTGGCCCGCGACGACCTCGTCGCCGACGGCCGCCTTGACGACGGTGACCGTGCCGGGCATCGGCGCGGTCAGCGCGTCGGCGCCGTGCGCCCCGGCACCGCCGCGCAGGGCCGCCTCGACCGGGTCGTGGTCGGTCAGCTGCCAGCCGACCCCGTCGCGGCCGAGCCACCGGCCGCCGCCGGCGCGGGCGTGGGCGAAGGAGTGGGTGACGCCGTCCCACTCCAGCAGGATCCGGCCGGCCGCGCCGCCCCGCAGCGCGGCCCGCACCGGCGGCTCCTCCCCGACGCGGACCTCGGCGCCGGTGGACCGGCCGCGCACCCGTACGGCCACCGGCTCGCGGCCCGGCACCCGCAGGTGGTGGACCGTCCAGGCGGGCTCACCGCCGAGCCGCCAGCCGGTCGGCGCGGCGAACGGGTCCGTCCAGCCGGCGGGGGAGGGCTCCGGCTCCAGGGCGGCGTGGCGCAGCAGGGCCGCCGCCGCGTACACCTCGGCGGGCACCCCCGACGGCAGCAGCGAGGCCGCGTCGCGGTCCACCAGGCCGGTGTCCAGGTCACCGGAGAGCACCGCCGGGTGCTCCAGCAGGGCGCGCAGGAAGGCGGTGTTCGTCTCCACACCCAGGACCGTCGTCCCGGCCAGGGCACCGCGCAGCCTCCGCAGGGCCGACGCCCGGTCCGGCCCGTAGGCGATCACCTTGGCGAGCATCGGGTCGTAATCGGTGCCCACCTCGGTGCCCTCGGCGAGCCCGGAGTCCACGCGCACCCCCTCGCCCGACGGCTCGGACAGCAGGTGGACGGTGCCGGCCGACGGCAGGAAGTCCACCCGCCCGCCGGTGGCGCGGGCGCTCTCGGCGCAGATGCGGGCCTCGACCGCGTGGCCGCGCAGGGAGACGTCCTCCTGGCCGAAGGCGAGCGGCTCGCCGGCCGCCACCCGCAGCTGCCACTCCACCAGGTCCAGGCCGGTGATCAGCTCCGTGACCGGGTGCTCGACCTGGAGGCGGGTGTTCATCTCCATGAAGCAGTACGAGCCCGGGTCCCCGCCGGGGACGATGAACTCCACCGTGCCCGCGCCCCGGTAGCCGCAGGAGCGGGCGGCGCGCACCGCGGCCTCGCCCATCGCCGCGCGGGTCGCCTCGTCCAGCAGGGGGCTGGGCGCCTCCTCGATGATCTTCTGGTGGCGGCGCTGGAGGCTGCACTCGCGTTCGCCCAGGTGGACCACGGTGCCGTGGCCGTCTGCGAGGACCTGGATCTCGATGTGGCGCGGACCGTCGATCCACCGCTCCACCAGCAGGGTGTCGTCACCGAAGGCGCCGCGGGCCTCGCGGCGCGCGGCGGCGATCTCGTCGGCCAGGGCCGCCTCGTCGCGCACCAGCCGCATGCCCTTGCCGCCGCCGCCCGCCGAGGGCTTGAGCAGCACCGGCATGCCGATCTCCAGGGCGGCGGCGGCCAGTTCGGCGTCGGTCAGGGAGCTGCCGCTGCTGCCGGGCACCACCGGCACCCCGGCCGCCCGCACCGTCTCCTTGGCGCGGATCTTGTCGCCCATCAGCTCGATGGCCCCGGCGGGCGGACCGACGAAGACCAGGCCGGCCTCCTCCACCGCGCGGGCGAAGGCGGCGTTCTCGGCGAGGAAGCCGTAGCCGGGGTGGACGGCCTGTGCGCCCGTCCGCCGCGCCGCGTCCAGCAGCCGCTCGGCGGACAGGTAGCTCTCGGTGGCCGGCGCGGGGCCGATCCGCACCGCGGTGTCCGCCTCCCGCACGTGCCGGGCCCCGGCGTCCGCGTCGCTGAAGACGGCGACCGAGCGCACGCCCAGCCGCCGCAGCGTGCGGATGACGCGGACGGCGATCTCGCCGCGGTTGGCGACCAGCACCGTGTCGAACATGGAACGCATCCCCCTCACATCCGGAAGACGCCGTAGCCGGGCGCCGCGGGGTCCTTCTCGGGCAGCGGAGCGTTGGCGCACGCGGTGAGCGCGAGGCCGAGCACCGCGCGCGTCTCCAGCGGGTCGATCACTCCGTCGTCCCACAGCCGCGCGGTGGCGTAGTAGGCGCTGCCCTGGGTCTCGTACTGCTCGCGGATGGGGGCCCGGAAGGCCTCCTCCTCCTCGGCACTCCACTCCTCGCCGCGCGCCTCCAGCTGGTCGCGCTTGACGGTGGCCAGCACCGAGGCGGCCTGCTCGCCGCCCATCACCGAGATCTTGGCGTTGGGCCACATCCACAGGAAGCGCGGCGAGTACGCCCGGCCGCACATCGAGTAGTTGCCCGCGCCGTAGGAGCCGCCGATCACGACCGTCAGCTTCGGCACCCGGGTGCAGGCCACGGCCGTCACCATCTTGGCGCCGTGCTTGGCGATGCCGCCCGCCTCGTAGCTGCGGCCGACCATGAAGCCCGAGATGTTCTGCAGGAACAGCAGCGGGATGCCGCGCTGGTCGCACAGCTCGACGAAGTGCGCGCCCTTCTGGGCCGACTCGGAGAACAGGATGCCGTTGTTGGCGACGATCCCGACCGGGTGGCCGTGGATGCGCGCGAAGCCCGTCACCAGCGTCGTGCCGTACTCGGCCTTGAACTCCGCGAACCGCGAGCCGTCCGTGATCCGGGCGATGACCTCGCGCACGTCGTAGGGGGTGCGCGAGTCCACCGGGACCGCGCCGTACAGCCCGGCCGGGTCGGCCTTCGGCTCCTCCACCGGTTCCACGCGCCAGGGCATCGGGCCGCGCCGGGGGAGGGTGGCCACGATCTGCCGGACGACGCGCAGGGCGTGGGCGTCGTCCTCGGCGAGGTGGTCCGTCACCCCGGAGGTGCGGGAGTGGACCTCCCCGCCGCCCAGCTCCTCGGCGGTGACGACCTCGCCGGTGGCCGCCTTCACCAGCGGCGGGCCGCCCAGGAAGATCGTGCCCTGGTTCCGCACGATCACGGCCTCGTCGCTCATCGCGGGCACGTACGCGCCGCCCGCCGTGCACGAGCCGAGCACCGCCGCGACCTGCGGGATGCCGGCGCCGGACATCCGCGCCTGGTTGTAGAAGATCCGCCCGAAGTGCTCGCGGTCGGGGAAGACCTCGTCCTGCATCGGCAGGAAGGCGCCGCCGGAGTCCACCAGGTACACGCACGGCAGCCGGTTCTCCAGGGCCACCTCCTGGGCGCGCAGGTGCTTCTTGACCGTCATCGGGTAGTACGTGCCGCCCTTGACGGTGGCGTCGTTGGCGACGACCACCACCTCGCGCCCCGACACCCGCCCGATCCCGGCGATCACACCCGCGGCCGGGGCCTGCCCGCCGTACATGCCGTCCGCCGCGAGCGGGGCCAGCTCCAGGAAGGGGGAGCCGGGATCCAGCAGGGTGTCCACGCGGTCGCGCGGGAGCAGCTTGCCGCGCGCGACGTGCCGCTCCCGCGCCCGTTCGCCGCCGCCCAGCCGTGCCGCGGCGAGCTTCTCGCGCAGCTGCGCGGCCAGCTCCCGGTGCGCGGCCTCGTTCGCCCGCCAGGCCTCGGACGCCGGATCGGCGGTGGTGACCAGCGGAGGTGCCTGCTGCATGCCCTTCGAGCCCCCTTGCCCGGTTAGTGAGCGTTAACCTCGCCATAAGGTTAACGCCCGCTAACCCGGCTGTCTACAATTTCCCCATGAGCTCCAGGACCGACGCCCCCACCCGCCGCGAGCAGATCCTCGGCGAGGCCGCCCGCCTGTTCGCCGAGCGCGGCTTCCACGGCGTCGGGGTGGACGAGATAGGCGCCGCGGTCGGCATCAGCGGCCCGGGCCTCTACCGGCACTTCGCCGGCAAGGACGCGATGCTGGCCGAGCTGCTGGTGGGCATCAGCGAGCGGCTGTACGCGGGCGGGCGCAGGTGCCTGGCGGAGTCCGCCGGCGCCGGGCTCGCGCCGGGGGAGACGCTGGACGCGCTCATCGGGCGCCACATCGACTTCGCCCTCGACGACCGCGCCCTGATCACCCTCCACGACCGCGAGCTGGACCGGCTGCGCGACAGCGACCGCAAGCTGGTGCGCCAGCTCCAGCGGCAGTACGTGGAGCTGTGGGTGGAGGTGGTCCGCGAGGTCCACCCGGAGCTGCCGGAGAAGGAGGCCCGCGCCTCGGTCCACGCCGTCTTCGGGCTCCTCAACTCCACACCGCACCTGAGCCGCCCCTCCTCCCTCCCGGACCGCGCCGCGACGGCCGCCCTCCTCCACCGGCTGGCCCGCGGCGCCTTCACCGCGGCCGCGGGGGGCGCGGCGCAGGGGTGGGGCGGCGCCGCCGGCGCGTGATCCCGGGCGCGGCGCAGCCGCCGGCGCTCCCCGCGCGGGGCCGCCCCGTATGACGCCGCCCACACCCGGTGTCCGCCGACCGGATGCCTCTGGACAGTGCGGTGACCCTTGGGTAGCTTGCGTCTGAGCAAGCGCTTAGTTTCCGGCCCCAGGAGGCGTGAGATGCGTCGCACGGTGTTCAACGAGGACCACGAGGCGTTCCGGGAGACCATCCGCGACTTCATCGCCGCCGAGGTCGTCCCCCACTACGAGGAGTGGGAGAAGCAGGGGTGCGTACCCCGCGACTTCTACCTGAAGCTCGGGGAACTGGGCGTCTTCGGGATCGAGGTGCCCGAGGAGTACGGCGGCGCCGGCGAGACCAGCTTCAAGTACAACGCGGTCATCTCCGAGGAGACCGCCCGGGCCGGCGTCAGCTTCGGCGGCTCCGGCGTCCACACCGCACTGTGCCTGCCCTACCTGCTGAAGTACGCCACCGAGGAGCAGAAGCGCCGCTGGCTGCCGCCGTTCGTCACCGGCGAGATGATGACCGCCATCGCCATGACGGAGCCGGGCACCGGCTCCGACCTGGCGGGCATGAAGACCACCGCGAAGCTGTCGGAGGACGGCACCCACTACGTCCTCAACGGCGCCAAGACCTTCATCACCGGCGGCGTCCAGGCCGACCGCGTGCTGGTCTGCTGCCGCACCGCCCCGCCGACCCCCGAGGACCGCCGCGCGGGCATCTCCATCCTGGTGGTGGACACCGCCAGCGAGGGCTACGCCGTCGGCCGCAACCTCGACAAGCTGGGCCTGAAGTCCTCCGACACCGCCGAGCTGTCCTTCACCGACGTCAAGGTCCCCGTCGAGGACCTGCTCGGCGAGGAGGGCAAGGCCTTCTCCTACCTCACCCACAACCTCCCGCAGGAGCGCCTGGGCATCGCCGTCGGCGCCTACGCCCAGGCCGCGGCCGCCGTCCGCTTCGCCCAGGAGTACGTCCGGGACCGCACGGTCTTCGGCAAGCCGGTCGCCTCCTTCCAGAACACCAAGTTCGTGCTCGCCGACTGCCGGTCCGACGTGGACGCCATGCAGGCCGTCACCGACCGGGCCCTGGAGGCGCTGGACGCCGGCGAGCTGACCCCGGCCGACGCCGCGTCCGTGAAGCTGTTCACCACCGAGACGGCGGCGAAGGTCATCGACAGGTGCCTCCAGCTGCACGGCGGCTACGGCTACATGCGGGAGTACCCGATCGCCCGCCTCTACGCCGACACCCGCGTCACCCGCATCTACGGCGGCACCAGCGAGGTCATGCGCTCCATCGTGGCCAAGTCCATGGGGCTGTGAGCCCGCAGCGGGACGGCGGGGACGGGAAAGGAGACGGCGGGGACGGCGGGGACGGCGACGGACCGCCGGGGAGACGGCAGGGGCACGGCGGGGGCCGTGCGGGAGGACGGGCACCACCACATGGACACCGACGCCACCGGCGCCACCGACGCCACCGACGCCACCGGCGCCACCGCGGGCACGGGCGGGCCGGACGGCCCCGCGCGGAGCGGCGGCGGGACGGCCGCGCCGGACCCCCTGGCCGACCTGCTGCGCCTGCTGGACCTGGAGCGGATCGACCGCGACATCTTCCGCGGCCAGAGCCGTTTCGCCGTCGTCCCCCGCGTCTTCGGCGGGCAGGTCGCCGCCCAGGCCCTGGCCGCCGCCTCCCGCACCGTCGGGGAGGACCGGCTCGCGCACTCGCTGCACGCCTACTTCCTGCGGCCCGGCGACCCGGACGCCCCGATCGTCTACACGGTCGACCGCATCCGCGACGGGCGGTCCTTCACCACCCGCCGCGTGGTCGCCGTCCAGCACGGTCGGCCGATCTTCCACCTGTCGGCGTCCTTCCAGACCCACGAGGAGGGGCTGGAGCACCAGGACGAGCCCGCGCCGGACGTCCCCGACCCGGAGACGCTGCCGTCCTCCGCCGACCTGCTGCCGCGCCACGCCCACCTGTTCGGCGACCCGGGCGTGGCCGACCGCCTCGCCCAGGCGCGGGCGGCGGTCGACCTGCGGTACGTCACCGACCCGCCGTACCTGACGGCCGGCCGGCCGCGGGAGCCGCGCTCGCGGATCTGGTTCCGGGTCGACGGCAAGCTGGCGGGCGGGGACGACCGGCCGGTGCTCCACCGGTGCCTGGCGGCCTACGTCTCCGACATGAGCCTGCTGGAGCCCGTCCTGCTCGCCCACGGCCGCGGCGGCTGGACGGTCGGGGACGTGGTGGGCGCGAGCCTGGACCACGCCATGTGGTTCCACCGCCCCTTCCGCGTGGACGAGTGGCTGCTGTACGACCAGTCGAGCCCCACCTCCCAGGCCGGCCGCGGGCTGGGCAGCGGCAGGATCTTCACCGCCGACGGGCGGCTGGCGGTCACGGTGGTGCAGGAGGGCGTGGTGCGGGTGCCGCGCGGCTGAGCGGCGCGCGGCACCCGGCGCGTCCGGTACCGTCCGGCCCGTGGGGCCGCCACCGGGCCGCCGAGCCCGGTGAAGCCGTACCCGGTGAACTCCCGCCAGGCGGCCAGGCGGCCAGGCGGCCAGGCGGCCGGGTGCCCGCCGGGCAGCTGCGGAACACACGGCGCCGACGCCAGGGCCGCGGCCGCCGCCGGGGAACCGGTCTCTCCGCGGGCCGCCGCGCCCGCCGCCCCTACGCGGGCGTCAGGCCGGCCGCGTCCAGCAGGTAGGCCGTCATCGGCTCGTAGTGGCGCGGATCGACCACGTGGTCGTCCAGCGGGACGGTGACCGCGAGGGTGCCCTCGGCCTCGCCGATGAACAGCGCCGGATCGTTGCAGTCGGCGAAGCCGACGGTGGCGATGCCGCGCTGCGCCGCGCAGCCCGCCCAGCCGTGGTCGGCGAAGACCAGGTCCGGCAGCGGCTCGCCCGCCCGCTCCAGGGCGTCGAGGATCGCGGCCATCGGCGCGGGGGAGTGGGTGTGCCACAGCGTCGCCCCCCGCTCGTGCATCGCGATGTCGGCGAGCTGCACCACCACGCCCTGGTCGGCGATCAGCCCCAGCGGCACCCGGACGATCTCGCACCCGGCCAGGCGCAGCGCGCTCGCCACCCGGCTGTGCAGGTCGATCAGGGCGCCGGGGTGGCCGGTGGCGAACAGCACCCGGTGCCCGGACCCGGCCGCCTTGCGCAGCTCGGCGGCGGCCCGGTCCAGGGCGGCCACCGTCAGCTCCGGATCGATGGTGTCCTGGCCCTGGCGGTGCCCGGGGTCGTCGACGACGCCGCAGCGCTCTGCCATCACCGCCAGTACGTCCTGCTCGTCGGTCCAGCGCTCGCCCAGCTCCAGCCCCAGCCAGAAGTGCCGGTCGCCGTTGGCGAGCCTGCGGTAGTGGTCCAGGTTGTTCTCGCGGGGGGTGGCGACGTCCCCCGCGATGCGGGTGCGGACGAGGTGCTCGATCAGCTCGGCGCGGGTGGGGACGGGGGTTATCGGCATGGAGGCATTGTCCCCCGCGGACGCCCGGCGGGCGATCGGCTCGGCCCGTGTGCCGCCGGCGCGTCCCGCGGCCTCCGCCGGCGCCTGCGCGGAGGCGGTCCGCGCACGGCCCCGCGTCCTGTACGGGGCGTCCAAAAAGGCCGCGTCCGACTGGCGGATCCGTCCATGTGTCCCGCAGTGGGGCGGTGCCTACGCTCGGCGCATGAGCACGGACGACACCAGCACGCACAGCGCCCCGCCCCGTGGGCCCGTCGACTCCTCCCGCATCCCGCGCTTCGCGGGGCCGGCGACCTTCGCCCGCCTGCCGCGCCTGGACGAGGTGCAGGGCCGCGCCGACGTCGCGGTCGTCGGGGTGCCCTTCGACTCCGGCGTCTCCTACCGCCCCGGCGCGCGCTTCGGCGGCAACGCCATCCGGGAGGCGTCCCGGCTGCTGCGCCCGTACAACCCGGCCCAGGACGCCTCCCCCTTCGCGCTCGCCCAGGTCGCCGACGCCGGCGACATCGCGGCGAACCCGTTCGACATCCACGAGGCCGTGGAGACGGTCGAGGCGGCGGCCGGGGAGCTGCTGGACGGCGGCGCCCGGCTGATGACCCTCGGCGGCGACCACACCATCGCCCTGCCCCTGCTGCGCGCGGTGGCCCGGAGGCACGGGCCCGTCGCCCTGCTCCACTTCGACGCCCACCTGGACACCTGGGACACCTACTTCGGCGCCGAGTACACCCACGGCACCCCGTTCCGCCGCGCGGTGGAGGAGGGCATCCTCGACACCGAGGCCCTCTCCCACGTCGGCACGCGCGGTCCGCTCTACGGCAAGAAGGACCTGGACGACGACGCGCGGATGGGCTTCGGCATCGTCACCTCCGCCGACGTGATGCGGCGCGGCGTGGACGAGGTCGCCGACCAGCTCAGGCAGCGCATCGGCGACCGCCCGCTGTACGTCTCGATCGACATCGACGTGCTGGACCCGGCCCACGCCCCCGGCACCGGCACCCCCGAGGCGGGCGGCCTCACCTCGCGCGAGCTGCTGGAGATCCTGCGCGGGCTGGCCGGCTGCAACCTGGTCTCCGCGGACCTGGTGGAGGTGGCGCCGGCGTACGACCACGCCGAGATCACCTCGGTGGCCGCCTCCCACACCGCCTACGAGCTGACGACGATCATGTCCCGGCAGATCGCGGCGGCGCGGCGGGACGCGGGGGCGGACACGGGGGCGGAGGCCGCCGGCTGACGCTCGCGGGCCGTTGCGGGAGCAACGGCCCGACCGGTCGAGGGCTCATGAACCGGCCGTTCCGAGGTGCCTTCCCGGCCAGTCGGTGAAGGTTTTCGGTCACCTTTGGCACGGTGCGTATACGGACGTATGCACAACGTTTCGAAGACGATCGACATGATCGAGTGGGATATCGCTGGTGACCGGCGCGTATGTCCCGCACCCCGGGACGTTACAGAGAGATGCTTGTTTAATACACAACGTTACTAAAAATGATCGCTGAAGGTGCGTTCGGCGGCAGTTCTCGACAGACTCACGTTCGCTATCCGTTACGCCCAACGGAAGGACGCGTCATGCCGAACGCGGTGGAGTACGCCCTGGCGGGCGGCCTGCTCGTCGCGGGCGCCCTCGGTCCGCCGGCCGGTGCGGCGCTCGCCGTGCCGCCGCCCCGCGCGCCGGCGGCACTGGTGCTCCCCGCGGCGCCGGAGCGTGCCGCGGAGCCGGCGGCGGTCCTGGTGTGCGGTCCGGAGGCGGCGGACGTCCGCCCCGAGCCGGAGATCGTCTGCGTACGCCTGGGCACGGCGGACGGGCGGGGCGGAAGCGCCGCCGGCACGCCCGCGGACACGGGAGCGGGGGTGCCCGCCTCCTGAGACACGCGGGGCCGCCGGGCCCTCCCCCGGCGGCCCCGCACAGCGGCCGGTCACCGTGCACGCCCCGACGGGCGGCGCGAGTGTCACCGGCACGGTCCCGCGGTACCTCCTCGCCGCGGGGCGGGCCGAACGAGCGGACGGACGGAGAGCCGGTCCTGTGGGGGGTGCTGGCGCGCCCCGTCCGTCGACGCCGCGGCCCACCGGGGACGCGGTCCGGAGAGAATGCCTGGCTCTCCGGGCCGCGTCCCTCCCCCTTCTCCGCCCCGTCGCGGCCCTCCCCTTCCCGCCCCGGCCGGTGCCCGGGCCCCCACCGGAATGAAATACGGCCGCCCGCGTGTTGGATCCCTGGTGCAGTGGACACCCAGGGCGACACACGGTCGCGCACGGCGACGGACGGTCAGCGGGAGGTAGGCACGTGGCGGGCAGCACGGAGGCGGGGGAGACCGGGACGGCCGGGGACGTGCGGCAACCGGGGTGGGTGCGCAGACTGACGGCGTACTGCCTGCGGTACCGCCGCAACGTCTGGCTCTCCCTGGGCGCCTCCCTCGCCGGCATGGGCCTGATGGCCCTGGTGCCGTTGATCACCAAGGAGATCATCGACGGCGTCGTCGACGGCGACACCGGCGGGATCGGCCGGTGGATCGCCCTGCTGATCGCCGCCGCGGTCGTGGTCTACGGGCTGACGTACGTGCGGCGCTACTACGGCGGCAGGCTGGCGCTGGACGTCCAGCACGACCTGCGCACCGAGATGTACGACTCCCTCGCCCGCCTCGACGGGCGGCGGCAGGACGAGCTGTCCACCGGGCAGGTCGTCGGACGGGCCACCAGCGATCTCCAGCTCATCCAGGGCCTGCTGTTCATGACGCCGATGATGATCGGCAACATCCTGCTCTTCGCCGTCTCGCTGGTCGTGATGGTGACCCTCTCCCCGCTGCTGACCCTGGTGGCGCTGGCCGTCGGGCCGGCCCTGTGGTTCATCGCCCGGCGCAGCCGCGACCGGCTCTTCCCCGCCACCTGGTACGCCCAGGTGCAGGCCGGCGCCGTGGCCGGGGTGGTGGACGGGGCCGTCACCGGCGTGCGGGTGGTCAAGGGCTTCGGGCAGGAGGAGCAGGAGACCGGCAAGCTGCGCTCGGTCAGCCGCGAGCTGTTCGCCGCGCGGCTGCGCACGGTGAAGCTCAACGCCCTCTACACCCCCGCCCTCCAGGCCGTCCCCGCGCTCGGCCAGGTCGCGATGCTCGCCCTGGGCGGCTGGATGGCCACCCGCGGCCAGATCACGCTGGGCACCTTCGTCGCCTTCTCCACCTACCTCGCCCAGCTCGTCGGCCCGGTGCGGATGCTGACCATGATGCTGACGGTCGGGCAGCAGGCCCGGGCGGGCGTCGAGCGCGTCGTGGAGCTGATCGACACCGAGCCGGCGATCCGCGAGCGCGACGACGCCCGCGAACTGCCCGGCGACGCCCCGGCCACCGTCGAGTTCGACCGCGTGGGCTTCTCCTACGGCACCGGGCCCGACGCCCGGCCCGTACTGGAGGACTTCTCGCTGCGTGTGGAGCCGGGCGAGACCGTCGCCGTCGTCGGCACCTCCGGCAGCGGCAAGTCGACCGTCTCGCTGCTGCTGCCCCGCTTCTACGACGTGACGTCGGGCGCCGTGCGCGTCGGCGGCCACGACGTGCGCGACCTGACCTTCGACTCGCTGCGCGCGGCCATCGGCCTGGTCCCCGAGCACAGCTTCCTCTTCTCCGACACCGTCCGCGCCAACATCGCCTACGGCCGCCCCGGCGCCACCGACGAGCAGATCCGGGCGGCCGCCCGCGCCGCCCAGGCCGACGGCTTCATATCGGCCCTGCCCGACGGCTACGACACCGAGGTCGGGGAGCAGGGCCTGACGCTGTCCGGCGGTCAGCGCCAGCGCATCGCCCTGGCCCGGGCGATCCTGTCCGACCCCAGGCTGCTCGTCCTGGACGACGCCACCTCCGCCGTCGACGCCCGCGTCGAGCACGAGATCCACGAGGCGCTGCGCGGGGTGATGGCCGACCGCACCACCCTGCTCATCGCCCACCGCCGCTCCACCCTCTCCCTGGCCGACCGCATCGCCGTCCTGGACGGCGGGCGCCTGGTGGACGTCGGCACCGACGCCGAGCTCCAGGAGCGCTGCGAGCTGTACCGGCGGCTGCTCAGCGACCCCGACGAACTGGGCGGCGTCGAGCGCGACCCGGCCGGGCTCGCCTCGGGGGACGGGGGGGACGACCGGAGCGGCGCCGACGGCGACGGCCGCGTCGACGGCATCACCCCCGAGCTGTGGATCCGCGAGGGCGACCCGGAGGACACCGCCGGAACCGGCCCCGGCTCGCCCCCGCCCGCCACCGGCGGCCCCGGCTTCGCCGGGGCGCTGGCCGGCACCCCGGCCACCCCCGAGATGCTCGCCAAGGTCGCCGCCCTGCCGCCCGCCACCGACGCGCCCGACATCGACGAGGAGCGCGCGGCCGGGGCCGAGACCGCCTACCGGCTCAAGCACCTGCTGCGCGGCTTCCGCGGCCCGCTGCTGCTGAGCCTGCTGCTGGTCGTGGTGGACGCCACCGCCGGGCTGCTGCTGCCCGTCCTGGTCCGGCACGGCATCGACGAGGGCGTCCAGCAGTCGGCGATCGGCGCCGTGTGGGCCGCCTCCGTGCTGGCCCTGCTGGTCGTGGTGGTCCAGTGGGCCGCGCAGACCGGTGAGACCCGCGCCATCGGCCGCACCGGCGAACGCATCCTCTACACCCTCCGCGTCAAGATCTTCGCCCAGCTCCAGCGCCTCGGACTCGACTACTACGAGCGCGAGCTGACCGGGAGGATCATGACCCGGATGACCACGGACGTCGACGCGCTGACGACCTTCCTGCAGACCGGTCTGGTCCAGGCGGTCGTCGCCCTGCTGACCTTCTTCGGCATCATGGTCGTCCTCGTCGCCATCGACGCGGGGCTCGCCCTGGTGGTCCTGGCCACCCTGCCCCCGCTGGTGGTCGGCACGGTCTTCTTCCGCCGCCAGAGCCTGAAGGCGTACGAGCTGGCCCGCGAGCGGGTCAGCGGCGTCAACGCCGCCCTCCAGGAGGGCGTCGCGGGGGTGCGGATCGTGCAGGCGTTCCGCCGCGAGCGCGCCGGCAGCCGCCGCTTCGCCGAACTCAGCGACGGCTACCGGCAGGCGCGCGTCCGGGGCCAGTGGCTGATCTCGGTCTACTTCCCCTTCATCCAGCTCATGGCCTCCCTGGCCACCGCCGCCGTCCTGGTCGTCGGCGCGGGACGGGTGGGCGACGGCACGCTGACGGCGGGCGCCCTGGTGGCGTACCTGCTCTACATCGAGCTGTTCTTCGCCCCCGTCCAGCAGCTCTCCCAGGTCTTCGACGGCTACCAGCAGGCGGTCGTCTCGCTGGGCCGCGTCCAGGAGCTGCTGCGGGAGAGGACCACCACGCCGGCCCCGGAGGAGCCGCGCGCGGTGGGCGAACTGCGCGGCGAGCTGACCTTCGAGAAGGTGAGCTTCCGCTACGCCGGCTCCGAGGACGGCGAGGAGGCGCTGTCAGAGGTCGACCTGCACATCCCGGCCGGGCAGACGGTCGCCTTCGTCGGCGAGACGGGCGCGGGCAAGTCCACGCTGGTCAAGCTGGTCGCCCGGTTCTACGACCCGACCTCGGGCGCGGTCCGGGTGGACGGCACCGACCTGCGCGAGCTGGACCTGGCCGCCTACCGCCACCGGCTCGGGGTCGTCCCGCAGGAGTCGTACCTCTTCGAGGGCACCGTGCGGGACGCCATCGCCTACGGCCGCCCCGACGCGACCGACGCCGAGGTGGAGGCCGCCGCGCGGGCCGTCGGGGCGCACGAGATGATCGCCGGGCTCTCCGGCGGCTACCTGCACCCGGTCTCCGAGCGCGGGCGCAACCTCTCGGCCGGGCAGCGGCAGCTGATCGCCCTGGCCCGCGCCGAGCTGGTGCGGCCCGACATCCTGCTGCTGGACGAGGCCACCGCCGCCCTCGACCTGGCCACCGAGGCGCTGGTCAACCAGGCCACGGACCGGTTGGCCGGGCGCCGCACCACCCTGGTCGTCGCCCACCGCCTGACCACGGCGGCCCGCGCCGACCGGGTGGTGGTCCTGGACCGCGGCCGGGTGGTGGAGGACGGCACCCACGCCGAACTCCTGGAGCGCGGCGGGCGGTACGCCGAGCTGTGGCGCACCTACGTGGGGGAGCCCGAACCGTCGGCGGCGTGACGGCCCGGCCCGGGGCGCGTCCTGCCGTCGACGCGCCCCGGCCGGTGCGGTGGGGCGGGAGTCAGGGGCGGCAGAGCGCGGCCAGGTACTCGTCCACCGTCTGCACCACGCCGCCCTCCAGCGGCTCGTCGCCGTCCCTCCAGTGGATCGCGGCGATCTCCTCGCCGGGCTCGAACGGCAGCGGTCCGTCCACCTCGGCGGTGTACAGCGCCCCGTACAGCACCCGGCGCTCCGGGCCCACGGCGGTGCGGGCGAAGCCGACGAACCGCAGCCGCTCCGGCGCCACCCGCTGGCCGCTCTCCTCCCACAGCTCGCGCACGGCCGCCCGGCGGGGGGTCTCGCCCGGCTCGATCGTGCCGCCCGGCAGCTCCCAGCAGTCGCGGCCGCGCACCCGCACCATCAGCAGCCGCCCGGCGTGCCGGAGGGCCACCAGCGCGTAGCCCACGCGCGCGTCACCGAAGCGGGTGTCCTCCGGTTCCCGGCGGAAGTCCAGCAGCGCCATGCCCAGCGGTCCGTCGGCCAAGGGGGACGATGTGTCGGTCATGGCGGTGAGCGTATGCCCGCGGGCGGTGCCCGCGGAACGGGGCCGGACGGCCGGCGGCCCGCCGGGAGGAACCCGGCGGGCCGTCGGTGCGGTGTGCCTCAGCCGGTGGGCCCGGTCGAGGCCGGGACCGGGCCGAGCCTGGTCCACGGGTTGTTCGGGTCGGTGGCGTCGGGCGTGTTGCCCCGGGTCCAGTACTTGGCCTTCCAGTAGTGGCCGCCGTGGGAGACGACGGTGCGGGTGATGCCGCCGGGATCACCCGCGACGGCGTGGGTACCGGCGGTGTTGCCGCTGTTGAGCGGTTCGGCGACGAAGTCGGTCGACGAGCCGGTGGTGTCGTTGTGGGTGATCAGTGTGTAGGAGGTGCCGTGCTGCGGGGCGTCGGCGGGGTTGCCGTCGGCGTCGAGCAGCCGCCACCGCTGGCCTCCGGCGCTGCCGCAGTCGCGGACGGTCAGTGACTCCAGTTTCCTCTGGGCCCCCAGGCACTGCTCCTCGCCGCTGCTGTCGTTGGTGATGCGGAACACCCCGCCGTCGCCGTCCGGCTCGATGCGCCACAGCTGGTGGACGTTGCCCAGCGGGGCGTACAGGTGCGCCCGGTCCCATCCGGCCGGGTGGTCCAGGAGGTTGCCGCTGTTGACGTCCTCGATCTTCCACCGGTCGCCGGTCTGCCACAGGGTGAACGGCGCCCAGGCCGGGTTGTAGGTGCGTGAGGCGTCCCACGCCGCGGCCTTGCAGGCGGCACCGCCGCCGGAGGCGTCGGGCTCGACGGTGGTGGTCCCCTTGCGGCGGTCCTGGACCAGGCCGTACTCCTCCCCGCCGATTCCGAGCTTGAAGTTGGCGGGCCCGGTGATCGGCAGGTAGTACTTCAGGGCGATGTCGCGCGAGGCGCCCGGTGCCAGGTCCTCGCAGTAGCCCAGTCTGATCGTCACCCGGTGGAAGTCCCCGTCGAGGCCGCCCGCGTTGGGTCCGGTGTGGCCGGGTTCGACGGCGTCCTCCATCTCCTGCCACGCCTCGTCCTTCAGCAGGGGCGGGGTGGAGGTGGGGATGTCGAAGGAGAGCTCGGTGCCCTCCGGCAGGGTGGTGTCGGTGTTGTTGGTGATGCGCAGCTTGGGCTGCTGGGGCCACATCTGCGCGGTGTCGGTCGGGTAGTCGGTCAGCTCGGCGGTCACGTCGACCACCTCGGAGGGAAGCTCGGTCCCCCCGTTGCGGGTGTTGCCGTAGGGGCCGGCGTCGCGCAGGGCGTCGTCCAGCGCCTTGGTCAGGGTGTAGCCGGGGACGCACTGCCACCGCTCGGGGCAGTTGTAGTCGCCGGCCAGCTCCCAGACCATCGCGCCGCCCGCTCCGGTGGCGGCGATGTAGTCGGCCTTGGCCGCGACGTCCTGCTCGTCCTGGGTGGAGAGGAAGACCTTCTTGTCCCCGTTCCACAGCCAGGACGCCTTGAGGGTGTCGTCCCAGTGCCGGGTGTAGCCGTCGACCCGGTTGGCCGGGTCGGAGGAGCTCAGCTCGAACTGCTCGCGGTAGGAGGGCGGAATGCCCCTCTCCAGGTTCTTGGCGTGCCACATCGGGTTCGATCCGGCCGCCACCTCCTTGCCGCGGTCGGTGTCGTGCCACAGGTTGTCGATGCCGGTGGCACCGGCGCCGCAGGCCGTGGTGCTGCCGTTCGGGCCGGTGCCGTCGGGGCACTGGCTCTGGTCGGTCAGCTCCGACCTGCCCCACAGCCCGTTCTCGCCGCCGGTGACGTTCTTCCAGCCGCGTGTGTAGTACGGGATGCCGAGGTTGATGCGCCCGGACTGCAGCGCGCCGCGCAGGTGGTGGTAGGACCAGTCGGTGTTGAAGTAGCCCATCTTCTGGTACTCGGGGTTCGTCTCCTCGTCGTAGATCCCGGCCGCCGCCAGCTCGGCGTCCCTCCCGTCGTCGTACAGCGGGGACTGCGGGCCGACGTAGGAGTTCCACGTGCCGTGGAAGTCGTACGTCATGGTGTTGGCGAAGTCCAGGTACTGCAGGGCGCGGAAGTCCTCCTGGCCGCGCAGCAGGTACCCGGACGCCGACACGGCGGCGGTGAGCTGGTAGTAGCGGCCGTCCTCGGCCGAGGCCCGGTCCAGCTTCTCGCGCAGCGTCTTCATCAGCGCCGTGTAGCCGGCGTTGAGGCCCTTGCGGCGCGGGTTGGCGACGGGCCAGTCCGCCGGGTTGCCGGCGTCCATCAGGGCGGTGGGGTACTCGTAGTCGATGTCCACGCCGTCGAAGCCGTAGGTCCGGATGAAGTCCACGGCGGAGTCGGCGAAGGTGTCGATGGCCGGCTGGTTGACGCTGCCGTCGGCGTTGGTGGCCAGGGTGTAGAAGCCGCCGTCGGCGACGCGGTTGCCGTCCGCGTCGAAGTGCCCGCCGGTCTCGGCCCAGCCGCCGACCGAGATCAGCGTCTTCACCCGCGGATGCTGCTTCTTGTACTTGTTCAGCAGGTTGAAGTTGCCCTTGTACGGCAGGTCGGGGTCCATCTCGGCCCCGGGCACGCCCGGCCAGGTCATCCCGGTGGCCGGGTTGGCCGGATCGGAGGTGTCACCGACCGAGACCCGGTTGTCCTCGATGTGCGCGAAGGCGTAGTTGACATGGGTGACCTGCCCCCAGGGGATGCTCCCCGGCAGGTACATCGGCTGGCCGTTGCGCCCGGTGCGCCAGCCGGTGAAGTAGCCGACCAGCCGCCGCGGGTGCCGCTCGCCCATCCGCTCCCGGCCCTGGTCGTCGTAGAGCAGGCAGTACGGGGTGTTGACCCCCTCGGTGGGCGTCATGCCGTCCGGGCGGCACTTCGGCTGGTCGGCGGCCTTCGTCGACCACGGGCCCGGTCCCTCGGGCTCGGGGTCCCCCGGCGGCGTCGGTCCGGCCATCAGGGCCTGCGGCTGGACCACCAGCGGAGGCGGCTGCTCCTGGAGCCAGTCCAGGTCCCGCAGGGAGGGCCACATCTCGGTGAGGGGCATGGGACCCTTGACGACGGTGGTCTTGGACAGGTCGGACCGGTCCACGTTCAGCATCACCGCCTGGTCGCCCGAGATGAGGACGGTCAGCCTGCCGTAGAGGCTCATCGCGCTGTCGACGTGCTGGTCGAAACCGGTGCCCGCCAGGACGGGCATCGCGGTGGCGATGGTGGCCGGCTCCTTGATCCAACTGTCGTTGTTCTGTTCCAGGGTCATCTTCAGCACCCCCACCAGATCACCGCGGAACATCAGCACGCCGCCGCCGGTGTGGTCGTTGGCGGCGGCGTCGATGCCGTCCTCGAACGGGGTGCCCCGCAGGACGTGGAAGAAGTCCCCGATCGGTCCCGGGCCCTTGACCACCTCGTTCTGCGCGCTGCCGATCGGTCTTTGGACCCGGACGTACTGGTCCCCGCGGATCAGGATGAGCTGGAAGTACGTCTGGAAGCCGCAGCAGTAGGACGAGAAGGCGGTGTCGACACCGTTCTCGAACGGGGTGCCCCGCAGGCTGTCCAGCTCCTCGGACAGGGAGCCCTGGCCGAGGAGCCGCCCCTCGGCCACGCCGAAGTCGGCGGAGGAGCCGTCCTGGTTCACGGTGGGGTCGAGGCGGGCGTGCCTGCCGCCCTTGAACAGGTAGTGGTCCTCGTACACATGGCCCTGGTTGTCGTCGCCGTACCGGCCGGTCCACACCGAGGCGTCGACCAGGGTCTTGACGGGGGAGACGGCGGTGTCGTCCGGGGAGCGCGAGGCGGAGCCGGAGCACCGGAAGGACCAGTCGGTGTCGCTGAGCAGGTTGGCCGCCTTGCTCAGGCAGGCCCCCATGGCCCGCTGGCCGTGGGCGTTGGGGTGGATGGCCTCCTGCTGGTCGCCCTGCGACTCCCAGGGCACGTCCTTCGTCCCGTCCAGGAGGTAGGGGACCCAGCGGATCCACTCGGCGTCGGCGGCGGGCAGCCGGTTGTCCGGGCTGTTGGAGCCGGTCGCCTGCCGGGCGGTCTTCGCGCACAGCTCGTGGCCGGCGAAGGCGCTCTGCAGGTCGAGGAAGACCGCGCTGCTCGCCTTGGCGGCCCGGCCGATCATCGCGCTGATCCGGGGCACCACGGAACTGTGCGCCCAGTCCGCGTCGACGTCCCGGAAGGGGCAGCCGCCGCTGCGGTAGCGGCTGTAGTCGATCAGGTCCTGCGGGTACTCGAAGTCCGCGCCGCGCGGCAGCGGGTTGGGGTAGGACTGCAGCACGATGCGGTAGCCGGTGTCGGACTGGCCGGCGTCGCGCAGCGTCTCGCGGATCTTCCAGACGGTGTCGGTGACCTTCTTCTCCACGTCGTCGAGGGCGGCCGCGAACGCCTCCTCCTCGGTCTCCTTGCACGGTGTGGCGCCGGGGATCATGTACGACTTCGCGCAGGCGGCGATCAGGTCGGAGAAGTTCAGGTCGTTGCCGCCGATGGAGAGCGCCACCAGGGAGACGTGATGGTCCTCGGCGATCTCCGCGAGCTGTTCCACCTGGGGCTTCTGGCCCTTGAACTCCTCCTCGACGACATGCCGGGTCTCCGACCCCGAGCAGGCGATGTTGAACCGGTGCTCCTCGGAGACGCCGAGTTCGGCCGACATGATCGGCGCGGTGTCCGCGCGGTCGCACCGGTTGCCGCCCTCCGCGTAGGAGGTGTCGCCGTAGACCCGGGTCAGGTCGTGGTCGCAGGCGTCGGCCGCGGAACAGTTCACGGCGGCCCGGTCGGTGCCCCACACATGGCCGCTCGCCGAGGTGTTGGCGTTGCCCGCCCAGCGGCCTCCCTCACCGGAGATGAAGCTGTCGCCCATGGAGACGACGGCGGACGGCCGCGAGTCGTAGCTCTCGCACGCCGCGCCGTCCTGGGCGGCCACGCCGCTCCCGGCCGCCGGTGACGAGGGGACCTGCGGTACGGGGGTCCGCTGCACGTCCCGCAGGGTGAGGTTCGACGGGAAGTAGACCGTCACGAAGTTCCAGATTCCGCAGATCACCGCGTTCCGGTCGGCGAAGAGCACCGGGTAGTGGTCCGAGCCGCCGTCCGAGCCCAGCCGCACGGTGTGGTCGGCGATCCGCTCGTCGGCCACCATGAAGTCGAGCGCGTAGCCCGACTGCTGGGTGGGGGCGGGCTCCCCGTTGCTCTTCTTCGCGTAGTAGACGTGGCCGCCGGCCGTCTCGGTGAACGTGTCCGGCTTGCTGTTGAAGTCGCCCAGGACACGCCAGTGCTCGCCCGCGGGCACGTTGTCGGCCACGGCCTTCACCAGGTCCTTGGCGTGCCCGTTCTGCGCGTCACCGGACCGCCTGGACTCCGTGTGGATGCCGAAGAACCAGGTGTCGCCGAACTTCAGTCCGAGCGCCGGGCGCGAGCGCAGGTAGTGGGTGGTGGCGTCGGGGGAGTCGGCCGCCCGGACGATCCCCACGTCGTCCGGGCGGACGGCGCTCCAGACCGCCAGGGACTTGCCGGAGTTGCCCGTCAGGTCCACCGGTTCCCCGGCCTTCTGCAGCTTGTACACCTTCAGGTAGTACAGGTAGCCGGCCTGCGGGTTCGCCCGGGGCTGCCCCCACCTCAGCTCGTGCAGGCTGTACTTGAGGCTGGGCAGGCCGGTCGGGGTGGTGTCCAGGTCGCCGAGGTTGTCCAGGAGGCGGTTGGAGGCGGTGAGCTCCGTCCCGCTGGGCGGTGTCTGCGCCTCCTGGAGCGCCACCAGGTCGGCCTTGCCGATCAGGCCCTGCACCGGGGAGGACCACTTGATGCCGCCGCCCTGCATGTTGAAGGTGATGGCCCGTTCGGGCAGGGGCGCCACGGCGGCGGCGGGTTTCGCGGGGAGGACGACGGTCTGGAGGAGCCCGGCCAGCAGGGCCAGGGCCAACAGGGGGACGAGGGATAAGGACCGGTGCCTGGTGGCCCGGCGGCGTTGCGCAAGGGCTCTGCCCATGGAAACCCATCTCGTGTCGGGCCGCGTGAGCGGCGTCTGAGGCACCCGAACGGCGGCCGGGCGCCGTGGGATTTTCGCAATGACGGGTGAAGAACCGGTAAACGGCCATGTCGGCGCGGGGAGGCGCCGGTGCGGCGGCCGGGAAAGGGGGCGGAGGGCCGCCCGCGGTCCGCGCGGGTCTGGTGGGGCGGCGCCGGGGCGGATAGGTTCGCGGCGTTCGAGGACGAGCCCAGGGGAGGGCACACATGCGCAAGGCGCTCAGAGCGCTGCTGACCCTGATGGTGCTGATCGGCACCGTCGGGGTCGGCGGCGCGTCGGCGGGGGCCGCCACCGCGGCCGGGACCGGCGGAGCCGACATCGGGGACCGCATCCTCGCGATACCGGGGATGAGCCTGGTCGAGGAGAAGCCGGTCGAGGGATACCGCTTCTTCGTGCTGGAATACCGTCAGCCCGTGGACCACCGCAACCCCCGGAAGGGAACCTTCCGGCAGCGTCTGACGGTGCTGCACAAGGGGGAGGACCGGCCCACCGTCTTCTACACCTCCGGCTACGGGCTGAACACCAACCCCTCGCGCAGCGAGCCGACGCGGATGACGGACGGCAACCAGGTCTCCATGGAGTACCGCTTCTTCAGCCCGTCGCGGCCCGAGCCCGCCGACTGGTCGAAGCTGGACATCTGGCAGGCCGCCAGCGACCAGCACCGCATCTTCCGCGCGCTGCACCGGATCTACGACGAGGAGTGGATCTCCACCGGCGGCAGCAAGGGCGGGATGACGGCCACCTACTACCGCCGCTTCTACCCGGACGACATGGACGGCACGGTCGCCTACGTCGCGCCCAACGACGTGGACAACAGGGAGGACTCGGCCTACGACGAGTTCTTCGCCACCGTCTCCACCGCCGAGTGCCGCGAGCGGCTGAACGCCGTCCAGCGCGAGGTCTTCGTGCGCCGCGACGAGATCGTCGACCGCTACGAGGCCTGGGCGGCGGCGGAGGGCCGCACCTTCGAGGTGGTCGGCAGCGCCGACCGGGCCTTCGAGAACGTCGGCCTGGACCTGGTGTGGGCCTGGTGGCAGTACGGCTCGGAGGCCGACTGCGACGAGGTGCCCGCGGCCGACGCGAGCACCGACGAGCTCTACGAGTTCGTCGACCGGGTGTCGGGCTTCTCCTTCTACACCGACCAGGGCCTGGAGTACTACACGCCGTACTACTACCAGGCCGGCACCGAACTCGGCTCGCCGACGTTCGCCACCCCGCACCTGGAGGGGCTGCTGCGCCACCCGGGCATCTACGACCCGCGCACCTACGTGCCGCGCGAGATCCCCATGAGCTTCGACAGGAAGGCCATGCGCGACATCGACAGGTGGGTGCGCAAGGACTCCGAGCGGATGCTGTTCGTCTACGGCGAGAACGACCCGTGGGGTGCGGAGCCCTTCCGCCCGGGCCGCGGCAGCGAGGACTCCCACGTCTTCACCGCGCCCGGCGCCAACCACGGCGCGAACATCGCCCAGCTGGAGGAGGGCGACCGGCAGGTGGCCACCGCGGCCCTGATGCGGTGGGCCGGCCTGGACGACGAGGCGGCGGCGCGGCGGAAGGCGGCGCCGCTCGCGCCCTACGACGCGGCGCTGGACCGCGCCGAGACGGCCGACCGGCGGATGCTGCGGCCGTAGGACCGCGGTCCGCGGGATCCGCGCGGCCCCGGGCGGCGCGGATCCCGCACCGCGGCGGTGGGCGCGGCCGGAGGGGGACTCCGGCCGCGCCCACCGCCGCGTCCGGGGGCGCGCCGGGCGGGGCCGCGGGGCGCGTCAGGCGTGCGGGGGCGCGGTGGAGGCGCGGGCCATCAGCTCGGTGCGGACGGTCGCCACGCCGCCGGGGGGCGCCGACTCCCGGCCCAGGGCGAGGCGCCCGGCGCGGGCCCCCGCCTCGTGGAGCGGGATGCGGACGGTGGTCAGCGCGGGGGCGGCGTCGGCGCTGAAGGGCAGGTCGTCGAAGCCCGCCACCGAGACGTCCTCGGGGATGCGCAGGCCCCGGTCGCGCAGGGCCGCGCACACGCCCAGGGCGACGGTGTCGTTGGCGGCCAGGACGGCCGTCAGGTCCGGTCGGCGGCGCAGCAGCTCCAGGGCGCCGTCGTAGCCGGAGGAGCGGTCGTAGGCGCCGTGGACGGTGAGGTGTTCGGCGGCGGCGAGCAGCTCCGGCCCGCGGTCGGCCAGCGCCGACCGGTGGCCCTCCAGCCGGTGCCGGGTGGTGGTGCGCTCTGCCGGTCCGGCGACGTAGCCGATGCGGCGGTGGCCGAGGGCGAGGAGGTGCTCGGTCAGCCGGCGGGCACCGCCGCGGTTGTCGAAGGCCACGGTCAGCGGCCCGCAGGCGTCCTCCCCGTCCGGGGCGGCGGCCCCTCCGTCCGCCTCCGGCAGCGGCGGTCTGCCGCACAGCACCACGCGGGTGCCCGCGGAGGCCAGCCGGCGCAGCCGGGCGGCCAGCGCGGCGGTGTGCCCGGGATCCTCCACGGCGCTGCCGGTGAGGACGACGGCGGCGGCGCGCTGGCGCTGGAGGAGCGTGAGGTAGGTCAGCTCGCGCTCGGGGGAGCCGCCGGTGTTGCAGACGACGGCCAGCTTCCCGCCCGCCTTCTCCGGTTCCATCTCCGACTGGACGGCGCTTGCCATGATTCCGAAGAACGGGTCGGCGATGTCGTTGACGAGGACGCCGACGAGGTCGGAGGTCGCGGCGGCCAGCGCGCTGGCGGGCCCGTTGACGACGTACTCCAACTCCTCGACGGCGCGCAGCACACGGCTCCGGGTCGCTCCGGCCACCGGGTAGTTGCCGCTGAGCACGCGCGAGACGGTGGCCGCCGAGACCCCCGCCCGGGCCGCCACATCCGCCAGCGTCACTGCCATTCCTGTCCTCCGGTGCGGGTGTCGTCCAACAGGTCTTGTCCAGGGTGCTGTGGGCAGGCTAGCTTGCCCTGGGATAGAAAGCGCTTTCTAAAGCGAGAGGGAAACGCCCATGACACGCAGGGTCGTACGGATCGCCATGAACGGCGTCACCGGCCGGATGGGATACCGGCAGCACCTGGTCCGCTCCATCCTGGCCATCCGCGAACAGGGCGGACTGGACCTCGGCGACGGTGACGTGCTGTGGCCCGAGCCGGTCCTCGTCGGACGCCGCGAGCACGCACTGAAAGCGCTGGCGGAGCGCCACGGCCTCGACCCCGCGGCCGTGAGCTGCGACCTCGACGCCGTCCTGGCCGACGAGAGCGTGGAGATCTACTTCGACGCCCAGGTCACCTCCGCCCGCGAGGACGCCCTCCGCAAGGCGATCGCGGCGGGCAAGCACGTCTACACCGAGAAGCCCACCTCCACCGGTCTGGCCGGGGCCCTGGAGCTGGCCCGGCTCGCCCGCGAGGCGGGGATCAAGCACGGGGTGGTGCAGGACAAGCTCTTCCTGCCGGGCCTGCTCAAGCTCAAGCGGCTGATCGACGGCGGCTTCTTCGGCCGGATCCTGTCGGTCCGCGGCGAGTTCGGCTACTGGGTCTTCGAGGGCGACTGGCAGCAGGCGCAGCGCCCGTCGTGGAACTACCGCGCCGAGGACGGCGGCGGCATCGTCGTCGACATGTTCCCGCACTGGGAGTACGTGCTGCACGAGCTGTTCGGCCCGGTGCGCACCGTCCAGGCCCTCACCGCCACCCACATCCCGCAGCGCTGGGACGAGCAGGGCAAGCCCTACGAGGCCACCGCCGACGACGCCGCGTACGGCGTCTTCCAGCTGGAGGGCGGCATCGTCGCCCAGATCAACTCCTCCTGGGCCGTCCGGGTGAACCGCGACGAACTGGTGGAGTTCCAGGTCGACGGAACCGAGGGCTCGGCCGTCGCGGGCCTGCGCACCTGCCGCGTCCAGCACCGCTCGACCACCCCGAAGCCGGTGTGGAACCCCGACCTGCCGGTCACCGAGTCCTTCCGCGACCAGTGGCAGGAGGTGCCCGACAACCAGGAGTTCGACAACGGCTTCAAGGCCCAGTGGGAGCTGTTCCTGCGCCACGTCGCGCGGGACGAGCCCTACACCTGGGACTTGCTGGCCGGCGCCCGCGGCGTCCAGCTCGCCGAGCTGGGTCTGGCCTCGGCCGCCGAGGGCCGCCGTCTCGACGTCCCGGAGCTGGGCCTGTGATCCGCCTCCCCGACCCCGCCGGCGCCCTGCGCGAGTACACCCCGCGCACCGAGTCCGCCCTGCCCCCCGCCGGGGGCCCGCCGCTGGTCTCCCGCACGGTGTTCTCCGCCGCCCATGTCGTCGCCGACCCCTTCGCCGACGTCTGCCCGGACGACCCGGCCGCCGTGGACTGGGACGCCACGCTCGCCTTCCGCCGCCACCTGTGGTCCCACGGCCTCGGTGTCGCCGAGGCCATGGACACCGCCCAGCGCGGCATGGGGCTGGACTGGTCCGCCGCCGCCGAGCTGATCCGCCGCTCCGCCGCCGAGGCCGCCGCCTGCGGGGGACGCATCGCCTGCGGCGTGGGCACCGACCAGCTCACCGCCCCCGGTGCCTCCCCGGAGGCGATCCGTGCCGCGTACGAGGAGCAGCTCGCCGTGGTGGAGGAGGCCGGCGCCCAGGCCATCGTGATGGCCTCCCGGGCCCTGGCCGCCGCCGCCCGCGGCCCCGAGGACTACGCGGAGCTCTACGGGCACCTGCTGCGCCAGGCGTCCGAACCGGTGATCCTGCACTGGCTCGGCCCGATGTTCGACCCGGCGCTCACCGGCTACTGGGGCAGCGAGGACCTGGACGCCGCCACCGAGACCTTCCTCGCCGTCATCGCCGAGCACCCCGACAAGGTCGACGGGGTGAAGATCTCGCTGCTGGACGCGGGCCGCGAGGTCGAGCTGCGCCGCAGACTGCCCAACGGGGTGCGCTGCTACACCGGCGACGACTTCCACTACCCCGAGCTGATCGCGGGGGAGGAACCCTCGCGGGGAGGCCGCTTCAGCCACGCCCTGCTGGGCATCTTCGACCCGCTGGGCCCGCTGGCCGCCGAGGCCGTGCGGGTGCTGGACACCGGCGACCCGGCCGGCTTCCGCAAGCTGCTGGACCCCACCGTCGAGCTCTCCCGGCACCTGTTCCGGGCCCCCACCCGCTGCTACAAGACCGGCGTGGTGTTCCTGGCCTGGCTGGCCGGGCACCAGGAGCACTTCGCCATGGTCGGCGGCCTGCAGTCCGCGCGCTCGCTGCCCCACCTGGCGCGCGCCTACGAGCTGGCCGACTCGCTCGGGCTCTTCCCCGACCCGGCCCTGGCCGAGGCCCGGATGCGGCGCCTGCTGGCGGTGTACGGGGTGGACGCGTGAGCGCGGCGGCGGGGGGCACCGGCGCGGCCCCGGGCGCCCCGGAGGGCTTCTCCATCAACCAGGAGACCGTCAGGCAGCTCTCCCTGCCCGAGCTGGTGGAGGCCTGCGGTGAGCTGGGCGTGGCCGGGGTCGGCCTGTGGCGCGCGCCCGTCCGGGAGTACGGGGTGGAGGCCACCGCGCGCCTGGTGCGGGACGCGGGCCTGACGGTCACCAGTCTGTGCCGCGGCGGCTTCCTGACCGCCGCCGACCCCGCGGGACGGGCCGGCGCCCTGGACGACAACCGGGCGGCGATCGACGAGGCGGCCGGGATCGGCACCGACACCCTGGTGCTGGTCTGCGGCGGTCTGCCGCCCGGCGACCGCGACCTGTACGGAGCGCGGGAGCGGATCGCCGACGCGCTGGGCGAGCTGGCCCCGTACGCGGCCGAGCGGGGGGTGCGGCTGGCCGTCGAGCCGCTGCACCCGATGTTCGCCTCGGACCGCTGCGTGGTCTCCACCCTCGGGCAGGCCCTGGACCTGGCCGAGCGCTTCCCGGCCGGTCAGGTCGGCGTGGTCGTGGACACCTACCACATCTGGTGGGACGACCGGGCGCCCGAGCAGGTCGCCAGGGCCGGGGCGGGCGGCCGCATCGCCGCCTTCCAGGTCGCCGACTGGTGCACCCCGCTCCCGGCGGGCGTGCTGCTGGGCCGGGGGCAGCTCGGGGACGGCTCGATCGACTTCCGCCACTGGCGGGACCTGGTGACCCGGGCCGGCCACCCGGGGTGGACGGAGGTGGAGATCTTCAACGAGGACCTGTGGGCCCGCGACGGCCGCGAGGCCCTGGCCGAGACCGTCGAGCGCTACCGCGCCCACGTGCTGTAGGCCCGCTCGCGGCGGCGGCCCCTCCGCCGCGCCGCGCGCGGCACCCCGGGACGGACGCGGTCCACCACGTCGCGCCGTGGACCGTGCCGGTCCGCCGTCGCCTCCCGTGCGCACGGGAGGCGACGGCGGTGTCACCGCGAACCGCCGCGGTCCTGCTCGGCCCCTTCCGCGCCCTTGTCGCCCTCGGCCTGGGAGGGGGTGCCGGCCTGTGCGCCGCCCTCCTCCCGCGCCTTCCGGTCGGCGGCCTCGGCGGCGTGCCGCTCGCTCAGTCCCCGCGTCTGGTCGACGCCCTCGTCGTCGTCCCGCTCGCCCTCGGCCTGTGATGGCGTCCAGCCGCTCATGCGCCGCTCCTCCCTCGTGTCGTGGCAGGTCCCGGCCTCCCGGAACCCTTCCGCGGTGCCTGCCGGGTACCCGGAGCGGCGCCGAATCCACCCCGCGCACCCGCGCCGGACGCGCCCGGTGGAAACCCGCGGAAAAAATCACGGAGAGCCGTGCAACCGTTCCGCCCGGTCGCGGGTCATAGGTGGTGTCGGTCGCCTTGGGGGAGGATGACGGGGGAGAAGAGACCGACGGGGGGGCACGAGGGGTCCGGCCGCCGAGGCCGGGCCCCTCGTAACGTTCCGCGCCGCCGCGCCGCCGCGCCGGGGCGCGTCACGCCGCACGGCCGCGCGCCGTCCCTCACCGGGGCAGCGCGCCGGCGGTGGGGAAGGAGCTCTGCGCGCCGGGCCGGGTGACCGCCGCGGCCCCCACCCGCACCGCGAACCGCACGGCCGCCTCCGGTGTGTCGCCGCGGGCGAGCCGCCAGGCCAGGGCGCCGGTGAAGGCGTCGCCCGCGCCCGTGGTGTCCACCGCCTCCACCGCCGGGCTCGGCACGCGGACGGTGCCCCCGGGGCCGCGGTGCAGCGCCCCGGCGGCGCCCAGGGTCACCACCACGCTGCGCGGGCCGAGGGCCAGCAGCGCCCGTGCCTGCTCCCCGGGGTCCCGCGGCGCCCCCGCGCCGCCCAGCAGACCGCGCGCCTCGTGCTCGTTGACCACCAGCGGGTCGCAGACCGCCAGCACGTCGTCGGGCAGCTCCCCGGGCGGTGAGGGGTTGAGCACGACCCGGGTGCCGGCCGCCGCGGCCGCGCGCGCGGCCGCGGCGACGACCGGCGCGGGCACCTCCATCTGGAGGGAGACCACGGCGGCGCCGGCCAGCACCCCGTGGGCGGCGGCCACGTCCTCGGGGGTGAGCCGGGCGTTGGCGCCGGGCGAGACGACGATGGTGTTGTCGCCGCGGGCCCCCACCGCGATCAGGGCCACCCCGGTGGGGGCGCCCCCGGTCAGCACCGGTGCGGTGTCCACCCCCGCCGTCCGCAGCGACTCCAGCAGCATCCGGCCGTGGGCGTCGTCGCC
Organism: Streptomyces desertarenae; assembly: GCF_042681365.1. Classification (NCBI taxonomy): domain Bacteria; kingdom Bacillati; phylum Actinomycetota; class Actinomycetes; order Kitasatosporales; family Streptomycetaceae; genus Streptomyces; species Streptomyces desertarenae. Next base: position 69,203 of record NZ_JBHUFU010000011.1, on the reverse strand, counting down.
GACCCGGGCCAGCAGCGCGGCCCGCGCGCCGAGCCGGGCGGCGGCCACGGCCTGGTTGGCGCCCTTGCCGCCCGGGTGGACGGCGAGGTCGGAACCGAGCACGGTCTCGCCGGGGGCGGGATGGCGCTCGACGCGGGTGACCAGGTCGGCGTTGGCGGAACCGACCACCAGCAGCTCCGCGGGGGCCGGCGCGCGCGAACCGTCCGCGCTCCCCCGGGCGCGCCGTTCCGCCGCGGCGGACCCTCCCGGCCGCAAGGCGGCGTCCCTGGTCCCCGTCATGCCGCAGCACTCCCTCGGGCGCGTGGAAACGGCCACACCGGCGTGCGCCCAGGGTAGGGGGCTCCGCGCCGGGCGGCGACCGCCCCGGCGCGGAGCCCCCACCGGGGTGCCCGGCTGTCGGCGGTCGGGGCTACGGTCTGTGACATGTCGTTCCGACCCGCCGTGCTCGAGGGCGTCCTCGAGCGCATCACCTACGCCAACGAGGACAACGGCTACACCGTCGCCCGCGTCGACACCGGGCGCGGCGGCGGGGAGCTGCTCACCGTCGTCGGCTCCCTGCTCGGCGCGCAGGTCGGGGAGTCGCTGCGGATGGAGGGCCGCTGGGGCTCGCACCCGCAGTACGGCCGGCAGTTCCACGTGGAGAACTACACGACGGTGCTGCCCGCCACCGTCCAGGGCATCCGGCGCTACCTGGGCTCCGGGCTGATCAAGGGCATCGGGCCGCGGATCGCCGAGCGGATCGTGGACCACTTCGGCCTGGAGACGCTGGAGGTCATCGAGAACGCCCCGGAGCGGCTGATCGAGGTGCCCGGCCTCGGCCCGAAGCGGACCAAGCTGATCGGCGCCGCCTGGGAGGAGCAGAAGGCCATCAAGGAGGTGATGGTCTTCCTCCAGGGCGTCGGGGTCTCCACCTCGATCGCGGTGCGCATCTACAAGAAGTACGGCGACGCCTCGATCTCGGTGGTGAAGAACCAGCCCTACCGGCTGGCCGCCGACGTGTGGGGCATCGGCTTCCTCACCGCCGACCGCATCGCGCAGGCCGTCGGCATCCCGCACGACAGCCCGGACCGGGTCAAGGCCGGCCTGCAGTACGCGCTGTCGAACTCCGCCGACCAGGGGCACTGCTACCTGCCGGAGGAGCGGCTCATCGCCGACACGGTGAAGCTGCTCCAGGTGGACACCGGCCTGGTCATCGAGTGCCTGGGGGAGCTGGCGGGCGAGGAGGAGGGGGTGGTGCGCGAGCGCGTCCCCGACCCGCAGCACCCGTCGGAGGCGGTCACGGCGGTCTACCTGGTGCCCTTCCACCGGGCCGAGCTGTCGCTGGCGGCCCAGCTGCTGCGGCTGCTGCGCACCGAGGAGGACCGCATCCCCGCCTTCCGGAACGTCGACTGGGAGGCGGCCCTGTCCTGGCTGGCGCGGCGCACCGGCGCCGAGCTGGCCCCCGAGCAGCGGGACGCGGTGCGGCTGGCTCTGACGGAGAAGGTCGCGGTGCTCACCGGCGGCCCCGGCTGCGGCAAGTCCTTCACCGTGCGGTCGGTGGTGGAACTGGCCCGCGCCAAGGGGGCGAAGGTGGTGCTGGCCGCGCCCACGGGCCGGGCGGCCAAGCGGCTGTCGGAGCTGACCGGGGCGGAGGCCTCCACCGTCCACCGGCTGCTGGAGCTCAAGCCCGGCGGGGACGCCGCGTACGACCGGGAGCGGCCGCTCGACGCCGACCTGGTCGTCGTGGACGAGGCGTCGATGCTCGACCTGCTGCTGGCCAACAAGCTGGTCAAGGCCGTGCCGCCGGGCGCCCACCTGCTGCTGGTGGGGGACGTGGACCAGCTCCCCTCGGTGGGGGCGGGCGAGGTGCTGCGCGACCTGCTCGCCGAGGGCGGCCCGGTCCCGTCCGTGCGGCTGACGCGGATCTTCCGGCAGGCCCAGCAGTCCGGGGTGGTGACCAACGCCCACCGGATCAACGCGGGCCGGCCCCCGATCACCCAGGGCCTGCCGGACTTCTTCCTCTTCGTGGAGGAGGACACCGAGGAGGCCGGGCGGCTCACCGTGGACGTGGCGGCCCGGCGCATCCCCGCGAAGTTCGGCCTCGATCCGCGCCGCGACGTGCAGGTGCTCACCCCGATGCACCGCGGCCCGGCCGGCGCGGGCACCTTGAACGGCCTCCTCCAGCAGGTCGTCACGCCCGCCCGTCCCGACCTTCCGGAAAAGCGGTTCGGCGGGAGGGTTTTCCGGGTGGGCGACAAGGTCACTCAGATCCGCAACAACTACGAGAAGGGCGCCAACGGGGTCTTCAACGGCACGGTGGGCGTGGTGACCGCCCTGGACACCGACGAGCAGCGGCTGACCGTGCGCACCGACGAGGACGAGGAGGTGGGGTACGACTTCGACGAACTGGACGAGCTCGCGCACGCCTACGCGGTGACGATCCACCGCTCCCAGGGCAGCGAGTACCCGGCGGTGGTCGTCCCGGTCACCACCGGCGCCTGGATGATGCTCCAGCGCAACCTGCTCTACACGGCGGTGACGAGGGCGAAGCGCCTGGTGGTCCTGGTGGGCTCGCGCCGGGCCCTGGAGCAGGCCGTGCGGACGGTCTCCGCGGGGCGGCGCTGCACCGCCCTGGACCACCGATTGCGCGGCGCACCGCACCCCGCGTAACTTGCCGGAGGCACTCCGTGCCACCTGAGGGCCCACTGGCCGACCCCGAGTGCACCGCACGGCACCGGGTGGGGGACAGTGGAGAGAAGTCAGGGCACCTCGAACACCTCGAAGAAGAGGCACTACGTCGGTGAGGGATGACGTGAGCGACAACTCTGTAGTACTGCGGTACGGGGACGGCGAGTACAGCTTCCCGCTGGTGAACAGCACTGTCGGCGACAGTGGGTTCGACATCTCCAAGCTGCGCGCCCAGACCGGTCTGGTGACCCTGGACTCCGGTTACGGCAACACCGCCGCATACAAATCGGCGATCACCTTCCTCGACGGAGAGAAGGGCATCCTCCGCTATCGCGGTTACCCGATCGAGCAGCTCGCCGAGCGCGGCACGTTCCTCGAGACGGCCTACCTGCTGATCAACGGAGAGCTCCCCACCGTCGACCAGCTGGCCGAGTTCGGGAACGAGATCACCCAGCACACGCTCCTCCACGAGGACGTGAAGCGGTTCTACGACGGCTTCCCCCGGGACGCCCACCCCATGGCGATGCTCTCCTCGGTGGTGAGCGCGCTGTCCACCTTCTACCAGGACAGCCACAACCCCTTCGACGAGAAGCAGCGCCACCTGTCCACCATCCGGCTGCTCGCCAAGCTGCCCACCATCGCGGCCTACGCCTACAAGAAGTCGGTGGGCCACCCGGTGGTCTACCCGCGCAACGACCTGGGCTACGTCGAGAACTTCCTGCGCATGACGTTCTCGGTGCCGGCCGAGGAGTACGAGCTGGACCCGGTCGTGGTCAGCGCCCTGGACAAGCTGCTCATCCTGCACGCGGACCACGAGCAGAACTGCTCGACGTCCACGGTGCGCCTGGTGGGCTCCTCGCAGGCGAACATGTTCGCCTCGATCTCCGCCGGCATCAGCGCCCTGTGGGGCCCGCTGCACGGCGGCGCCAACCAGTCGGTGCTGGAGATGCTGGAGCGCATCCAGGCCGAGGGCGGCGACGTCGACGCCTTCATCCGCCGGGTGAAGAACAAGGAGGACGGCGTCCGCCTGATGGGCTTCGGCCACCGGGTCTACAAGAGCTTCGACCCCCGGGCGAAGATCATCAAGGCGGCGGCGCACGATGTCCTCTCGGCGCTCGGCAAGAGCGACGAACTGCTGGACATCGCGCTGAAGCTGGAGGAGCACGCGCTGGCGGACGACTACTTCGTCGAGCGCAACCTCTACCCGAACGTCGACTTCTACACCGGTCTGATCTACCGGGCCATGGGCTTCCCGACCAGCATGTTCACCGTGCTGTTCGCGCTCGGCCGGCTGCCGGGCTGGATCGCCCAGTGGCACGAGATGATCAAGGAGCCGGGCTCCCGCATCGGCCGCCCGCGCCAGATCTACACCGGTGTCGTCGAGCGCGAGTACGTCCCGGTGGAGCAGCGCTAGGCGGCCCCGCAGCCGCCGCCGGACCGTGCGGCGCGGCCGTCGCGCCGCCGCGGCCCGAGCCCCGCAGACCCCGTTCCGCAGCACCGCGCGGAACGGGGTCCTTCGCATGGGCGGAGGGGAAGGGAGGCGGGTGGCCGCACCGCGCAGTCGAGTGACGCACGTCACATCGTTTGGGGGGTAACCATCGGCCGGGGTCGTGTGTCTAACGGGGTGGCGGTCGGTACTCCGGCGGAGCCGCCGCCCGCCCGCCGTGTTCGTCTGTGGGGGACGAGGACGGCGGTCCGCGGCGCGACGTGCCTCGGGGGAGCTTGAGCGGCCCTCCCGCCCGCACGCCGCCCGGCAGGCACCCGGCCAGGATCCCGTGGGGGGAGTCCATGACCGGGAGAAGGGAAGCGCCCCGTCGACGGGCCCGTGGGGGGACTCGTCGTTCGGGGCGCTTCTGCCGTCTGCGGGCCCCGGGAGGCCGTCCGCCGCGCCCCCGGGCGGGAGGGCTACGCCTCCGGGAGGCCGCCCCCGCGCCGGCCGGGCGCCCCCGCGGAGCCGCCGTCCCCCTCGCCGCGCACCGAGACCGTCATCAGCGGCCGCAGGTCCTCCGCCGGCTCGCCGACCACCCTGCCCCCCGCCCGCACCCACGCGTGCGGCGAGAAGGGGGGCGCGGCGCGCACCCCGGCGCACCAGTCGGGCCAGGCGCCCGAGGCGCGGCAGACCAGGGCGACCGCGATGGAACGGGGCAGGCAGCCGTACCAGCCTGCGCACCTGCGGCTGGTGGCGACCACCGCCTCGTACGCGGCGAGGGCCTCCTCGTGCCCGGCGGGGCGGGCGCCCCGGCTCACCCGGGCCAGCAGTCGGCGCAGCCTCCCCGGGCGCAGCCGGCTCAGGACGAGGGCCGCGGCGACGGCGGAGCGCACCCGCAGGCCGCCGGGGCCGCCTCCCCGGCGGGGCATGGTCATCTCGGTGGTCACGGCGTGACGATCTCCGCGTCGAGGAGCCGGCCGATCAGCTCCGCCACGTCCGCCTCGGCCTCGGCGCGCCCGACGTCGAACTCCTCCAGCAGCCGCTCGACGGCGGCCTCCCGGCCGCCTCCCCCGGCCAGCGCGTCCACCACGACGGCGCCGCACTCGTTCAGCTGCCAGTAGGCGCCGCTGCGTTCGTCGAGCAGCACGGCGCCGTACTCGGTGGCGGTGAGGGCCACACCCTGTCTGAGCTTCAAGAGACTGCCTCGCTCTCCTCGGAATCGCGGTGACGCTCCCCGCCCGGCCCGGCGCCTTCGGCGGGCCAGCCGCCCTCGGCCGTCCGCAGCCACGCCTCGCAGGAGACCGTCGCGTCGATCGGATGCTGCTGGAGCACGGGTGAGAACGGGTCGTCGGCCAGCCGGCGGAGCCGCCCGGCGTCGACGAGCCCGCGCTCGGCCAGGAGGGAGCCGGACCACAGCGCGCGCAGGTCGGCGGAGTGCTCGCGCAGCCCCTGCACGTCGTCGGCGGCCATGTGGTCCTTGGTGGTCCGGGCCAGCAACCGGGCCGGCACCACCTCGCGCACGGCCTCCACCAGCAGCGGCTTGTACCGCCAGGGGACCAGCCGGTCCTCGGCGCGGACGGCGAGGACCGCCTCGACCACCCGGTCGTCGTAGAACGGCGCGGCCACGGGGAGGCCGGCGGTGACGCCCACGTCCTCCAGGACCTGGAAGCCGCGGGCGCCCAGCCGCACCGTGTCGATGTCCGCGTGCCGCCCGGGGCGCGGGTCCAGCGGCTCGGCGTGCTCGGCCGCCGAGCGGAACCCCTCCAGGATCAGCTCCACGGCGCCGTCGGTGAGCCACGGCCGCAGCGTCTGGCGCGGGCCCCAGGAGAGCGCCGGGCTGCGGTCCGCGGGGGGCCCGGACGTCACGGCGCCGGCCAGCCAGGCGGCGAACGGGGGGCGCGCCAGCAGGCCGCGCAGGGTCGGCCACAGCGGCCAGCCGTACTGGTGCCGCAGCGCGCCGAGCCGGCTCCAGGCCTTCAGGGGGCTGCGCGGGAGGAGGTCGCAGCAGGCGGCCGGCAGGCCGTTGAAGAGTTCGTCCCCGCCGTAGCCGGTGAGGTGGTACCGGGAGCCCGTCGCGGCCGCGCGGCTGAGCAGCAGGTGCGCCCGGGCCCGCGCGGGGGCGACGGGGAAGGGCTCGTCGAGCAGTTCACGGGCGTTGCCCCGCAGGTCCGCGTAGAACAGCGGGGCGTCGTGGGCGGGAATGACGCGGTGCTCGACCGGCCGGGGGGCGCCGCGGCGGAGGTCCGCCGCGCCCCGGCGGGCCCACGCCTCGTCCTCCGCGTGGGCGTTTCGCGAGGCCACGGTCAGCAGGGCCGTCTCCCGTGCGCCCGCCCGCCGGGCGAGGAAGGCGACGGCGGTGGAGTCCAGCCCGCCGGAGAGCTCGCAGCTGATCCGGTCGTGCCCGGCGAGGTGGGCGCGCACGGACTCCGCGAGGGCCGCGGCGAGGAGGGGGGCGCCCTCCGCCGCGCCGAGCTCCGGCTCGGGGGGCCGCCACCAGCGCCACACGGTGTGCCCGGGGCCGCCGGCGCCGTCGCGCAGGCTGAGCGCGTACGCCGGGTCGACCTCCTCCAGGCCGCGCCAGACCGGGCGGTGCCGCAGCGGGTGCGGGAGGTGGTCCAGCAGGCGCAGGGCGAGCGCGCCGTCGTCGAGCTCCGCGCCGGTGAGGTGGGCCAGGACCGCCGGGCGGTCCGAGACGAGGCGCCCGGCGGCGTGCCGGGCGTGGTAGACGCGCCGGTGCCCGGAGGCCGTGCCCCGCACGCAGACCTCTCCCCCGATCCGGGAGACCACGTGGTGGAGCCCGGGCAGCCGCGTCAGCCGCCGGTGGAGGTCGGCGGTGTCGCGCGCCGGCTCCAGGACGCCCAGCAGTTCGGCGTCGGGAACGGGCCCCGGGCCGATCAGCACCAGGGCGTCGTCGCCGCGCGTGACGCGGCTGATCCGCCGGAAGGGCAGGCGGGAGACGATCCAGGGGCGTCCAGAGGGATGGGGGACGACGTGCAGTTCCCCCGCCGGCCGGAGACGCCCGGCCACGGCCCGCCCCTCGGCGGAGTCCGGAAGGACCGCGAAGAAGTCGCGCAGATGACCGGGCATCTCCACTCCCGCGCCGGTCAGATGAACCGGCGGGTGAAGTACTCCTTGTACGAGCCGTAGAAGTAGCCCGCGGTCTTCTTGCGGAAGGCCCCCTGGTGGAAGAGGGAGGGCTTCACGTAGGTCTTCTTCTGCTTCTTCATGTCTTGCGCGCTCTCCTCGTGGCAGGACAGCCCTGTACGGATGCGAACACTCGCGTGCCGCGCGGGGCTGTGACCGGAGTGACGGACGGGATCACCCTCACAGCCGATCACAAGCCCTGCAACGCACTTTTGCGTCATCTTCACGCGGCACGCGGGCGGCTCTGTTTGCCAATGGGACAACTTTCGGCTGATGCGATCATTCGGTCATCGGAAGGCTCGCAGCCGCAGGCTGTTGGTGACGACGAAGACGGAGGAGAAGGCCATGGCGGCCCCCGCGATCATGGGGTTGAGCAGCCCCGCGGCGGCCAGGGGCAGCGCGGCGACGTTGTAGCCGAAGGCCCAGAAGAGGTTGCCCTTGATCGTGCCCAGGGTGCGCCGGGCCAGCCGGATGGCGTCCGCGGCCACCCGCAGGTCGCCGCGGACCAGGGTGAGGTCGCCGGCCTCGATGGCGGCGTCGGTGCCCGTCCCCATGGCCAGGCCGAGGTCGGCCCGCGCGAGGGCGGCCGCGTCGTTGACCCCGTCGCCGACCATGGCCACCGTGCGGCCCCCGGCCTGGAGGCGCTCCACGGCGTCGACCTTGTCCTGCGGCATGACCTCCGCGATCACCTCGTCGATGCCCACCTCGCGGGCGACGGACTCGGCCACGGCCCGGTTGTCGCCGGTGAGCAGGATCGGGGTCAGCCCCAGGGCGCGGAGCCGGGCGACGGCCTCGGCGCTGGTCTCCTTGACCGCGTCGGCCACCGCCAGGACGCCCCGCGCCCGTCCGTCCCAGACGACGGCGACGGCGGTGTGCCCCTCCGCCTCGGCCGCGGCACGGGCCCCGGCCAGTTCCCCGGGGAGCTCCACGGCGAGTTCGGCCAGCAGCCCGTCGCGGCCGACGGCCACCTCGCGCCCCTCGACGGTGCCCCGGACGCCCAGTCCGGGCAGGGCGGTGAACTGCGCGGGCGAGGGCAGCGGGCCGGCCTCCTCGGCGGCCGCTGCGGCGATCGCCCGGGCGACGGGGTGCTCCGAGGCGTGCTCCAGCGCACCGGCCAGCCGCAGCACCTCGGCCCTGTCCTCACCGCGGGCGGTGTGGACGGCCCGGAGGGTCATCCGGCCGGTGGTGACGGTGCCGGTCTTGTCCAGCACGACGGTGTCCACGGCCCGGGTCGACTCCAGCACCTCCGGCCCCTTGATGAGGATGCCGAGCTGGGCGCCGCGCCCGGTGCCGACCATCAGGGCGGTGGGCGTGGCCAGTCCCAGGGCGCAGGGGCAGGCGATGATCAGCACGGCGACGGCGGCGGTGAACGCGGCGGCGGGCCCCGCGCCGGTGCCCAGCCAGTACCCCAGGGTGGCCAGCGCGATCAGCAGCACCACCGGGACGAACACCGCCGAGACCCGGTCGGCCAGCCGCTGCACCTCGGCCTTGCCGTTCTGCGCCTCCTCCACCAGGCGTGCCATGCGGGCCAGCTGGGTGTCGGCCCCCACCCGGGTGGCCTCCACCACCAGGCGCCCGGAGGTGTTGACGGTGGCGCCGGTCACCGTGTCGCCCACCGAGACGTCCACCGGCACCGACTCGCCGGTGAGCATCGAGGCGTCCACGGCCGAGGAGCCCTCCACCACGCGGCCGTCGGTGGCGATCTTCTCGCCCGGCCGGACCAGGAACCGCATGCCGGTCCTCAGCTCCGCGACGGGGACCGACTCCTCGCGGCCCCCGCGCAGTACGGTCACCTCCCGGGCCCCCAGCTCCAGCAGGGCGCGCAGCGCCGCGCCCGCACTGCGCTTGGAGCGCCCCTCCAGCCAGCGGCCCAGCAGGATGAACGTGGTCACCCCGGCCGCGACCTCCAGGTAGAGGGCCGAGGAGGCGTCGGCGCGCGAGACCGTCAGGTCGAAGCCGTGCCGCATCCCGGGCATCCCGGCGTCGCCGAGGAACAGCGCCCACAGCGACCAGCCGAAGGCCGCGAGCGTGCCCACCGAGACCAGGGTGTCCATGGTGGCCGCACCGTGCCGGAGGTTGGTCCAGGCGGCCCGGTGGAAGGGCAGGGCGCCCCAGACGACCACGGGCGCGGCGAGGGCCAGGCAGAGCCACTGCCAGTACTCGAACTGGAGTGCCGGCACCATCGACAGCAGGACGACGGGCACCGACAGCGCCAGCGAGACCAGGAAGCGCTGCCGCAGCGCGGCCAGGGTCCGGTCCGCGCCGTCCGCGGCGCCCTCCCCGTCCCCGGGCGGGCCGCCGCGCTCCGGGGCGGGCGGCTCGGGGACCCGGGCGGTGTAGCCCGTCCTCTCGACGGTGGCGATCAGGTCGCCGACGGTGACGGCGCCGTCGGGGTAGGCGACCCGGGCCTTCTCGGTGGCGAAGTTGACCGTGGCGGTCACGCCGTCCATCCGGTTGAGCTTCTTCTCCACGCGGGCGGCGCAGGAGGCGCAGGTCATCCCGCCGATCGCGAGTTCGATCTCGGCGGTGTCCGCCGGGGCCCCGGCGGGGGCGGTCGTGCTGGTGGTCATGCTGTCTCCCGGAAAGGGGGCCGGGCCGCACCGGCGGCGCGGACGCGCGGGGGTGCGGCCCGGCGGGGACGGGGGCGGACGGCTCAGACCCGGCCGACGAGCTCGTAGCCCGCCTCGTCGACGGCGGCGCGCACGGCCTCGTCGTCCAGGTCGCGGTCGGAGGTGACGGTCACCAGGCCGGAGGAGGCGACGGCCTTCACCTCGGTGACGCCGTCGATCCCCGAGACCTCCTCGGTGACCGCGCCCTCGCAGTGGCCGCAGGTCATGCCGGTGACCTTGTAGGTGGTGACGGTGCTCATGTCTTCTCCACTCCTCGGATGGGCGTGCGGGGGCGTCCGGGAGGGACGTCTTCCCCGGTGATGTCGATGGTATACCCCTAGGGGGTATGAGCCAAGCGAGGGTCGCCCCCTCGGGACGGGTCGGGGCGGGGAAGGGCGGTCGCCGTGCCGGCGGGGAGCGGCACGGCGAGGGCGGCGGTGAGCGCGGGCACGGGGCAGCGGCGCGGAGGACGGCGGCGCGGAGGGCGTGGGGGAGGGCGGGCACGGGGCAGCGGCGCGGAGGGCAGCGGCGCGGAGGACGCGGGGAGGGCCGCTGGGCGTGCGGCGTCGCCGGAGTCCCCGGAAGCGGCGCGCCGGCCGGGACGGGGTGCGGCGGGGGCCGCGGCCCCCGCCGCGGGGAGCCGGAGGGCGGGCCGGGCGGCCGCCGACCGCGAGCTCGTGCTGGCGGCCGGCGCCGGGGCCGTCAGCCCTCGCGGTCGGCGGGAGCGGCCGCGTCCCGGCGGGCCGCCTCCGCCCGCCGCTGGTAGATGTCCGGGACGTTGTCGTGGTCGTCGTCCCGGTTCTCCTCCTCCCACAGCCGCCGGTACTTGGCGTTGCGGGCCCGCAGGAAGATGCAGGCCACCAGGGCCGAGGCCAGCGAACCGACCAGCACCGCGGCCTTGACGTGCTCGGCGACCGCGGGGTCGTCGACGAAGGCCAGCTCGCCCACCAGCAGCGAGACGGTGAAGCCGATGCCGGCGAGCATCGAGACGCCCGCGACGTCCGCCCACTCCAGCTCGTCGCTGAGCTGGGCGCGGGTGAAGCGGGCCGCCAGGTAGGTGCCGCCGAAGACGCCGGCGATCTTCCCCACGAACAGGCCGAGCATCACACCCAGCGCCTCGGGCTGCCGAAACGTCTCGCCCAGGGCGTCGGCGGAGACGCCGACGCCCGCCGCGAAGAGGGCGAAGACCGGCACCGCGAAGCCCGCCGACAGCGGACGCACCTGGTGCTCGATCCGCTCCGCCGGGGACTCCTTCTCGTCGGCCCAGCCCGCGCTGCCCTGGTGCGGCTTGACCCGCAGCAGCATGCCCATCGCCACACCGGCGATGGTGGCGTGCACCCCGCTGGCGTGCATCAGCGCCCAGATGACGAGGCCGAGCGGCACGTACACGTACCAGCCGCGCACCTGGAACTTGTGGTGGAGGAGGCCGAACACCACCAGCCCGGCCACCGCCCCGGCCAGGGCGGGCAGGTTCAGGGTGGAGGTGTAGAAGACGGCGATGACGACGATCGCGCCCAGGTCGTCGACGATCGCCAGGGTGAGCAGGAAGGCCCGGATGCCCGAGGGCAGGTTGGTGCCGATCACGGCGAGCACGCCGAGCGCGAAGGCGATGTCGGTGGCCATGGGCACGGCCCAGCCGTCCATCTGCCCGCCGCCCGCCGCGTTGACGGCGACGTAGAACAGGGCGGGCACCACCATGCCGCAGACCGCCGCCACCACCGGCAGGGCCGCGGCGGCCGGCCGGCGCAGCTCACCCAGGAGCAGCTCGCGCTTGAGTTCGATGCCGGCGACGAAGAAGAAGATCGTCAGGATGCCGTCCGACGCCCAGTGCCCCACCGAGAGGTCCAGGTGGAGGGAGTCGATCCCGAAGTGGAAGTCGCGCACGGACTCGTACACGTCCCCCCACGGGGAGTTCGCCCACACCAGCGCCACCACCGCCGCGGCCAGCAGCAGCATGCCGCCGACCGTCTCGGTGCGCAGCGCCTCCAGCAGGAAGCGGCGCTCCTGGAACGAGGGGAGTCCGAAGAGGGAGGTGCGCTCTTTGGGGGCCTGGGACATGGAGTGGGACCTCCGGTCGGTTTCGGGCACGTCGACGAACGTCGCCGACCAGACTTCCCGGCACACCACTCGTGATCTTGATTGTCATACCACCGTACCCACAGGAGGACGCCCCCGCGCAAGAGCGGTCCGGCGGGCGCCCGCGTGCGCACCGTCGGGAAATACCCCCGATCGCCTAGCCCATGTTGGCGAATGCCTCGACGGCCCGGGTCCCTCCGGTGACGATGATCACATCACCCCTGCCCACGACGGTCCGGGCGGTGGCGTGGGCGAAGTTCTCACCGGGCCGCTTGATGCCGACGACCGTCACCCCGTACCGGGTGCGCACCTGGCTCCCGGCCGGCGGGACGCCCACCACGCGGTCCGGCGCCACCGTCTTGACCAGCGCGTAGTCGTCGTCGAACCGGATGAAGTCCAGCATCCGGCCGGTGACCAGGTGGGCCACGCGCTCGCCCCTCTCGTACTCGGGCAGCACCACGTGGTGCGCGCCGAGCCGCTCCAGGACGCGGCCGTGCCGGCGGCTGATGGCCTTGGCCCAGATGTTGGGCACCCCCGCCTCCAGCAGGTTGGAGGTGACCAGGATGCTCGCCTCGACGTCGGTGCCGATCCCGACGACCGCGCTGGACAGCTCGTGCACCCCCAGCTGGCGCAGCGTCTCCGTGTCGGTGCAGTCGGCCACCACCGCGTGGGGGAGCGTGTCGGAGAACCGCCGGACGAGGCGGGGGTCCTCGTCTATCCCCGGCACGTCCCAGCCGGCCGCTCCCTTACGCTGTGCCGGGGCGTGGTCCGGGCCGTCGGCGCGGGGCCCGAGGACGGCTGGGGGGCGGTGCACAGGTGAGAGGGGGCGGGGTCCCGGAATCCTTCCTCGGCGGCTACCCCGAGCTGCTCGCGGAGATCTCCCGGACGGGGCGGCTGCCGCGCCGCGGAGAGCTGGACTCCTTCCGCGCCCTGGGCGAGCTGGCCGCCGAGGCGGGCCACGGGCTGCGCGACCTGGTCGGCCTCTACCTGGGGGCGACCCGGCGGCTGTGGGGCACCCTGCCCGGCATCGCCCGGTCGGCCACCGGCGCCGAGCGGGCCCGCACCGGGGACGCGCTGCTGGCGGCCCTGGAGTCCTGCGTCGCCGCGCTCGGCGAGGGGCACGAGCGGGCCCAGCGGCTCGCGGTGCGGCAGGCGGAGGCCGAGCGGCGCGAGTTCGTCGACGACCTCCTCTACGGCCGCAGCGACCTGGGACGGCTGGCCGAGCGGGCCCAGCGCTTCGGGCTCCACCTGGCCCGCGCGCACGCCGTCGCGGTCGCCGAGGGCGCCGAGCGGTACGACGACGTGCATCCGGCCGTCCGCCGCATCGAGCGCGAGCTGGTGGGCCGCTTCGGCGAGCGCGACGTGCTGCTGGCCACCAAGGACGGCCGGCTGGTGTGCATCGCCGCCAGCTCCGAGCGCTCCGCCCTGGAGGCGTTCGCGAAGCTGGCCGAGGACCCCGGGCCCGGCCACCCCGCCGCCCGCCGCGTCGCGCTCGGCCGCGACCACAGCGGTCCGGGCGGCGTGGTGCGCTCCTACGAGGAGGCGCTCGGCACCCTGGACCTGGCCGACCGGCTGGAGCTGCCCGCCGTCCGGCTGAACGCGGCGGAGATGCTGGTCTTCCCCGTGCTGCTGCGCGACCGCGCGGCGATGGCGGACCTGGTCAAGACCGTGCTGGGCCCGCTCACCCAGGCGCGCGGCGGGGCCGGGCCGCTGGTGGAGACCCTCTCGGAGTGCGCGGCCGCGGGCTATGTGAACGCCGAGGCCGCCCGCCGGCTGGGCGTGAGCGTGCGGACCCTGTCGTACCGCCTGGCGCGCATCCGCACCCTGACCGGCTACGACCCCGGCGACGGCCTCCAGCGCTACACCCTGGAGACCGCCGCGATGGGGGCCCGGCTGCTGGGCTGGCCGGAACGGCCGCTCTGACGCCCCGCGGCGCCCCGGTCCGGGAGCGCCGCGCGGTCAGGCGTCCGCGCGGCGGAGTTCGACGACGGGGATCGTCCGTCCGGCGCGCCCTGCCCGCTCCTGGTGCTCGGCGAAGAACGGCTGCTGCCGCACCGCCTCCGCGAACAGCGCGTCCCGCTCGGAGCCGGTGGGGACGACGGCGGTGGCGGGGAAGACCTCGCCGCCGAGCTCCACGGTCACGGCCGGGTGGGCCGTCAGGTTGTGGAACCAGTCGGGGTGCCGGGGCGCCCCGTCGTTGGAGGCGATCACGCACAGCCGGCCGTCCAGGCGCAGGAACATCACCGGGGTGGTGCGGCGCGTTCCGCTCCGGGCGCCGGTGTGGGTGAGCAGCAGCAGCCGTCCCGCGTCGAGCCGCCCTCCGACCGTGCCCCGGCCGCCGCACGCCCGGAACTCCTCGATCACCTGCCGGTTGAACGCCGAAAGGTCCACGCTTCCCCCTGGTGGTCAATCGCCCGTCAGTTCGATCAGAGGGTAGCCGCCGGGGCGGTCCCGAGGGGCCGGTTGCGCCCGCAGTCGGACATAAAAACGCTGTAAAGATTGCCGGATCCTGGCAGTGATCCAAGGGGCGGCGCAGTGCCACCATGCGAGCACACCGCAACGGACACGGGGGTGGGACGATGAGCGAGTTCATGCGTGTGGCCATGGACTTCCCGGCCGTCCTCTTCGGTTTCGGCCTGCTGGTCGTCCTCGGTTACTGGGTGGCGGTGCTGGTGGGGGGCGTGGGCGTCGATGCCCTGGACGGGGGTGAGGGCATCGACGCCGCCACGCCCGGCACCGGGGCCGCGGGGGTGCTCGCCGCCGCCGGACTCGGCGGGGCGCCCGTCCCCGTCTCCCTCACGGTCTTCCTCTCGATTGCCTGGTTCGCATCATTGAGCGGTTCGGTCGCCGTGGAGGAGGCCGCCGGGGGAACCCTGCCGCGTCTGCTGGTCCTGCCGGCCGCGCTGCTCGTCGCCTGGCCGGTCACCCGGCTGCTGGTCCTCCCGCTGCGCCGGTTCGCCCGGCGCGAGGCCGGCACCAGCCACCGGGACCTCGTCGGCCGGGTCTGCACCGTCCGCACCGGGCACGTCAGCCACCGCTTCGGACAGGCCGAGATCACGGCGGACGACGGCTCGTCCGCCCTGGTCCAGGTCCGGGCCCTGGGCGCGGACGCCGCCGGGCTCACCGCCGGGAGCACCGCCCTGGTCTACGACTACGACCCCGGGGACGGCACCTTCCGGGTCATGCCCTGCGACCCCGTCCTCGACCCCGCCTCCGGCCCGGCCCCCGGACCCCTCCCCGAACCGCTGCCCGAACCGCTCCCCGGCCCGGCCCCCGAGCCGGCGCCCGGCTCCGCGCGGGAGCAGGACCCCGGCGCCCCACGGCGCTGAGCGCGTCCGCCCCGCCCGTTCCGCAAGCCTTCCCGTCCACAACCTCACAAGGGATCCATCGCCATGGACGCCATCTCCACGGGCCTCGGCGTGCTCATCGCCGTGCTCCTCCTCATGGGAGCCGCCCTCCTGATCGTGGTCAGCCGCCTGTTCCGCAAGGTCGAACAGGGCAGGGCGCTGATCGTCTCCAAGATGCGCAAGGTCGACGTGACCTTCACCGGCACCGTCGTGCTGCCCGTGCTGCACCGGGCCGAGGTCATGGACATCTCGGTGAAGACCATCGAGATCGCCCGCACCGGCAGCGAGGGCCTGATCTGCCGGGACAACATCCGCGCCGACATCCGCATCTCGTTCTTCGTCCGCGTCAACAAGACCGTCGAGGACGTCATCAAGGTCGCCCAGGCCATCGGCACCGAGCGGGCCAGCGACCGGGGCACCCTCCAGGAACTGTTCAACGCCAAGTTCTCCGAGGCGCTCAAGACCGTCGGCAAGCAACTGGACTTCGCCGACCTCTACACCAAGCGCGACGAGTTCCGCGACCGGATCATCGCCGTCATCGGCACCGACCTCAACGGCTACAGCCTGGAGGACGCGGCGATCGACTACCTGGAGCAGACGCCGCTGGCCCAGCTGGACAGCGACAACATCCTCGACGCCCAGGGCATCCGGAAGATCACCGAGCTGACGGCCGCCGAGCACGTGCGCACCAACGAGTTCCGGCGCAACGAGGAGAAGGAGATCACCCGGCAGAACGTCGACGCCCGCGAGGCCGTCCTCGAACTGGAGCGCCGCCAGGCCGACGCCGAGATCCGCCAGCAGCGCGAGATCGAGACCGTGCGCGCCCGCGAGGAGGCCGAGACCGCCCGCGTCCAGGCCGAGGAGCGGCTGCGCGCCCACACCGCGCACATCAGGACCGAGGAGGCCCTCGGCATCCAGAACGAGAACCGCGAGCGCGAGATCGCCGTCGCCAAGCTCAACCGCGACCGGGTCGTGGCCATCGAGAACGAGCGCATCGAGAAGGACCGCCTGCTGGAGGTCATCGCCCGCGAGCGCGAGACCCAGCTGCGCCGGATCGCCGCCGACAAGGAGGTCGAGGCCGAGAAGCGGGAGATCGCCGACGTCGTCCGCGAGCGGATCGCGGTGGAGAAGACCGTCGCGCAGCAGGAGGAGGAGATCAAGAAGCTGCGCACCGTCGAGGAGGCCGAGCGCGAGCGCCAGGCCCTGATCATCGCCGCCGAGGCCCAGGCCCAGGAGCGGCTGGTCAAGGACATCAAGGCGGCCGAGGCCGCGGAGCAGGCCGCCGGGCACCGGGCCGCCGAGGAGTTGACGATGGCCGAGGCGCGGCGCAAGGCCGCCGAACTGGACGCGGCGGCCGCCGTCCGGCTCGCCGAGGGGAAGAAGGCCGAGGCCGCCGCGGCCGGACTCGCCGACGCCGAGGTCAAGGAGCGGATGGCGGACGCCATCGCCAAGACCCGCCACGCCGAGGCCGTCGCCGAGCGCGAGATCGCCCTAGCCCAGGCCGACGGGCTGCGCGAGAAGCTCAAGGCGGAGGCCGAGGGGCTCACCGAGAAGGCCGGCGCCATGGCCCGCCTGGACGAGGCGAGCCGGGAGCACGAGGAGTACCGGCTGCGCCTGGAGGCGGAGAAGGAGATCCGCATCGCCGGCATCGACGTCCAGCGGCAGATCGCCGAGGCCCAGGCGACCCTGATCGCCACCGGGCTGGAGAACGCCACGATCGACATCGTCGGCGGCGAGTCGGTCTTCTTCGACCGGCTCGTGAACTCCATCGCGGCCGGGAAGAGCGTGGACGGCTTCGTGAACCGCAGCGAGACGGTCCGGACCCTGGCGGGCCCCTGGCTCGACAAGGGCAACTCCACCTTCACCGACGACCTCGCCGCGATGGTCTCCGGGCTCGGCGCCGACGGACTGCGCGACCTGACGCTGGCCGGTCTGCTGACCAGGCTCGTCGCCGCGGGCGGCCCGGAGGCGCCGAAGCTCTCCTCCCTGCTGGAGGCGGTCCGCGGTTCGGGCGCGGCGGACCTGCCCCTGTCGGCCCTGACCGGGAGCGGCGCGGCCCGCGTGCCGGCCGCCAACGGGACGGCCGCGGGGCACTGAGCACCGGCGGCCGGTGGGCGCGCGGGGAGGGGGCGCGCGCCCGCCGGCCGGTCCGGCGACCCCCGAAGGCCCGGCGCGCCCCGTGCGCCCCGCGGCCCCCGCCCGTCCGGCGCGTTCGCGCAGACCCCCGGGAACCGTTGGAGGAACAGGAGTTGAGCAGCGTGGAGATCCAGGCCGCGGACGACCGGGTCGCGGGGGAGGGACCGTCCGGCACCCCGCGCGAGCGTCCGGACGCGGACACCTACGAGGTGCTGCGCGGCCGGATGGCGGCCGCCGCCGCGGACCTCGCGGCCCGGGCGCGGGCCCTCGACGACCGCCGGGCCGCGGTCTTCGGCGCCGCCGGGCTGGAACTGGCGGGCACCGCGAGCCTGGCGACCGGGCAGCCCCGGGTGCCGTGCGACCTGGTCCGGGTGGGCGGGGTGCTGCTGCTGGGCGCCAACCCGCCCGCCGGGCACGGACGGGCGGCCGCAGTCGGCGACGTGCTCACCCTCCACCGCCTCGTGCTCCCCGCCGGCGCCGCCGCGCCGTCCTTCGAGGCCGCCGGCCCCGACGCCGTGCCCGGCCTCCTCGACGACCCCCGCCTCCACCGCGACGTCGAGGAGCTGTACCGCTACTACCGCCAGGCCCGTCTGCTGCGCCTGCGCCGCACCGGCCCGCTGCTGCTGGCCGTCTTCCGCACCGGGGAGCGGGACACCGACCTCCGCGTGCTGCGCTGGCGCGTCGAGGCGGACGGCACCGCCGCCTACCTCGACGCCACGGGGGAGCGCGACCACACCACCCCGCCCGCCCACGACGTGGAGTGGACACCGGCCGGACGCGAGGACCACGTCGCCGGGCGCCACCCGCACGTCGCGGTCGCCGGGGGCGAGCTGTACGTCTCCACCGTCGGCGGCTCGCTCACCGTCAAGACCGAGAACGACACCGAGACCCCGGCGGGCGTCCACGACGAACCCGTCGACGACCCCCTGCAGTCCCTGGCCGACGCCGAGATCGCCCACGCCCGAGTCGGCCCCCTGATCCTGCTGCGCGTCCTGCCGTACAACGAGACCGCCCACCGCCACCTGGTGTTCAACACCCGCACCCGCGAGGTGCTGCGGCTGGACGGCATCGGGCGGGCGTGCCGCCGCCTCCCGGACGACCAGGGCGTCGTCTTCCCCGGCGGCTGCTACCTGGCCGACGCCCCGGCCGGCGCCGCGGCCCGCACCTTCGACGCGGACACCGCGGGCATGGAGTACGAGACCGCGGTGCGGTCCCCGGGCGGGGAGGACGTCCTCTACGTCTTCCACGCCCCCGCTCGCGGCCGCACCCTGCTGCTGCCCTACAACCTGATCCGCAAGGAGGCCGCCGCCCCCCTGCCCGCCCTGGGGCACGCCCTCCTCGACGACGGCACCCTGGTGGTGCTGCGCGAGCCGGAGGCGGGAGCGGACGGCGCCGGGGCCGCGGCGCAGGACGCGCCGCGCACCCACCCCGTCCAGGTCTGGAACACTCCCTTCCGATCCGCCGAGCGGGCCGCCGCGCTCGCCGCCGAGCGGGCATCCGCGGACGGGCCGCTGGCCCGGGTCGGCAACGCCGAACTGGTGCGCGGCGTGGCCGACTGCCTGTCCGCGGCACGGCTGGCCGAGGGCGCGGCCGGGGACGGGACGACGGCCACCGCCGCCGCCCTGGAGGCGGTCGCCGCCGCCTGCGCGCGGACCGCCGACCGCCACCACTGGCTCTCCTCGCCCGCGCTGGCCCGCGAACTGGAGGGCCTGGACGGGCCGTTGCGGACCCTGCGCGAGACCGCCGAGCAGGCCGTCGCCGAGTACGAGCGGGCCGCCGAACTGCGCGCGCGGGCGGCCGAGGCCGTGGAGCGGGCCGCCGGGGAGGCCGCCGCCCTGGTGCGCCGCGCGCGGGGCGAGAACCCCGGCGACGCGACCGGCTGGGTGGAGTTGCTGGCCGGACTGCGCCGCGCCCTGGGCTCGGTGGAGTCCCTGCGCGAGGTGCGCCACGCCGACGCCGTCCGGATCGACGCCGTCGCCGCGGAGCTGGGCCGGGCACTGGAGTCCGCCGGCCGCCGCGCGCTGTCCCACCTCGCCCGCCCCGGCGCCCTGGACGACATCACCGCCGCCGCCGGAGACCTGGCCGACCGCGCCTCGGCCGCCGCCACCGCCGCCGGAACCGCCCCGCTGGACGAGGAGCTCCGCGCCCGCGCCGGCGACCTCGCCGGCGTCACCGAGGCGGTCGCCTCCCTCGACGTCCCCGACACCACCGTGCGCACCGCCGTGCTGGAGCGGATCGGCGAGGCCACGGCGGCCGTCAACCGCGCCCGTGCGCTGCTGGAGGGGCGGCGCCGGGAGCTGCTGGAGGCCGAGGGGCGGGCGGAGTTCGCCGCCGAGACGGCGCTGCTGGGCCAGGAGGTCGCCGCGGCGCTGGCCGCCGCCGGCACCGCCGAGGAGTGCGACGAGCAGCTGGGGCGGCTGCTGGTGCGCCTGGAGGACCTCGAGGCGCGCTTCGGCGCCCACGACGACTTCCTCGACCGCCTCTCCGAGCGGCGCGAGGAGATCCGCGAGGTCTTCGCCGCCAGGCGGCAGGCGCGCCTGGACGAGCGGGACCGGCGCGCCGAGCGCCTGGCGCGTTCCGCGGCGCGCGTGCTGGAGACCGTCGCGCGCCGCTGCGCCTCCCTGGGCACCCGGGAGGAGGTGGCCGCCCACTTCGCCGCCGACCCGCTGGTCGCCCGCGTCCGCGCCGCCGCCGACGAACTGCGCGCGCTCGGCGACACCGCGCGCGCCGAGGAGCTGACGGGGCGCCTGAAGGCCGCCCGCCAGGAGGCGGACCGCGCCCTGCGCGACCGCGCCGACCTGTACGACGCCGAGGGCACCGTACGGCTGGGCCGCCACCGGTTCGCCGTCACCACCCGGCCGCTGGAGGTGTCCCTCGTCCCCGACGGTGACGGGCTGGCGTTCACCGTCTCCGGCACCGGCTACCGGGCCCCGGTCGACGACGCCGGCCTCGCCGGGGTCCGCGAGTTCCGGGACCAGCCGCTGGTCTCGGAGTCCCCGGAGGTCTACCGGGCCGAGTACCTGGCGGCCCGGGTGCTCGACGGCCTGCCCCCCGGCACCGCCGCCGCCGTCACCGAGGTGATCGGCGCCGAGGGGGAGGCGGCCGGGGCGCGGGCCCTGCTGCCGGTGGTCGGCCGGGTGGCGCAGGAGGCGTACGACGAGGGGTACGACCGGGGCGTCCACGACCACGACGCCGCCGCGGTCCTCGCCGCCGTGCTGCGGCTGCGGGCCGGGGCGGGACTGCTGCGCTTCACCCCCGGCGTGCGGGCGGCGGCCCGGCTGTTCTGGGCGTACGGAGCGGACAGCGGCGGCCCCGGGGGCGGCGGGGGGCGGGCCCGGTGGGCCGCCCGCGCCCGCTCCCTGGTCCGGGCCCGGAGCGTGTTCGGGGCACGCGGCACGGTGGACTCCCTCGCCGCCGAGCTGGGCCGGGCCGCGGCCGGCTTCCTGTCGGAGGCCGGGCTGCCGGTGCCGCCGCGCCCGGAGGCGGTCGGCGCGTACCTGGTGGAGGAGCTGGCCGCGAGCGGGGGCCGCTTCGTCACCGGTCCGGGCGCCCGCGCCCTGCTCGACGGCTTCCACGCCGCGCTCGGCGGACCGGAGTCCGCCGCGGCCGGGGAGTTCGCCGGGGACCTGAGGGCCCTCGGCGGCGACGGCCCCGGGCACCTGGCCGCCCGCCACGGACTCGCCGCCGCCTGGCTGGGCGCCTGGGCCGCCTCCGACGGCTCCGTGCCCGGCGGCACCGGCAACCCCGACCTGCCCGAGGCCGTCGCCGCCGTGCTGTGCGCGGACGCGGCGCCGGGGCGGGAGGCGGAGGCGGGGGTGCGGCTGACCGCCACCGTCACCGGACTGCTGGGCACCCACCCCAGGATCACCGGCGGCGCCCTGCCGCTGCGCCTGGACGAGTTCCTGGAGCGCACCGCGGAGTTCCACGCCGTCCGCGTCCCGGCCCACCGGGCCCACACCCGCCGCCGCGCCGCCCTGCTGGAGGGCGAGCGGAAGCGGCTGCGGCTGGACTCCCACGTCCCCCGCGTGCTGCCCACCTTCGTCCGCAACCGCCTGATCGACGAGGTGTACCTGCCGCTGGTGGGCGACAACCTCGCCAAGCAGCTCGGCGCGGCGGGGGAGGGGCGCCGCACCGACAGCCAGGGCCTGCTGATGCTGCTGTCGCCGCCCGGGTACGGCAAGACGACGCTGATGGAGTACGTCGCCTCCCGGCTCGGGCTGGCCTTCGTCCGCGTCGACGGGCCGGCGCTGGGCCACCGCACCACCTCCCTGGACCCGGCGGCGGCGCCGGACGCGGGGGCGCGGCGCGAGGTCGAGAAGATCAACTTCGCGCTGGAGGCGGGCGACGACGTCCTGCTCCACCTCGACGACGTCCAGCACACCTCGCCGGAGCTGCTCCAGCGCTTCATCCCCCTGTGCGACGCCCAGCGCCGCATCGACGGGGTGCGGTTCTCCGACGGCCGCCCGGCCACCTACGACCTGCGCGGCCGGCGGTTCGCGATCTGCATGACGGGCAACCCCTTCACCGAGTCCGGCGCCCGCTTCCGCGTCCCGGACATGCTGGCCAACCGGGCGGACGTGTGGAACCTGGGCGACGTGCTGGCCGGGCGCGAGGAGCTGTTCGCGCTCAGCCACGTGGAGAACGCCCTCACCGCCAACCCGGTGCTGGCGCCCCTGGCCTCGCGCGAGCGCTCGGACGTCGAGCTGCTGGTGCGGATGGCGCGCGGCGACGCCTCGGCCCGCGCCGACCGGCTCGTCCACCCCTGCGGCCGGGCCGAGCTGGAGCAGGTGCTGGGCGTGCTGCGCGGACTGCTGAGGGTGCTGCGCACGGTGCTGGCGGTCAACGCCGCCTACATCGACTCCGCCTCCCGGGACGAGGCCGCCCGCACCGAGCCCCCGTTCCTGCTCCAGGGCTCCTACCGCGACACCGCGAAGCTGGCCGCGCGCCTGGTGCCGGTGATGACCGGCGAGGAGGTGGAGGCGCTGCTCGACGACCACTACACGGCCGAGGCCCGCACCCTGGCCACGGGAGCGGAGGCGAACCTGCTCAAACTCGCCGAGCTGCGCGGCCGGCTGACCGGGGAGCAGGCGCGGCGCTGGGAGGAGGTCAGGGCGGCGTTCCGGGCCGGGCGGCGCGCGGCCCTCCCGGTGTGAGCGCCGCGCGCCGCCCGCACCGGGACGGCAAGGCGGCGCGAACGGCGGGACGGCGGCGGGGGCCGCCCCCTACAGTGCGGGTATGGCCGACGACCGGGTGGTGCGCACGCCCGGCCGCGGCCGGGCGTGCGGCCCGGCGCGGTCAGGAGCGGCGGGCCGGGGCGGAGCCTTCGGGCGCCCGGCCCGGCCGGACCTCGCGGCACCCGGCCGTGCGGTCGTCCTCCGCCACGGCCTCCATCGCCTCGCGCAGCGCCCCGACGCTGGTCAGGGAGCGCCCGGCGGCCGGCGGCACGAGCCAGTGCAGCCCCGGCGGCCGGAGGCTGGCGGCGTCGGGCACGACGACGTAGGAGCCGCGGCCCAGGACGCGGGCGCCCGGCAGCTCCCAGCGGTCGGCGGCCCGCGGCGGGATCAGGAAGTACACCCGCGACGGCTCCTCCGCCCCCGGCCCGCCCCGCGGATCGGAGATGACCGGTCCGGGCGGCCGCCTGCCCCGCCGCAGCAGCGCCTCCAGCACCCGGTGCCCGGTCGGCCCCGGCAGCCGGACGGCGTCCCACCAGGTGCCCGCCGGCACGGCGCGGTGCATTCCGCCGTACGGCAGCCAGCCGGGCCGGCCGGCGTGCGGGGCCTCGTGGGGGGTGAGGCCCGGGAGGCGGGGGACGGCCGGGAACCGCTCGCCCGCCACCGCGGGGGCGGGGGAGCCGGCCGGGTGGACCCGGTCGCCCCCGGCGCGCTTGGCCTGGCGCAGCGCCACGTCGGAGTCGAGCAGGAGGTCCGCCAGGCCGCCGGGCGCCGGGTCGTCCGGATCCCAGGCGCACAGGCCGAACGAGACGGTCTGCCCGGTGATGGTCACGCACGTGCCGCGGCTGACCGGGGCGGTCACCGCCATCTCCCGCACGCCCCGCAGCAGCCGCCGCGCCGTCTCCGCCGCCGCGGCGGCGTCCGCGCCGGGCAGCAGCACCAGGAACTCGTCGCCCCCGTGGCCCCCGTACCGCCCGCACAGCGCGCCCTCGGCGCGCCGCAGCACCTCGGCGGTGCCGCGCAGCACGGCGTCCCCGGCGAGGTGGCCGTAGGTGTCGTTGACGCTCTTGAAGCGGTCGAGGTCGCCCAGGAGCAGGGCGAGGGGCTCGCGCCGCCGGTGGGCGAGACTGAGGGCCTGGGAGGCCCTGATCTCCCAGGCCCTCCTCACCAGCAGTCCGGTGAGGTCGTCGGTCAGGGGACGATGGCGGCCCTCCGGGCAGCACGAGGGGGGCGGTGCGTGTTCCTCGGCTGTCCTCCGCGCAGTACTCATCGAACCCCTTCTCCCCCGGTCGGTCCGGCACGTGGGTGGCGGTGGTGAACCTGCGGTTGACTCGTTCGTTGCCCTACTCAACCAGTAGTTGAGTGGATGCGATGAGTGAGTCTAGGCTTCCGGGCAGGTTCACTGTCAACTCCCGCGTGGGGGCCGGGCGTTATGATGCGGTGACGAGTTCCGGCCGTTCAGGCGTGGTGGAGGTGGATGCGGTGTCCGATCCCGGCGGGCGTCGGACGCTGGCCGAGAATCTCGACCGGCTCTTCGACACCATCCGTCCGGAGGGCCCCAAGGGCCGCCGGTACACCAACGAGGAGGTCGCCACCGCCATCAAGCGGGCGGAGCCGGGCATCCGGGTGGGCGGCGCCTACCTGTCGGCCCTGCGCAAGGGCACCAAGCGCAACCCCTCGACGGAGCTGCTGGGGGCCCTGGCCCGGTTCTTCGGCGTCCCGGCCTCCTACTTCCTGGACGAGCACACCGCGGCCCGGACCGACGCGGAGATCGAGCTGGCCAGGGTCGCCCACAACCTGGGCGTCAGGAGGCTCGCGCTGCGCGCCCTGGAGCTCTCCCCCGAGGGGCTCGCCGCGGTGACCCGGATCGTCGAGCACGTCCTGGAGAGCGACCCCTCCTCCCGCCCCCGGCCGCAGGACGGCGACCGGACGCCGGGCGCGTCACCGCCGGACGGCCGGCCGGCGGGGCACTGACGCGGTGGACCCCGGGGCGATGCGCCGCAGCCGCGCGGCCACCGGCGCCGGCGAGGAAGCCCCCGGACCCGCCCTGCCCTCCCCCCGCCCCGGCGCCCGCACCGCGCCCCGCCGCGGCGGACTGTTGCCGGGCGTGGGTGACTCTCCTACGCTCTGGTGCCGTTGATCCCTATTCGAGGCGGTCCGGGCTGTGAGCACTCATCTCCCCGAGCACGACGGCACCCTGACACCGGGTCACCGCTCAGGCGGTCCCGGAACCCCGCACCACGAGGAGGCGGTGCGCTCGGTCGTCGAGCACACCGTCTCCCGCGAGGCGCCCGAGGTCGACCGGCAGGGCCGGTTCCCCCGCGCGAGCATCGACGCGCTGGCCGGGGCCGGGCTGCTCGGGCTGATCAGCTCCCCGGACGTGGGGGGGGGGGGGGGGGGGGGGGGGGGGGAACGCGCGGTCGGTGGAGGACGGCGTACGGGCGGGCCGGGGCCGGACGCAGACGGGAGCGAGGCGGCGCGGTGGTTACGGGACTTGTTCGACGCCTGCGGGCTCGCTGTGCCGGTTCACCCGCCGGTACGGGTTCAGCTCCGCGGCCGTCTCCCGGTACCTGAGCGGCGAGCGGCTGCCGCACAAGGCCTTTCCAGGGGTGCTGCTGACCGGACGCGCCCGGCGCGCCGGCGCGGATCGCGGGCGAACAGCGCCACACCGGTGGCCGGCAACGGCCCCGGGGCCGGTAGGGCCAGTGTGATCAGCAGCAGAACAAGCACGGTCATGAGTACCTATCTGGCGGGATACCGGCGGGTGCGGACAGCCACCGGTGAGCCGCCTGCGACCTGGGCCTGGGGAAAACGAATGACAGCGAACGACTCCGAAGGAACCGGAAGCGCCACAGATCCGGTCGCGGAGTTCGCCGCGTGGATGCGCGACCTCCACCGGGAAGCGGCCAAGCCCAGCTGCACCGCCACCGTGCGGCGGAGCCGAACGCGGTACCCGGACGCCACCGTGCGGGGGAGCGCCATCTCCGACATCCTCAACGGCAAACGGCTCCCTCGCTGGGGGACCGTGGACGCAACTGGAGCACGGCCAGGTCTTCCAGGTCCACGCTCGGGCCCTGGAAGCCCACGGCCGGACGCTGGAGCAGATCGCGAACGTGGTCGGTGGCCTGGCCGTGGGCCGGCAGCAGCTGACCGAACGCGTCGACGGGCTGGTCGGCCGTGCCGGCGGCATCGAGGTGGGCCAGGCCGCGATCCTGGACCACCTGCGGCAGCAGGTCGCGATGTCCCGGCCAGGATCGACCCCAGCGGCCGCAGGAACCCTGAGCGCCGACCGCTCCGCCGGTAGGACCGCCGCGCGGCGGTCCTACCGGACGAAGTGAGATACGGGGCCCGCACACGCTATCCGGGCAGGGGACAAGCAGCTCATGGCCCACCACAGCGACGGCCCCGACCGCGCCCACCAGCGCCCCGTCGGCGTCACCGATGCCACCGCGGAAGCCCTCGGTTCCCTCTCCGAGGCCCTGGAGCTCACTGAACGGGCACGCGGCCACCTCCAGCCCGGAGCATCGAGTCGACCAGCGGCGCGAACTCGTCGATCACCCTCGCTTTCGACCGACCGTTCGGCGACCGGCGCGGCGGGGTCGCCGGACCTGGTGCCGACGGATACTTGCGGACCGTCTTCCGGTCCGGCCCGGTCCCCCGGGCCACCTCCGAGAGGCCGATCGCCCCGGACGCCAACAGGCTCCGAAAGCGCCGCAGCTCCAACCATCGATGCGGATCCAGGACCATCGCCGACCGCCTTCCGCCGCCTCTCACCGACCAAGCAGCAGGGTGTCGAGCAGAGGGCCTCAACGCATCGACAGCTGTTCCTTATCATCCGTACGCGGGTGGGGACGTCCACGTGCACGCCGACACAGACGTGCGTGGACGCACCGGGAACGTTGGCAAGGCGCTCAGGACCGGATCGCGTGCACCAAGCCGGCGTGGGGCGTCGGAGACGACGAACCGGACGCCGGACAGGCCGCGGGCGATCGGGAAACGCAGGAAGGCCAGCCGGTCGGCGCCGTCCTCGGCGGTGGCGACGTCCAGGCCGGGATCTCGCGGTGGCCGTCGGCGTTCACGCCGACCGCGATCACAGCGCATGCACATTAACGTCGCCCCTGCCCCCGCCCCCGCCCCCGCCCAAGCCCAAGCCCAAGCCCAAGCCTCCACCAAACTCATTCTGAAACGGTCGGTTGGCCCCCGGCGACTGCTCCTGCACCGGGCGCCGCCGAGGGCTCCCCATGCCGCCCGTCCAACGAATCCCGCCTTGGCGGCGGTGACATCTCAGGTCAGCGTCCTGCGGGTGTCACGGGTTCCAGGTCATGGTGGCGTAGACCCGGTCGAAGCGTCCCGCGGCAAGGTCCTGCCGGGAGACCGACCAGGAGTAGAGGGCCGTCTCCAAACCGTCGAGCCCATGCATCCACTGGGCGAGGCACACCCAGTCCTCGGGACGTACGTCCGTATCGGGCGCGGGCAGTTCGCCTCGGGTCACCGCTCGTGCCGCTTCCCGCCCGGCCGCCACGCTGGGGTCTTCCGCCCAGTTCTCGTCCTCGGCGTATCCACCCAGCTGAAGCCCGCGGCCGATGCCCTCGCCCGGCATCTCCGTCCACACCTCGATCAGTTCGTTCGCATGGGGATGTTCCGGGTGATCCATGCAGTCCAAGGGCTGCCCGGGAGCGTAGACCGAGGTGTAGTACGGCAGGGAGACGCCGGTACTCAGGTGAAGCAGCCCTTCCGGGAGATCCGTTTCGTAGGGGTAGTTCTTCCATTCCGGGTCGAGGTTCACAGGGCGTTCCTCGACGGGTGTGCCAGCGGGAATGTGGAGTGCACTGCCCAGGTTTCCTTCCCCGATCCGGTCGGGGTCGGGGTCGGCGAACAGCAGGAGGTGGCCGTCGGCGGGCAGGTCGAGGTCGGTCACTCCTGAGGGCAGCGCGGCGAGGTCGATGGTGGCGGCGAGCTTGCACCACGGGTCGGGGGCGTCCGCGGGAAGCATGAGGGGCCCGCCGAGCCGGCCCACCACCGGCCCGTCCCCCCCGGTGCCCAGGAAGGCGCAGGGTCGGGCGGTGGCCACCCACCGCTCGATGTCGTCCGGGGGGATGCCCTCTGCGAGGGCCCTCTCACGGAACTCATTCAGTGTGTCCAGGTTCTCGGGGGACATGAGAAGTCTCCTTGCGGCCAGGTCGGTTCGGCGGAAGGCATCGTGCCGGGTGAGCGGCGGGTCGTGAACAGTCAGCGGTGCAGCGTGACGGTCACGCCTCGTGCCCTGAGTTCGGTCACCACGGGGTGGGGGGCGCCCGACGGCGAGGTCGCAATCCGTTCGGCCAGGTGGACGTGTGCCAGCGCCGGCATGTCGAGCAGAGGCCCGAGATCCTGCAGGGACAGGCATCCACGCAGGTCGAGTTCCGCAAGGTGGGGCGAAGCGGTGAACAGGGTGATGTCCTGCAGCGCGGCCCAGCGCGGGCCGGCCACGCTGAGTGAGCTGAGCCGTTCCACGGGTATGCCCTCGACCGAGGGGCAGTCGTCCAGGGAGCGGAGGGTCAGTTCGCGCAAGCCGGAGCAGTCCCGGAGGGCCCTGAGCGATTCCAGGTTCTTCATGTACAGCAGGGTCAGTGTGGTCAGCGGAGATCCAGACAGGTCACCGAGGCCGCGGACGGCGGAGCCGTTGATCATCAGCGTGCGCAGCGCGGGCAGGCGGTCGAGGCCCTTGAGGTCGGCCAGCGCGGAGCAACCGGTGAAAGTCAACTCCCGCAGCGCCGGCAGCTCGCCCAGCCCCTCGGTGGTGCGCAGTACCGCACTGCCGTGGATCCCGAGCTTCGTCAGTCCGGGGTGGCCGTCCAGCCCTTCGAGCGTCGTCAGCTCGTTGCATCTGTCGAGTTCGAGGGACTGGAGTCGAGGGAGAGCCGCGAACGGCGAGAGGTCGCGGAGCTGGTCGCCGCTCAGCTGGAGGTGGGCGAGGTTCGGCAGCCCGGCGAGTCCCTCCAGGTCCGTGAGGGACCCGCGGGAGCGGAGATCCAGGGATTCCAGAGCACCGAGCGCCCCGCCGAACATACGGAGGGAGCGCACCTTGGTCCAACTCAACCTCAGCCGACGCAGACCACTGAGGTTCAGCAAGGGCTCGAAATCCTCGACGGCGCCGCACCGGCTCAGGTCGAGGCGGGTGAGCCGGGAAAGACGGCCGATCGGGGTGAGGTCCTCCACGCTCGTGCAGCCACCAAGATCAAGGTCCGTGAGACCGGTGAGTTCACCGACCTCGGTGAGGTCGGTGAGCCCGTCACACCGGTAGAAGCCGAGCTTCTCGAGCATCGTGAGATGCCGCAGACCGTGCAGGGAGGAGGCGTACGGCAGCCTCAGCTCCGTCCTGCCCTCCTGGCGGAACGCCGGAGCCAGCAGGTGCTCGGCGAAACTGTCCGGGTCACGGTCCGTCCTCCACAGACGGATGAGGAACTTGGACGCGTACGGGTCCAGAGGGGTGAACCGGGCAGCCAGTTTCAGGGCATGCCCGCCGTCACCCGGCGCGGACAGGGAAACCAGTTTCCTGACGGCCTTGCGCGCGCGGTACGCCGGGGCATCCAAGTTCTCGCAGAAACCGAACGGATCTCCGTCGGCGATCGCCCACAACCGGAGCAGTTCCTCGGTGGAGCAGTCGGACATGCCGCTGTACCGCACGGCCAGCTCCAACGCCGCGTCGCCGCCGCCGGACGCCGTCAGCAGCATGAGCTCCCTGACCGCCTCGCCTGCCTCGGCGGGATTCGCGGTTTCCAGAAGCACCTCTAACTGCCTTGTTCGCGCTGCTGTGTCGTCGTCCTGTGTGTCATCGGCGGGCACGCCGGAGGAGGTTGGTCGTGTCATGGGAGGACTTTAGGGGCCAGGTGTGACATGAAGCTTCCTCTTGGTCGCAGACACCTGGAAACTGAGATCTTGAGGTTCCAGAGGGAGTAGCACCAGGTGGGAAACAAGTACACGAAGCGGTACACCGAGGAGTTCAAGCGGGATGCGATCGCACTCGCCGATTCCTCGGGCAAGACGGTCACCGCCGTCGCCCGCCGACCGAACCTGGCCACCCACGAGGTCGTCGGCTACGCCATGACCGGCCACCTATGAAACGCCGGCGCTGCCGCGCCCGGTCGACCTGCCGCCGCGGAGACCATCCCGTGAGCGTGAGGAAAACGGGAATCAAGGGATCATCGTGAGCCCCGGGCCCGAAGACATATCTCTGTGGGGGTAGGGACCGCCACGCCTTGCCGGGAAGGCGGTCCCCTCGGCGGCGCGGGTCAGGGCTGTGATCCGGATTCCGCCGCGGACAACCCCTCCGGTGCCGTGCCCTCCGTGATGCCCAGGTTCTGGGCCCCTATGACGGACAGCAGTTCCAGTTGCTCGGCTCCCGGGCTTCCGGGCGGGGCGGTGAACCACAGCAGGCGTTGGCGTCCGTCTTCGCTGAGGAGGTTGTAGCAGTCGAGTTCGATGATGCCGAGCGTGGGGTGGACGATCTTCTTGTGGTCCATGCGGCGCACCGCGACGTCGTGGGCGTCCCAGAGGGCTGCGAACTCCTGGCTGCGGCGGCGTAGCACGGCGATCATCTTCGTGACCTCCGCGTCCCGGCCGCGCTTGGCGGCCGCTGCTTGGAGGTCGGCCACGAACACCCGGGAGTGGTGCGGGTGATCCTCGGGCGGGTACCTCTCGCGCGCCTGCGGGTCGGTGAACCAGCGGTACACGAAACTCGCCGCCGGGCCGCGGTGCGCCGGGGACTCGCCGAGCAGATTCCTGGCCAGGTCGTTTTCCACCAGGGTTTCGTGCAGGTCGGTGATGACGCGCGCGGGGGTGTTGGACAGCCGGTCCAGCAGTCCGAGAAGCGCGGGCTGCACGTGCGCCGACGGTCCGTGCGCTGGCGGAGGGCCCGGCCGTTCGGCGAGGTGAAACAGGTAGTCGCGCTCGTCGCCGTTCAGACGCAGGGCTCGGGCAAGGGCGGCCAGGGTCTGGGCCGAAGGCTGTACGCCGTTCTTCGCGCTGCCGCGTTCCAGCTCGGTGTAGTAGTCGGCTGACAGCCCTGCCAGCTGGGCGACTTCCTCGCGGCGCAGCCCGGGGACGCGCCGGCGCGGGCCTTGGGGGAGACCGACCTCGGCGGGGCGGATGCGGTCGCGGCGTGTCCTGAGGAAGGCGCCGAGTTCTGGAAGGTTCACCCCTTCATGGTCGCGCGCGTGCCGAGCCGTAGCCAGGGGGTGGCATCCCCTGGGTGGACGCAGCCCTGGCTAGGGGGTGGGGGACCGGCCGATCGTGGATGACGCAGCAGGGCGACGGCGAGACCGCGGCCCGACCCGCATTCACCACAGGAGTCAGTAATGTCCATCCCCACTTCCCTCGACGGGACCGCTGCCCCGGCTCAGCCCTCCGCCTCACCCCGTGTCGCGATCGTCACGGGCGGCTCGCGCGGCATCGGCCGCCGGACCGTCGGGCGGCTGGCCGCCGACGGATACGCCGTCGTGGTCGGCTACGCCGGCAACCAGGACGAGGCCGAAGCAGCCGTGAAGGAAGCCGTCACCAGCGGCGTCCGGGCGATCGCGGTGCGTGCCGACGTCGCCGACGAACACGCCGTCGCGGCCCTGTTCGACGCGGCCGAAGCAGAGTTCGGCGGTGTCGACGTCGTCGTGCACGCGGCCGGGCGGGCACACATGGCGCCGATCGCCGAGCTGGACCTGGCCGTCCTGGACGACCTGCACCGCACCAACATCCGCGGCACGTTCGTCGTCGTCCAGCAGGCCGCCCGTCGGGTGCGCCCCGGCGGTGCGATCGTGACGTTCTCCACGTCCGTGGTGGGGCTGGCCTTTCCGGGCTACGGCGCATACTCCGCCAGCAAGGGCGCGGTCGAGGCGCTGACGCTGATCCTGGCCCGGGAGCTGCGGGGCCGGGACGTCACCGCCAACGCCGTCGCGCCCGGCCCCACGGCCACCGACCTCTTCCTGGACGGCAAGGACGAGGAGACCATCGCCCGCCTGGCCGCCCAGCCCCCGCTGGAGCGACTCGGCACCCCGTCGGACATCGCCGAGGTCGTCGCGTTCCTGGCCTCCCCGGCCGGCCACTGGATCAACGGACAGGTCGTCCGCGCCAACGGCGGAATCATCTGAACCGCCCGCCCAGCCACCCCGTCGATCAACGAAGGACCCTGTCATGAGGAACGACGACACCGGAAAGGCCATCCCGGCCACCAGGGCCTCCAGCGGCATCGGGCGCTGTCCGTGCGTGCTCCGGCCCTCGCCGGCCACACCGTGTACGCGGGCATCCGCCAGATGGCGACCCGTAACGCGACCGCGGTGGCCGACCTGGTGCGCTACGGCACCGACCACCGGGTCGACGTGCACGCCGTCGAGCTGGACGTCACCTCCCAGGACTCCGCCGACGGCGCAGTCGACCGGATCGTCACCGAGCACAGCCGACTCGACGTGGTCGTGCACAACGCCGAGCACATGGTCCTGGGCGCCGCCGAGGCGCTTCCGTTCGGCATCGACACCGCGATCGTGGTGCCTGGTGCGTTCACCACCGGCACCAACCACTTCGCCAACGCAGGCACCCCCGCCGGCATCGACCGTGCGGAAGCCCACGGCCAGCGTCACCAACCCCTCATGGACGACCTGGGCAAGCGCCTGGCCGCGCTCATCCCTTCGGACGCCGATGTGACCGAGGTCGCTGAAGCCGTCGCGCGACTGGTCACGATGGAGCACGGCACCCGGCCTCTGCGCACCCGCATGGACCCCAGCCGGGATGGCAGCGAAGTCGTCTCCGCGGTCGCCGACCGCCTCCGCGCCGACTTCTTCCGCCGCATCGGACTGGACAGCCTGCTCACCGCAGGCAGCTCCCTGTGACACCCCACTGAGAGAAGGAACAACCAGCCATGCCTTTTGCGAACTTCAAGGTCCCCGAGAAGACCCTCACCCCGAAGCAGAAGGAGGAGATCGTCACCCGCACCACCGAACTGTACGTCGAGATCTACGGCGAGCGCGCCCGCAACAACACCATGGTTCTGGTCGAAGAGGTCGCCGACGGCGGCTGGGGCATCTCCGGCAACGTGCTCACCCTCACTATGCTCGGCGAGGCGACACCGACCGACACCAACGACGCCTGACCGCACCGGCCGTCATTCGGCCAGCACACCACCTTGAAACCGAAGGCCCCCGGGTCGAGCGTCCGGCCACACGGCCTCGTTCATCCGGGGGCCGGTGGGATCGGCGAAGCCCTTCAATGTGTCCCCGCACTCGATCGGTCTGCGATGCCCGCCGGGGTGCGGGTGCGGGTGCGGGTGCGGGTGCGGGGCACGGCAGCGGTCAGCCCCAGGCCGAGCCGCTTGCCCATGTCCAGGCGAAGGTGCCGTACGGGCTGACGTTGGACCAGAACAGTGCGGTCAGGCCGCGCCGGCCCTCGTCGCTCGGATTCTTCGCCCAGGCCGGCCCGGCCAGGACCTGCTGCACCAGCAGCGTGTTGGCATGCACGAGCGCGGACTGGAGCGGACGAAGCGCGAGCATCGACGCCTCGGCGTGCTCCTTGTCCGGGCCGGTCAGGGCGCCGCCCTTGCCGCAGTGCGGAACGCGTCGAGGCGGGCCTCGCGCTCGCCGGCCCAACGCTCGCGGCCCTGGAGCGTCTCGCGCTTGAACGTCGCGTTGAAGGACTCGGCGAGCGCGTTGTCCGCCGAGCTGCCGACCGCGCTCATGGAGTGCCGGACGCCCGCTGTGCGGCAGGCGCCGGCGAAGGCGGCGCTGGTGTACTGGGCTCCGTGGTCGGTGTGCAGGACCACTCCGGTGAGGCCGCCGCGGGTGAGCTCGGCGGCCGAGGCGCCGGTGACGAGACCGGTGCGCAGGTATCGGCCAGAGCCCGGTCGGCCAGGCGGCGGGAGGCGGGGTCGATGACGGTGGCCACCTACAGGAACTTCCCGCCGCCCAGCGGGAGACAGGCGATGCCGCCGGCGTACCGTCTGTTCGGCTCGGCGGCGGTGAAGTCGCGGCCGATCAGGTCCGGGGTCTTCACCCCGGCCGGGTCCGCGACGGTGGTGCGGTGTCTGCGCCGCAGCCGCACGCCGGCCGGATTGATGCTCGCATCACGCGCGCGATGCGCTTGTGGTTGACGCGCTCGCCCGCCTCGCGGAGCTCGGCGGTGATCCTGGGGACGCCGTAGGTGCCGTCCGACTCGCGGTGCACGGCCCGTGTTCGTGCGGCGAGAACGGCGTCGTCAGCCTGCCCCGCTGCCCGGTCCGCGGCTGTCGCGCGCCGGTGGCAGAAGCCGGAGGACGAGCTCGTCGAGGCTGCCGACGAGGAACAGTCGAACAAGGCGACCGCCCGCTACGGCCGCGCGCCGACCAGCGCTGACGACATGACACGGGTCGGTGACGGAACGGCCCGACTTGTTCCGGATGGAGTTCCGTCAGCCGGCAGGGCCCGACCCGGCTCGGCGGTCACGCCGGCGCAGGGGATCGAGCAGAGTGAGCGCCGAATGAGCCGGTTTTCCCTCCGCCGGGGGCATGGCGCTGAGGCTGCGCAGTCGTTCGTTGCGCTGTTCCAGGGCCTGGGCGGTGGTGGGGAAGAGGGTGGCGCCGCCCTGACCGACCAGCCCTTGGTTCGCGGTCACGAACTGCCGGGTGTCGCGTTCGTAGGCGGCGAAGCCCGCGCCGTGACCCCGGTCCGCGAGGCAGCCGGCGAGCATGTACGCGCCGACGAGCGCGAGGCTGGTGCCCTGTCCGGTGAGGAACGAGGGCGCGTACGCGGCGTCGCCGACCAGCGCGACCCTGCCGTTGGACCAGCGGGGCATGTGGATCTGGCTGACCCCGTCGAAGAACAGGTCCTCCGCCTCGCGCAGGGCGGCCAGCATGCCCGGGACCTCCCATCCCGCGTCGGCGAAGACCTTGGCGACCAGGTCGCGTTGGGCTTGCGGGTCCCGGAACGCGTCCATGGGCGGCTCCGGCCGGGCGAAGTTCAAAAAGGCGTGCACCTCGTCGTCGTCCCCCACGGAGTAGAGTGCCGCGGCCCTGCCCGGGGCGTTCCACATCACGGTCTCGTGGGAGAGCCCGAAGGTGTTGCGCATGGTGAACACGGCGAAGCAGTAGCCGAGGTAGCGGTGGAACTGCTCTTCAGGGCCGAACAGCATCTCCCGGGTGCGCGAGTGCATGCCGTCCGCACCGAACACCATGTCGAACGTACGGCTGCCGCCCCCGCGGAAGGTGACGTCGACCCCGTGGTCGCTCTGGTCGAGGGTGTCGACGGAGTCGCTGAACAGGAACTCCACGTCGTCACGGACCGCCGTGTACAGCGCTTCCGTCAGATCCCCGCGCCGTACCTCCAGGTCCCGTCCCGCGACGCCGCCGGTGACGGCATGCGGGTGCAGGGAGGTCACCTCGCTGCCGTCCGAGTCGAGGAAGGTCAGCCGCCGCAGGTCGATGTGCGCGTCCCGCAGCCGCGGCAGGATCCCCATCCTCCGGACGACTTCCAGTGCGGTGCCGCGCACGTCGACGGGATAGCCACCCCCACGCAGGGTGGGCGCCTTCTCCACGACCGTGACCGCGTATCCGTAGCGGTTCAGCCAGAACGCGAGGGCGGGCCCCGCGATGCTGGCCCCGGATACCAGGACCGTGCGCCTCGGCGTGCCGCGGACATCCGTCAGCTGATCGGTGAGGGTCATTCCTTGACTCCTTTGGGCATGGTGCGAGTGACGAACAGGGCCAGCGACGTGACGACGCCGGCTATGACGAAGCCGGTGACGTAGGCCGATTCGGCCGCGACCTCCGACCCGGAAGGGGTTGCGGCGGTGAGGAGCGCACCACCGAGCTGCCCGCCCACGGCGTAGCCGAGTACGCGGCTCACCAGGATCAGGCTGGTGGCGATGCCGGTGTCCTTGGCATCGACGGCCGTGGCGGTGCTGGTCATCATCGCCGTGACGCACAAGCCGCTGGCCAGCGCGATCAGCGCCTTGCCGACGACGACGTGCCAGGCCTCGGTGTGCACGGACGCCAGGACGACCAGGGAGACGGCCAACATGACGACCCCGGCGTTGACCACGGCACGCGAGCCGAAACGCCGGTCCCCGATCCCGCCGAGCGGCCCGGCCAGCGTCGCGGCGACGGCGCCGGGCAGCAGGAGGAAGCCGATCTCGGTGGCGCTGGCGCTGAATCCGTACCCGTCGCCGCGCTCGTCGAGCAGCTGCGGAACGAGATAGGCCGCCATCGAGGTGCCGAGGCAGATCACGAATGTCGGCGCACACGCCTTCCAGATCGCGGGCCGTGCCAGCATGTGCAGATCGATCATTGGGGAGGCCGCACGCCGTTCGACGGACACCCAACCGGTGACGAAGACGGCCAGAGACACGACGAGGGCGCCGAGCACGAGGGGTTGCGAGGCCGCTTCGGGCGCCAGCGCGAGTACGAGCATGAGCGTGACCAGCACCCCGCTCAGGAGCAGCAGGCCGGGCCAGTCGATGCCGGCGTCGTCCGACCCGCCCGGCTGGTCGGACGGCATGAGCCTGTTCACGAGCAGGGTGGCCCCGATGACCGCGATCGTGGGCAACGCGAACATCCAGTGCCGGGAGAGCTCTTCCGCCACCGGCCCGGCCGACAGCATGCCGACCATCCCTCCCCCGACGAAGAGTCCGCTGACCACCCCGATGGCGACCCTCGACTCTCCCGGGGGCAGGTTTTTGCGCACGATGATGAACGACAGGGGAAGCGCGCCCACCATCGCCCCTTGCAGCACCTGCCCGAGCAGCAGCACGGGCAGGTTCGGGGCCAGGGCTGACACCGTGCCGCCGACCGCGACGACCGCCATCAGCCGGATCAGGACTCGCTTCCCGCCGTAGCGGTCGCCGAACTTGCCCGCCAACGGCGTGATGAGTGCCCCGGTGACGAGGAGCACGATGCTGAGCAGTGCCCCTTCGGACTGGCTCATGTCCAGTTCGCGTTCCAGGAGCGGGATCGTCGGTGACACCACCGACTCCAGAGCGCCGGTGAACAGTGCCAGTAAACCGAGGGCTCCGACAGCGGCCTTCCCGATGGGAACCGGGGGATCCAGGGTTGTGGTCATGAGTGTCCTTTCCGCCATTGCCGGGTGAGGAAGGGGGCAACGGGGGGCGCGCACGGCATGTGGCGCTGCCACCCCGGATGGGCTAGGACCAGCGGCGCAGCGCGGCCCGGGCCGGCAGCGTGACCGCCGGCAGGGCCAGGCCGCCGGCGGCGACCGCGAAGCATCCGTACACCAGCGGGGGCACGTACGGCATGTCACCGGTCACGCCGCTCATCATCGGGATCAGCGTGGCCGCGGCGATCGCGGAGCCGAGGGCCAGGCCCACCACGGCGACCAGCAGGCCCTCCCAGCGGAGCATCGTCATCACCTGACGCCGGGTGGAGCCGACGAGGCGCAGCACGCCCAGCTCGCGGCGGCGGCCCAGGACCGTCATCACCAGGGTGTTGACCGCGGCGACGGCGGCGAACCCGCCGAGGACCGCGGCCATGGTGTTGTTCATCCAGGCGCCCAGCTTCGCGTCGCGGTTCTGCTCGGTGGCGTAGCCGGAGGCGTCGGTGACCTCGCCCAGGGCGGTGAGTGACTTCTTTGAGCCGCCCCGTACCAGGAGCGTGCTGTCGAAGCTCGAGGTGACGTGCCCGGCCAGGGACGCCCGGTCCATGGTCACCGTGGCCAGGCCGAGGCCGCGACCGTAGACCGCGACGATCTCGGGGCCGACCTCCGTCCCGTCGGGGAGGTAGAGCGGGAGCCGGTCGCCGACACCGGCGTCCGCCGAGGCCGCCAGGGTCTTGTCGATGGCGATGCGCCCCTCGCCGAGCCGGTCGAGGCTGCCGTCGCGTACGTCCAGGTCCTGCACCTTCGCCAGCTCGGCGCCGGAGCCGGTGACGCCCTGGGCGGTCGCGCCCTGGAGCGACGTGAACTCGCCGGAGCCGGTCGGCACCAGCACCTGCGTGTTCAGCAGCCCGACGGCCGCCTCCACGCCCGGCGCGCGGGCGGCGCGTGCCGCCGCGTCCACCGGGAGCCCGGCCGGGGCCGTCACCACGTGGTCCGCGGTGATGCCCGCGCGCAGCTGCTTGTCGGCGGCGCGGGTCTCGCTCGTGTGCATGAACACGAGGGTCGAGGAGAAGGCCACGGCGAGCACGATCGGGGTGATCGCGGAGGCGAGGCGGCGGGCGTTGGTGCGGGAGTTGGCGGCCGCGAGTTCGGCGGACGGGCCCGCGCCGCGCAGCGGGAGGCCGAACAGGCCGGCGCACAGCCGCGCCACCAACGGGCCGAGCAGCCCGACGGCGAGCATGAAGAGCATGACGACGCCGAGGGCGGCGCCGGCCGCGTCGTCCCCGGCGGAGCGGGCGGACACGCCGGTGAGGATCGTGCCTCCGACGAGGGCGCCGACGCCGAGGAGGGTACGGACCAGACCGGGCCGCAGCCGCTCCACCGACGCGTCCGACAGCGCCTGTCCGGGCTTGGTCTTCGCGGGCCGGCGCCCGGCCATCCAGCCTGCGCCGAGCGCGGTGAGCAGCCCCATGCCGACGGCGGCGAGCAGCGGGAGCCCGGAGACGTGCAGGTCCACGGCGCGCGGGATGGCGTCCCGGTCCTGGAGCTGCCCGAACCACCAGTGGGCGAGCCCGATGCCGGGCAGGCAGCCGATGATCCCGGCGAGCGGCGCGACGAGCAGTGCTTCGGAGGCGACCACGCGGCGGATCTGCCGCGGGGTGGCGCCGACGGCGCGCAGCAGGGCGAACTCGCGGGCCCGCTGACCGACCGAGAGCGCGACGGTTCCGGCGGCCGTGAAGACCGCGACGATGGCGGCGATGCCGCCGAAGGAGCCGCCGATCCCGAAGAGCGTCACCTTGGCGTATCCGAGGCCCGGGTCCTCGACGGCACCGCGGTCGTCGCCGGTGCGGACCTGGACGCCGGAGCCGGCCAGGGCCTGCTTCACGGCGCCGGCGAGGGCGTCGGCGTCGGTGCCGTCATCCGCCAGCACGACGACGGCGTCGGCCTTGCCGGGATGCCCGGCGAGCAGGGGGGCCTGGGTGTCGGCGAACCAGGCCAGGGCACCCGCGTCGCCGGAGTCGCGGGCGGTCTCCGCGGGGCCGGCCTCGGCGACGCCGGCGACGCGGAAGTCCTGCCGGCCGGCGGCGGTCTCCAGTACGACGGTGTCGCCGACCGCGGCGTGCGCGGCGCGGGCCGTTCCCGCGTCGAGGACGACTTCCCCCTCGCGGGGTGCGGAGCCGGTGGTCAACGAGGTGCCGGTGAAGGTGTGCGAGCCCCATCCGTGCGCGGTGAGCACACCTCCCGGAACAGTCAGTGCACGGGCACCGGCGTCCATCGCGCGCACCGGGAAGGTGAAGTCCGCGATGGCGGTGGCTGCACCCGGCGCCCCGGCGGCCTTCGCAGCCAGCCCGGCGTCCATCCGTGCCGTGTCCGGCAGGGGTGTCGCCTCCTCCTCGCGGTCCTCGCCGCTGCCGGTGACGACGTACTTGTTCTGGTCCGCCGCCGCGACGACCGGCGCGTTCGCGTACCGTTCCGGCGGCACGGAGGCGCGCAGGCCGGTCTCGAGCAGGATTCCGCAGGCCGAGACGATCAGTGCGGACATCAGCAGCGCGAGGAAGGTACCCGCCAAGGACGCGGGCTTGAAGCGGACAGCCTCACGGGCGAGTCCGTTGGGGCGCCTCATGCCGCCGCCCTCGCCATCGCACCGGAGCGGGAGGCGCGCGAGGTGAGCACGGCCATCCGTGCCGCGATCTGCTCCACCGAACCGCGCTCGAGGTGGTCGGCGAAGGCGCCGTCGGCGAGGAACAGCACACGGTCGGCCCAGGCGGCCGCGACCGGGTCGTGGGTGACCATGACAACGGTGGCGCCCAGAGCGTCCACCGCATTGCGCAGCAGGCCGAGGACCTCGGCGGCGGTGCCGGTGTCGAGGGCGCCGGTGGGTTCGTCCGCGAAGACCACGTCGGGGCCGGTGACCAGGGCGCGGGCGACGGCCACGCGTTGCTGCTGACCGCCGGAGAGCTCCCCGGGCCGGCGCTTCGCCTTGTCGGCGAGTCCGACCTGGGCGAGCACCGCCTGCGCCTGGCGCCGGTCCTGGCGCTGCCCGGCCAGGCGCATGGGCAGCAGCACGTTCTGCTCCACGGTCAGCGACGGCAGCAGGTTGAACGCCTGGAAGACGAAGCCGAGGCGGCTGCGGCGCAGCTCGGTGAGCTCGTTCTCGCTCATGCCGGTGATCTCCGTGCCGCCGAGGCGCACGGATCCCGCCGTCGGCCGGTCGAGCCCGGCAGCGCACTGCAGGAAGGTGGACTTGCCGGACCCGGACGGGCCCATGACCGCGGTGAACGTGCCGCGCGGCAGGGCGAGGTCGACGCCCGCGAGGGCGTGCACCGTGCCCGGCCCGCGGCCGTACTGCCGCCGGACGTCGCGCAGTTCGACCGCGAGACCTGGCGTGGCGGCCGGGACCTCGGGCCGGTTGTCCGCCTTCTGCCGCCTGCCCCTGCGTAGCCTCATGTCCCGTCTCCCTCTCCCGTGCACTTCCTGTGACGGGTGAAGAGTGCGGGGACGGCTGAGCGCCGGGCGTCATACCGGGGAGCCGATGCGGGGGTGCTACCGCGGTAGGGGGTGGGGGAGGGGCGGGGGCGGTCCTACTCGCCCGGAGCGACCAGCCCCGACTCG
Source organism: Streptomyces desertarenae (assembly GCF_042681365.1). Classification (NCBI taxonomy): domain Bacteria; kingdom Bacillati; phylum Actinomycetota; class Actinomycetes; order Kitasatosporales; family Streptomycetaceae; genus Streptomyces; species Streptomyces desertarenae. The sequence goes on along the minus strand of NZ_JBHUFU010000011.1, from coordinate 28,973 downwards.
TAGGCGAAGACCACCGCCTGGGCGCGGTCGCGCAGGCCGAGCTTGGTCAGGACGCGGCTGACGTGCGTCTTGACCGTCTGCTCAGCCAGCACCAGCGTCTGCGCGATCTCCCCGTTCGACTGCCCGCGGGCCACCAGCGTGAGGACCTCGGTCTCGCGTTCCGTCAGGCCTTTGAGCCGCAGCGCGGGCTTGCCCCGGACGGCGGAACGCTGCCTGGCGAAGTCCGCGATGAGGCGGCGCGTCACGGAGGGGGCGAGCAGCGCGTCGCCCGAGGCCACGACGCGGACCGCCGCGATGAGGTCGGCCGGCGGCGCATCCTTGAGGAGGAAGCCGCTCGCGCCCGCCCGGAGCGCCTCGTAGACGTAGTCGTCGACGTCGAAGGTGGTGAGCATCAGGACGCGCGGCCGGTGTGTCACACCGGGTGCCGGCTCCAGGAGGCGGCGTGCTGCCTCCAGCCCGTCCATCTCGGGCATCCGCACGTCCATCAGCACGACGTCCGGGTGGGTACGCCGGCTCAGCTCGACGCCCTGCGCGCCGTCGGGGGCCTCGCCCACCACGTCGATGTCGCTCTGGGCGGCCAGCAGGGCGGCGAAGCCGGCCCGCACCATGGCCTGGTCGTCGACGATGATGACGCGCGTCGTCACGTGAAGTCCTTTTCAGTCGAGGAGGTTCAGGGGAAGTCGGGCGGCGACCCGGAAGCCGCCGTCCGGCAGCGGCCCCGTGTCGAGGCTGCCGCCGACGAGCCGCACCCGTTCGCGCATGCCGACGAGGCCGTGCCCGGTGCCGCCCACCTCGAGCGGCCCGTCGGGCGGCTGGGGCGGCGGTCCGTTGACGACCAGGACGGTGAGCCGCGCACCGTCCTGCGGACCGGACTCCGTCACCGACAGCGACACCTGCGTGCGGGCACCCGGTGCGTGCCGTACGACGTTCGAGAGAGCCTCCTGGACGATCCGGTACGCGGACAGGCCGACCGCCTCGGGCACCTCGACGTCGCAGGGGGTGAACTCCACCGGCCCGCGGGCCCTCGCCGTCACTTCCACCAGCTGCCCGATCTGCGCCAGGCCCGGCTGGGGCACGAGCTCGCCGTGCGCCTCCTCGTTGCGCAGCACGCCGAGGAGCCGTCGCATTTCGCCGAGCGACTCGCGCGCGGTCGCCGCAATGGACGTGAACTCCTCCCGCACGTCCGGCGGCAGCCTGTCGAGGCGGTACTCCGCGGTGTCCGCCTGCACCGTGATGACGGACATGTGGTGTGCCACCACGTCGTGCAGCTCGCGGGCGATCCGGGCGCGCTCCTCCAGCAGCGTCCGCCGGCCACGTTCGGCCTCGCTGATCGTCTCCTGCTCGACCAGCCTGCGCTGCACCTCGGACCGCTCGCGCAGCGCACCGCCCAGCAGGAGCGCGACACCCCCGAGGATGGTGAACAGCAGGCCCATGGCGCCGAAGCCATGGGGCGCGACGAACCCCAGGGCCACGTTCGCGGCGGCCGTGGCCAGCCACACCAGCAGCAGTGTCCGGCGCCGTTCGCGCAGCCCCAGGGCGAGGCAGAGGCCGACGTACCCGACGATCTCCATGGGCGGGAACGGCCACAGCAGCCGCTCCTGGAAGTCGACGGTGAGCAGGGCGAGCGCCCCGGCAACGTCCGCGACGAAGACCACGTACCAGGCCTGCAGCGGCCGTACGACGGCGAGCAGCAGCGGCGCGGCCTGCGCGACGGCCAACCCGCCGGCGACGCCTCCGGTCAGGCCGTAGTCGGCGGTGAGGACCACGATGGTCGTGGGCAGCAGGGCGACGCACAGCACGAACGCCACGGCCCGCGGCAGCAGCCGCACCCATCGCCGCGAAGCCCCCGCGAGCAGTGCGCGCGGGCGTTCCTCCTCCACTGAGGTCATGCGCACCAGCCTATGTGCGCCGCGACGGCATCCGGAGTGGCGCAAGGCGTCGGCTCCTCATATGTCGGCACGCAGCGGTTCTCCCACTTCGCGCATGTGCCGCAGGGCCTGACGGTGGGAGTCGACGAGGCCGGTCTCCGTGCAGGGGACGCCGAGTTCGCGGCAGTGGGCCTTCACCAGGGGCCGGGCGGGTTTCAGGTGGGGGCGGGGCGTGCTGGGGGACAGGTGGTGCTCGATCCGGTGGTCGAGGCCGCCGAGGAACCAGTCGGTGGGGACGCCGCCTTCGATGCTGCGGGACGTGAGGACCTGGCGCCGCAGGTGGCCCCACTCCTCGCCGTCCGGGTCGGGCATGTCCCTTCCCTTGTGGTCGGGTGCGAAGGCCATGCCCGGGTGCAGCTCGAACAGGGCCTGGTGGAGTACGGCGAAGACGAGTGCCCGAGCCGGCGGCATGCTCGTCAGGAGCACGGTGAGGTATCCGGCGACGTGGGCGGTGAGGAGCGAGCCCTCCACCAGGCGCTCGCGGCCGGTCCGGCGGTTCACGGCCCGGTTGCCGCTGATCCGGGTGTGGCCCGCGTCGTGGCGATGAACGCGGTGCGGCGGAGGCGAGCTTCGCCGTGTGCTGCCGGCACGCGTGGTCACTACGGCGGTGGTCGGCACCGTCCTGAAGCGGCGCATCCATCCGTCTCCCTCTGTCTCGTCCGTGGGAAGACGAGAAGGTAGAGACGCGGTGGGCGCCGGGGCGTCACACCAGGGAGCCAAGACGCGGTGATACCCGGGTAGGGGGTCGGGCCAGGTCCGGCCACCGCGCGGCACGGGCCGCACCGCCCCGGTGGGCCCGCCCCGCGCGCAAGGACCTTCCGAAACGACCGCTCCCCCCTACGCCACGCTCCCCCCTACGCCACGCTCCCCCCTACGCCACGCTCTCCCCCGCGGCCGCGACGGGCCCCGGCGCCCTGCCCTCCCGCTGCGCGAACCGTGTCCGGTACAGCTCGGTGCAGCGGCCGTCGGCCGCCAGGAGCTCGTCGTGGGCGCCGCGTGCTACGGTCCGGCCGCTCCCGATCACCGGGATCAGGTCGGCCGTGCGGATGGTGGACAGGCGGTGGGCGATGACGAGGGCGGTGCGGTCGACCAGGGCCTCAGTCGGGACCTCCTGAACGGCGGGCTCCGAGGTGTCGTCGAGGTGGGCGGTGGCCTCGCGAGGATGACCACGTGCTGGCGGGCCGGCAGCGGCCGGGCATGGTCATGCGCCGGCGCTCGCCGCCGGAGAGGCGGTAGCCGCGTTCGCCGACCACCGTCTCCAGGCCGTGCGGCAGGGACCGTACGAGGGTGTCGCCTGTCGTGCAGGGTGAACCAGCCGCCGAGGCCGTGAACCAGCGCGAGGCAGTCCATCCTGATGGCTGGACACGGCCCTCGACTCCCTGCCCCCGGTACCGGTCGGCCGAGGCGGGGGCAGCAGGACCCGCACGAACGCAGTCGGGTAGCTCGCCGCCGCACTGCGCGCAGCCTGGCGGCGAAGACGGCGTCCATACGCGATACCGGTCGCCTGTCCGCACCATCGGCCGCCGGGCAGCGCCCCACGAACCCCTGCCGTCCCAAGCGGCGGCAGGGGTTCGTGGGGTGCTGCCCGGCGGCCCTCAAGGGGCGGGTTCTTCACCGATGCTGTCCATCGCCGTAGGCACCACCGCGGTCCGGTGCCGTCGAGGACCAGAAGATGGCCGACCGGGACAACTGCGGTCTTGGCCATGGCGGACAGCAACCCGTCGGCCAGTGCGGTGCCGTCCTTTCCGTGTGGGAGGTCTGTTTCGGCACGGGCACAACGGCGGAGTGCTGCGCGGTGACGGGTGGCACCCATACGGCGAGACGGTCATCGTGCCTGGAGCCGGGGCCGGCTCGGCGTTCCGATGTCCCTTGGAAAGCGCAGCAGCCGGCGTCCCTGGCTGCTCTGCCGCGGCATCCCACCGGTCGAAAGGCTGTCTGACCTACCTCATCCCCCCAGGCGGGCATGGATGGCTTCGCTGATGGTCCGCACCGCACGGTCGACATCTCGCACTGTGGCCTCGGGGGTGAGCCGTTCGGATTCGTAGATGAACGCCGTGGAGCCGCGCCGGCTGCCGCAGTAGTCGATGATGCCGTGCTCGACCTGCGTCCGCAGAGCGCTCTCGTATCCGTGGCGCTCGTATGCACCGGAGTCGTCGCCGGCGATGGGGAGAAGATGTGTGGTGAGGCCCTGCAGTTTCGGCTGCAGACCCGAAGCGGGGGAGTATTCGAAGGCCCAGCCGTTGACGAAGACACGGTCGATCCACCCCTTCAGCAGTGCAGGCATCGACCACCAGTACACGGGGAAGACCAGCACGAGATCGGTGGCGCGCTCAAGACGACGGTGTTCAGCCGCGACGTCAGCCGGATAGTTGCCGCCGTCGTGGTACGCCCGACGATCCGCCGGAGTGAACCGGGGATCGAACCGCTCCTCGGCCAGGTCGGCGATCTCGACCGAACCGGGGTGAAGCGCTGCCTGAAGTCTTCCCAGCACGTGATGCGTCAGGGACCGGGGGTCGGGGTTGGCGGCGACCAGCAGGGCATGCATCGATGGCTCCAGTTGCGTGAAGGTACGGACGTCGACAAGTGGTGTGGATGTGCGGGATGGCGTGCGGTGCTCCACTTCCCGGAGCCCAGGACGCCAGGCCAAGGCCCGCGGGACTCAGCACCGCCAGGCTTCCGCTGCCGTGGCCCGCAGGACGAAGCCCTCGAAGGTCCGCGGCGCGCACCCCAGCACGGTGGCGACCTCGTCCGACGTCCAGGCGGCGGTCCCGCGTTCAAGCAGCACGAACATCTCGGTGAGGTACTGGGCCTCGTCCTCGCCCCAGCCCTCCCGGACCAACGCCGCGGTGTACCCGGCCGGGGAGATGCGCCGGTGGACGATGGGCAGCCCGGACGCCCGGGAGATCGGCTCGACTGCCTCCGCCCAGGTCAACCCGCACGGCCCGGTCAGCTCATAGACCCGACCGGCGTGCTGTCCGGGCTCGGACAGCACTGCGGCCGCTCCGTCGGCGACGTCCTCGAGGTCGATGAACGGCTCGGGGACCGCACCCGCCGGAAGCGCCGGCTCGCCGGCGGCCGGCGGGGCGCGGAAGGGTTGCCCGCCGAAGTCCTGGGCGAAGTTCGAGGCACGCAGGATGGTCCGTTCCAGCGCCGAGCCGCGCACGGCGTCCTCGGCCGAGCGCATGTCCGGACCGAACGCAGAGTCGCCCCAATCGTCGGCGCCGTGACCGGAGAGCAGGACCAGGCGCCGCACACCGGCGGCCTCGGCCCGCGCCACGACGTCGTGCACCGGACCGGGCACGGGCGGAGGCACCACGCAGGCGGTGGTGACGCCCCGCAGGACCTGATCCCAGCCGGCGGGGTGGAACCAGTCGAACGGGGTCCGACCGGAACGGGAGGCGGCGCGCACGGGCGTGCCGCGCAGCCGCAACCGGGCGGTCACCCGCCGGCCGGTGGTGCCCGTCGCGCCGAGGGCAACAGTGATGTCGTTGCTCATAGCAGCGAGTCAACGGCACGCATCCGGACGGTTCCATAGGTGATACGCCAGATCACCTGGGCAATCGTCTGAATCGTTTAGCCTTGGCGGGTGGATGCTTTCGGCGACCTCCTGCGCGGAGTGCGGGCCCAGGGCTCGTTGTTCGGCAGCTCGACCCTGACCCCGCCCTGGTCGCTGCACTTCGTGGACGGCGCGCCGCTGACCTTGTGCACCGTCCTCTCCGGAGGCGGCTGGATCGTGCCGGAGCGCCGCCCTCCCGAGCGTCTGGGCGTCGGCGAGACAGTGATCGTGCGGGGCCCCGCGCCGTTCCTCTTCGTCGACGAGGTGGGCACTCGGGCCGAATCCGTCGAGTGCGGCGCGTTCTGCTCGACGCCCGAGCAGGGCGGGACCCGCTACCGGCTTGGCTGGCACGACGCCGGTACCGGCGGGGAGGACACGACGACCCTGGTCGTCGGCGCCTATCCGGTGCGCGGGGAGATCAGCCGCAGGCTGCTGGACGCGTTGCCCGCCGTACTGCGTGTGGGGTCCGGCGGCGGGCCCGACCCCGTGTGGGACCATCTCGCCGCCGAGGTCGCCGCCGACACCCCGGGCCAGCAGATCGTCCTCGACCGGCTGCTGGACTGGATGCTGGTGTGCGCGCTGCGCGAGTACTTCGACCGGCCCGGCGGTACTCCGCCGGGCTGGTACTCCGCCGGGCGCGACCCGGTGGTGGGCGGCGCGCTGCGCCTGCTGCACGAGGAACCGGCAGCGCCGTGGACGGTTGCCTCGCTGGCCGGCCGGACCGGGGTGTCGCGGGCCACGCTGGCGAAGCGGTTCACCGACCTGGTCGGCGAACCGCCCCTGACCTACCTCACCCACTGGCGCATGACGCTCGCGGCGGACCTGCTGACCGAGCGCGAGACGGCGACTGTCGCGGAGATCGCCCGCGCTGTGGGCTACTCCGACGCGTTCGCGTTCAGCGCGGCGTTCAAACGAACCCGCGGCATCAGCCCCAGCGCGTACCGGCGCACCGCGACGGCCCCGCCCCCGCAGCCGGCCGGCACACCCCCCCATGACAAGTCCCCCGGCATCCGCCCCCTCGTCCAGGACCCTCCGCCGGTCAGCGAGATAGAGGTGCAACAGCCTCCGAGTGCTCACCCCACCCAGATGGTCAGCAGGCGCTTCGACTGACAGGAAGTCAGCGATCACCCTGCCTGATACACATTCTCGTGTCTGGAGAACCGTCCTACTTCGGCCCCCGTCCCGGCCGCAGATCCGGCGCCGGGGCGGCCACGCCCGGCATCGGCTCCGGCAACGTCCACGCCACGCGTGATCCCTTCCACCAAGGATCCCCGTGCTGTCGCTTCGCCGCCGCCCTGGTCTCCTGACTCAGGAGACCAGGGCGGCGGCGAACAGAATGTGGACCGACCGGTCCACGGGCGGGATGCCGGGGCGGCGCGTGTACCAGGCTCGGGAGTCCCGCGGTTGCGGTCGACGGCTGCGTCGCGGTGGTGCCGCCTCCCTCACACGCCTGTCGTCCGGACGTCGGTGATCTCCACGGAGAGTTCTGTGTCCGACGAGACGGTGCTGAGTGATGACGGCGTGTAGCTCAGTGTCGTCTGCTCCGACAGTTCCGCGGTACCGATGACCGGTCCGGACTCGTCGCCCTTGATCTCGTAGGTGATCTCGTAGGTTGCGTCCGGGTCGATGTCGTCGCTGAGGCCGACGTAGGACAGGTCGGGTTCGACGGTGACGTTGCAGCCGGCGGAGCCGAAACACTGCTTTGCGGTGGTGCGCAGGGTGATGGTGAAGCTGTCGGGGGTGAGGTCGGCGTAGACCGGCGGTTCCGGGGTCGGCTCGTTTGCGGTGGCGGTCGCTACGTCCTCAGCCGGGGCACTTGACGCGTCGGCCGTGGCGGTGGGCTCGCTGCCGTCGTTGCCGATGGCCTGCACGACGGCAACGCCGGTGCCGATGATCGTGGCGATGACGGCGGCCGCGGCACCGATGACGACCTTGTTGCTGAGACGCTTTGCCTCCGCCGGCGCCGCAGCTGGGGGCTGATCGGGCTGGGCTTCCGGCTGGGGCGGGAAGTCGGGCATCGGCGGCTGCGGCGCTTGGGCGGTCACGGGGTCCCCCTGTACGGCTGGTAACAGAGGCATCATGCGGGGTTAGGGGGAGTCGTGAAGGCCCGTTGGCCGAACCGTGACCAGACCAGCCGGATACACCACGATCATCGCACGCATTCACCTCTCCCAAGCGCCCAGGCGAATAGGCTGCTGAGCGCGTTCACCTGCATTTTCCTGGGCACTTTCACAAGTATGCCGACACACGGCCTGTCAGTGCCGGTGCCGTAGTACTGGGTGGGCCAGGGTGCCTGCGGTGCCGGCCAGCGCACCGAGTACGGCCGCGCCCACTCCCAGAGGCCCGGTCAGTGTCGGGTGGGCCAGGGCGAGGTAGACAGCGGCTGCGGTGATCAGCAGTCCCACGGTCAGAGCCAGTAGGAGGATGGCCGTGTGCAGCTCGTGGTGGTCTCGGTCCCGGCGGGGCATGCCCGTGTTCGTGGTCATGAGGTGTTCGGCTCCTTGGCGAATCGGGCGTACAGCAGCCGCGGCCCTCGGTGGGCGCGGCTTCGTGCAGCGGATCAGCAACGTTCGACCTGGCCGGCCCCCTTGCGGCGTCGGTGCGCCACGAGGGAGCCGGTCTCCACTGCCATGTAATCCGGTGGCCCGGGCACCGACCGGAGGAAGCTGGGGGGTCTGTAAAATCGGCCCGTAGAGGGGAGTCGTGCCGGCAGCTTCAGGCCATGTCCTCCCGCAAGGACCCCAGCGCGGCCGACCGGCAACTCATCGAGCACGCGCAGCGGCACGGCCTCACCGTCACCGCGAAGCAGCTGGCCACCTGGCGGCGCTCAAGGCTGCTGCCGGGCAACATCCCCGGCGGAGGCCTGGGCCGCGGCAAGGGCCGCACCTCCCGGCCGGCACCCGAGAGCTTCGACCTGGTCCTCGGCCTCGCCCGTCATGCCGGACCGGGTAAGCGGCCGTCGGACCTGGCGCTGCTGCTGCTCGCCGAGGAACTACCGGTGCCGGAGGCGGCGGTGCGGGCGACCTTCCGCGCCGCCGTGGCCCTCGCCATCCCCGGCGAGGACGACGACCCGGAGCAGGACCCGGACGAGCGCCTGGACCGCCTCGCCGACCGTCTCTCAGCAGACGGCCAAGCGGTGACCCTGGTGCCCGCCCGGGCCCGGCGTATCGACGAGCAGATCGCCCGTATCCTCCGCGAGGCCGCAGGCGCCTGGCCACCTGCGGAACTGGCCGGCCTGGACCACAACCCCGAATCGGCATCCTTTACCCCGCAGACGCCGCGCTGACCGCCGTCGAGGCAACCCTCAGCGGTTCCCTGTCCACGGACGAGATCGGCACCATGCTGCGGGCGATGGCCCCGGAGTTGCCCGCCAACCCCATCGCCTCCCTCGTCGGGACCACCGAGCACGGCGTTCCCGACATTGCGGCCCGGATCCTTGATACGGACGGCGCCCTGGCCTTCCTGCCGGGCGGCGACGTGCGCGACCACCTGCGCCACCTGGCCGACACAGCGCCCCTGGAGGACCTCGCCGCTGTCTGGGACACCGCTCAGCAGGTGCGGACGTGGGCCCTGGACCTGTGCGAGCGCGTCGAAAGTGAACTGGACGCTGGACAGCTTGGTGAGGCCGTCGAGGAGTGGCTGCGCGGCCGGCAGACGATGTCCGGCCTGGCGGTCCTCGAGGCCCTGCGCGACCGCTGCTGGTCGCCGTCGAAGGGTACCCTCTCCGCACTGGGGCTGCTGTACCAGCGCGAGCAGTTCGCCCTGCTCGACCGCTTGGTTCCCGGCTGCCAGTGGCACCTCCTGAAAACGCCCGGAATGCTGCCTCCACCCGTATACGACCTGTTCAAAGACCTCATCGACCAGGGCATGCCTCGGTGGAACCGGCCACGGCCTGGTGGAAGCCGCGGCGCTGGTCGGGTGTGAGGCGGCGAAGCGGGGCAGGGCCTCGTAGGTGGGCACGGCGAACTCCTTCAGGACGCACGAAGCCCCTGGCCGGTGGCTGGGGGCGGTGGTGGCTGTTCGTGTTGAAGGTCGTCGGTGGCGCAGACGGGCACCGCCCGCCCCCTGGTCTGACGTCCCCGCGCCCCTGAACGCCAGGGGGAACGATGCCGCGAACCTGATGTACACCAGAACCATGACGACCCAGGAAGCGTTCCGCGTGTGATGCGGCAGCGCAGACACCCGAGTCACCCGCCTCGACCCGACCAGCGCGGAAGGCACCTGCTTGCGCTGCGACAAGCCCTTCCACGCCACACCGTGCCAGGGCTGCGGAGGCTTCCGCGTCGACGGCTCCTTCGGCATCCCCGGCATACGGTTTGAGAACCTCCCCGGGAGCGTGGGCTGCTGGGACTGCGGTCACGACAACCCGCTGCGCGACCCCGGCCCTGATTAGACGTCGTTTCAGTTGGTGAGTCGGCGGTAGGTGATGAGGGCTGCAGCGATGCCGACGAAGGCCAGGAAGTGCTCGGCCTTGCGTTCGTAGCGGCGGTGCAGGCGGCGGCAGCCGGCCAGCCAGGACACCGTTCGCTCGACGACCCGGCGGTATCGGCCGAGCCGGGTGGAGGACTCGATGCCCTTGCGGGCGATGCGGTGGCGGATGCGACGCTCGCGAAGCCATGTCCGCAGGTAGCCGTAGTCGTAGCCCTTGTCGGCGTGGAGCCTCTGGCGGGTATCGGGCGGTCCTGGTCGTGAACCCGTCTACCAGGGGCTTCACTCATGTGCCGAACCAACTGACCAGCTCACAGCGCAGGGCGGCAAAGGATCACTCTCCGCTCTACCACGAGCACGCTCCGTGCGTCATAGTAGAGCCAAGGTGAGTCGAACGTGGGGGGATGTTTCGTGATCGAGCAGGCGTATGTTCAAGCCGGCGACGAGACCGTACCGACGATCAGGAACATCAAGGAGCGGATCTCGCGGGCGGTGGATGCGACGGAGGGCACCGGCCCCGAACGCCTCAACTACTGGCTGCAGATGCCGACCGATTCCACGTTCGCGGGGATGTCGGACAAAGACTGCCAGGTGCGCGCTGAAAGGGTCGGCGGTCTGCTGAGCCGTGGGGCAGAAAGGCTGTACAAGCCCAGCAGCCTCTCGGTGCCGATCAACCTCCCGAGCAAGTGGGCCGCCATCGACAGGGCCCTGGAGGACGAGTGTGCCGTGTGCGTCAACGGTTCATCCGGACACGTGGGCGGGGCTCAGAGCAAGTTCAACAACGAGCACAACATCGGATTCCATGTGATCCTCTTCCTGGCCGTCGGGCGGGAGGCCGAAGGACGCGGCTACTACCTGGGCTTCGACCCGGACGTCAGCGCCACGACGGAGTCCCGGGCGGCGTGGAAGGAGTTGGTCGCCGGCGACACCGAGACGAAGCCGCGGGACTTCACTGCCGTGAGGAGCCTGGAGGTCATCAAGTTGATGATCCTCGGCAGTGCGGAGGGCGGCTTCGGCCCGCTGGTCCGCAAGTACTACGTCGACACCACCAAGGCCTTCCCCAAAATCATTTACGCCTGAGCACACCCGGCGGTGACCCGCCTTCACGTGAGGGTGGACGACGGGGATTGGTGCCGGCATCGGCGTCACACGGCGGATGGGCCGTCCACGGTGGACGGCCCTCCTGGGACCGCGCCGATGGCCGACGCGGGCCGAGCCGGGCCGGCCAGGAGGCCTCCGACGCGGCGACCACCACAATGGTGCCGCTGATGGCCGCGACCCTGTTGATCGTGGTCGCCCCTCGGGTACCCGAACTCGGCGACAGCCTCGCCGATGTCGCCGCCGTCGTCCCGTTCCACGCGGCAGCCCTCGTGGTCATGGCGTTCGCCGGCAAGGCCGTGGCACGCCTGTTCCGCCTGGACGCTCCCGCGGGTCGGGCGATCGTCTTCAGTGTGCGACCCGCGACTCCTTCGTCGTCCTGCATCTGGCTCTGGCCCTGCAGGGTGACCTGGCCGTCGCCGCTGTCGTTGTGGTTGCCCAGACTCCGGTCGAGGCTCTCGGCATGATCGCCTATGTCCGGCTCGTGCCCCGCCTGATTCCCGCTGCCTTCCGTGGTGGGGACGTTCCCGTCGTGCCGTGACGGTTGACCGGGCGGGAGGGGGCACACGGCGAACTCATGTCAGGTCCTCCCCCGTAGAGCAGGGGCCGCGGCCGGTTGGTGGGAGGGAGTCCTCCGAGGTTCGGCGAACCCGTCGGTTTCGGGTCGTCGGCGACTCCATGGTCGAGGCCGCGATCTGCGATGGCGACGGGGCCGCAGTCCGCAGCTCATTCCGTTGGGAGTTCGAGGCCGTTACGGCTCGTCCATGCCGGTCGGTGGTCCCTGTGGGTTTCCGTGCGTGACCAGGGTGTGCTTGATGCCGCGCCGTACGAAGGCGCTGGCCCGCGCTGCTCGGTGGATACGCCACAGGTGGCTGATCGGTTCGGGGTCCGCGTACCGGTGCTCGTGGATGTCGCGTACCACGTCCATGGGCGCGCCGAGCGCCGCCGGTTCCGTCAGGGCTTCGCCCTTGGTGATCAGCCGCCCGTCGCGCAGGGTGACGGTGGCGCGGGCCAGGACCAGCAGGTCCGAGTCCACCCGGACGTCCCGGAGCCGGAGCAGTGGTCTGCCGGTGACCGGAAGCCAGTACCGCGCCAGGTCGCGCCGGACGAAGTCCTCCGACTGCCCGCGGGCAAGTGGCGGGAGCAGTTCCGCAGGCGGCGGACCGTGGGGAGTGAGTCCGCCGTCGAGCAGTTCCCGGCGGGTGACCGGGCGTTCCAGCATCGTGCCGTGCGCCCAAGTGAGATGGTCCTCCTCGGCCTCGGGGAGGGCTGCCCTGGCCATGTACGAGCAGTGCAGCTTGGCCGCTGCCGGATTCTCGTCCGACAGGTGCCGGTGAGTGCTTGCCAGCCGGTCCCTCTGCTCTCCGTCCAGTGGGCTTTCGACCACCGCGAGAGGTCGAGGTTGCTGCGCCCCGGCTGGACGCCGCCCAGCGCGAGTGAACCGTGTGCCCAGACAGCCACCGTTGGCACCACCAGCGGTATCTCGGAGACGAACCGCTTGAGCACAGCATCCGTGTCGGTCCCTGCCACGGTGAGGATCCTCGCAGGGCACCGCGTACCGCGCCACGGGCCCGCCTGGTCACGAGCCGCCGCCGGGGTGCTGAGACGCCGCTCCCTGCGGTTGCTGAACAGGGGATTCGGCGGGCGCGGGGATGCGTCCGCCGCCGAGGCGCGCGGCGGCACTGGGCTGGTTCGCCGCCGCGTATCCCGGCGGAGCCGGTGGTGCCGGCCGCCCAGGCCGCCAATGCCCGCGCGGTACGCCTCGCGGTGAGGCTGGGGTTCACCGAGGTGGAGCGGTTCCAGGAGTGGGGTGCCGAGCAGTGGTTCGGCGTGTGGCCCCCGGCTCCGCCGCCCGGTCGGACCAGGACCCGGCAGCGCGCGGCCGCCGGCCGCGGCCCGCGCCCACCGCATCATCCGGATCTGCGAGCGGCAGGGGGTACCCGTGCCGGCCGGCCGGGCCTATCAGGGTGCCGGGTCCTGGGTGACCACCGGCCGCAAACGGCCGCCCGGCGGCGGGCTGTCGCCGACCCAGCGCACGGTCAACCGCGCGCCGGCTCAGGCCCGGGCCCCTGTCGAACGCGGCGTGGCGCGGTTGAAGTCCTGGCGGGTCTTCCGCAGGGCCCGGTGCAGCCCGAATCGAATGTCGCCAATCGCCGCAGCCGTCCTCACCCTGGAGCGGCAACGCTGACAGACCTCAGTGAGAGGTCTGTTTCCGAGCTTGTGGCACAGGATGGCTCGGTAACCCGGTCAGGCGAAGTGCGGGCGATGTTGGCGGCCGCCAACGTGGGATGGATCAAGGTCGCGCGTGAGGGTGCCGCTGTGCGTCCGTCAGGCGTCGAAACGGTCGCGGGCGGTCTCGATGTGACCGAGGTACCGGTGGGTCCAGTCGCACAGCCCGTCGATCGTCGCCCGCAGGGCCCGCCCCGGCTCGGTGAGGGTGTACTCGACCCGCGGCGGCACGACGGGGTGCACCGTCCGCTCGACCAGGCCGTTGCGCTCCAGCATGCGCAGATTCTGGGTGAGCATCTTGTGGCTGACGCCCTCGACCTCGTTCCGCAGCTCGCCGAAGCGCAGGGTGCCCTCCCCCAGGGCCTCGATGATCAGCAGCGCCCACTTGTTGGCGACGTCCGAGAAGATCTCCCGCGCCAGGGAGTCCGCGCGCCGCAGGTCGGCGTCCTCGGGCAGGCCCGTGAGTAGCTGCTTGGTTACCATCAGGTTCCCCAGTCACCGAAAAGTGCGTTCTTCCAGGTCAACCGTCACTCTCCTACAGTTTCCGAGTAACCATAAGAGAGCAAAGCGGAAGGGCGAGCACCATGGCCACCATTAATGTCTTCCACTACAACGTGCCGGCCGAGAGCGACTTCGGCTACTCACAGGCGATCAAGTCCGGCGAGCTGATCCACGTCTCCGGACAACTCTCGTTCGATAAGGCAGGCGAGTTCCTCTACGCGGGCGACTTCGCCGCCCAGCTCAAGCAGACCCACGCCAACATGGACAAGGTCCTGGACCACTACGGCGCCACCCGGAACCAGGTCATCTCGCAGACCCTGTACGTGGTGAACCTGCGGCAGAACGCCGCGGCGACGTCCACCGGCAGCTCCTCCCAGATGTGGCTCGGCAGGCAGGTCGTGGCGGCCACCGTGTCGGGGTCGCCGACGAACCGCCAGGGCCGGCCCGGTGCGTCCGGCCGCTTGGCGACGAGGCGGACGAAGGAGGTGTCCTGGCCGGGGCCGTCGACGACCAGAAGCGCGCCGGCGGCGTGCAGGCGGTGCAGGCCGAGTCTGTTCCACCCACGTCCATGGGATCTCGTCGACGGCGTAGGTGGCGATCACCCGGTCATACGGCGCGCCCTGCGCCCATCCGGCCGTCCCGTCCCCGACCCGCACCTCCACCCCGGCGCCGGCCGCTGCCAGCCGCGCCTCGGCGCCGGCGGCCAGGGATGCGTCGACCTCGACCGAGGTGACTCGGCCCGCACCAGCCCGGGCGGCCGGTAGCGCGGCGTTCCAACCCGTCCCGCAGCCCAGCTCCAGCACCCTGTGGTCTTCCTCCAGCCGCAGGCAGTCGAGCATGCCGACCACTACCGCCACGCACGACAGGCTGGGGGAGGGCAGTCCGTCGGCGACCTGGATGACAGTGGAGACGTCCGGCCCCGGATACACCGCCTGTGCCCACCGCCCGGGCTCGACGGCGCGGTCCACCGCTCGGTAGGCGTCCCCGTCCCAGACCCCACACCCGTACCGGGGTGAAGCGGTGCCGCGGGCAGGCCTCCAGCACCGCGGGGCGGATCCACGGCGACTCCTCATCCGGCCACCGCACCGAGGAGGTCAACCCCCGCAGGCCATCTTCGACGTCCACCGCGTCAGTGCCGGTGGGTACCGGTCGGCGGGGGAGGGTCGGGCACCTTGCCGTCGGAGTTCCCCGGCGGCGGCTTGCCCTGCGACGGATCCGGGCCCGGCTTCCGGTGCTCGCCTACAGCGACCTCCCGTAGCGAGGCGGTGACGTCCCATCATGGCCCAGTGTTCGGCCCCGGGGCTGCCAGATCCGCAGCATCGGCGAGCGCGCCATGGCGATCCTCAAGAGCTGGCGGCTCCTGCGCAAGCTCCGCTGCAACATCACCCGCATCACCGCCATAGTCCGAGCCGTCGTCACCCTTGAACCCGCCAATTGATCACGATGGAAAACCCTCAGGGTGCGCGGGATCTGCACGCCGCCGAACGGGTAGCGTCGCACCACCGCCGGCCAGTCGTCGAAATGTCCGGTCGCGGCCGTGAGATCCACTTCGATCAAGCCGAGCGGAAAAGGAAGTCAACCCGGGTGTAGCCCGGGAGACGCCTGAAGTTTCCGTAAGTCACCTCCGATGCCGTATGACAATATGCTTACGACTCAAAATGCTGCGCAATTCGCCTTTTCGAGTGAACGCAGAAAGCGGGCGGGGAGGTTACTCTCGAATTGCCATCTCCCCTCAATGACCGGAGGAAGAATGCGCAAGACCCTTTCCCTGGCCTGTGCCGCTCTCGCGCTCGCCGGGGCTTCCCTGGCGAGTCCCGCCGCGGCTGCCGACCTCACCGTCGTCCCGCCCGAGTGCGAGGGCGGCCAGATCCTCACCGGCTACGACGGCTCCTTGCGCACGACGAAGGACTGGTACGGGCTGTACAACCAGAGGCCGAACAACAACAACTGGAGGGACGGGCTCGTCGGCCACGTGCCGAGCGACGACAACTCCGGAGTCTGGAAGTGGTCCAAGGACGGCAACCGCTACCTCACCCCCGAGCACGGCGGCAACAACCTGCGCACGGTGTACTGGACCTGGCGCGACGGCCAGTACCGGTACGTCGACTACAGCGGTCCGGAGGACCTGGCCTGCAAGTGAGCCACAACAGCGCCCGCTGCGCGTGAGCTGCCGCGGGCAGGCCAGGTGACCTGGGCGGGGCGGGATCGGTCCTAGCGGTCCCGCCCCGCTGCTCAGTATGCCTGTGTGAGTTTGCCGCCCATCGGGTTTCCGGAAGGAACGGGATGACAAGTCGGCACCACGACCGGGACGGTTCTTCGCGCCACGGCACCGCTCCCGTCCGCCTCCGGCGGTCCGCCCTCGGCGCCGCGGCGCTGGCGGCCGTCATGACCACTGCGGCCGCCCCCGCTCCGTACGCCAGCCACCGGCCGCTCCCTCCCGCAGACACCATCACCTCACAGCCCGGTTCCGCCCTGCCCGCACACACCGCGAGCGGAGAGGATCTGCCCGCTGAGGGCGAACGGGCCGAGGTCGTCCGTCTGGTCAACGCACTGCGTGCCGAGGCCGGTTGTCCTGGCCTTGCCCCACATCCGGCCCTCGCCGAGGCGGCCCGGGACCACAGCGCCTCCATGGCCCGCACCGGCCGGCTCTCCCACCGCGGCCCCGGGGGGCGGCCACTGGTGCAGCGCTTGGAGGACGTGGGGTATGTCTGGAGCCAGGTGGGGGAGAACATCGCCCACGGGTACCCCGACGCGACCGCCGTCGTGGCCGGTTGGATGGACAGCCCACCCCACCGGCGCAACATCCTCGCCTGCGGCCACCGCGACATCGGTGTCGGTCTCGCCCACGGCCACGACACCACCTGGTGGACCCAGATCACCGGAGCCCGGCGCTGACCCGACCGGCGGGGCCGCAACCGGTTCTCTGCGCGCCGTCACCGGGGAAACACCGCTCTGCCCCGCGCCAGTGGTTCTGGTCCGTCCCCGTCAGGTGCGAAGAACCTGGTAGGTGGTGATCACGGCGGCGTGGTCGGAGGGCCACTCGTTGTACCAAAACCGCGGCGGTTTTTTCCAGGATTCGTGTTCTTCGGCCGGTGTGGGTGTCCCGGTGACGCAGGCCCGGGAATCAAGGACTTGGAGCTTGCGTCCCTTGTGGAAGATGAAATCGATACGGTCGACCGGTTCGACACGCTGCATCCCCTTGCGCCACAGCGCAGTAGGGGACCAGGTGATACCGGGGTGCGCGCCAGGGTCGGGATGCACGGCACGGTAGGAGACCTGGAAGCCGGCCTTCTCCAGCAGCATGGTGGCCGGCCAGTTCCGCGGCTCGGTGGCAACCTCGGAAGTCCAGTCCCGGTGCGAGGGACAGTTGAAGTCGCCCAGGACGATGACGGGCTCGTTATCCGCACCGGCGAGATAGCCGGCGAGCTTTCTCAGCACTCCGTCGCGCATCTCCCGCTCGCGGGCCGACCGTTTCTCCTGATCCTGTACATCGGCGGTGAAGCGCCGCGTGCCAGGGGGCGCCAGGTCAGGACCATAGGAGGTGTAATCCAGATGGACGGTGCACACCTGGAGCCTCAGATCACCCACGGTGACCGTCGAGCGCAGGAAGTCGGCTTCGTTGCCGCTGTGGTCCAGGTCGATGGGGTAGCGGCTGATCAGGCCGACGTCCTTGTCGTCTGCGGGATCTTTGTGGACACGAGGGTACTGGTGGTAGTACCAGCCCAGCCGGTCGGCCAGTTGCCGTACCGTACCGGGCTCCTGGTAGCGGTGAACCTCCTGCAAGGCGAGCAGGTCGACGTCCTGCTCGAGGAGGAAACGCAGCACTTTGCTCTTGCCGTCCCATACCTTTCCCGCGTCGTACCACATGTTCCAGGTGGCGATCCGCAACCGGTCAACGAGTGGGCCTTCCTCAGGGCGCACCGGAACCGTCACCGCCACGCTTGTGGTGCGTGGCGGCGCGGCGTCATCCTGAGCGGTGACGACGATGTGTCCGGCGCGTCCTGCGGCTTCGGCGGGTGGAGTACCGGTGATCTTCCCGGTTCTCGCGTCGACCGTCAGCCAACTGTCTCCACTGTGCTTGCCGTAGGTGACGGTACGGGTGAACTTCTCCAGAATCCCCGCCAGGGAGATGCTGCATGCCTCACGAGCGGGCGTGTTGGCGGCGGTGAAGGAACCCACCAGGAAGCAAGGGCTGTCGGTGAGTGTGAATCTGGCTTCCGCCAAGGACGTGCCCGGGCTGCCGGTGGGGTACGGCACGAGTCTGAGCACGTAGGCGCGAGGCGAGATGGACTTGCTCGCATCCTCGGTGGAGATGCCTGAGAAGCGGACGACGCCTGCTTGGCAGGGAGCAGGCTCGAAGGTGAGGAAGCCGGCCAGGTCCGTCGTGCCCTCCGGATACAGGGCGACACAGTTGTGCCCGGCCTTGTCCGTCTCGTAGTAGACGAGGATGTCCTCGCCCGGCCTGACCAGCCCACTCGAGTACAGACAGACCCTGTTCACCATCACCACTCCCGATTACTTATGCACCACGGCCACCCCCCGCCTCCGGTAAGCAACCCCACTCTCCCTCCCGCCCTACGCCGACGCCACCGGTGCGCCGCTGCCTGGAGCACACGGCACAGCAAACGCACGTTCAGGAAGCCGCTCCGTTCCAGCGGCCCGCCCCGTCCACCGGACAGACGCAGCGGTGGGCGCGGCGTGAGAGGTCCCCGCCGGGACACAGACTCCGATCCGGGGTCCGGCCGTGGCCCCGGCGGTTTCCCCGTCCCGCGGTGGCAGGCTCCACCGGGTCCGCTGCCCCGAGCCTTGGTGGTGACGGCCCCGATGGCAGGCGGGGCCACCGGCCAGCAGTGGGCGGCTTTACAGGTCATCTCATTTGGCGAGTCGGCGGTAGCAGATGAGGGTGCAGGCGACGCCGGCGAAGGCAAGGAAGTGGCCGGCTGCGTGTTCGTGGCGGCGGTGGAGTCGGCGGCAGCCGGAAAGCCAGGCGAAGGTCCGCTCGATTTTCCAGCGGTGCGGGCCCGGCCGCTCGGAGAAGTCGATGCCCTTGCGGGCGATGCGCGGGGTGGTGCCGCGGTTGCGGAGCCATCGTCGCAGGTGGGCGTGGTCGTAGCCCTTGTCGCCGTGCGGCCTGGCGGGCCTGCGGCGCCGTCGGCCGCGGCGGGAGCGGATCGGCGGGATGCCCTTCACCAGCGGGATCGGGGCCTGGCTGTCGTGGGTGTCGGCTCCGGAAATCCCGACCGAGAGGGGCAGACCGGACCGGTCGGTGAACAGGTGGATCCTCGTCCCGTACTTGTCCCGATCGACTTCGATTCGGTCCGGTCGGCTCCCCCTTTTCAGGGCTCGCATGGTCACCGAATCGATCGCGCAGCGGGTCCAGTCCGGCTCGCCCCGGGCGCCGAGTTCGTCCAGCACCAGACGGTGCAGCCTGGCCCACACCCGCACCCGGGCCCACTCGGCGAACCGCTGGTGGGCCGTGGCCCCGGACGGTCCGAAAGGCGCCGACGGCAGTTGTTGCCAGGTGCAGCCGGAGGTGGCCACGAAGATGATCGCGGCCAGGACCTCGCGGCCGCCGTGCCGGCGGCCGGGTCGGGGCGGGCGGGCGGTACCACCCGCTGGAACAGCTCCCACAGCTCGCCCGATACCAGTCGTTCCACGATCGTCACACCCGCAGAGCACCGACCACGCCAAATGAGATGACCTGTTAGCCGACGGCAGCAGCGGCTCGGCGAGCTCCCACAGCCCGTCCGGAACGATCCATCCCCACCGAGCACTCCCCCTGCCCGGCCCGACGAGCCGACCACCACACAGGACGCGCTCTCGGACAACTGCGCGCCGACAGGAGACCGAGTTGCTGCGGCGCAATCCGCCGGCGGCGTACAACGGGTCAGGGCGTCATCGGCCGGTCGGCGAGGACTTTCTCCACGATGTCGGCGGCTGCCGAGCTCCCGCCCGCCTGACTGATGTCCTGGCCCAGCGTCGCCAGTGCAGCACGTACTCGCGGGTTGTTTCTCACCGTGCGCACCGCGTCCCGCAGCGCCTCGCCAGTCACCTCCTCTCGTGGCAGGTACACACCCAGGCCCAAGGCCCGCACACGCTCGGCGTTGACCCGCTGCTCGGCCATCTGCGGAACCACCACCAGGGGAACACCGAGGGCGACCGCCTCCATGACGCTGCCCATGCCGCCGTGCGTGACGAACACCGAGGACGCAGCCAGGACATCGAGCTGGGGAACGGCAGCGTGCACCTCGAACCCCTCGGGCAGCTCACCGACACGCACCCGCGCCACCTCGGCACCGACACTCATCACCACGTGCACTCCAAGACCGGCGAACGCCTCCACGCACATCCGGTAGAACTCCGGACGGTGGTTGTACTGCGAGCCCAACGACACGTACACCACGGGCCGGCCGCTGTCGGGAGCGCGCCAGCTGCCCTGGAAGGAGCGGTCGCCGAGCGCGGGGCCCACCCAGTGGGCCTCGGCCGCCCGTACCGTCTCCGGCCGCCGCTGGAAAGCACGCGGGAGGAAAGCGATCGCGCGCGGCGGAGCCAGTGTCACGGCGCGCGCACCGCCGGGGACGCCATAGGCGGTGAACCCACGCTCGAGATCGGCGAAGCCCGGCATCCGCGTGAGGTCGTTCACGCCGAACATCTCGCTCAGCACCCCGTCGTACGGCAAGTGGCTGGGCGAGAGCAGAACGGCCGGCACACCCCAGCGAGCGGCAAGCATCGGCCCCGCCCACGCGTAGACGTCATACAGCACAAGGTCGGGACGGTCATCGGCGAACGCCGACTCCAGCTGCGGTACCGCGGCACGGTTCACCTCCACCGCCTGGGCCGCTCCCACGGCGAGGTCCTCCGGCGCCTCACCGGCGGAGGACACGTCGTAGAGGACGGGGTCCGCCCCCACGGCCCGCACCTGATCGCCGAACTCTGCAGTCACCGCGTAACTCACCCGGTGGCCCCGCAGTACGAGCTGCCGCACCACCGCCAAGGTGGGCAGCACATGCCCTGCCATCGGCACGTTGAAGACGGCGATGTGCGAGCGAGCAGCGTCACGGGTCATAGCTGATCCTGTCTTTCCGTCGTAGCCCGGGAACAGGGCCTGGACATCCCCCGGTGTCTAACGCGCCAGGTGCCCGGGGCGGCACGGCATCCGGAAGGATCGCCTCCCATGGGGGTGCTTCGCTCACGGTCACCACCACCGATCGTCACCGCGCACCGGTGATGATCACCCGCATCCTGGACCGTGGCGACGTCGTTGTCCATGGGACACGACCTCGCCCCACCAGGCGGGCCCTGAAGCCGCCGGGAACAGCCGGCGACCGATCCGATGGGACCTGATGAGCACGCGCTCCACCATTCCCAGCCGCAGACGCATCGCGGCCCCTCGAAGCCCTTCCGGGAGATGGGCGGCCCACGCAACGGCTGTTCAAAGCCTTCGGCACGTGCCCGTCCGCAGGTGCGCAGCTCCGGCCGGCCGGCAAGCGGATGCCGTTTCCGGCCCGGCGCGGTGGTGAAGGCCCCGAAAGAGGCGCAGCACGGGCGGCTTTCCGCTCTCGTGCTGCGCCGACGGTGGGCTGTGCTGGTGGCGACTCTGTGCGTTGCCCTTGCGGCAGTCTGGTGGGGCGGGTCCGCGCACGAGCACCTGACGGCCGGCGGTGAGGCGCCCGCGTCGGCAGAGTCCATGCGTGCCAAGCGCATCCTGGAGCGGGACTTCGGGTCGGCCGCGCCGGACGTCGTCCTGATCGCCCGTGCACGCCTGACGGTGGACAGCCCCGGATCGGCGGCAGCTGCACGGCGTGTCGAGGCAGGACTCCGGGCGAACCCGGCCGTCGCGTCGGTGCAGTCCTACTGGTCGACCACTTCCGCGGCGCTGCGCTCCCGCGACGGACGCAGCGCCCTGATCCTGGTGCAGCTGGACGGCGAGGACGCGCACACCACGCGGATCGCCGACCGCCTGGTTCCACAAGTGACCGGCCACCAGGGCGAACTGACCGTCTCGGCCACGGGGGAGGCGGCACTGCGCGCGCAGGTCGGCAGACAGGTGGAGAAAGACCAGGTTTTCGCGGAGCTGCTGGCGCTGCCGGTGACGGCACTGATGCTGCTGTTCGCCTTTCGCTCCGCCATCGCCGCTGTGCTGCCGGTGCTGGTGGGCACCCTGGCGGTGACGATCACGGCAGCCGTTCTGCGGTTCGCCACGCTGTTCACGCCGGTGTCGGTGTTCGCGAGCAGCATCAGCTACGCCTTGGGATTCGCCCTCGCGGTCGACTACAGCCTCTTCATCATCAGCCGCTTCCGGGAAGAGCTCGACAACGGGCATTCGGTGGAAGACTCACTGCGGGCGACGATGTCCACAGCCGGCCGGGCGGTGGCCTTCTCCGCGGCAACCGTGGCGACGTCGCTGGCGGCACTGTTCATCTTCCCTCTGCCCATTCTCAGATCGATCGCCTTGGGCGGCATCACGGTCACGGTGTCGGCGGCCGCACTGAGCCTGCTCCTGCTGCCCGCAGCACTGTGCCTCCTGGGGCGGCGAACCCATCGGTTCGATCTCTTCGCCTCACTGCGCCGCGGACGGGCCACGCGCACGGGCACCATGACCCGTGCGGGTACAAACGACGAGGACACACCGAGGAGCGCCGACGGGCCGACAGGCATGGAGCGCGGCACCTGGGGACGCATCGCGGCGCTCGTCATGCGCCGCCCGGCCGTCGTTTCGCTGGCACTGACCGCAGGGCTCGCAGTGATGGCGAGCCCTTTCACCCGCGTGGAGTTCGGAATGTTCGACGACCGTCTCTTCCCGATCACCTCGGAAATCGGTCGGAGCGGCCAGGCACTCCGCCAGGACTTCACCGACGGTGGCGTCGCGAGCCCAACGACAGTGGTGCTCCCCGGCTTCAACCCGACCGCGGCAGCCCGCCGCCTCGACCGCTACGCGCGCGCCGTCTCCGCGGTGCCGCGAGTGCGCCGGGTGGAGACCGCGACAGGCTCGTATCAGAAGGGCAGCCGTGTCCGGGAAGCAGGCCCGGCCTCAGCGTCATACGCCGGCCGGCGGGGGGCCTGGCTATCGGTGACGACCGACTGCGAACCCTTCAGCGCCCAGGCGCGCCGCGTGGCGCTCGCCGTGCGAGCGCTCCCCGCCCCGGGACCGGCCCTGGTCGGCGGCCCGGGCGCGGTACTGGCCGACATGCACCAGTCGATCGCCGACCGGCTCCGGCAGGCCTGCGCACTGATCGTGGCGGCCATGACGATCCTGGTCCTGGCACTCACCCGCCGCCCGGTACTGGCACTGAAGGCGGTCATGCTGAACGCGCTGAGCCTCAGCGCGACGTTCGGCGCGCTGGTGTTCGTATTCCAAGACGACCACTTCGCCGGACTGCTGGGCGGCTTCACGACGACGGGCACCACCGACATCCAAATGCCCGTACTGATCTTCTGCATCGCCTTCGGCCTCTCCATGGACTACGAGGTCTTCCTGCTGGCCCGCATCTGCGAGGAGTACCGCCGCCTTCCCGACACCGCACACGCCGTCATCGCGGGTCTGGACCGCACCGCCGGACTGTTCACCTGGGCAGCCGTCATCTTCGCCACGGTCATGGCCGCCCTCGCAACATCCGACCTCGTGCTCCTGAAGGTCATCGGTGTCGGCCTCGCACTGGCCGTGGTACTCGACGCCACAGTCATCCGCGGCCTGCTCGTCCCGGCCGTCATGGCTGTGGCCGGACGAGCGAACTGGTGGACCCTCGGCGGCACGGTCGTGGAAGCAGGCGTGCCCGCCCGCCGACTTCCCCACGGCGCACCCGGCCGTACGACCGAACCACAGCTCCCCCCCGCCCGCGATGCCGCGTCGACACCAGGCCCCGAGATGCCGAAAGGCGAACGCCCTTGACGCCCCCGAACCTCCGCTGGCACACGTACACGACACCTTCCGGCTCCCTGGCCGCCGTGCACTGCGCTCCACCGGAAGGAACCGACCGCGGCTCCTGCGTCGTCCTGGTCGGCGGCCTGTACGGCTCGAAGGAGGACTTCCTCCCGCTGATGCCTGAGCTCGCTGCGGCGGGATACCATACCCACGCCTACGACCACCGCGGACAGCACGAGTCCGACGGCCCCACAGATCCGGGCGACTACAGCCTGGACCACCTGGCAGCCGACCTGCAGGCCGTCCTGTCCCAGGTCACCCATCCGCATGCGGTGCATCTCGTCGGCCTGTGCATGGGGGCCTACGTGGCCCGTGCCGCCGCCCTGGCCACCACATCGGTACTCAGCCTGACCGCCGTGGGCTGGCACCTGGGCCAGGACGGCGCCTTGGCCCGCCGCCTCCGCACCGGAGCGGCCCTCGGCCGGCGCCTGGGGCCGAACCGCACGGTGCGGCTGGTCACCGGCATCGCGGACCTCGCCCGGCCCGACGAAGCCGCGGACCCCGCCTACCAGGCCGTCGCCCGAGCGCGCCTCACGACCACACGAGCCGCCCACTACCTGGGCCTCACCCGAGCCTGGGCGGCAGCCCTCGAATCGGACGGCCACCCCGAGCCACCGACGCCCACCCTGCTCGTACGGGGCTCACAGGACACCCTGTTCCCGGCACAGGGATTCACCGACACCGCCGGCAGACTCGGTGCCCAGCTCACAGTCGTCCCCGATGCGGGACACCTGGTACAGCTCCACCGCCCCCGCACAGTCGCCCAGTCCCTTCTGCGCTTCTGGACCACCCGCGAATGACCCTGCCCACCGACGACCAGGACGACGAGGACGCTTCTTGAATCTCCCCACTCGCTGCCAACGGGCGGGGCGAACCTGCTCTGTCGATCCAGCCCCGCAGATGATCGAACACGCCCACGCCAAGCTCACCACCGCCGACCTGGCGGGCCGGCTCCTGGTCGGTGACGCCACCGCGCCGCCCACGGGGCAGGCACGGTTCGACGTGGTGCTCTGTCGCCACCTGATGCGGACCCTGCCCGATCCGACGGCGGCCCTGACCGCGTGGACTTCCCGAATCCGCCCCGGTGGCCCCCTCGTGCCGGTCGAGGGCCGCTGACACGAGGCCGGGCAATCCGGCGTGCCGTACGTGGCCGGCGCCGGTACCTTGCCCTGGCACCAGGGTGTCACCGCCGCCGACCTTGCCGCCACCGTACGCCCGCTTGCCGGCGCGGTCCGCATCGAAAACTTCAGCGACGACCCCGATCTGTGGGGTGGCCCGGTGACGGACGAGCGTTACGCGCTGATCGCTCGCGTCTGATCCGCCACACCCACAAAGCTCCGCGCAGGCTCTCGTCCACCCTGTCGGTACATGCCTCCCACGGCCATGAACAAAACCGGCCCGCAAAACGCAACACCGGGGTGAGGCTGCTCCGTCTCACGGACGGCCCCACCCCGGTGCTTCCTCCACGACCCCTGGAACCGCCCCTGCTTCTACACCCCCAACTCCTCCAGTGCTTTGACCCGCTGGTGGGGGAGTCGGTGTCGTCGTTGGCGTTGGTTGTTGAGCCAGATGCCGAGTCGGATGGGGTGTTGGTGTCCGGTCTGGTCGTGGATGGTCTCGACCCACTTGCGGGGCACGCGTACATGCCCTTCGCGTGCTTGGTATTGGTGGAGTGCGGCCAGGGCGCGGTCCCAGGCGGTGGCGCCGGCGGGCACGATCACCGCCCCGCCTCGGCCGGGGCTGGTCTGGCTGCCTGGGGCCGGTGTGGTGGGTTGGATGCCGAGGGCGGTCAGGCGCTGGCGTTGTCCGTCGGCCAGCTGCGCCCACCCGGTGCGTTGCCGGGCCAGCCACAGCCCGACGTCCTCCCCGCCGACCGTGACGCCGGGCCGGATCTCGGTCACCGTCGCTCCACCCTCGATACAGGCCCGCAGCTTGGCGTAGCGGCGTTGCCAGTCGACCGTCCAGCCCTTCTCCGCCGGGTTCCAGTCCGGATCGATGGCGGCGAGCCGGGCGGCCCGCTGCGCCGCCCGCTGCGGGTCTTTGCCGAGCCCGCCGGGGCGGCGGCAGTTGGTGAGCCACTGTCCGATCGGCCGGCCCTCGGCCACCGCCGTTCGGGGCGCGCACAGCGTGCCGTGCACCGCGTAGTAGGCCCGCGCCGCGGCGAGGTTCTCCTCGAAGGCGGCGTCGGGCACGGACCACACCATCCCGGCTTCTTCCAACAGCTCCACCCGCCACGCGGCCAGCGTCCCGGCCCGGTAGGCGCGCCGCTGTTCACTGACCCACTGTCCGAGGGGGAAGGGGCCGACGCGGGCGTCGAGGGGCACCGCCACGGGCCTGTGGGTCGGGCCGGCGGCGCTGCTCTTTCCGATTTTCTCGCCCTTCCCGTGGTCGCAGTGTTCCTGGTTGCTGTGGTCGCCGTTGTGCTCCTGCGACTCGATCTGGTGGTCGCCGTGCTCCTGGCGCTCGCACACGCCGTCTTGTCCCTGCTCGTGCTCGCGTCCCTCGTGCTCGCCGCGGTGCTTCTCGGGCTTGTGGTCCTGGCCCCCGCGCACGCCGTCCCGCCCTTGTTCCTGTTGCTGGTGCCAGGTGTGGAGGGCGTTGAGTCCGGTGAGCCAGGCCTGGGATTCGGGTCGGATGACGCGGGTGCGGACGAATTGCGCGATCAGGTGAGGGTCGCGGGGGGTGGAGAATCGCAGCAGCGGCACCCCCTCCGGCTCCGCCCCGTCGCCGCCGCCCTCGCCCCCGCTACCACCACCGCGGGCGGGGTCCAGGCCGAGCACGGAGGCGGGTCGGCCGCGACTGGGCGCGGAGACGACGGCCAGCTGCTCCACGAGTTTCTCGGAGTGGCTGCGCAGCCCCTGTAGCACGGTTACCAGCGGCTTGTAGGAGGCGGAGGCGAGCATGTCGTCCGGCGCCTCGCCCGGCTCCAAGAAGACCGGCACCACCAACCGGGCCACCTTCCCCTGGCGGGGCTTCTGTCGCAGCGCCCGGCCCACCGCCTGGACGATGTCGACGGCCGAGCCGCGTACGTCCGCGAAGACCACACCGTCGACCCCGCGCCGGCCGCAGATGTCCACCCCTTCGCCCAGGACGCGCACGTTCGCCAGCACCGACAGCTCGGTCTCCCACCCGTCCTCGTCAAGGCCGTCGGCGAACCGGCCCAGCACTGCCCGCCGATGCTGCGGCTCGTGTTCCCCGCACAGCCAGTCCGCCCACACCCGCCGTGGATAGGTCGCCGGGTCCTCCTTGTGCAGCCGTGCCGCGGTACCCGGTAGGGCACGGGCGAACGCCATCGCCTCGGCTGTACGGTGGTGGAAGCAGATCAACGACCGCACCCCGGTGGCGGCCGCGTGTTTGACCAGCGCGGCCTGCAAGGCGGCCAACCGCCTACCCCGCCGCTCCTCCTCACTCCCACCCGTGCCCAGGTCCGGCGGGCGGATTTCCAGCACGTCGATCTCGAACCGCGCCAGGATGCCCCGGTCGATCGCTTCGGTGAGGGAGAAGGTGAACACCTGCGGCCCGTACAGCCGCTCGTCGTCCATGCTCGCCACCAACTGCCCGGCACCGGCCGCAGTAGGTTCCGAGACGCCCTCTGCGGCCTCCAGAGTCCCGCCCCCGCCGCCCACGACCTCTTCGCCTGGCCGTCCGGTGGGTTGCCAGATGCGTGGTGTGGCGGTGAGGTACAGCCGCCGTGCCGCCGGGATCCGACGGTTGTCGTGGATCGCCGCCCATGGTTTGGCCAGATCCCCACTGGTTCGGTGCGCCTCGTCGACCACCGCAAGCCCGAACGGTGCCAGGCGTTGCCCGTAGACGCCGCGGAAGGCCGTTTCCAGCGGTCCGGGCACCTGGACCGGCTCCCCACCCGGGCCGATGTCCTGGCGCGGCGCGAGCGAGGCGTAGGTGGCGAACACGACCACTGGCCCTCTCCCGGCCCACAGCGCCAACCGGATCGGATTGGTGGTGCACCGCACCCCCAGCGAGGCCAAGGCCGTGTCTCCTTCCAGGGAGCACACCGCGACCGCAGGGCCGGTGTGACCGGCCACCCGCCATGCCTGGACCGTCTGCGTCAGCAGGTCCAGGGTGGGCACCATCACCAGCACCCGACCGCGCGGCTCCAGGCGACGCGCGGCCTCGGCCGCGATCAGCGTCTTGCCCGCCCCGGTGGCCGCCACCACGGTGGCCCGCAGCCCGTCCGCCGGCACCTGAGAACCTGCGCGGTATTCCAGCGCCCGGACGATCGCGTCCACCGCCTCCACCTGATGCGGCCGAAGTCTGATACCCGCCACGAGCATCCCTTCCCGTTCTTTGCCGCGCTTTCCGATCTTTTCTCCGAGCCCGGCAAGCAATCCGAATGACCCGCGAGAAATCACCGGGTGTGAATTCCACCCGGCTACGCGTCGATGTCCGCGCCGCTTTCCACGGCGAAGGGGGCCACTTCCACCAGGCCCTCGGGCGTGGTGCGGACCTGCTCGATCAGCAGACCGATCAGGTGCCGTGGGGTGATGCCGTGGGCGCCGGCGCAGGTGCGCAGGTGCCAGTAGGTCTGCCCGTCTACGGGGACGGTCAGCACCATCTTGGCCGAGCCGTCCTGCCGGGCCTGCTCCTGCCGCTCCCGCTCGGCTTCCTCCCGCGCCCACCGCACCGCCGTCGGATCACGCTCGGGCTCGTAAGCCCCCAGGCCCTCTTCCTCCATCACGTACCCGATGCGCCGCCACTCGGTGTGCTCGGCCACCGCGATACCGATGGCGCGCACATCGTCCTCGGTCTCACACAACCGCGAGCGCATCCGCTCGTGCATACGTGCCTCGTCCGTGGCCTTCTCGATCTGCTCCGCCGTCATGTCCGCAGCTCTGCGTCGTACTGCCGCGCGTGCGTGGATCTTCGCATTCTCCATCGCCTTACGCATGAGCCATCCTCGACCTTCGGGAGAGTGGTGTGTTTTCCCAGACTCTACACACCAATGCATCCCCACGTGCGAGAATCTCGCCAACCCGTCCCACTTCCTCGCTCCGTGACCGGCCGTCGTACTCCCCACCGCCCCGCACCCCCTCCCTACAGCTGGCCCTGGCCCGCGCAGCGGGCTCAACCCTTGCCCCTGTACGTCTGCTGACGGCCACTCACTCCGGCCATCCAAGGCCCGGTTCCGGGGGTGGAGCGGAGCGGAACCCCCGGCCCGCATGCGGGCCCCCTTGAGCCGCTGTGAGCGCAGCGAACGGCGGCCGGCCCAGAAAGGGCGGAGCCCGCCCGGGGCGCCGGGCCGCGAAGCGGCCCCTGGCCGGGCGGAGCCCGGCCCGCCCGAGCGAAGCGAGGG
>NZ_JBHUFU010000010.1:0-279720 GCF_042681365.1 Streptomyces desertarenae | reverse complement strand
CGTGGGTTCCGCCGTGATGACGAGCGCGGTGAGCGCGGTGGGTTCCGTAGGGACGACCGCCGGGATGACCGGCCCGCTTACCGCCGTGACGACCGCAGGGACGAGCGGCCGGCCTACCGTCGCGATGACCGGCGTGACGACCGGGACGAGGGCAGGGAGCGCACCGACCGTCCGCGCGGGCCGCGCAGGGGCGACGACCGGAGCCGGCGCCCCTACGGTCAGGGCTTCGGCCGGGGACGTGACGACAGGGGCGGCTACCGCGGGAACCGTGACGGCGGTCGGTCCGGCCCCCGGCGCGACGACCGCGGGCGCGACCGCGGCCAGGAGCGCGAACCGCTGACGCGGCTGCCGATCCCCGAGGACGTCACCGGCGACGAGCTGGACAAGGACGTACGGCAGGAGCTGATGAGCCTGCCCAAGACGCTCGCCGTGGATGTCGCCAGGAATCTCGTCATGGTGGCGAAGGTGCTGGACGAGGACCCGGAGCAGGCCTACGGCTACGCGAAGGTCGCCCTGCGGCTGGCGTCCCGCGTCGCCGCCGTGCGTGAGGCAGCGGGGTTCGCCGCTTACGGTGTCGGCAAGTACGCCGAGGCGCTGGCCGAGTTCCGCGCGGCTCGCCGGATGACCGGCTCCTCTCACCTGTGGCCCGTGATGGCCGACTGCGAGCGCGGGCTGGGGCGTCCGGAGAAGGCCCTCGCCATGGCGGGCGAGCCCGAGGTGCAGAAGCTCGACAAGGCCGGCCAGGTGGAGATGCGGCTGGTCGCCGCCGGAGCGCGCCGTGACATGGGGCAGGTCGAGGCCGCCGTGGTCACCCTCCAGAGTCCCGAGCTGGCCTCGAACTCCGCGCAGCCCTGGACGGCGCGCCTGCGGTACGCGTACGCCGACGCGCTGCTCGCCGCGGGCCGTGAGGAGGAGGCCCGCGACTGGTTCGCCCGGGCTCTCGAGGCCGACCAGAGCGGGGCGACCGATGCCTCGGACCGACTGGCTCAGCTGGACGGGGTGGAGTTCGTGGACGCGCTCGACCCCGAGGCGGACGCCGTCCCCGCGGAGGACGAGGAGCCGGCGGGGAGGGCGGCCGAGGGCGATGCCCGGGAGGAGGGCCGGGAGACGCCCCCGCTCGACGAGGCGGCGGACCCCGCCGTGACCTCCGGTGGCGTTCCGGGCGGGTCCGGAGGGACCGTCGGACGTGAGGATGACTCCGACGGCTCCGACGGCTCCGACGCCGCGGGCGCTGCGGACGGCAATCGCTGAGGACGGTCGCCGCAGGCGGTCGCCGGCCGCCTGACGCGGGGTGACGTGGGACGAGGAGGGTGGTTCCGCCGGACACGGCGGAACCACCCTCCTCCGCTTTCCGGACCGGCGCCCGGCCGCCGGCCGTTCAGCTGCCGGGGCCCGCCGTCCCCCCGTCCGCCGGGCCGTCCTCCAGGGCGCGCAGCACCAGACCGGTGGCCGGCTTGGGCCCGAAGGACGTCGACTTGCGGGGCATGGTGACGCCCCTGCGGGCCAGCTCGCGGACGGTCTCCTCGGCGGCCGCGCGCATCAGCACCGCCGTCCCGCCCCGCCGCTCGGCCTGCTCCACGGCCGCGGCCGCGTCGTGGAGGTACCCGATCTCGGCGGGGTGGTCCGGAACGCGCCAGACGGAACCCAGCAGGGTGGAGTGCAGCACAGTGGCGTCCAGCCGCCGCCACAGCTCCGGCCGGTCGTCCCGGACGGTGCGGGCGAGCAGCGCCGGATCGGGGTCGTGGAGCAGGTGGAAGGCGCCGTCGCCGGCCAGTAGGAAGGCGTTGCCGGGCACGTTCTCCAGGGCTTCCAGGGCGCGCGGCAGGGGACCGTCGACCGGGCGGGCGCGGAAGGCGCCGTCCAGCCGGGCGAGGGCGCCGGACGGCGGCAGTCCGTACAGGACGCGGTGGATGGCCTGCACCCGCAGCGGATGGCGGGCGGTGTCGACCAGCAGCACCAGGCCGTGGTCCCAGAAGCCGCCGTTCCCCCCGGACCCGCCGTGCTCGGCCCTCAGCCGCAGGTAGGTGGCCCAGCGGTGGTGACCGTCGGCGATGAGCGCCTGGCGGCCGGAGAGGTCGCGGTCGGCCTCGGCGAGTTCGCCGGGGTCGGTGACCGCCCAGAGCCGATGGGAGAAGCCGTCCTCGGTGGTGGTGGAGAGCAGCGGGGGGCCGGCGGCGGCGCGCTCGACGACGGCGGTGGCGCCGGTCGCGGTGCCGTCGCCGCGGTAGGACAGCAGCAGCGGTTCGAGGTTGGCGGCGGTCGCGCGCATCAGGGCCGCGCGGTCCTCCACGACCTCCGGCATCACGTCCTCGTGCGGCAGGACGACGCCCTCCTCCGGCGGGCTCAGCCGCAGGGCGCCGATCAGGCCGCGTTGGAGGGCGTCGCCGCGGCGCTGCTCGTACACGTAGAGCGCCGGGCGGGGATCGCGGACGAGGACGCCCTCGGCCTGCCAGCGGCGCAGGGTGTCGGCGGCCTGGCGGTGGCGGACGGCGGGGTCGGCGGCCTCGGGGAGGATCAGCCGGACGATGTTGTGCGGATCGGCGGTCTGGAGGTGGTGCAGGCCGTCGGGCCGCACGACGACGTCGTACGGGGGCGAGGTCACGGCGGCCAGGCTGCCGACCCGGTCGGGGGCGTAGCGCAGGCCGCGGAAGGGGGCGAGGCGGAGGCCGCCGGAGGGGTGGTCGGGGCCCGGGGTACGCAGCATTGGTGCATGTTATGCCTCGGGTGCGGGGTGGGGGATGATCGGGGGGAAACCGGGGGCACGACCGGCGCGAGGAGCGGAGCGACGATGACGACGACAGGACCCCACCGCCCGATACGCACCCGGCCCGAGGGCTGCGGAAGCCCGCTGAGCGGGGTGTACGACACGGCGCTGCTGGACCTGGACGGGGTGGTCTACGCGGGCGGCGAGGCCGTGGAGCACGCCGTCGGGTCGCTCGCGGCGGCCCGGGAGGCCGGGATGCGGCTGGCGTACGTGACCAACAACGCCGCGCGCACCCCCGCCACCGTCGCCGGGCACCTGACGCGGCTGGGAGTGCCCGCCGGACCGGAGGAGGTGGTCACCTCGGCGCAGGCGGTGGCGCGGATGATCGCCGAGGAGCTGCCGCCGGGCTCGCGGGTGCTGTGCGTGGGCGGTGAGGGCCTGGTCGTGGCGTTGCGCGAGCGCGGTCTGGAGCCGGTGGAGTCGGCGGACGACGGTCCGGTGGCGGTCGTGCAGGGGTACGGCGGCCCGCAGATGCCCTGGGGGCGGCTGGCGGAGGCGGCCATCGCGGTGGGCCGCGGGCTGCCGTGGTTCGCCTCCAACACGGACCTGACCATCCCCAGCGGGCGCGGCATCGCCCCGGGCAACGGCGCGGCCGTCGAGGCGGTGCGGATCGCGACGCGGTGGATGCGCCCCGCGCCGGAGCCGAAGGTGGCGGGCAAGCCGCTGCCGCCGATGCACCGGGAGACGATCCTGCGCACGGGCGCGGAACGGCCGCTGGTGGTGGGGGACCGGCTGGACACCGACATCGAGGGCGCCCACGCGGGCGGGGTGGACTCGCTGCTGGTGCTCACCGGGGTGACGGACGCGGCGCAGCTGCTCCTGGCGCGCCCCGAGCACCGGCCGACGTACGTGGCGGCCGACCTGCGGGCGCTGCACCGGCCGCAGCCCGAGGTGGAGGGCGGCCGGGGCGGCGGGTTCGCGTGCGGCGGCTGGACGGCCGCGGTGCGCGGCGGCGCCCTGGTGCTGGAGGGCGGGGGAGCCGACCCGCTGGACGGGCTGCGGGCGCTGTGCGCCGCGGCGTGGACGGAGGCGGGGGCGGGCGTGTGCCGGGCCGGGGCGGACGAGGCGCTCCGCGCGCTCGGGCTGTGAGCGCGGGCGCCGAGGGCGGCGGACGGCTCACAGCAGCGAGCGCAGCCTCAGCAGATCCCGCAGCCCCGCCTCCAGCCGGATCCTGCCCCGGGCCCAGGCGCGGGGGAAGTCCAGCCGGCCGTCCACCAGGGAGACGAGGTCGTCACCGGTCATGACCAGCCTGACCTGGGCGCGCTCGGCGGGCGGCCCGGGGGTGGCGGTGACGTCCTCGATGCGGCCGTGCACGAGCCGCCCGGTGAAGGTGGTGTCCAGGTCGGTGAGGTGGCAGCTGACCGAGCGTTCCAGGGCCGCGGCCCCGCGCACGTCGTCGTTCGCCCGGGCGAGGTTCCCCGCCAGCCGCTCCAGGGCCTTCCGGCACTGCTCCGTGGTCGCCATCGCCCCTCGACGGTACCGCAGGGGAGCGCCCAGCGCCGCGGACGGCCCCGCGCAGGGTAGCGTCGGAGGCATGGACGAGCCGAGGTCCGGCGGGGCGCCGGAGACGGAGACGCGGGCGGCGGCGGAGCCCGGGGCGGAGGGCGCGGAGCCGGCGGCCGGTGCGCCGGGGCAGGAGGGGACCGGAGGGGAAGGCGGGCCCCGTCCCCTGGGACTGGCCGTGGCCCCGACCGGGCACGCCGGGGTCGACGCGCAGCTGCGGCGCCTGGCGGACGCCGACCACCTCGCCGTCTCGGGCCATCTGGGGGTGTACGAGGATGTGCACCGCGGTCTGCGCGACACCCTGACCGCGCTCGACCGGCGATCCGGGCCCCCCGCGCCCGGCGCACCGCACGACCCCGGGAGCTGAACCGCACGTGGCAGCGTCACGAAACCAGCGCGGCCGGCGCAGCCGGCTCGACGCCGAGCTGGTGCGCCGCAGGATGGCCCGCTCGCGCGAGCACGCCAGCCAGCTGATCTCCGCAGGGCGGGTGACCGTCGGCGGCACCACGGCGACCAAACCCGCCACCCAGGTGGAGACCGGCGCGGCCATCGTGGTGGCCGAGGACGCCGGCGACCCGGACTACGTCTCGCGCGGCGGCCACAAGCTGGCCGGCGCCCTGGCGGCGTTCACCCCGCGCGGCCTGGCCGTGGCGGGGCGGCGGGCGCTGGACGCGGGGGCCTCCACCGGCGGCTTCACCGACGTGCTGCTGCGCGCCGGTGCCGCGCAGGTCGTCGCGGTGGACGTGGGGTACGGGCAGCTGGCGTGGTCGCTGCAGAGCGACGAGCGGGTGGTGGTCAAGGACCGCACCAACGTCCGGGACCTGACTTTGGAGGACATCGGCGGGGAGCCGGTGGACCTCGTCGTGGGCGACCTGTCCTTCATTCCGCTCGGCCTGGTGCTGCCGGCCCTGGCCCGGTGCGCCGCCCCCGGCGCCGATCTGGTGCTGATGGTCAAGCCGCAGTTCGAGGTGGGTCGGGAGCGGCTGGGCAGCGGGGGGGTGGTGCGCAGCCCGCGGCTGCGCGCCGAAGCGGTCCGCACCGTCGCCGGCCAGGCGCTCGAACTGGGCCTCGGCGTGCTCGGCGTGACCGCCAGCCCCCTCCCGGGGCCCTCGGGTAACGTCGAGTACTTCCTGTGGCTGCGGGCCGGGGCCCCCGAGCTCGATCCAGCCGATGTCGACCGAGCCGTGGCGGAGGGTCCCCAGTGACGACACGGAGCACGCACAGCGCACAGACCGGGCCGGAGGGGGCGCGCCCCGCCGGCGCGTCCGGCACCGAGCGGACGGTCCTGCTGCTCACCCACACCGGGCGCCCCGCCGCGATCCGCAGCGCCGAACTCGTCGTCCAGGGGCTGCTGCGCAACGGCATCGGCGCCCGCGTCCCGGTGGACGAGGCGGCCGACCTGTCGCTGCCGCCGTCGGTGGAGACCGTCGAGGCGGCCGAGGAGGGCCACAGGGACGTGGTCGAGGGCTGCGAGCTGATCGTCGTCCTCGGCGGCGACGGGACGCTGCTGCGCGGCGCCGAGTTCGCCCGTGCCTCGGGTGTGCCGATGCTGGGCGTCAACCTCGGCCGGGTCGGCTTCCTCGCCGAGGCCGAGCGCGACGAC
This sequence comes from Streptomyces desertarenae, assembly GCF_042681365.1. Taxonomy (NCBI): domain Bacteria; kingdom Bacillati; phylum Actinomycetota; class Actinomycetes; order Kitasatosporales; family Streptomycetaceae; genus Streptomyces; species Streptomyces desertarenae. The sequence goes on along the minus strand of NZ_JBHUFU010000010.1, from coordinate 273,850 downwards.
CTGGACAAGGTGGTGCGCCGGGTCGTCGCGCGCTCCTACGAGGTCGAGGAGCGGATGACCCTGGACGTCCTCGTCCGCACCAACGGTGCCGTCGTGCACCGCGACTGGGCGCTGAACGAGGCGTCGGTGGAGAAGGCGGCCCGCGAGCGGATGCTGGAGGTCGTCGCCGAGGTCGACGGCCGCCCGGTCTCCCGCTTCGGCTGCGACGGCGTCGTGTGCGCCACGCCGACCGGTTCCACCGCCTACGCGTTCTCCGCCGGGGGCCCGGTGGTCTGGCCGGAGGTCGAGGCGCTGCTGATGGTGCCCATCAGCGCCCACGCGCTGTTCGCCAAGCCGCTGGTGACCACACCCGACTCGGTGCTGGCCGTCGAGGTGCAGCCGCAGACCCCGAACGGCGTCCTGTGGTGCGACGGGCGGCGCACCGTGGAGCTGCCCGCCGGCGCCCGGGTGGAGGTGCGGCGCGGTGAGGTGCCGGTGCGGCTGGCGCGGCTGCACCACGCCTCGTTCACCGACCGCCTGGTGGCCAAGTTCGCCCTGCCGGTGGCCGGTTGGCGCGGGGCGCCCCACTAGCGGTTCCGGGGCCCGGCCCCGGGGGCGGCGGACGGCGGGTGACCGGTGGGCGGGCGGCGGCCGGGTGCGCGGCCCCGGACCGCGAGTGGGGATCCGGTCGCGGAACCTCGTATGGTCGTATCCGTGTTGGAGGAGATGCGGATTCGGGCCCTGGGCGTGATCGATGACGCCGTCGTCGAGCTGTCCCCCGGCTTCACCGCGGTGACCGGTGAGACCGGCGCGGGCAAGACCATGGTCGTCACCAGCCTGGGGCTGCTGCTCGGCGGGCGTGCGGACGCCGCCCTGGTGCGGGTGGGGGCCAAGGCCGCCGTGGTGGAGGGCCGGATCCAGCTCCCGCCCGGCGCCCCCGCCCTGCGGCGGGCCGAGGAGGCCGGGGCGGAGCTGGACGACGGGGCGCTGCTGGTCAGCCGGACGATCTCGGCCGAGGGGCGCTCGCGCGCCCACGTCGGCGGCCGCGCGGCGCCCGTCGGGCTCCTGGGGGAGCTGGGCGAGGACCTGGTGGCCGTGCACGGGCAGACCGACCAGCAGGGGCTGCTGCGTCCGGCCCGCCAGCGCGAGGCGCTGGACCGGTACGCGGGCGAGGCGGTCTCCGCCCCCCTGGCGGAGTACACCGAGGCGTACCGGCGGCTGCGCGAGGTCCGTGCCCGCCTGGCGGAGCTGACCACCCGCGCCCGCGAGCGCGCCCAGGAGGCCGACCTGCTGCGCTTCGGCCTGGAGGAGATCGCCGCCGCCGAGCCGAGGCCGGGTGAGGACGCCGAACTGGCCGCCGAGGCCGAGCGCCTGGGCCACGCCGAGGCGCTGGCGTCGGCCGCGGCCACCGCCCACGGCGCGCTGGTCGGCGATCCGGCCGACCCCGAGGCCGTGGACGCCACCGCCCTGGTCGCCGGCGCCCAGCGGGCCCTGGAGGCCGTGCGCTCGCACGACCCGGCGCTGGCCGCCCTGGCCGACCGGCTGGGCGAGGTGGGCATCCTGCTCGCCGACGTCGCCGGCGAGCTGGCCGGCTACGCCGACGACCTGGACGCCGACCCGCTGCGGCTGGCCGCGGTCGAGGAGCGGCGGGCCGTGCTGGCCCACCTGACCCGCAAGTACGGCGAGGACGTCGACGCCGTGCTGGCGTGGGCCGAGGAGAGCGCCACCCGCCTGGGCGAGCTGGAGGGCGACGACGAGCGGATCGGCGCTCTGACCGCCGAACGCGACGAACTGCGGGCCCGTCTCTCCGGCCTCGCCCAGCGGCTGACGGACGCCCGGGCGGAGGCGGCCGAGCGGTTCGCCGAAGCGGTCACGGCCGAGCTGGCCGAGCTGGCCATGCCGCACGCCCGGGTCACCGTGGAGCTGCGGCAGCACGAGACCGCGGACGAGGACGCGGGGATCGAGGTCGGCGGGCGGCTGGTCACCTTCGGCCCGCACGGCGTGGACGACGTCGAGCTGCTGCTCGCCCCGCACCCGGGAGCCCCGCCCCGTCCGATCGCCAAGGGCGCCTCGGGCGGCGAGCTGTCGCGGGTGATGCTGGCGGTGGAGGTCGTCTTCGCGGGCACCGCTCCGGTGCCGACGTACCTCTTCGACGAGGTGGACGCGGGAGTCGGCGGCAAGGCGGCCGTCGAGGTCGGCCGGCGCCTGGCGCGGCTGGCGAAGTCGGCGCAGGTCGTGGTGGTCACCCACCTGCCGCAGGTCGCGGCGTTCGCCGACCGGCACCTGGTGGTGGAGAAGACCTCCGACGGCTCGGTGACGCGCAGCGGCGTCAAGACGCTCCGGGACGACGAGCGGGTGCGGGAGCTGTCCCGGATGCTGGCCGGGCAGGAGGACTCCGAGCTGGCCCGCGCCCACGCGGAGGAACTGCTGGAGGCGGCCCGGGCGGGCATCTGAGGGCGCCGGGTCCGGGCCCGGCGCCGGTGCGGCCCGGGGGTTGACCCGTACGGCGCGGAACGGCGTGGCGAGAGGGCCGCGGATGGCATCCTGGACCCGGCACACCGCACGTCCCGCACCGCACCGTGTGCCGCCACCCGCCGCCGCGCGCCGTGCGGCCCCGCACCGCCGGCCCGCGGGACCTCGCGGTCCGGGTCCCGGCCGCCCCCGAGTCCCGACCAGGAGCCCGACGCCCCCGTGAGCAGCCCGCAGGTACCGCAGCACGGCCGGCCGCCCCTGCACGTGGTGCAGGTGACCGGTGGCCGCAACGTCCGCGTCCTGGCCCATGTGCGCTCCCTGGCGGCCGGGATGACCGCGCGCGGGGTGCGGGTGACCGTCTGCGCCCCGCACGGCACCGACCGGGACCACGGCTTCACCGCCGCCGGCGCCCGCTTCGTCGCCCTCTCCGGCCGTACGGACGCCGAGACGGTCAGGGTGCTGCGCGCGGTGTGCGCGGACGCCGACGTGGTGCACGCCCACGGGCTGCGGGGCGGGGCGCCGGCCGCCCTGGCGCTGTGCGGGCGCGGGCGGGCGCCGCTGGTGGTCACCTGGCACGCCCGGGCGCAGGCGGCGGGTGTGCGGGGCCGCCTGGTGCGGCTGCTGGAGCGCAGGGTGGTGCGGTCGGCCCGGGTGGTGCTCGCCACCACCTCCGACCTGGTGGACCGGGCCCGCCGCCACGGCGCCCGCGACGCCCGGCTGACGCCCGTGTCGCTGGCCGTGCCGCCCACCGGCCCCCGCGGGGCCGCGGCCGGCGCGGAGGAGGACCGGGACAAGCTCCGCGCAGACCTCGGCGTCACCGGGCGGCCGCTGGTCCTGGCCGTCGGCCGCCTCGTGCCCCGCCGGGGCCACGCCACCTTGCTGACCGCCTCCCGCGCCTGGCGCCGGCTCGACCCGCCGCCGCTGCTGGCCGTCGTGGGGGAGGGGCCCGAGCGGCAGGCGCTGCAGCACCGCATCGAGGCCGAGGAGCTGCCGGTGCGGCTGCTGGGCCGGCGCGACGACGCGCCGGAACTGCTGGCCGCCGCCGACGTCGTGGTGCTGCCCGCCCGCTGGGAGGGCCGGGCGGCGGTGGCGCAGGAGGCGCTGCGGGCGGGGGTGCCGCTGGTGGCGACGGCGGTGGGCGGTCTGCCCGAACTGGTCGGCGAGGGGGCGCTGCTGGTGCCCTACGGCGACGCGGACGCGCTGGCGGAGGCGGTGACCGGGCTGCTGGCCGACCCCGGCCGGCGCCGTCGGCTGGCCGAGGCCGGGCGCGCGCAGGCGGCCACCTGGCCCAGTGAGGACGAGACGGTGGCCCAGACACTGGGCGTGTACGACGAGCTGGTGCCGGGGCGGTGACGGCCGCCGGCGGCGGTTCCGGGGCCGGGGCGGGCCGGTTCAGCCGGAGTCGCGCACGATCAGCCGGGCCGGGGTGACGACCGGGGCCGTCGGACCGTCGGGAGGGGTGCCGTCGGCCGGCAGCCCGAGCCGCCGCAGCAGCAGGCCCGCCATCATCCGGCCCATCTCCTGGACGTCCTGGCGCACGGTGGTCAGCGCCGGGTCGGCCCAGGCGGCCGGCTCCAGGTCGTCGTAGCCGACGACCGCGACGTCCTGCGGGACCCGGCGCCCCCGGGCGCGCAGCGTCCGCAGCGCGCCCGAGGCCATCAGGTCGCTGCCGGCGAACACCGCGTCCAGGTCGGGGGAGCGGTCCAGCAGTTCGGCCATGGCGCGCTCGCCGCCCTCGGCGGTGAAGTCGCCGTGGGCGACCAGTGCGGGGTCGGCCTCGGCGGCGCCCAGGGCGTCGAGGTAGCCGTCGAGCCGGTCCTGGGCGGAGGTCTGGTCCAGCGGGCCGGTGATGACGGCGATCCGCCGCCGCCCGCGCCGTAGCAGGTGCTCCACCGCCTGCCGGGCCCCGCCCCGGTTGTCGGTGTCCACGTACAGCAGGTCGGGGTCGTCCTCGGCGCCGGGCCAGCCCGGCCGTCCGCCGAAGACCGTCGGCAGGCCGGAGGCGGCGGCCATCGCCGGGAGCGGGTCGTCGCGGTGCAGGGAGAACATCAGGGCGCCGTCCACGTGCCCGCCCGCCAGGTAGCGGCCGATGCGGTCGTAGTCGGTGCGGCCCTCCAGCAGCAGGAGCAGCAGCTGCGTGTCGCAGGCGGACAGCTCGCGGCTGATGCCGCGCAGCTGCTGGGCGAAGAAGGGGTCGGAGAACACCCGGGTCTCCGGCTCGGCGATCACCACGGCGACCGCCCCCGTGCGGCGCGTGACCAGGCTGCGGGCCGCGCTGTTGGGGACGTAGCCGAGCTCGGCCACGGCCGCCTGGACCCGGTCGCGCAGGGCCTTGCGGACGCCCGCTCCCCCGTTGACCACGCGCGACACGGTGGCCCGGGACACCCCGGCGTGGGCGGCGACCGCTTCGAGGGTGGGTCTGGGACCGTGCACGGTGAAACTCCTTCTCTCGCGGAATCCCGACGCTACCCCCAACCGGGGACGGTGTGCAGAGCCGTTGGTGAGAGCGCTCTCCCCGCGGCCGCGCCCCGCTCGCGCGAAGGCCCGGCCCCGCCCCCGGCGGAGGGGGGCGGGGCCGGGCCGGTGGTCCGGGCCGGAGCGCCGGAGGGCCGGTGCCTCAGCCCCCGTAGGCGCCCGAGGCCGTCAGCCGCAGGGCGGTGTCGATCAGGGGCACGTGGCTGAAGGCCTGCGGGAAGTTCCCCACCTGCCGCTTCAGGCGGGGGTCCCACTCCTCCGCCAGCAGCCCCAGGTCGTTGCGGAGGGCCAGCAGCTTCTCGAAGAGGCGGCGCGCCTCGTCCACCCGGCCGATCATCGCCAGGTCGTCGGCCAGCCAGAACGAGCAGGCCAGGAACGCGCCCTCGTCGCCGGCCAGTCCGTCCAGGCCCGCGTCGTCGCCCGCGGTCGGGTACCGCAGCACGAAGCCGTCCGGCGTGGACAGCTCGCGCTGGATGGCCTCGATGGTGCCGATGACCCGCTTGTCGTCCGGCGGCAGGAAACCCACCTGCGGGATCAGCAGCAGCGCGGCGTCCAGCTCCTTCGACCCGTAGGACTGGGTGAAGGTGTTGCGCTCGGGGTCGTAGCCCTTCTCGCACACGTCGCGGTGGATGTCGTCGCGCAGCCGCTTCCAGCGCTCCAGCGGCCCGTCGGCCTCGCCGGACTCGATCAGGCGGATGGTGCGGTCCACCGCGGTCCAGGCCATCACCTTGGAGTGGACGAAGTGCCGGCGCGGGCCGCGCACCTCCCATATCCCCTCGTCGGGCTCCGTCCAGTGGTTCTCCAGGTAGGTGATGAGCTTGATCTGGAGGAGGCTGGCGTAGTCGTTGCGGGCCAGGCCGGTCATGTGGGCCAGGTGCAGGGCCTCGATGACCTCGCCGTAGACGTCGAGCTGGAGCTGGGAGGCGGCGCCGTTGCCGACCCGCACCGGCTTCGAGCCCTCGTACCCCGACAGCCAGGACAGCTCCGTCTCGCCCAGCTCGCGCTCACCGGCGATGCCGTACATGATCTGGAGGTTCTCCGGGTCGCCGGCGACCGCCCGCAGCAGCCACTCGCGCCAGGCCAGCGCCTCCTCCCGGTAGCCGGTGCGCAGCAGCGACGACAGCGTGATCGCCGCGTCCCGCAGCCAGGTGAAGCGGTAGTCCCAGTTGCGCACGCCGCCGATGTGCTCGGGCAGCGAGGTGGTGGGCGCGGCCACGATGCCGCCGGTGGGGGAGTAGGTGAGCGCCTTGAGGGTGATCAGGGAGCGGATGACCGCCTCCCGGTAGGGCCCGTGGTACGTGCACTGGGCCACCCAGCCGTGCCAGAACTCCTCGGTCGCCGCCAGCGCCGTCTCCGGCTCGGCCGGCGGCGGGGCCCCCTTGTGGGAGGCCTGCCAGCTGATGGTCATCGCCACCCGGTCCCCGGGCGCGACGGTGAAGTCGGCGTAGGTGGTCAGGTTCTCGCCGTAGGTCTCCGCGTCGGAGTCCACCCATACGGAGTCGGGGCCGGCGACGGCGACGGTGCGGCCGTCCACCTTGTGCACCCACGGCACCACCCAGCCGTAGGAGAACCGCATCCGCAGCGCCGAGCGCATGGGCACCCGTCCGCTGACGCCCTCCACGATGCGCACCAGCTGCGGGGCGTGGTGCTCGCGCGGCGGCATGAAATCGATCACACGTACGGTGCCGCGGGGGGTGTCCCACTCCGACTCCAGGACGAGGGAGTCGCCCCGGTAGCGGCGGCGGGTGGCGGTCGGCGGTTCCTGCCCGGCGGGGTACGCGGGCCCCAGCCGCCAGAAGCCGTTGTCCTCGGTGCCCAGGAGCCCGGCGAAGACGGCATGGGAGTCGAACCGGGGCAGGCACAGCCAGTCGACCGATCCGTCCCGGCAGACCAGGGCGGCGGTCTGCATGTCCCCGATGAGTGCGTAATCCTCGATGCGCCCGGCCACGAGCATCTCCAGTCGAACTGCGGTACGCCCCGTGGGACGTGCGGTGCGGTCTTTCCCTCTCGCCACGCGGCCGCCGCGCACGGCGGCATGCGGCCGCGCGCACGGGTCACGTGGATAGTCTGAGCAGGATACGACGCGGTCCGGTGTACCGCGCCGAGGTCACCATAGGGGGGAAACCCCTTCCGGGTGACCACTTCCGCGGGGATCGGCGGTCACGGAGGTGTCCGCGGAACCCCGCTCCGGCAACTGTGCCACGTCCGGCGCCCCGGCGGCGCCGCGCCTCCGCACCTCGGACGCGCCGCTGATACCCTGGTAGCCCGTGGAGCGGAGGGCACAACAACCCCCGAACCGCAGCGACGGCACCCCCGCCGGACGGCCGGGGCGCCCAAGCGCACGTCACCTCGCGACCACGGGAGCCCCCTCTTGGCCATGCCGCCCAAATCCATGACGACCAAGCACCTCTTCGTCACCGGGGGTGTCGCCTCCTCGCTCGGCAAGGGCCTGACCGCCTCCAGCCTGGGCGCGCTGCTCAAGGCGCGGGGGCTGCGGGTCACCATGCAGAAGCTCGACCCGTACCTCAACGTCGACCCCGGCACGATGAACCCCTTCCAGCACGGTGAGGTGTTCGTCACCAACGACGGCGCCGAGACGGACCTGGACATCGGCCACTACGAGCGCTTCCTCGACGTCGACCTCGACGGCTCGGCCAACGTCACCACCGGCCAGATCTACTCCACCGTCATCGCCAAGGAGCGGCGCGGCGAGTACCTGGGCGACACCGTGCAGGTCATCCCGCACATCACCAACGAGATCAAGCACCGCATCCGCCGGATGGCCACCGACGAGGTGGACGTGGTGATCACCGAGGTCGGCGGCACCGTCGGCGACATCGAGTCGCTGCCCTTCCTGGAGGCCGTGCGGCAGGTGCGGCACGAGGTCGGCCGCGACAACGTCTTCGTCGTCCACATCTCGCTGCTGCCCTACATCGGGCCCTCCGGCGAGCTGAAGACCAAGCCCACCCAGCACTCGGTGGCCGCCCTGCGCAACATCGGCATCCAGCCCGACGCGATCGTGCTGCGCGCCGACCGGGACGTGCCCGTCTCCATCAAGCGCAAGGTCTCGCTGATGTGCGACGTGGACGAGGAGGCGGTGGTGGCCTGCAAGGACGCCCCGTCCATCTACGACATCCCCAAGGTGGTGCACGGCGAGGGCCTGGACGCCTACGTGGTGCGCCGCCTGGGCCTGCCCTTCAGGGACGTGGACTGGACCCAGTGGGACGACCTGCTGCGCCGCGTCCACCAGCCCGAGCACGAGGTGACCGTCGCGCTGGTCGGCAAGTACATCGACCTGCCCGACGCCTACCTGTCGGTCACCGAGGCGCTGCGCGCGGGGGGCTTCGCCAACGACGCGCGGGTGAAGATCAAGTGGGTCACCTCCGACGACTGCCGGGTCCCCGGCGGCGCGCGGAGGCAGCTCGGCGACGTGGACGCGATCTGCATCCCGGGCGGCTTCGGCGAGCGCGGCGTGGAGGGCAAGGTGGCGGCGATCACCTACGCCCGCGAGAACGGCGTCCCGCTGCTGGGCCTGTGCCTGGGCCTGCAGTGCATCGTGATCGAGGCCGCCCGCAACCTGGCCGGCATCGAGGGCGCCAACTCCACCGAGTTCGACCAGGCCGCCCCCCACCCGGTGGTCTCCACCATGGAGGAGCAGCTCGACATCGTCGCCGGCGAGGGCGACATGGGCGGCACCATGCGGCTGGGCCTGTACCCGGCCAAGCTCGCCGAGGGCTCCATCGTCCGCGAGGTCTACGGCGGCGAGCCGTACATCGAGGAGCGCCACCGCCACCGCTACGAGGTCAACAACCACTACCGCGCCGAGCTGGAGAAGACCGGGCTGGTGTTCTCCGGCACCTCCCCGGACAACAAGCTGGTGGAGTTCGTGGAGTACCCGCGCGAGACCCACCCGTACCTGGTGGCCACCCAGGCCCACCCCGAACTGCGCTCCCGGCCGACCCGCCCGCACCCCCTCTTCGCCGGCCTGGTCAGGGCCGCCGTCGAGCGGCAGCGGAACGGCGCCGGACGCGGGGAGGCCTGAGCCGTGGCGGGAGCGGAGGGAAGGACGGAGCGGGGGCGTCTGCGGGACGTCCCCCAGGAGTGGACCATCACCGCCTCCGAGACGCCGTTCACGGGGAACAAGACCGGCGTGCGCACCGACCGGGTGGTGATGCCGGACGGCTCGGTCGTCAGCCGCGACTACCAGGTCCACCCCGGCTCGGTGGCCGTCCTGGCGCTGGACGAGCAGGACCGGGTGCTGGTCATCAGCCAGTACCGCCATCCGGTGCGGCACAAGCTGTGGGAGATCCCCGCCGGACTGCTCGACGTCCCCGGCGAGAACCCGCTGCACGCCGCGCAGCGGGAGCTGTACGAGGAGGCGCACGTCAGGGCCGAGGAGTGGCGGGTGCTGGCCGACGTGTACACCTCGCCCGGCGGCTCCGACGAGGCGGTGCGGATCTTCCTGGCCCGGGGGATCTCCGACGTGGAGGGCGAGCGCTTCGCCGCCGCCGAGGAGGAGGCGGACATGGAGGTGGCCCGTGTGCCGCTGGCCGAGCTGGTCCGCGGCGTCCTGGCGGGCGACCTGCACAACAACTGCCTGGTGACCGGCGTCCTGGCGCTGAGCGCCGCCCGCGCCGGCGGCCCGGAGGGGCTCGGGGCGCTGCGCCCGGCCGAGGCGCCCTGGCCCGCGCGGCCGTTCGAGGGCTGAGTGCGGTGCGGCCCCCGGGCGGATGACGTCCGGGGGCCGCACCGCGGTCCGGGCGGCCCGGCCCGTGCGCCCGCGGCGGCACCGGGCCGCCGCGCCCGGACGGGGCGGCCGGGGTGAACTACCCTCGTGCCGTGACGGATCAGGCGGTGCACACCGGCGGGCCGGCCCCCGCCGCCGACGCCGTGCCCGGAGCCGCCGCGGCGTACGGAGCGACCGAATCCACCGGCCCGGCCCGGTTCACCGGACGGCGGCGCGAACTGGACCGGCTGCGCGCGGAGATCGGGCGCGCCGGCCCGGACACCCTCTCCGGCCGGCCCGCACCCCGCTGCCGCGTCCTGCTCGTCGCGGGCCGCCCCGGCTCGGGGCGCACCGCGGTGGCCGAGGAACTGGCGCGGCAGGTGGCCGCCGACTATCCCGACGGCATCCTCCGCGCCCGGCTCACCGAGCCGGACGGCACCCCCGTCCCCGTCGAGCACACCGTCCGCGACCTGCTCGGCGCCCTCACCGGACCGGTGCCCGCCGTACCGGCCGGAGCGGGGGAGCAGGAGCTGACCGGGGCGCTGCGCGCCGCCCTGGCCGGCCGGCGCGCCCTGCTGCTCCTGGACGAGCCGGCCGACTCCGGCCGGCTGCCGGACCTCCTCCCCGACAACCGGGAGTGCCTGGTCCTGGCCGTCTCGCGGGGGCCGCTGAGCGGTGTGCCGGACGTACGGGCCTGCACGCTCGGCGGGCTCGACACCGCCTCGGCCGTCGCCCTGCTGGACCGGTGGGCCGGGGACACCCCCCGCGTCACCGTCGACCCGCGCGCCGCCGAGGCGCTGGCCGAGGCGTGCGGGGGGCGGCCCGCGGCCCTGGTCCTGGTGGGCGGCTGGCTGGCGGCCCACCCCGGCGCCTCCGTCGCCGAGGCGCTGCGGCGCTTCGAGGCCCTGCCCGACGAGCTTCCCGGCGCCGTGGACGACGACGCCGCCGACGCCGAGCCGGCCGGGGACGCGGACGACGCCTCGGGCCGTTTCCCCGGAGCGGCCCCCGGCTCGCTCGCCGGCTCGGCACCGGGCTCCGCACCGGACGCGGTCCGTGCCGCGGTGCCCCGCCCCCGCACACGCCCGGTGATCGCCGCCCGGCCGCTGGTGAGGGCGTTCCGGCTGGTCCACGACTCGCTGCCGCCCGCCGCGGCCCGCACCCTGCGCCTGCTGGCCCTCGCTCCCGGCGGGCTCGCCGACTCCCACACCGCGGCGGCCCTGGCCGGCTGCCCGCCCGAGAGCGCGGGGGCCGCCCTGGCGGGCTTCGCACGGCTCGGCCTGCTGAACGCCACCGCCGTCCCCGGGCTGTACACCGTCCCGCGCTGCCTGGCGCCGATGCTCGCGGCGGCGCTGGCGGACGGGGAGCGCCCCGCCGACGTGCGGCTGGCGCGGGCCAGGGTGCTGGAGCGCCTGGTGCGGCTGCTGGGGTCCTGCCGCGCTGCCGCCGAGCCCCCCGGCTCGCCGGTGCGCAAGAGGGCGGACGGACTGCCGCGCGCGCTGCGCTTCGCCACCTCCGCGGCCGCGGCGGCCTGGCTGGACACCCGGCTGCCCGCCCTGCGCGCCGCCGTCCGCACCGCCGTCGGCGACGGCGAGCTGGACACCCTGGCCCGGCGGCTGGCCGCGGCACTGGCCCGGGCCCTGGCCGTCCACCGCGGCCCCGAGGCGGCCGCCCCCGAGCTGTACCGGCTCTGCGAGCTCCTGCTGCCGGTCACCGAGCGGCGCGGGCTGCACGCCGAGCGCGCCGCGGCCCTGCTCGACCTCGGCGACCTCGACGCCGACGCCGGCCGCCCCCACCGGGCCCTGGTGCGCTACCGGGCCGCCCTGGAGGCCGCGCGCGCCGGCGACGGGGGCCCGGGCGGCGGGCGGGGGGAGGCCACGGCCGTGAGGGCCATGGAGTCCCTCGGCGACACCTACGGGCACCTGGGCGACGGACAGCGGGCGACCGACTGGTACGGGCGGGCCCTGGCCCTGTGCCAGACCCGCGGCGATCTGGCGGGCGAGGCCCGCCTGCACGGCCGGATCGGCGCCGAGCACCTGCGCGCGGGACGCTGGGAGGAGGCGCTGCGGGCGCTGCGGGCCGCGGCGGCGGCCTGCCGCCGGGCGCGGGACGTCCGGGCGTACGCCCGGGCCCTGGAGGAGGTCGCGGCCGTCCAGGAGCGCGCCGGGTGGACCGAGGACGCGCTGCGCACCCGGCGGGAGGCCCGTCGGTGGGCCTCCCGCGCGGAGGGCCGGGAGCCCGGTTCGCGGCCCGCGCCGGTCCGTCGGATGCTGGAGGAGGGGCCGGGGCCCGCGAGCTGAGCCGGGACGGCGGACGGGCCCGGCCCGCCCGCCGGGCCGGGCCCGTCCGGAACCGGATCGGGGACGGACCGGAAACACACCGGAAGCGAACCGGGGTGACCTACGAAACACTGGCGATCCAAGGAAAAGCTGGCCCTTTGCAAGGCTAGACAGCGTGAAATCCTTCATTAGACTGGCCGAGCTGCGGCTGTTCCGCTGCGTCCGGGCGTTTACCCGATGTACCGGTCCGGTGGGATACGCCCCGGTCCAACCCCGTAACCCCTCAGACAAGGACCGTGATCGACGTGAAGGTCGGCATCCCCCGCGAAGTCAAGAACAACGAGTTCCGCGTGGCCATCACCCCGGCCGGTGTGCACGAGCTCGTACGCAACGGCCACCAGGTCTACGTGGAGCGGAGCGCCGGAGAGGGCTCCGCCATCCCCGACCGGGAGTACACCGACGCCGGTGCCGTCATCCTGGACACGGCCGACGAGGTGTGGGCCACCGCCGATCTGCTGCTGAAGGTCAAGGAGCCCGTGGCCGAGGAGTACCACCGGCTGCGCAAGGACCAGACGCTGTTCACCTACCTCCACCTCGCCGCCTCCCGCGAGTGCACCGACGCGCTGCTGAACTCGGGCACCACCGCCATCGCCTACGAGACGGTGGAGACCGCCGACCGCGCCCTGCCCCTGCTGGCCCCCATGTCCGAGGTGGCGGGCCGGATCGCCCCGCAGGTCGGCGCGTACCACCTGATGCGCTCGGCCGGCGGCCGGGGCGTGCTGCCCGGCGGCGTGCCGGGCGTCGCGCCGAGCCGGGCGGTGGTCATCGGCGGCGGCGTCTCGGGCTGGAACGCCACCCAGATCGCCATCGGCATGGGCTTCCACGTCACCCTGCTCGACAAGGACGTGCGCAAGCTGCGCGAGGCCGACCGCATCTTCGGCACCCGGGTGCGGACGGTCACCTCCAACGCCTACGAGCTGGAGAAGGCCGTCCTGGACGCCGACCTGGTCGTCGGCGCGGTCCTGATCCCCGGCGCCCGGGCGCCGAAGCTGGTCACCAACGAGCTGGTGTCGCGGATGAAGCCGGGCAGCGTGCTGGTCGACATCGCGATCGACCAGGGCGGCTGCTTCGAGGACTCGCGGCCCACCACCCACGCCGAGCCGACCTTCACCGTCCACGACTCGGTCTTCTACTGCGTGGCCAACATGCCCGGCGCGGTGCCGAGCACCTCCACGTACGCGCTCACCAACGCCACGCTGCCGTACATCGTGGAACTGGCCAACCGCGGCTGGCGCGAGGCGCTGCGCCGTGACCCGGTGCTCGCACGCGGGCTCAACGTCCACGACGGAGAGGTCGTCTACGGGCCGGTCGCCGAGGCGCACGGACTGCCGATGAGGGACCCGGCCGCCCTGATCGGTTGACGATCGTGTTGACAAATCGTCACACGAACCGTCGACGATCGGTCAACCGTTCACGTCAACACCATTCGTCAACATGACCACTTGACGTCACCGCCGGCTCCGGGAGCGCCCCCGGAGCCGGCGGTGACGTGCGCGACGGGCCGGCACCCCTGGTCAAGCAGGTGCCAACTCGTGGCGATCGTCGCGCTTTGACCCTTTCGCGCCCCTGTTCGGGCTCCCCCGTGCGGCTGTTACGCCCTTGACAGACGGGTACTTGACCTCCGACACATCCCGCCGTCTGCGGCGGATTGTGTTGCTGCGGACCGCCGACACGCCATAGAGTCGCCAATCATCGGCATGGTGCCACGCTGACCTGTCTAGAAGTTTCCTGGTCACCAAGGAGGTAGGACGACTTGTGAATGAGTCGACATTTACTCCCGAGGGTGGTCGACCAGGGATGCCTTCGCGGGGCCAAGGCCCCTCGGGACTCAAGGCCGTCGGCTCCGTCGCTGTCCAGACTTTCGCAGCCCACCAGAACCAGGCGAGCATGACAGCCCACCAGAGCATGGACGGCCACCACGCGAACGCCACGGCCGCCGACCGCACGGGCGGCGCAACAGGCCGGCCGGACGACCACGCGGACCCCCACTACGACGGACTCCCCGAGGGGCACTTCTACGACCCCGACGCGGAGTACGAACCCGACCCCGAGTACGCGGCCACCCTCGCGCCCGACGCCGCCCGGCAGCGCCGCGAGCGCATCGGTCCGACCGGACGCCCGCTGCCGTACTTCCCGATCCCCGGACCGGTCACCGAGCACGGCCCGGCGAAGATCATCGCGATGTGCAACCAGAAGGGCGGGGTGGGCAAGACCACCTCGACCATCAACCTGGGGGCAGCGCTCGCCGAGTACGGACGCCGGGTGCTGCTGGTCGACTTCGACCCGCAGGGCGCCCTCTCGGTCGGGCTCGGCGTCAACCCGATGGAGCTGGACCTGACGGTCTACAACCTGCTCATGGAGCGGGGCATGTCGGCGGACGAGGTGCTGCTGAAGACCGCGGTGGCGGGCATGGACCTGCTGCCCAGCAACATCGACCTGTCCGCCGCCGAGGTGCAGCTCGTCAGCGAGGTCGCCCGGGAGTCGACGCTCCAGCGCGCCCTGGCGCCGCTGCTGCCCGACTACGACTTCATCGTCATCGACTGCCAGCCGTCCCTCGGCCTGCTCACCGTCAACGCGCTCACCGCCGCGCACAAGGTGATCGTGCCGCTGGAGTGCGAGTTCTTCGCGCTGCGCGGTGTGGCGCTGCTGACGGAGACGATCGAGAAGGTCCAGGAGCGGCTCAACCCGGAACTGCGGCTCGACGGCATCCTGGCGACGATGTACGACTCGCGCACCGTGCACAGCCGCGAGGTCCTCGCGCGCGTCGTCGAGGCGTTCGACGACAACGTGTACCACACGGTCATCGGGCGCACGGTCCGCTTCCCGGAGACCACGGTCGCCGGAGAACCGATCACCACCTACGCCTCCAACTCCGTCGGCGCCGCCGCCTACCGCCAGCTCGCCAGGGAGGTGCTCGCCCGGTGCCACGCCGAGTGAGTCTCCCGGCAGCCGACGAACTGTTCCGTTCCACCGGGGGGTCCCCGGTCCAGCCGTCGACCCCCCACCAGCACACCGGCGGCGACGCCGCCCCCGCGGCCCCCGCACCCGGCGGGCCGGGCCTCCCGGACGAGCACGCCCCGGCGGGCGGCGGCCCGGAGCGCGCGGCGGACGCCGCCCCGGCCGCGGCCGGCCGCGGCGGACGCGAGCCCCGTCCGGCCCAGGTGCCCGGCCAGGTTCCCGGACGCGTCGGGCAGGAGGCCGCGGAGCGGTCCGCCGCCGGCGGCTCCGCCACCCGCTGCCAGGCCGCCAGGGGCCGTCCGGCAGCGGCCGGCGCGCCCCGGCGCGGCCGGGCCGGGGCCCGCCGGCCCAGCGGACGCGAGCGCCACGACGAGAAGATCACGGTCTACGTCTCCGCGGAGGAGCTGATGGACCTCGAGCACGCCCGGCTGGTGCTCCGCGGCGAGCACGGCCTGGCCGTGGACCGCGGCCGGATCGTCCGCGAGGCGGTCGCGGTGGTCCTGGCCGACCTGGAGGCCCGCGGCGACGCGAGCATCCTCGTGCGCCGCCTGCGCGGGCACTGAACCGCGGGGCGGTAGCCTGCCCGGCGATGCCGACCGCCGACGAACCCGCGCCGAGCCCCCGCCCCCGCCGCCCCCTGGGCCGGGGGCCGGGGGCGGCGCCGTCCGTCCCGGCCGCACCGCCCGAGCCGGTCTCCGTCCCCGAGCCGGTCTCCGTCCCCGAGCCGGTCTCCGCGGCCGGAGCACCCCGGGAACCGGCCGGCGGCGTCGGGGACCCCCGGGCCGGGGAGACGGGAGGGGCCGCAGCGGACGGCGGTCCGCGGGAGGCCGGCGGGGAGCCGGGCGGCAGCCGCTTCACGGTCGTCCTGGACAACTTCGAGGGCCCCTTCGACCTCCTCCTCCAGCTGATCTCCAAGCACAGGCTGGACGTCACCGAGGTGGCGCTGTCGAAGGTCACCGACGAGTTCATGGCCCACATCCGCGCCATGGGGCCCGACTGGGACCTCGACCAGACCACCGAGTTCCTGGTCGTCGCCGCCACCCTGCTCGACCTCAAGGCGGCCCGGCTGCTGCCCGCCGCCGAGGTGGAGGACGAGGCCGACCTCGCGCTGCTGGAGGCACGCGACCTGCTCTTCGCCCGGCTGCTGCAGTACCGCGCGTACAAGCGGGCCGCCGCGGTCTTCGAGGAGTGCCTGGCCGCCGAGGACCGCCGCCACCCCCGCACGGTCGGCCTGGAGCCGCACCACGCCGAACTGCTGCCCGAGGTGGTCATCGGCATCGGTCCCGAGGGCTTCGCACGGCTCGCGGTCAGGGCGATGCAGCCCAGACCGGAACCGCAGGTGTACGTCGACCACATCCACGCCCCGCTGGTCAGCGTCCGCGAGCAGGCGCGGATCGTGGCGGCCCGGCTGCGGGAGACGGGCGAGGCGAGCTTCGCGGAGCTCACCGGGGACGCCCCCGACACCCTCACCGTCGTCGCCCGCTTCCTGGCCCTGCTGGAGCTGTACCGGGAGCGGGCCGTCGTCCTCGACCAGAGCGAGGCGCTGGGCACCCTCACCGTGCGCTGGGCCGGCGGCGAGGGGGCGGTTCCCCAGGTCACCGACGAGTTCGACGCGCACGACGGAGGGGGACGGACGCGAGGAGAGGACGCCAAGGGATGAGTGCGAACCCCCCGGACCCCGGGACCCCACCGGACGGGGCCGGAGCCGCCGCCCCCCACCCGCCGGCCGGCGCGTCCGCCGTCGCCGGGTTGGACCTCAAACCGGCCCTGGAGGCCGTCCTGATGGTCGTCGACGAGCCGGCCACCGAGGAGCACCTGGCCAAGGTCCTCCAGCGCCCCCGCCGGGCCGTCGCCGTGGCGCTGCGCGAGCTGTCCGAGGAGTACACCCGCCAGGGCCGCGGCTTCGACCTGCGGCTGGTCGCGGGCGGCTGGCGGTTCTACACCCGCCCCGAGTACGCCGACGCGGTCGAGGGCTTCGTCCTGGACGGCCGGCAGGCCCGGCTCACCCAGGCCGCGCTGGAGACCCTGGCCGTGGTCGCCTACCGGCAGCCGGTCAGCCGCTCGCGGGTCTCGGCCGTGCGCGGAGTGAACTGCGACGGGGTCATGCGCACCCTCCTCCAGCGGGGTCTGGTCGAGGAGGCGGGCACGGAACCCGAGACAGGTGCGATCCTGTACAGGACGACGAACTACTTCCTGGAGCGGATGGGCCTGCGCGGCCTGGACGAGCTTCCGGAGCTGGCGCCCTTCCTCCCCGAGGCGGACGCCGTCGAGGCCGAGAGCCAGGAGGGCGTGCCGTCGTTCGACGTCGACGACGACCACGGCGGCGACGGCCACGGTGGCAGCGGCGACCGGGCCGCCGGCGCCGGCGGCGGATCCCAGCCCTAGAGACAGTTAGACGGAAACCTTGATGCGAAGCAGCGGCAGGAACAGCAACCGGAACTACCGGGGCGCGGGCAACAGCCGCGACGACAGGCAGAAGCGCGCGGGCCGTCCCCGCCCCGAGGAGCGCACGTACGACGTGGGGGCCGGCGGGCAGGACCGGGCCGGCAAGCCCGGCAAGCCCGGCAAGCCCGGCAAGCCCAAGGGGGCCGCCGGGGGCAGGGCCGGAGCCAAGGCAGGCCCCAGGACGGGCCCCAAGGCAGGCCCCGGGACGGGCGCAGGCCCGAGGACGGGCTCCAAGGCAGGCCCGAGGACGGGCCCCAAGGCCGCCGGCGGCAGGGGCGCGGACCGCGGGGACAGCCGCGGGCGCCCCGCCCCGGCGCGCCCCCGCGAGTACGAGGCCCAGGTCGAGGAGCGCAACCGCGCCCGGCACGCCAAGCCGCCGCTGAAGCTCCCCAAGACCTTCGGGGAGCCGGAGGGCGAGCGGCTGCAGAAGGTCCTGGCCCGGGCCGGGATGGGGTCGCGCCGCGCCTGCGAGGAGCTGATCGACCAGCGCCGCGTGGAGGTCAACGGGAAGGTCGTCACCGAGCAGGGCCTGCGCGTGGACCCGGAGAAGGACGAGATCAAGGTCGACGGGCTGACGATCGCCACCCAGTCCTACCTCTTCTTCGCGCTCAACAAGCCCGCCGGCGTCGTCTCCTCCATGGAGGACCCCGAAGGCCGGCAGTGCCTGGGCGACTACGTGACCAACCGCGAGACCCGGCTGTTCCACGTCGGACGCCTGGACACCGAGACCGAGGGCCTGATCCTGCTCACCAACCACGGCGAGCTGGCCCACCGCCTCACCCACCCCCGCTACGGCGTGACGAAGACCTACCTGGCCGCCATCCAGGGCCCCATCCCGCGCGACCTGGGCAAGCAGCTCAAGGAGGGCGTGCAGCTGGAGGACGGCTACGCCCGGGCCGACCACTTCAAGGTGGTGGAGAACACCGGCAAGAACTACCTCGTCGAGGTCTCCCTCCACGAGGGTCGCAAGCACATCGTCCGCCGCATGCTCGCGGAGGCCGGCTTCCCGGTCGACAAGCTGGTCCGCACCCGCTTCGGCCCCATCGCCCTCGGCGACCAGAAGTCCGGCTGGCTGCGCCGCCTGACCAACACCGAGGTCGGCATGCTCATGCGGGAGGTCGGCCTCTAGGCCGCCGCCCGCCGCGGACGACCACCCGCCCCGGCCGCGGGGAACTCCCCGCGGCCGGGGCGGGCGGGGCGGCCGCCGGACCGGGCCCCGCCCACCTGCCCGGACCGCACCCCGTGCCCACCCGGCGCCACGCGGCCGCCCGCGGGACGGCAGGGGCGCCCGTCTCGCAGAACGGGCGGCGGACACGGCGGCCGTCCGGCGCATCTACGCTGGTGGGCAGCAGTCGTGACAGACCGGCGGCGCGCGGTCCAGGGACGCGGGCCGCGGACGCAGGGGAGCGAACAGGTGGCGGTACGAGCGGTGCGGGGCGCCGTCCAGTTGGACCGGGACGAGGCCGGCCACATGAACGAGAAGGTGGCGGAGCTGCTCACCGCCGTCCTGGAGCGCAACGCGCTGACGGCCGACGACCTGATCAGCGTCTGGTTCACCGCCACCCCCGACCTGCACAGCGACTTCCCGGCCGCCGCGGCCCGCAAGCTCGGCATCGTGGACGTGCCGCTGATCTGCGCGCAGGAGTTGGACGTCGCCGGCGCCATGCCGCGCGTGGTCCGCGTCCTCGCCCACATCGAGACCGACCTGGCCAGGTCCGAGGTCTCCCACGTCTACCTCGGCGCCGCCGCGGCCCTGCGCAAGGACATCGCGCAGTGAGGACGGCGCTGGTCATCGGCACCGGGCTGATCGGGACGTCCGTCGCGCTGGCCCTGTCCGGGCGCGGGGTACGGGTGCACCTGGAGGACCGCGACCCCGCCCAGGCCCGCACCGCCGCCGCCCTGGGCGCCGGCACCGACCGCGCCCCCGAGGACCGGGTGGACCTGGCCGTGGTGGCCGTGCCGCCCGCCCACATCCCCGCCACCGTCGCCGAGGCGCAGCGCCGGGGCGGCACCGGGTGCGCCCGGGGCTACATCGACGTCGGCAGCGTCAAGGGCGGGCCGCGCCGGAAGGCCGAGGCCCTGGGCTGCGACCCGGCCACCTACCTGGGCACCCACCCGATGTCCGGGCGGGAGACCTCCGGCCCGCTGGCCGCCACCGCCGACCTCTTCGAGGGGCGCCCCTGGGTGCTCACCCCCACCGCCGAGACCGACACCGAGGTGCTCAACCTGGCGCTGGAGCTGATCTCGCTGTGCCGGGCCGTGCCCGTGGTGATGGACGCCGACGCCCACGACCGGGCCGTCGCGCTGGTCTCGCACACCCCCCAGCTGCTGTCCAGCATGGTCGCCGCCCGCCTGGAGGGCGCGGACGAGACGGCCGTGCGGCTGTGCGGGCAGGGGATCCGCGACGTGACGCGGATCGCCGCCTCCGACCCGGGCATGTGGATCGACATCCTCTCCGCCAACCCCGGGCCCGTGGCCGACGTGCTGGCCGCCGTGGCCGAGGACCTCCAGGGGACGGTCCGGTCCCTGCGCGCGCTGCAGTCCGCCGACGACGCCGAGCGCACCGGGGGAGTGGCGGGCATCGAGGACGTGCTGCGCCGCGGCAACAGCGGCCGGGCCCGCATCCCGGGCAAGCACGGGCAGGCCCCCGCCGTGTACGAGACCGTCGCGGTGCTCATCGGCGACCGGCCCGGCGAGCTGGCCCGGATCTTCGCCGACGCCGGGCAGGCCGGGGTCAACATCGAGGACGTCCGCATCGAGCACGCCACCGGTCAGCAGGCCGGCCACGTCCAGCTCATGGTCGAGCCGAGCGCCGCCCCCGTCCTGACGGCGGCGCTGCGCGAGCGGGGCTGGGCCATCCGGCAGCAGTAGGGGGCGCCCGCCGGCGGTAGCCTGGTGCCGGGCGGGCGGCCGCCCGGCGGCCCCCGCGTCCGGCGTCCCGTGCGGCCGTCGCGCGCCCGCGACGACATCCGTGTTCCGAGCAGTACGAGAAAGGTGCCCGACACCGTGGCAGCAACCTCCCGGCAGGCGTCCTCCGTGTCCCCGGACGCCCCGGTTCCCGTCATCGTCGCCATCGACGGACCGTCCGGCACGGGCAAGTCGAGCACCTCGCGTGCCGTCGCGGCGAAGCTCGGCCTGAGCTACCTGGACACCGGCGCGCAGTACCGCGCGATCACCTGGTGGATGCTCACCCACGGCATCGACGTCGACGACGCCGCGGCCGTGGCCGCCGCCGCCGACCGCCCCGAGATCCTCTCCGGCACCGACCCGGCCGACCCCACCATCACCGTGGACGGCACGGACGCCTCCGGACCGATCCGCACCCAGGAGGTCACCGCCGCGGTCAGCGCCGTCAGCGCGGTCCCCGAGGTGCGCGCCCGGATCACCGAGCTCCAGCGCGCCATCGCCGCCGGCGCGCCCACCGGCATCGTCGTCGAGGGCCGGGACATCGGCACCACGGTCCTGCCCGACGCCGACCTGAAGGTCTTCCTGACGGCCTCGCCCGAGGCCCGCGCCGCCCGCCGCGGCGGCGAGCTGAAGGGCAACGGCGAGCAGGGCGTCGACCTGGAGGCCACCCGCGAGGCGCTGCTCCGGCGGGACGCCGCCGACTCCACCCGCAAGACCTCCCCGCTGAAGAAGGCGGACGACGCGGTCGAGGTGGACACCACCGAGCTCACCCTGGAGCAGGTCGTCGAGTGCGTCGTCACCCTGGTCGAAGAGAAGCAGCAGGCCAGGTGAGCGGAGCGGACGGAGGCACCGCGCGCGGACGCGGCGCTGCGCCCGGCGCCCGCGCCGGCTCCGGTGCGCCAAAGGCGCCCAGCGCGCGCGGCGCGGCGGTCGGGCGCCGCATCGGACTGGCCCTGATGCACGGGCTGTGGCGGCCCAGGGTGCTGGGCGCCTGGCGGGTCCCGGCCACCGGCCCGGTCATCCTCGCCGTCAACCACGCCCACGCCGTGGACGGTCCGATGCTGATGGGGACGGCGCCGCGCCCGGTGCACTTCCTGATCAAGAAGGAGGCGTTCACCGGGCCGCTCGACCCCTTCCTGCGCGGCATCGGCCAGATCGCGGTGGACCGGACCACGGCCGACCGCCGGGCGATCACCGGGGCGCTGGCGGTGCTGGAGCACGGCGGGGTGCTGGGGATCTTCCCCGAGGGCACCCGGGGCGAGGGCGACTTCGCCTCCCTGCGCTCGGGGCTGGCCTACTTCGCCGTGCGGTCGGGCGCGCCCGTGGTGCCTGTGGCGGTGCTGGGCACCGCCACGGCCCGCAGCCGGGCCGTCCCCGCACTGCCCCCGCTGCGCGGCCGCGTCGACGTCGTCTTCGGCGAGCCCTTCGCGGCGGGGGACGGCGGCGGCCGGCGGACCAGGGCGGCGCTGGACGAGGCGACGGTGCGCGTCGGGGAGCGGCTGGCGTCCCACCTGGCCGAGGCCCGGCGCGTCACCGGGCACGCTTAGGGGACACTGGAACCTTCGCACCCGTGCGCACGGCGCCCCGCGCCGGCCGCCCCGGCACCGCCGCGGGCCGGGGCGGCGCGGGGCGCCCCGCGGACACACCGACACACGGACACACGAGGACAGGACTTCATGAACGAGCAGGACCACACCGGCGACGGGCACGGGCACGGTGAGCTCGGCGACGCCGAGTACGCGGAGTTCATGGAGCTCGCCGCGCAGGAGGGGTTCGACGCCGAGGACGTCGAGGGGGCGCTGAGCGAGGCCGGGCACGGCCCGCTGCCGGTGCTGGCCGTCGTCGGCCGCCCCAACGTCGGCAAGTCGACCCTGGTCAACCGCATCCTCGGCCGCCGCGAGGCCGTCGTGGAGGACCGCCCGGGCGTCACCCGGGACCGGGTCACCTACGAGGCCGAGTGGGCGGGCCGCCGCTTCAAGGTGGTCGACACCGGCGGCTGGGAGCAGGACGTCCTGGGCATCGACGCCTCCGTGGCGGCCCAGGCGGAGTTCGCGATCGAGGCCGCCGACGCGGTGGTCTTCGTCGTGGACGCCACCGTGGGCGCGACCGACACCGACGAGGCCGTGGTGCGGCTGCTGCGCAAGTCGGGCAAGCCCGTGGTGCTGTGCGCCAACAAGGTGGACGGCCCCTCCGGCGAGGCCGACGCAGCCCTGCTGTGGTCGCTGGGCCTGGGCGAGCCGCACCCGGTCTCCGCCCTGCACGGCCGGGGCACCGGCGACCTGCTGGACGAGGTGCTGGAGGTGCTGCCCGAGGCCCCGCCGCAGACCTTCGGCACCGGCCCCGGCGGCCCCCGCCGCGTGGCGCTGATCGGCCGGCCGAACGTGGGCAAGTCCTCCCTGCTGAACAAGGTGGCGGGCGAGGAGCGGGTGGTCGTCAACGAGCTGGCGGGCACCACGCGCGACCCGGTCGACGAGCTGATCGAGCTCGGCGGGAAGACGTGGAAGTTCGTCGACACCGCCGGCATCCGGCGCCGGGTCCACCTGACCGAGGGCGCCGACTACTACGCCTCGCTGCGGACGGCCGCCGCGCTGGAGAAGGCCGAGGTCGCGGTCGTCCTCATCGACGTCAGCGAGCCGATCAGCGTGCAGGACACCCGCATCATCACGATGGCGGTCGACGCCGGGCGCGCGCTGGTCCTGGCCTTCAACAAGTGGGACACCCTCGACGAGGAGCGCCGCTACTACCTGGAGCGCGAGATCGAGACCGACCTCGGCCAGGTGAAGTGGGCGCCGCGGGTCAACGTCTCGGCGCGGACCGGCCGCCACATGGAGAAGCTGGTGCCGGCGATCGAGACGGCCCTGGCCGGCTGGGAGACCCGGGTGCCCACCGGGCGGCTCAACGCCTTCCTGGGCGAGCTGGTCGCCGCCCACCCGCACCCCGTCAGGGGCGGCAAGCAGCCGAGGATCCTCTTCGGCACGCAGGCGGGCACCCGCCCGCCGCGCTTCGTGCTGTTCGCCTCCGGCTTCCTGGAGGCGGGCTACCGCCGCTTCATCGAGCGGCGGCTGCGCGAGGAGTTCGACTTCGAGGGCACGCCGATCCACATCTCGGTGCGGGTGCGGGAGAAGCGCGGCCGCAAGAAGTAGCGGTGACGCAGCGGGAGGGGCGGTGCGGTCGTGGGATCACGACCGCACCGCCCCTCCCGCTGCGTGCCGCCGGGGCCGGCCGCTCCCGTGCCGCGCGGAGGCCGCGCCCCGGGGGGCGCGGCCTCACCGGCCGTAGGCGCGGCCGTCGCGCCGGGCGGGCGGCAGGACGGCCGGGAGCACGGCGGGGAGGGAGCCGCCGTGGTGTGTCCCGCTCCAGTGGGCGGTCCCGGTGCCGAAGCCCGTGAACCGCAGCTCCTCCTCGCCGGTCCGGTCCCCGGGGAGGGCCCGGAACAGCCGCCGGTACTCGGCGTACAGCGCGTCGTAGATCGGAGTGGCCGGGAAGCGGCCCTGACCCGACATGGGCTCGTGGGGGGCGCGCATCCCCGGGATCTGGCCCCGGTTGAGGTGCGCGTTGTGGTGGCGGGAAGGTTCGTAAGGCTGCACGTGAGTGCCAACGATCACGCCGCCCGGCGGATGCGGGCCCAGGTGGGGGAAACGGGAGCGCGGGTGCTCAGGAGGTGCCCGCCAGCGGCATGACGGCGCCCACCAGGACCCCGCTCGCGGCGGCCTTCTCCAGCGCCTCGCGGAGCAGGTCCTCGCGCGGCTGCTGGCCGATGGTGCCGGCCGGGGCCGCGTAGACGTGGACGGTGTGGGTGCGGTTGGCGGCCGTGCGCCACTCGTCGGTGACCGGCAGCGGCTGGTGCGCCTGCCACCAGGACGTCTGGCGGCCGCCGGCCGGCCCCGGCTGGAGGATGGCGTGGAGCTTCCCCACGGCGAGCAGAACGGACCAGCCGGCGATCGGCAGGGGGGCCCGGGAGACGTCGTTGACCGGGATGAAGCCCTGCTCGATGAGCAGGGGGAGGAACTCGTCCGACGTCCCCCGGGAGCCGGGACGGGCGATGGGGGCGGTGGGCTCGACCACGAGCGCGGGGTGGAGCTGGTCGCCGACGAGCACCTGGCCGCAGGTGACGCCCAGGACCGCCTGGCGGGGAGCGGTGGCGGGACCGGCGGGCGCGCCGGCCGGGGGACCGGCCGGCGCCGGGACGCCGAGGGGCGGCACGGGCACGCCGGCCCGTTCGCCGGTGCCGGTGATGGTGCGCACGGCGTCTTGGAGCTGCTCCTCCGAGACCTGGACGACCTGCGACGACAGGCAGCTCGCGTGGGCGAAGGCGAGGACGGCCGTCTCGTCGCCGACGAAGAGCACGGTGCTGGTGGGCTCCTGCTCCGGATCGCCGGGGGCGCGGCAGGAGGTGCAGTCGTAGCTGCCGGGGGCGCTGTCGCCGGCGATCAGCCGGGCGGCCTCCTCCTCGCCGATCTCGGCGCGGACGTCGTCGCTGACATCGAGCATGGGGGACAAGGGTGAACTCCTGGCGTTCGGTTCCGGTTCACATGCACAACGGGGGACCGGACCCCCGGTCACGCGCTGGGGGGAGTGAGGCAGCGTTCCAGGGGGCGTTAACAGGAACGTGCGCCGGTGCGTCCCACCATCCGCCCACAGGCCGCAGGACGGCCCGCGGGGCGGCCCGGCGCGGGCGTGCGGACCGCCGCGCGCCTCCGCCGACCGGGTGGGCGCCCGGCCCGCCCCTGGCGCGTTGGCGTCGGCGGAACGGCGGCCCGGACCTAGCGTGGAGCAGTGCCGCACACGTCTCCCCGCTCCCGCACCGGGCCCCGCCCGGCGCGCGCCGCGCCGTCCCCTCCCCGGCCCCGGACGGGGCGCCGAGGGGCCGGACGGGGACCGGAACCGGGCGCGGACGCGGTACGGTCCGTCGGCGCCGCCGGAGCGCATCGCACCGGCGCGCCCGAGGACACGGGGACCACCGAGGGGGCCCGACGGGCCTGCGGTGACCGGTGAGCGGGACCGCGGCCGGGGGCGCCCCCCGGTGCGGACGCCCGCACCACCGGTGACGCCGGTCCGCCGGGACCGCCGGCGGACGTCCCCGGCGACCACGCACTGACCCCAAGGGGCGCCGCCGCCCCGCCCGCCGTCCCGCCCGCCGTCCCGCCCGCCGGGGCGGCCGCGGGACGGCGGGCGGGACGGCGCGCGCACCGGCGAAGACGAACGGAGGACACGCCCGAGCTGCCCCACGCCCGGCCAGGGCCGCCCGGCTCCGGCCGGGACGGACCGGAACCGCCGCGGACGCACGGAGGGACCACCGAGTTCCCGGAGAACGCTCACGATGAGCGAACCGTTCGAGTACAAGGTGGTCAAGCGGCCCAACCGGCCGCGGCCGCCGGCGGTCCTACCGGAGGGAACGCGGAACTCCGGGATCCCGGCGACGGGGCGGCGCACCGGCGCGCCTCCGTGGAACATGGAGACGGATGCATATCTCTTTCCTGCTGCATCACGGGTACGGCATCGGTGGAACGATCCGCACCACGTTCAACCTGGCGTGCGCGCTCGCGGAGCAGCACGACGTCGAGATCGTCTCGGTGTTCCGGCACCGCGACCGCCCCGTCTTCGACCTGGCGCCCGGCGTGCGCCTGCGGCACCTGGTGGACCTGCGCAGACACAGCCCGGACTACGACGGGGACGACCCCGAACACGCCCGGCCCTCGCGGCTGTTCCCGCGCGCCGACGGCAACTACCGCAAGTACAGCGCGCTCACCGACCGCCGGATCGGCGAGCACCTGGCCGGCACCGACGCCGACGTCGTCATCGGGACCCGCCCGGGCCTCAACACGATGCTCGCCACCCGGACCAGGCCCGGCCCGGTCCGCTTGGGGCAGGAGCACCTGACGCTCGCCACCCACTCGCGCGCCCTGCGGCTGACCCTGCGCGGGGTCTACCCGCGCCTGGACGCCCTGACCACCGTCACCGAGGCCGACGCCCGCGACTACCGCCGCATGATGCGCCTGCCCGGCGTGCGGGTGCAGTCGGTGCCCAACGGCGTGCCGGCCCCCAAGGTGCCGCCCGCCGACGGCACCGGCAAATGGGTGGTGGCCGCCGGGCGGCTGGCCCCGGCCAAGCGCTACGACGTGCTGCTGAGAGCCTTCGCCAGGGTCGTCGAGGAGCGGCCCGACTGGCGGCTGAGGCTCTACGGCGGGGGGCGCGAGGAGGCGAGGCTGCGGGCCCTGGTCGAGGAGCTGGGCCTGTACAACCACGTGTTCCTCATGGGCCCCGCCCACCCCATCGAGGCCGAGTGGGTCAAGGGCTCGGTCGCCGCCGTCACCTCCAGCCTGGAGTCCTTCGGCATGACGATCGTGGAGGCGATGCGCTGCGGCCTGCCCGTGGTGGCCACCGCCTGCCCGCACGGACCGGGCGAGATCATCGCCGACGGGGTCGACGGGCGGCTGGTGCCCACCGGGGACGTCGGCGCCATCGCCGGTGCCCTGCTGGAACTGATCAACGACGACGACCTGAGGCAGCGGATGGGGCGGGCCGCGATCGCGGACGCCGCGCGCTACGACCCCGCGCGGATCGGCGAGATGTACTCGTCGCTCTGCGAGGAGCTCGTCGCACGCGGCGGACGGAGCGGCGTCGGACGGCTGCGCTCCTCCCTGCACCGCGCCCGGGGAGCCCTGCTCGGCGGCGCGTACGCCACCAAGGACGCCCTGGCCCGCACCCGCGGGGGCGCCCTGAGAGGAGGAAAGACCGCATGACCGCGACCACCCGCAGACCCGCCGACACATCCGAGACCTCCGGAGCCGAGGCGCCGCGCGCCGACTGCACGGCGGACAGCGCGGGCGGCCTCAGCTTCGACGTCGGGGTGCCCGGTGTCGCCGAGCGGTGGGACGCAGCCCTGCTGCTGCGCCTGCGCGGATCGGAGCCCGAGGAGTCGGTGCGGCTGCCGCTCGTACCGCTCGCCGGCCGGGCCGAGGGCACTGTGCTGCGTGCCGCCCTGCCCAGCACGGTACCGCTGGCGGAGGGGCGCTGGGACGTGTACCTGGCGCTGGGCGAGGACGAGCCGCGCCGGCTGCTGCCCGGGTGCAACGACCTGCGCTCGCTGATGGACCGCGTCCCGCGCACCGACCGCACCTGGCTGGGGGTGCGCATCCCCTACGCCACCAAGTACGGCAACCTCTCGGTCCGCTCCTGGCTGCGCTGGCCGCACGCGGAGGCGGGGGAGGTGTGGCCCGCGGACGGCGGCGTGACGGTGCACGGACGGCTGTACGGGGCCGCCCTCGCCCCGGACGCCCGGCTGGAGGCCCGCCCCCGGGGGCGGGCGGGCACGGCGACCGGGCCGGTGGTCACCGCCGCGCTCACCGTGCTGGAGGGGCAGGCCGAGGGGCACGGCTTCACGGCGCGGCTGGACTACGGCGACCTGCTCCGCGCGGCGGCGGAGGAGGACGAGTGGAGGCTGTGGCTGCATCCCGGCGGGGAGGCCGAGCCGGTGCGGCTGGCCCGCATCCTCGACGACATCGCCGACAAGGCGAAGGTGCTGCGCTATCCGGCGCTGCCCGTCGGCCCCGCCGGCGACGGGGCGGCGGCGGACGACGGGGCGGCGGACGGGGACGCCGGAGCGCCCGCGGGGGGCGGGGGCGGCACGGACGGAAGCGGGACGGTGTGGGCCCGCCCCTACTACACCGGCTCCAACGACCTGGCGGTGCGGCTGGAGCCGACCCCGCCGGCGGGCGGCTGACGGGTGCGGGTCCGCCCGGGCGGACCCGCACCCGGGGCGGCGGCCACCGGGGATGACAGACTCGGTCGCATGCTGGAGACATCGGCACGACTGCTGCGGCTGCTCTCCCTGCTCCAGGCCCACCGCGAGTGGACCGGCGCGGAGCTGGCCGGACGCCTCGGGGTGACCCCGCGGACGGTGCGCCGCGACGTGGACCGGCTGCGGACCCTGGGCTACCCGGTCCACTCCACCACCGGGACGGCCGGAGGCTACCGGCTCGGCGCGGGCGCGCAGCTGCCGCCCCTGCTCCTGGACGACGACGAGGCGGTGGCCGTCGGCGTCGGCCTGCGCACCGCCGCGGCGGGGGGCGCGGTGCGGGGCATGGAGGAATCCTCGGTACGGGCCCTGGCCAAGCTCGAGCAGGTGCTGCCGCACCGGCTGCGGCGGAGGGTGGGCGCGCTGGCCGCCTTCACGGACCCCATCGGCGGACGGGGACCGGCCGTGGACGTGGAGACCATCACCGAACTGGTGGCCGCCTGCCGGGACCGCCTGCGGGTCCGCTTCGCCTACCGGGGCCACGACGGGACGTCCTCGCGGCGCGACGCCGAGCCCTACCGGCTGGTGTACGGCGGCCGCCGCTGGTACCTGGTGGCCTGGGACACCGGCCGCGCCGACTGGCGCACCTTCCGCGTCGACCGCGTCGCCCTCTCCCCGCCGCACGGGCCGCGCTTCACCCCCCGCGAGCCGCCCGCCGACGACTGGGGGACCTACGTCTCCGAGGGCATCTCCACCGGGGCGTACCGGGAGCGGGCCACCGTGCTCCTGCACGCGCCGGCCGAGCGGGTGGCCGAGAGGACCACGCCCGCGGCGGGCGTGCTGGAACCGGTCGACGAGCACACCTGCCTGCTGCGCACCGGCGCCCACTCGCTGGAGGAGCTGGCCTACCACGTCCTGGCGCTGGGGTTCGACTTCGAGGTGCGCTCCCCCGACGCGCTGGTGCGGCACATGGAGGCGCTGGCCGAGCGCCTGGCGCGGGCGGTGGCGGCGGGCCGGGCCGGCGGCGGGAGCTGAGGGGCCGAGAGGACGGGGGAGGGGCCGCGCGGGTCAGCCGGCGCGGCGGAGTCCGCCGGCCTCCGGCTCCCCGTCCCCGGCGGGTCCGTCCCCGCCGTGCGCGGCGGCGCCGCCGTCGATCTCGATGCCCATCGTCACCGAGCGCTGGAAGTCCGCCAGGTCCAGCCGCGCGCGGCGGGCCCGCAGGCGCCGCAGGAGCCCGGTTCCGGTCGGCAGTCCCGCCGAGCGCGGGCGGCACTCCAGGACCAGCAGTACGCGGGTCAGGTTCTCGGCCAGCCCGTGGAAGGTCGCCGTGCCCCTGGCCGTCTCCCGGGCGGTGCCGGCGGTCCAGGAGACGAGGTCGTCGGTGATCCGCTCGGTGACGCGCACCGTCCGGCCGGGGGCGGGCCACAGCAGCCGACCGCCGCGCGGCCCGTCGCCGGAGCCGCCGGACTCCAGGAAATCCAGCCACCGGTCGTAGGCCTCGCGCACCGGCACGCCGACGTCGACGGACTCGCCCACCGTCACGTGCCGCCGCGCGCCGCCCAGGCGCGCCGTGAGGCCGCCGGCCCCGCGGGTACCGGCGGCCAGCAGCGAGCGGGCGCGTGCCGCGGCCCGGCCGCCGGCCGCCTCGGCGAGACGGCCGGCGGCCGGGCCGCGGGCGAGGGCCTTCCGCAGGCCGACGCCGTCAGTCACGGCGGCTGCCTCCCGTGCGCTTGCCCCCGCCGGCGTTCCCCGCCGTCTTCTCGGCGGTGCCGGCGGCCTTGCCGGCCGCGCCCCCCGCCGTCCTGCGCGAGGAGGACGAGGGCTTCCGGGACGGGGCCGTCTTCTTCCCCGCGGAGGCGGCCTTCTTCGCCGGTGCGCGGCCGGAGGCGGCCTTCTTGGCGGTGCCGGACGCACCGGACGCCTTCCGGGAGCGGCCGGAGGCCGAACCGCCCGTGCGGGAAGGGCTGTCACCGCCGCTCCCGGTGTCCCCGGTGTCCTCGGTGTTCCCGCTGTCCTCGGTGTTCCCCTCGGCCTCCCCGGCCGTCGCGTCCGCGTCGCCGCCCCTCCTCCAGGGCAGCGCGCCGAGCCTCCCGCGCACACCGTCGGACGAGGCGCCGGAGAGCGGGGAGGCCAGGGCCCCGGCAGCCCCCCGGACGTTCTCCCGCAGCCTGTCGGTGGTCCCGGCCAGCCGGGGGGTCCTCTCCTTGAGCTGCGCACCGAGCCGGGACGGGTCCACGCCCAGGCGCCTGCCCACCACCGCACCGGCCGCCCCGAGCGGCAGTCCCAGTTTCCTCGTGCTGCCCACCACGTAGCCCGTGGCGAAGGCCAGCGCCACGGCCGACCCGTTCACCGACCGGCCGGCCGACCGGTTCGTCCACCGGTTCGTCATCTCAGTACTCTCCTTGGTCTTGCCGCCGCCGCTCCTGCACGGCCTGGAGCCGGTCGAGCAACTCGTCCTCCCGGCGGTCGAACTCCTCCTCGCCGATCAGCCCTTCGTCCAACTGCCGTGACAGCTCCTGGAGTTCGCGCTGGATCGCCGACGGGTCGTAGTACTGCCGCTCCGCTTCCGCCACCACCTGCCGCAGCACCCATCCGGCGCCGCGCAGCGGTGCGGCGGGCAGCATCAGGATCTCGCCGATCAGCCCCACGCCGCGCCGCCCCGGTCAGCCGGCCGGGGACGGGGCGGGCTGCCGGGCCTCGTCCTGCACGGGCCGCTCCACGAAGCTGTAGGGCGGCAGCGGACCGGTCGCCCGGATGTCCAGGTGGGGGTTGCCGCGCACCAGTTCCGCGACGGCGGCGGTGAACTCCTCGGACGCGTCGTGGTCCAGGAGGAAGGAGAGGTTGGCCAGCCAGCCGGAGCCGTCCGGTCCGGGCACGCACCGCTTCGCCAGCGGCGCCAGCGTGCTCTCGATCAGGTGGGCGTCCCGCTCCTCGCGTTCGCGCACGGCGGTGGCCAGCATCTCGCCGAGCCGCAGCTTGTCCTCGTGGGAGCCGCCGCCGGAGGCGCGGTTGCGCTGGGCCAGGGCGCGCGCCTCGTCGTCCTCGGACAGGACCAGGCGCAGCACCTCCTCCTCGTGGTGGACGGCCTTGACGTTGTACTCGGAGCGGCCGTCGAGCTCCTCCAACTGCCGCAGGTAGTGGTCGGCGTGGTCGGAGAGGACCCCGCGCACGGTCCCCTCGTCGTCGGAGAGGCTGCCGAAGCGCAGCGGGAGCACCGGGCCCGCGGCGCCGGCCTCGGTCAGCACCCGCTGGTGGGCGAGGAGGTCGCGCCGCTTGGGACGCAGGTCCTCCGGGCAGTCGCTGACGATCGCGGCGAGGCCGCCCTCGCGCACGATCCGCACCTCGCACGGCGGTTCGCCGACGCCGGGTGCCTTCTCGGGCAGCGCGGGGTGGTCCGCGCGCGCCATCCCGTACACGTAGACGCTCACTCGCTCTCCTCCTTGCGGCGGGAGGCGGCGCGGCGCCTGCGGGGCTCCGCCTCCTCCTCCTCGTCGGAGCGGCCCGAGCGGAAGGCGTCGGAGATGCTTTCCGCCGCTCCGGCCAGGGCGCCCCTGGTCTTGCTGCTCGCGCCGCTCTCGGTGGCGTTCTCCAGGACCTCGGGCAGGCCGGGCGACTTCTTCGGCCCGGACTCCAGGTCGAGGCGGTTGCACGCCTCGGCGAACCGCAGGTACGTGTCGACGCTCGCGACCACGACCCGTATGTCCACCTTCAGGATCTCGATGCCGACCAGCGAGACGCGGACGAACGCGTCGATCACCAGTCCGCGGTCCAGGATGAGTTCCAGGACGTCGTAGAGGCCGCTGCTGCCGCCGCCTCCGCCGGAACGTTGTGCGGGAACTGCCGTAGTCATCTACGGAGCACTCCTCTCGGTCTCGCGGTGGTCAACCGCGGCGGGACGGGTCGGCCCGGCCGCGCTCGTAGCGCCGGACACGGCGGTAGCCGCTGAGGTGGCCGTCGCCGTCGAGGGTCACCTCGTACGAGGCCATCAGGCTCATCGTGTCCGGAACCCGCTCGAGCTCCAGGACCTCCACTTCCAGGGCCCAGCCGTCACCGGTCCTCTCGAACCGGGAGACACTCTCGGCGTGCAGGCCCGTGAGGTCGGTGAACTCCGACCGGGCCGAGCGCAGCACCTCGCCGGGCGGGAGGGAACGCCGGCCGTCCTCCGCCGCGTCCGCGCTGTGGTCGTCTGCCGTCTTCTCTGTCATGGGGCTCCTCCCGCCTCCGCATACCGCGAAACTATTTTCGTAAACGTAGGCTTGTCCGAAGGGAATTGGGGAACACGATGGGAATTTGCCCTTTCCCGCGGGGAAGCGGAAGCGCGCGGTGGAAACCGGAAAACTCCGGAGGGAAACGGAAATCGGCGGAGCGGGAAGTGCACCGGTGCGCGGTCGGCGCGCACGCACGGCGGCGTGACACCGGACACGCTCCGCAGTGTTGTGACGCGGATGTGACCGGGCCACGACCCGGCCGGAACTTCCCGGTGCCCGCCCGCCGTCGTACGGTGGCCGGTATGGCACCGGTACCCACGAACCCGCAGACGCCGGACGACGACCCGGACGGCTACGTCGGCCTCGACGTCCGCACCGCCGAGGAGCAGGCCCGCGACCGCGGCTGGAACACCGTGCGGTCCCTGCCGCCGGACGCGGTCATCACCCTGGAGTACCTGTCCGGGCGGCTCAACTTCACCGTCGAGGACGGCACCGTGACCCGCAGTTGGAAGGGGTGAGGAACGCGAAGCGGCCTGCGCACCCCGGCGGGGTGCGCAGGCCGCTTCGCGTCTGCCGCCGGAGCGGGGCAGGGTGGGGCGGGGGGGTGCGTACCGTCCGTCCGCCCCGCCGTCACGCCGCCGCCGGCGCGCCCGCTCCGCTCACTTCCGCGGGCCTATCGGCGCGGTGCGCGACACCGTCCGCTCGCCGTAGGAGCGCCGGGCGCCGCCCGGGGCGACGGGCGCCCGGTCCGGGCGGACCGGATGCCGGCCGGTGTGCGGGCCGTGGTGGCGGGGATCCGCCGGGCGGCCGGGCCGCTCGGCGGGCCGGGAGGCGACGGCCGGCTCCCGGGAGGCCACCGGACGGGGGGAGCCGGGGAGCCCCGCCGCCTCCGCGCCGGCGCCCGCGGGCCGCAGCCGCACCGACAGCGGAGCCGATCCCGCCCGGAAGCGGTACCAGTAGCCCAGCAGACGGGCCTCGACACGGGCCACCAGGGGCTCGAACCAGGGCAGCGCCAGCAGGATGAGCAGCCCCGACGTCCACCCCAGCAGCACGTCGCTGACCCAGTGGGTGCCGATGTAGACGGTGGTGGCGCCCACCCCGAGGGCGAAGACCGCGGCGACGACCGACAGCCGGCGCCTGGCCCGCGGCGTGGTGGCCAGGTAGGCCAGGATGCCCCAGGTCACCACGGCGTTGGCCGTGTGCCCGGAGGGGAATATGTCGCCGGTCAGGAACATCTCGTTCGCGCCGACGCGGTTGGCGTAGTGCGGGCCCTCACGACCCGTGCCCAGCTTCGCCGCGCCCACGGTCAGGTTCAGCAGCAGCAGGGAGGTGCCCAGGGTCAGCAGCGGCCGCAGGGTCCGCTGCCGCCAGGAGCGCCAGCCCAGCCACGCGGCGACCAGCACGGCGGTGGGGCCGCGCTGGCCGAGCACCACGAAGTAGTCCAGGAAGGCGTGGAGCTCCGGCCACTGCTTGTACGGACGGAAGAGCATGACCCGCCAGTCCAGCCGCACGAGCTGGGAGGTGGTCAGCACCGCGGCCACGATGGCGGCGTAGAGGCCCAGCGTGGCGAAGAAGAGCGCTTTGCGGGTACCGCTCATCCCCGGCGGGGGGGTGAGCGGTCGCGCCGGCTCCTGTTCCAGGCGGGCGAAGATCCGATCGGTACGCACCCAATCGAGATTACAGGCGGTGACCTTCGGCACCGAACCGGCCACCGGCTTCGTAATGCCTATGTGATGTGGAATGCACTTGCCCTCCGGGTCGGGAGGTCCTTATTTCCGGCCGCGACATGGGTTTTCCGGCATTCTGGCGGCTGCTTCCCGCGGAAGGTATTGGAACGGCCCCGCGCCTTCTGCTTTCCCTCGATGACGCGCGCAATCCACCGGTCATTAACCCAGCGTGCCCCGCGGGCGGTCAGGGCGGCCCCGAACCGTGCAGCCGCACGGCCCCGTACACCGCCGGGGCGGCCGCCGCCGCACGCACGGCACGCACAGCCACCGCGCCGGGACCACCCCGGCGAGCAGCGCCGGTCCGGCGGCCGTCCGGCCGGTCGGATGCGCCCAGGCGAACGCGGCGAACGCCGCGCCGCCGTCGAAGCCGTTGCCCCACCGACCCTGGACGTCCCGCTGGCCCGGGGGACTCCCGGTCCGCAGCCCCATCCGGCCGACGTAGGCGAACCAGCCGAGCGGGGCGAGCAGCGTCCCGGCCACCGCGCGCGGCGGCAACCCCGGCCCCCGGTCGGCCCGTTCGGCCGCCGCCGCCCGCACCGCCGCCACGACCGCGGCCCCCACCGGGCGCGTCAGCCCGGCGAGCGCGGCCGGCGGGCTTCCCGGAGGCGGGCGTGGAGGGCAGGAGGTGGCTCGCCGGCACGGAGGAGGAGCGCAACGGGCCCGGGCGAAGCGGTGGGGCGGGTCTCGGCCGCCCCCGGCGTGAGGTGGGCCACGCGGCCGCCGGAGGGTCTCGCGTACGCTGGCGGACCGACTCGTCCCTCCACACCGGGCCGTACGCCGCCCGCGTACCGGCACTTCCCCACCGCCGGAGCGGGGCCGGCCCGGAAGGTCTCCCCAGGGGCGAGCGCAACAGGAGGTGCGTACATGTCCGGGACGACCACGGCCGGAGCCACCAGGGCGGCGGACGTCCCCCGGCAGGGACGGCGAGGGACGGAGCGGGCCGGGCGCCCGCCGGGCGGGGGCGGCCGCCTTGCTCCGGGGGGCGCCGCGAACCGCTGGACGGTGCTCGTCGTCCTCTGCGTCAGCCTGCTCCTCGTCGCCGTCGACGCCACCGTGCTGCACGTCGCGGTCCCCGCCGTCTCCCAGGCGCTGCGGCCCGGCCCCGTGGAGCTGCTGTGGATCGTGGACGCCTACCCGCTGGTCTGCGCGTCCCTGCTGATCCTCTTCGGCACCCTGGGCGACCGGGTGGGACGGCGCCGGGTCCTGGTGGCCGGATACGCCACCTTCGGTGCCGCCTCGGCGCTGGCCGCCTACGCCCACACCCCCGAGGTGCTGGTGGCGGCCCGCGCGCTGCTCGGGGTCGGCGGCGCGATGATCATGCCCGCCACCCTGTCGATCCTGCGGCACGTCTTCCCCGACCGCCGCGAGCGGGCGCTGGCCGTCGGGGTGTGGAGCGCGGTCGCCGCCGTGGGCGCCGCCATCGGGCCACTGGTCGGCGGGGCGCTGCTGGAGCACTTCTGGTGGGGGTCGGTCTTCCTGGTCAACATCCCCCTGATGCTGCTGTGCGTCCCCGCCGGGCTGCGGCTGCTGCCGGAGTCCACCGGCGACCGGGAGGGCCCCTGGGACGTGGTGGGCGCCCTGCTGGCCGCCGCCGGGCTGTGCGCGCTGATCCTGGGCGTCAAGCAGGCGGCCGACGGCGGTCCGCTGCGGCCCGGGGTGCTGCTGCCGGGGCTGCTGGGCGCGGCGCTGCTGGCGCTGTTCGTGCGCCGGCAGCGCCGCTGCCGCCACCCCCTGGTGGACTGCGCCGGCCTGACCAGGCCCGCCTTCGGCACCGCCGTGGCCTGCATCGTGCTGACGGTGCTGGCACTGGTGGGCCTGGCGCTGATCGCCGCCCAGTACCTCCAGCTGGTCCTCGGGCTCAGCCCGCTGCAGACCGGGCTGCGGCTGCTGCCCCTCAGCCTCGCCGCGATCGCCGCGGGCCTGGCAGGCTCCCGGATGCTGCGCCGCCTGGGGCCGCGCACCATGGTCTGCCTCGGCTTCCTGACCACCGCCGCCGCCGTGCTGGCCCTGACCGGCGCCGGTCAGCAGGACCGGCCCGTCCTGCTGGTCGGCGGCTTCGTCCTGCTGGGGTTCGGCCTGGAGACGACGCTCTTCGGCTCCTACGAGTCGATGCTCAGCGACGCCCCGGCCGAACGGGCGGGGGGCGCGGCCGCGATCGGCGAGACCGCCTACCAGCTCGGCGCGGGCATCGGCATCGCGGTCCTGGGCACCGTCGTGAACGCCGCCTACGCCCCCGGGGTGCGGGCGGCCGACGGAGTGCCGCGGGAGGCCGCGGCGGACGCCGCCCGCTCGCTGGGCGAGGCGTACGAGGTGGCCGGGCGGCTCGGCGGACCGGAGGGGGAGGCGCTGCGCGCGGCGGCGCGGGAGTCCTTCGTCCAGGGCCTGCACGTGGCGCTGCTGGTCAGTGCCGGCCTGCTGCTGCTCGGCGCGCTGGCCGCGCTGCGGCTGCCGCGCACCATGGCGGCCGCGGCGCAGGAGGGGGAGCGGGGCGGGACGCCGCGGGGTGCGGCTCAGGACGCGCCGGAGGGCGAGCGCCCCGGCGCGGACGGCGCCCGCCGGGAGCCGGAACCGGGGGAGCGGACCGGACGCCCGGGGGGATCCCTCTTGTCCGGCGGTATTACCCGGCCGTAACGTCGGGCGCGACCCTCGAAGAGCACCCGCCGGAGGCCCTACCGTGTCCAGCTCCGCCCTCCCGCCGTTCGACCCCGCCGACCCGCTCGGCCTGGACGACCTGCTCGACCCGGAGGACCTGGCGGTGCGCGACACCGTCCGCTCCTGGGCCGCGGACCGGGTGCTGCCGCACATCGCCGGCTGGTACGAGGACGGGGAGCTGCCCGGCATCCGGGAGCTGGCCCGCGAACTGGGCTCGATCGGCGCCCTGGGCATGTCCCTGCAGGGCTACGGCTGCGCGGGAGCCTCCGCCGTCCAGTACGGGCTGGCCTGCCTGGAGCTGGAGGCGGCCGACTCCGGCATCCGCTCGCTGGTCTCGGTGCAGGGCTCGCTGGCGATGTACGCCATCCACCGCTACGGGTCGGAGGAGCACAAGCGCCGGTGGCTGCCGCCGATGGCGTCCGGCGAGGCGATCGGCTGCTTCGGCCTCACCGAACCCGACCACGGCTCCGACCCGGCCGGGATGCGCACCTCGGCCCGGCGCGACGGGGGCGACTGGGTGCTCGACGGCCGCAAGATGTGGATCACCAACGGCTCGGTGGCCTCCGTGGCCGTCGTCTGGGCCCGCACCGACGAGGGGATCAGGGGCTTCGTCGTCCCCACCGACACCCCCGGCTTCTCCGCCCCGGAGATCCGGCACAAGTGGTCCCTGCGCGCCTCGGTCACCAGCGAGTTGGTGCTGGACGGCGTACGGCTGCCCGCCGACGCGGTGCTGCCGGAGGCCATCGGGCTGCGCGGGCCGCTGAGCTGCCTGAACCACGCCCGCTACGGCATCGTGTGGGGGGCGATGGGCGCGGCCCGCTCCTGCTTCGAGGCGGCCCTGGAGTACGCGCGCACCCGCGAGCAGTTCGGCAGGCCGATCGGCGGTTTCCAGCTCACCCAGGCCAAGCTCGCCGACATGGCCCTCGAACTCCACAAGGGCGTGCTCCTCGCGCACCACCTGGGCCGGCGCATGGACGCCGGGCGGCTCCGCCCGGAACAGGTCAGCTTCGGCAAGCTCAACAACGTGCGTGAGGCGATCGGGATCTGCCGCACCTCCCGGACGATCCTGGGAGCCAACGGGATCTCGCTGGAGTACCCGGTGATGCGGCACGCCACCAACCTGGAGTCGGTGCTCACCTACGAGGGCACGGTGGAGATGCACCAGCTCGTCCTGGGCAAGGCGCTCACCGGGGTCGACGCCTTCCGGTGAAGCCGTCACGGGCCGGGGCGGGGACGCCGCCCCGGCCCGGCCGGAACCGGTCAGCTCTGGTTGAAGAAGCCGCCCTCGCCCACCCGGCGCGTCTCACCGCTGATCACCCGGTAGTCCGGCGGGGTGAGCAGGAAGACGCGGTTGGCCACGCGCTCGATCGAACCGCGCAGGCCGAAGGTGAGGCCGGCGGCGAAGTCGACGACCCGCTTGGCGTCGGCGGGCTCCATGGACGTGAGGTTGACGATCACCGGCACGCCCTCGCGGAAGAGCTCGCCGATGCCCCGGGCGTCCCGGAAGCCGTCGGGGGTGACCGTCGCGATCCGGGTGCCCTGCCCCTGGGCGGTCTCGGCGGTCACACGCACCCGCGGATCGGTGACCCATGTGTCGCGGACGTCCTCGGACTCGGGTCCCTCGGCGTACTCGTCGTCGTAGTAGCGCATCTCGCTGTCGTCGACGAGGCCCAGCCACGCACTCGCCCTGCGCACCGATCCCATGGACGCCTCCTCTCACAAGCACGGTCCACCGTGTCTGGCAGCGCCTCCGCCTCGGGGCCCGCACCCCTATGGTTGTCCATGATGCTGACAACGCGCCAAACAGTTACCCGTTCCGCACGGGATTCGTGACGGTTCTGGTGCACAAACGGCGTGCTGCGCGCCGCCGGAGCGGGACGCGGAACCGCACCCGAGGGGCGGCTCCGCGGGGAACCGGGCGGTCCCGCCGGACGGGTGGTCACCAAAGGCATACGGGTGAGGTGCCCGGTATCGTGACCGCCACTCACGCGTTCGTGGTATCGGGGGACAGTTTGTTCGGAATCATCAGGCCGTGCCGGCACCGCCTGGGCGAGGAGCTGCGGACGGCCTGGACGGCCCACCTGTGCGGCCTCTGCCTCGCGCTGCGCGGCGACCACGGCCAGTTCGCGCGCGTCGTCACCAACTACGACGGCATCCTCGTCTCGGCCCTGACGGAGGCGCAGACCGCGCTCCCGGACGGCGGTTCCGGCCGGCTGCGGCGCACCGCCGGGCCGTGCCCGCTGCGCGGCATGCGCACCGCCGCCGTGGCCCGGGGCGAGGGGGCCCGGTTGGCCGCGGCGGTCTCGCTCGTGCTGGCCTCGGCCAAGGTGCGCGACCACGTGGCCGACGGGGACGGGGTCCTGGCGCGCCGTCCGGTGGCGGCCGCGGCGCGCCGGGTGGCGGCGGGCTGGGACCGCGCCGGTGCCCGCACCGGCGCCGAACTGGGCTTCGACACCGCGGTGCTCACCGGGGCCGTGGAGCGTCAGCCGCTGGTGGAGGCCGCCACGGGCCCGGGCGGCTCCCTGACGGCGGTCACCGAGCCGACGGAGACCGCCACCGCCGCGGCCTTCGCCCACACCGCCCGGCTGGCCGAGCGGCCCGGCAACGAGGCGCCGCTCGCCGAGGCGGGGCGGCTCTTCGGCCGGCTGGCGCACCTGCTGGACGCGGTGGAGGACCTGCGGGCCGACGCGGAGTCGGGTGCCTGGAACCCGATCGCCGTCACCGGCACGTCCCTGGCCGAGGTGCGGCGGCTGTGCGACGACGCGGTGCACGGCGTGCGACTGGCCCTGGACGACGTGGAGTTCGCGGACGAGCGGGGCGCCGCGCTGGTGCACGCCCTGCTCGGGCGCGAACTGCGGCACGCGGTGGACCGGGCCTTCGCCGCGGCCCACCCCGGACCGCCCCGGACCGGCGACCCCCGGCATCCGGCCTGGCCCGGCGACCCCGGCCCCGGCCACCCCGGTCCGCCGCCCCCGGGCCGCAGACGGGGGCCGCTGGCCGGCTGCGCGGTGTGGACGGTGCTGTGCTGCACCGGCCAGGTCTGCTGCCGCGGCGCGTACGAGGACCCCTGGACGAGGAGGAGGCGCCGGGGGCTGTGCCGCTCCTGCGACTGCTCCGACTGCGCGGACTGCTGCGACTGCTGCAACCAGTGCGGGAAGTGCTGCAACGCCAGTTCGAACAGCTCGGGCGGCTCGGGCGGCTCCGGGGGCGGCGGATGCGACTGCGGTTGCGGGGGGTGCGACTGACGCACCGGGATGTCCGGTATGTGGGGCGCGAAGTGCGCTCAGCGTTGAACTCGGCCGGGATGCACCCTTGCGCGCTCAGAACGGGCGTGTGAATACTCCATCCCAGCGCTTGTCAGGAACGCGTCGAACAGCGGGTTCCGGAAGCGCTGCGTGCCCGTGCCCCCATCACGGGTATCCCCCCATCATCCTTCACAGGAGGAACAGCCAGTGAGGATCAAGCGTACCGCCGCCCCCCACGACACCTCGGTCAGACGGGGCCGCGTCCGCCTCATCGCTGCCGCGTCCGCCGTCGTCGCCGCGGCCGCCATGGCCGTGCCGGCGTCGGCCAGCGCCGCCCCCACCCCCTCTCCCGCCGCCAAGGTGGCCATGGCCGACAAGGCCATGAAGACCGCCGACGTGGGCGGCACCGCCTGGTACACCGACCAGGAGACCAACACCCTGGTCGTCACGGTGGACAGCACCGTCTCCCAGGCGGAGATCGCCAAGATCAAGAAGACCGCCGGGGCCGGCGCGGACTCGATCCGCATCGAGCGCACCCCCGGCAAGTTCAACAAGCTGATCTCCGGCGGCGACGCCATCTACAGCGGCGGCGGGCGCTGCTCGCTGGGCTTCAACGTCCGCTCCAGCAGCGGTGTCGACTACTTCCTCACCGCGGGCCACTGCACCAACGGCACCTCCACCTGGACCAACGGTTCCTCCACCCTCGGCACGACGGCCGGCTCCAGCTTCCCGGGCAACGACTACGGCATCGTCCGCTACACCAGCTCGATCAGCCGTCCCGGCCAGGTCGGCAGCCAGGACATCACCCGTGCGGCCAACCCGTCCGTGGGCCAGACCGTCACGCGCCGCGGCAGCACCACCGGCACCCACAGCGGCCGCGTCACCGGCCTGAACGCCACCGTGAACTACGGCGGCGGCGACATCGTCTACGGCCTGATCCAGACCACCGTCTGCGCCGAGCCCGGCGACAGCGGCGGCCCGCTCTACTCCGGCACCACCGCCTACGGCCTGACCTCCGGCGGCAGCGGCAACTGCCGCACCGGCGGGACGACCTTCTTCCAGCCGGTCGTCGAGGCGCTGAACGCCTACGGCGTGAGCGTCTACTGATCCTCGCAGGCGCACGAGCCCCCGTCCGCACCCCATGCCGGGCGGGGGCTCCGCCGTGTCCGCGCCGCCCGGAGGGGGCCGTCCCCGGCCCAGGGCGCCGGCGGAGCACGCGGGTGGTGACGGAAGGTGGCGGTGCTCCTACTCGACGTGTGCGATCCCGTCGGCTGAGGCAGGATGACGGAGCCGGACATTCCTCCGGAGTCGTCCTGTTATGGGCGTCTCCTTCCCCCACGGGAGGCATCGAGTTGGAACACCGACGGAAACTCACCCGGCGCACGGCCGTCGCGGGCGCGGGCCTGGCGGCGCTGCTGGCCGGACCGCTCGCCCCGGCGAACGCGGAGACCGCAGCCGCGCCCAGACCTCTCACCCCCACCGCCGCCACCGAACTGGCCACCACCCTCGCCGGAGACCTCAGGGACGACATGGCGGGCGCCTACTACGACGCCGAGGGCCGCGTGCTGGTGGTCAACGTCCTCAGCGACGCGGGAGCGGCGAAGGTCCGGCAGGCCGGCGCCGAGCCCCGCCTCGTGCGGCACTCCCTGGCGCAGTTGGGCGCCGCGCAGAAGGACCTGACCGCCAAGAGCCCCCCCGGCACCGCGCGCGCCGTCGACCACCGGCTCAACAAGGTCGTGGTCACCGCGGACGAGACGGTGCGGGGCGCCGCCCTGGAGAGGCTGCGCGACCGGGTCGCCGCGCTGGGCGACAAGGCGGTCCTGAAGCAGGCCGAGGGGGCGTTCACCCCGATGCTGGCGGGCGGCGACGCGATCTGGCGCGACGACGGGGCGCGCTGCTCGCTCGGCTTCAACGTCGTCCGGCACGGCCGGCCGTACTTCCTGACCGCGGGCCACTGCGGCCGGCCCCACGACGGATGGTCGGCCACGCGGCAGGGCCGGACCGTCGGGATCACGGTGGCCAGCAGCTTCCCCGGCGACGACCACGCCCTGGTGCGCTACGTCCGCGCCGTGGACCGCCCGAGCGAGGTGAACCTCGGCGAAGATGCCGCCCAGGACGTCAACCGGGCGGCCGACCCCATCGTGGGGCAGCCCGTCCGGCGCAGCGGCAGCACCACGGGTGTCCGCGAGGGGCAGGTCGTGGCGCTGAACGTCTCCGTCACCTATCCGCAGGGCAGGGTCGACGGCCTGATCCAGACCACCGTCTGCGCCGAGCCCGGCGACAGCGGCGGCCCGCTCTTCTCGGGCGGTACCGGGCACGGGCTGACCTCCGGCGGCCGGGGGGACTGCACCAGGGGAGGCGAGACCTTCTTCCAGCCGCTGACCGAGGCCCTGGAGAGGTACGGGGCCCGGCTCGGCTGAGCCCCGCAGCCGTTCCGCGGTCCCGCGTCCGGCGCCCTGGGGCCGCGGAACGCCGACGGCCCCGCACCCGCCGGGAGGCGGGTGCGGGGCCCGTCGGTGGTGCGGGCGCACCGGGCGACGCCGGCCGGTGCGCGGCGGTCCCCCGGGCGCGTCCGGTGCCCGGGGGACGGGGGGTCAGCGGGACTCGGCGGCGACCAGCTCCGCGATCTGGACGGCGTTGAGCGCCGCGCCCTTGCGGAGGTTGTCGCCGGAGCAGAACAGGGCCAGGCCGTTCTCCACGGTCTCGTCGGCGCGGATCCGGCCCACGTAGGTCGGGTCCTGGCCGGCGGCCTGCTGCGGGGTGGGGATGTCGGTCAGGACCACGCCGGGAGCGCCCTCCAGCAGCTCCGCCGCCCGCCGCGGGCTGATCGGGCGCTCGAAGCGGGCGTTGATCTGGAGCGAGTGGCCGGTGAAGACCGGCACCCGCACGCAGGTGCCCGAGACCCTCAGCTCCGGAATGCCGAGGATCTTGCGGCTCTCGTTGCGGAGCTTCTGCTCCTCGTCGGTCTCGTTCAGGCCGTCGTCGACGACGGATCCGGCCATCGGCAGCACGTTGAAGGCGATGGGGCGCGCGTACTTGCCCGGCGGCGGGAACTCCACGCCCGAACCGTCGAAGGTCAGCCGGGTGGCGTCCCCCTCGACGGCCTTGCGGACCTGCTCGTCCAGCTCGGCGACGCCGGCCAGGCCGCTGCCGGAGACCGCCTGATAGGTCGAGACGACCAGGGCCGTCAGTCCGGCCTCGGCGTGCAGCGGGCGCAGCACCGGCATCGCGGCCATGGTGGTGCAGTTCGGGTTGGCGATGATCCCCTTGGGGCGCTCGGCGGCGGCCTGGGGGTTCACCTCGGACACCACCAGCGGG
The DNA here is from genome assembly GCF_042681365.1 of Streptomyces desertarenae. Lineage (NCBI taxonomy): Bacteria > Bacillati > Actinomycetota > Actinomycetes > Kitasatosporales > Streptomycetaceae > Streptomyces > Streptomyces desertarenae. Next base: position 230,664 of record NZ_JBHUFU010000010.1, on the reverse strand, counting down.
ACCTCGGGGTCCATCCGCCAGGCCGAGGAGTTGTCGATGACGACCGGCCCGTCGGCGGCGACCTTCGGGGCCAGGGCCTTCGAGGTCGAGCCGCCCGCGGAGAACAGCACGATGTCCAGCCCCGTGTAGTCGGCCGTGGCGGCGTCCTCGACGGTGACCTCGCCGCCCTTCCAGGGCAGGGTCCGTCCCGCCGAGCGGGCCGAGGCGAACAGCCGCAGCTGCTCCACCGGGAAGTCGCGCTCGGCCAGGATCTCGCGCATCACTCCACCGACCTGGCCGGTGGCTCCGACGATGCCGATTCTCATGGGGCTCCTTCGTGTCGTGCGTGTCCCGCTGCGTCTGCGTCGGCCTTCTACCCTGCCACTGCCGGGTGCGCAGGGGCCAATCCCTTTGGCGTACGTCACACCGGCGGGCGCGGCCGCGGGCGGGCGCGTCCCGCACGGGGGCCGGACACGGCGGTGGCGGCCGCCGGAGGCGACCGCCACCTTCCCCGGGGAAGCCGTCCGGGGCGGTGTGCCCGCGCCGGAGCGTCCGCTCCGGCGCGGACCCGTCAGTGCGGGCAGTTGCCGCGGAACTCCTCGATCCGCAGGCTCGGCCGCGGCAGCGGGCACAGGAACTGCTCGTAGCGGGTGTCGTTGTCCACGAAGCGCTTCAGCCAGGAGATGCTGTACTTCGCGATCTCGGTGTTGGAGGTGTTCGGCGTGAAGTGCGACGCGTTGTTCAGCTCCATGTACGCCCGGTCCGTGGAGCTGGGCAGGCTCTCGTAGAACGGCTCGGCGTGCGAGCTGACCGAGGCGATGCTGTCGCCGTCGGCGCCGATGATGAACGTCGGCACGGTGATCTCGCGCCAGCTCTTGTCCAGGTTCCACGGGGTGAGCGGGATCGACGCCTTCAGCGAGGGCCGTTCCTTGGTGGCCTCCAGGCTGCCGCCGCCGCCCATGGAGTGGCCCATGACCGCCAGTCTGCCGCTGTCGATCCGGCTGCGGACCGAGCTGCGCTGGGTCAGGTAGTCCAGCGCGGCCAGCAGCTGGTCGCCGCGGCTGCCGGGCTGGTCGTAGCGGCTGTTGGTGTCGATGGTGAAGACCACGAAGCCCTGCGAGGCCAGCCGGGGGCCGTACCAGGCCATGCTGGACTGGTCGGCGGTGTAGCCGGGGGAGATCGCCACGGCGCCGAAGGTGCCGTCGGCGGTGGTGGTCGGGTAGTAGATCGTTCCGCCGCCGAAGCCGGTGACCGACAGGGACGAGACGCGCGTCTCCGAGACCGCGTAGGGCCCGCGGACGGCCTCGATGCTCTGCTCGGTCGGGTTCGGGCCGCGCTCGTAGGGGTTGTCGGCGGCGGCCTGCACGGCGGCGGTGGCCGGGGCGGCCTGGGCGGTGGGCAGGGCGACGCCTGCGGCGCCGAGGACCATGGTCAGGGCCAGGGCCAGCTTCGTCGTCCGGCGGGGGGCGCGCTCGTGCCGGTCCGCGACCGGGGCGGCGTCGTGCTGCTGCGGCTCCATGAGGGTGTGTTCTCCCTTGTGTGAGGGGATGCCCGAGGGGGGTGGACAGGCGTCATCGTGAGGTCGGAGCGGGGGCTTCCGCATCGGTGAAATCACCGGTCTCCGCCGTGCGTCCCGAAGGCCGCCCGGCCGGCCGGGCGCACCGGACCGTTGACGTACCGGTCGGTATGCCATGAGGATGAGCAAGCGCTTAGTCGTGGCCCGTGAAGGAGATGCCGTGCCCTCTGAGAACGTCCCCGTGACCGATCCCGACGAGTTGCGCCGCCGCGCCCGGGCGCTGCTCGACGCGCACGACCCGGCCGTCACCGGCCGGCTCGACTTCCTACGCGCCCGCTACGACGCCGGCCTCGCCTGGGTGCACTTCCCCCACGGCCACGGCGGGCTCGGCGCCCCGCGCGCCCTGCAGGCCGTCGTCGACGCCGAACTGGCCGCGGCCGGCGCCCCCGACAACGACCCCGGCCGCAACGGCATCGGACTGGGCATGGCCGCTCCCACGATCCTGCGGTACGGCACCGAGGAGCAGAAGGAGCGCTTCCTGCGTCCGCTGTGGACGGGCGAGGAGGTGTGGTGCCAGCTCTTCAGCGAACCCGGCGCGGGATCCGACCTGGCCGCCCTCGCCACCCGCGCGGTGCGCGACGGCGGCACCTGGGTGGTCGACGGCCAGAAGGTGTGGACCTCCAGTGCCCACAACGCCCGCTGGGCCATCCTGATCGCCCGCACCGACCCGGGCGTCCCCAAGCACCACGGCATCACGTACTTCGTCTGCGACATGACCGACCCCGGGGTCGAGGTGCGGCCGCTGCGCCAGATCACCGGCGAGGCGGAGTTCAACGAGGTCTTCCTCACTGGCGTCCGCATCCCCGACGCCCACCGCCTGGGCGGGGTGGGGGAGGGGTGGAGGATCGCCCAGACCACCCTCAACAACGAGCGCGTCGCCATCGGCGGGCAGCGCCTGCCGCGTGAGGGCGGCATGGTCGGCAAGGTCGCGGCCACCTGGCGCGAGCGCCCCGAGCTGCGCACCCACGGGCTCCACCAGCGGTTGCTGTCCGGCTGGGTGGGGGCCGAGGTCGCCCGGCTCACCGGCGAGCGGCTGCGCCAGCAGCTCACCGCCGGCCACCCCGGGCCCGAGGGCGCCGGGACGAAGCTGGCCTTCGCCCGGCTGGCGCAGGAGCTCAGCGGGCTGGAGGTCGAGCTGCTGGGCGAGGAGGGCCTGGCCTACGACGACTGGAGCATGCGCCGCCCGGAGGCCGTGGACTTCACCGGCCGCGGCGCCGGCTACCGCTACCTGCGCGCCAAGGGCAACTCCATCGAGGGCGGCACCTCGGAGATCCTGCGCAACATCATCGCCGAGCGGGTGCTGGGACTGCCCGCCGAGGCCCGCACCGACAAGGACGTCCCCTGGAAGGAGCTCGCCCGATGACCGGCCTGCTGTACTCGGAGATCGAGGAGGAGCTGCGCTCCAGCGTCCGCGCGCTGCTGACCGACCGCAGCCCGTACCAGACCGTCCTGGCCCGCTGCGAGACCGCCGAGCCGTACGACCGCAAGCTGTGGCAGGCCCTCGCCCGGGACCTGGGCGCCGCCTCCCTCCCGGTGCCGGAGGAGGCCGGGGGAGCGGGGGCCTCGGTGCGCGAGACCGCCGTGGTGATGGAGGAGCTGGGCCGCGCCGCGGCGCCCACCCCCTACCTGGGCAGCGCCGTGCTCGCCACCACCGCCCTGCTCGCCCTGACCGGCGACGGCGGGGCGGACGAGCTGCTGGCCGCCCTCGCCGCCGGGGAGCGTACCGCCGCCCTGGCGGTGCCCCTGTCCACCGCGCCGGGCGCGGGCCCCCGGCCCCCGGCCGTGCGGGCCGACAGCGCGGGCACCCTGACCGGTGCGGTCACCTCCGTCGCGGACGCGGCCGCCGCCGACGTGCTGCTCGTGCCCGCCGAGGGCCGGGACGGCCCGGGGCTCTACGCCGTGGAGGCGAGCGCCGCGGCGCTGTCCGTCGTCCCGCGCACCTCGCTCGACCTGACCCGTCCGCTCTCCGACGTCACCCTCGCCGGCACCGCCGCCCGGCGCCTGGCCGGACCCGACCGGGCGCCGCGGGCCCTGGAGCGGGCCCTGCTCACCGGCGCCGGACTGCTCGCCTCCGAGCAGCTCGGCATCGCCGAGTGGTGCCTGGAGAGCACGGTCGCCCACCTGAAGGAGCGGCGCCAGTTCGGCCGGACGCTCGGCTCGTTCCAGGCGCTCAAGCACCGGCTGGCCGATCTCTGGCTGGACGTGGTGGGCGCACGGGCCGCCGCCCGGTACGCCGCCGGGACCCTCGCCGAGGGCGACCCGGATGCCCCGGTGGCCGTGGCGGTGGCCGCCTCCCACTGCGGGGACCTGGCGGTGCGGGCGGCCGAGGAGTGCGTCCAGCTGCACGGCGGCATCGGGATGACCTGGGAGCACCCGGCGCACCTGTACCTCAAGCGGGCCAAGGCCTGCCAGATCGCGCTGGGCACCCCCGACCGCCACCGTGCCGCGCTCGCCTCCCTGGTGGACCTGCCGGGGCCGGTGGCGGCGGCCTGAACCGGGTCCGGCCCGCCGGACGCCCCGCCCGCCTCCCCGCCGGTCCCGCGCCGCGATGTTCCGCCCGGGGTGTGGCCCGTTGCGCTACCCGTCAGTATCTTGACATGAACGCAACATTCCAGGGCGAGGAGGTCCCATGAAGCCGTCCGTACGACGTCCCCGAAGACCGCTCCGGCTGCTCACGGCGGTGCTGCTCGCCGTCCTCGCGGCGACGGCGCCGACGGCCGCCCGGGCCGTGGAGCCCGCGGCCGGCGCGGTGGCCGCGGCCCCGGCGTCCGCCTCCGGCGGCGGCTGGAACGACCGCTCCTGCACCCCGTCCGACCGGCGCCCCCGCCCGGTGGTACTGGTCCACGGCACCTTCGGCAACTCCGTCGACAACTGGCTCGGACTGGCCCCGTACCTGGCCGCACGCGGCTGGTGCGTCTTCTCCCTCGACTACGGGAGGCTGCCGGGCGTCCCCTTCTTCCACGGCCTCGGCCCGGTGGAGGACTCCGCGCGGGAGCTGGCCGCGTACGTCGACGGGGTGCTGGAGGACACCGGCGCGCGGGAGGCCGACATCGTCGGCCACTCCCAGGGCGGGATGATGCCCCGCTACTACCTGAAGTTCCTCGGCGGGGCGGAGAAGGTCAACGCCCTGGTCGGCATCGCGCCGAGCAACCACGGCACCGACCTGCTCGGGCTCACCCGGCTGCTGGAGCACTTCCCCGGCGCGGAGGACCTGCTGGGCACCCACACCCCCGCCCTGCGCGACCAGGTGGCCGGGTCGGACCTCCTGCGCCGCCTCAACGAGGGCGGCGACACCGTGCCGGGGGTGGCGTACACGGTGATCGCCACCCGCCACGACCAGGTCGTCACGCCCTGGCGCACCCAGTTCCTCGACGGGCCGGGCGTGCGCAACATCCTGCTCCAGGAGGTGTGCGCCCTCGACCTCTCCGGGCACCTGACCGTCGCGCTGGCCGACCGCCTCGCCTTCCACCTGACGGCCAACGCCCTCGACCCGGCGAACGCCCGGCCGGTGAACTGCCTGTCCGCCTTCTCCTGACCTCCTCCCGGCCTCCGGCGGCCGGTGCGGGCCCGCACCGGCCGCCGGAGGGGATCGGCCGCGGGGAGCGGTCCGCGCGGCGCCGCCCGGAGGGGTCAGGGGCGGTCCGCGTCCCACGCGGTGACGCCCACCTCGTCCCCCACCGCCAGCCGCCCGGTCCGGACCACCGAGAACTTCGCACCGAACATGACGCCCGACAGGCCGTCCCGGACGGCCCTGCGGTACAGGGCGAGCGTCCGCAGCGGCTCGGGCCCGGACCGGGCGCCGGTGCGCTGGTCGACGAGCGTCACCGCGCAGCGCACAGCCGGCTTGGCGTACGCCAGTTCGGCCTCCCCGAGGACCGCCCGGAGCACGCGGTCCTCGGTGTGGGGCTCGTCCCAGCCGTCGACGACGACGTTCGGGCGGAACCGGTCCATCGTGAGCGGGCCGCCCCCGGCCTCCGCGATCCTCCGGTTCAGCTCGTCCAGCGAGGAGCGCGACAGGATGTGGACGGGACTGCTGTCGGCGTACCCGGAGACCCCCGGCGTCCGCCCGTCCACCACCCGGCGCTGCTCCGGCGGAACGCGCACCAGCCTGCTGGGGGCGCCGAGCACCTCCGACAGCCACGCGGCGGCCCCGGGCCCCTGGTCGACGCCTTGCAGGGGCTTGCCGAAGAGCCGCACCTCGATCCGTTCCGCGGCCGGGTCCACCTCGACCGCCAGGAGCTCGGCGCCCGGCGCCCGCAGGGTGAGCCGCCCGCCGTCCGCACCGACGGAGGGGCGGACGAGGGCCAGCCGCGGATCGCTCCGCTGGGTGCGGAACACCCCGTCCTCGCCGACCACCATGAACGTCCGGTCGTGGGCGAGGCCCGCCTCCGTCACGAGGGCCGCCGGCACGGAAACGCCCGCACAGCCCTTGACCGGATAGGAGATCAACTCGCTCACACAGGCCACGGCGCCAGCCTAGCCCCGCCCGGTCCGGGACGTGCCCCGTTCCGCGGGGGCGGCCCGCCTCCCGCGGCCCGTCCGGGGGCGCGGGCTCCTCAGGCGGTCCCCCCGACGGGACGGGCGACATCGGCGACGTGCTCGCCCGGCCCCGCGGTCGCCCAGTTCGGGTGGTAGACCTCCCGCACGGAGTCGCTCGGGGGCAGTCCGCGCGAGGCCAGCCAGGCGGCGAGCGCGTCGTGGGCCGGGAGCATGGCGGGATGGCCCCGTTCCGGTCTGGTCAGGGCGACGAACGCCTCGCGGTGCGCGGCCTCCAGGCGCACACCGATGCCGCCCGAGGGCTCCACGGCCGCCTCGGTCGGGGCGCACACCTCGACCAGGGCGGCGGAGTCCTCGCTCACCAGGCCGTGGTACACCGCGAACACCGGGCCGGAGAGGCACGCCCCGACCGCGTGCAGGCGGGAGAACAGCGTCCCGGACGCCTCGGCGAGGTAACCGGGCAGCTCGTGCGCCGAGACGTGGCGCCGGGTGTGGAGGACCTTCTGCTCGGGGACGTTCCGCTCGGAGACCTCGTACGGGGCCGGTCCCCCTCCCGCGAGGACGAGGCGCGCATGGGCCACGAGTGCCCGGCGCGCGCCCTGCTCCGCCTCCTGCCGGCGCCAGTACGCGTCGAGGCGGCGCACCGACTCCTCACCGCCCGGCGCGAGCACCGCCGCGATCTCCGGGAGGGGCATGCCCACGGCCCGGAGCAGCGCGATGCGGCGGGCGCGCTCCACCTGCTCGGGGCCGTAGCGGCGGAACCCCGTCGCCGGGTCGACGCGGACGGGCGGCAGCAGCCCCCGGTCCCCGTACAGACGAAGGGCTTTCCGGCTGAGTCCGGTTCGGGCGGCGAGTTCGCCGATCGTGATCGAGTCGCGCACCCCGCCACTGTGGACCCTCCCCCAGGGGCACGGGCAAGCCGGTCCGCGCGGGACGCCCTCCGGGCGCACCGCGGCCGCCCGGGTGCGATGATCCCCGGCATGAGGATTCCCCGGGTGAACAGGCGGCACAGGGAGATCGTCGACGTCCACCTCTTCCTGCGGCGCGGCGGCGAGGTGCTGCTCGCGCGGCGGGCGAACACCGGTTACGCCGACGGACTGCTGCACGCCCCGTCGGGACACGCCGAGGACGGCGAGGACGTGCGGGAGGCGGTGCTGCGGGAGACGCGGGAGGAGATCGGGCTGCGGCTGGATCCGCGGGAGCTGCGGGTCGCCCTGGTGATGCAGCACCGCTCACCGGCGGGCGAGCCGCGGATGGGGTGGTTCTTCGAGGCGTGGCTGGGGGAGGGGCGCGAACCGGTCAACGCCGAGCCCCACAAGTGCTCGGAGCTGGGCTGGTATCCCCTGGAGGCGCCGCCCGCCGACATGGTGGCGTACTGCCGGGCGGGGCTGGACGCCTACCGGGCCGGCGAGCGCTTCGTACTGCACTGGCACCGGCCCGGGGACTCCGTCGCCCACGACCCGGACGCACCCTCCCGCGCCGTGGTCCTGCCGCCGGCGGTCCGGGGCTGAGGCGGGGCCGGGGACCGCCCGCCCGCCCGGCCGCCCGTCCGGGCCGGTCAGCCGAACTGGACGGAGCGCTTGGCCAGTCCCGCCCAGAAGCCGTCGATGACGGTGCGCTGGGAGGCCAGGGAGTCCTCGCCCGCCCCCAGCGCGACGAACAGCGGCGCGAAGTGGTCGCTGCGGGGGTGGGCGATCCGGCTCGCCGGGGCCCGCCGGCCGAAGTCCAGCAGGGCGTCGACGTCCGCCCGGGCCAGGGCCTCGGCGCCCCACGCGTCGAACTCCCGCGACCAGCCGGGCGCCTCGTCCGGTCCCGCGCCCCACGCCAGGCCGCGCAGGTTGTGGGTGAAGAAGCCGCTGCCGACGACGAGTACGCCCTCGTCGCGCAGCGGGGCCAGCCGGCGTCCCAGCCGCAGCAGCTCCCCGGGGTCGAGGGTGGGCATGGACAGCTGGAGCACGGGGACGTCGGCCTCCGGGAACATCTCCGCCAGCGGCACGTACGCACCGTGGTCCAGGCCCCGGTCCGGGGCGTCGTGCACGGCGCCGCCGGGGCCGGAGAGCAGCCCCCGCACCGTCTCGGCCAGGGCGGGGGCGCCGGGGGCCGGGTAGGCGACCCGGTAGTAGCGCTCGGGGAAGCCGTGGAAGTCGTACACCAGCGGAACGGTCCGGGTGGCGCCCAGCACCACGGGTGCGGACTCCCAGTGCGCGGAGACGACCAGGACGGCCCGCGGGCGCGGCAGTTCGCGGGCCCAGGCGGCGAGCTGCGCGGTCCACAGGGCGTCGTCGGCCAGGGGCGGGGCGCCGTGGCCGAGGTACAGCACGGGCATGCGGCCGGCCGCGGCGGGACGCGGGGGCGGTGGGGTGGGCGCGGTCGTGGTCATGGTGGTGCCTTCCGTCTCGTGCCTCGTGCGGTTCCCCGGTGCCGGGGCCCGGCGGCCGGTGCCGGGCCCCGGCGGGGGTGCGGGCCTCAGGAGCGGAGCAGCAGGGTCGCGCCCGCCGCCGCGAGACCGAGCGCCACGGCGGCGGCGCCGTGGGAGAGCCGGTGGGAGCGCAGGACGGGCAGGGCGCGGTCGGCGGCCCAGCGGCCCGGGCCGGAGAGGGTGAGCGCGGCGGCGCCGGCGGTGAGGAGGACCTCGTACTCCACGCCCTGGGGCGAGAAGAAGCCGCCGCCCCACTTCACCGCCACCGCGTTGGCCATGGTGCCCAGGACCGCCGCCCCGGCCAGCGGGGTGAGCAGCCCGAGGGCCAGCCCGATCCCGCCCAGGGTCTCGGTGAGGGCGGCCACCAGCGCGAACGCCTCCGGTGACGGGTAGCCCAGCGAGGCGAAGAACATCCCGGTGCCCTCCAGGCCTCCACCGCCGAACCAGCCGAAGAGCTTCTGCGCGCCGTGCACGGCCATCGTCAGACCGATCGCCAGTCGCAGCACCAGGAGTCCGGCGTCCTGGGCGGGGAGCGCGGACGCCGGGGGTCCGCCGGGGCCGGAGGCGGTGTCGGGGCGGGGATACGTGCTGGTGGGAGTGGCCATGCGGGGACCTTCCTGGAACGGGTGATTCAAATTCGAATTACTCGGTCCCCGGGAGCGTACAGCGAGGTTCGAATTTGAACAACCGCGTAGGATGGGGACATGAAAGAGCCCCGATGGCTGGACGAGCTGGAGATGGCGGCCTGGCAGGGCTTCCTCCAGGCCAGCAACCGCGTCGCCCGACGGCTGGAGCAGCAGCTCAAGGACGAGGCGGGCCTGTCCCACCCGCAGTACGAGACCCTGGTCCACCTCGCCGCCGCCCCCGGCGGCCGGATGCGCATGACCGAGCTGGCCGAGCGGCTGATCACCTCCAAGAGCGGCCTCACCTACCAGGTCGGCCAGCTGGAGCGGCGCGGGCTGGTGCGGCGCGAGGCCTGCCCCACCGACGTCCGCGGTGTCCTCGCCGTCCTCACCGAGGAGGGCCGGGCGCTGCTGCGCGCCGCCGCGCCCGGCCACGTGGCGGCGGTGCGCGAGGCGCTCATCGACGTCCTCGACCGCGACCAGCTCGCCGTGCTCGCCGAGGCGCTCGGCGAGGTCGGCCGCCGGCTGCGCCGCGCCTGACCGGCCCGCCCCGTCCGTCCCGGCGCGCCCGCCGCGCCCGCCGCGCCCGGTGCGCCACGGGCCTGTCCCCTGTGTCATACGGCGGCGGCGGATGCCGGAAGGACCGGGGCGGCCGGCTGTCCTCGCCTAGGCTGACCAGCGGGAACGGGCGCGTCTGGAACGCGCTTCCGGAACGGGGGAGGAGAGGGCGAAGGTGGCCGTGCGGGAGACGGAGGAGTTCGCCGCGTACCTCAGGGGGCTCAAGGAGCGCTCGGGGCACAGCTACGGCACGCTGGCCCGGAGGCTGCACACCAGCACCTCCACGCTGCACCGGTACTGCAACGGCGCCTCGGTGCCGGCGCGGTACGCCCCGGTGGAGCGGCTGGCGCGGCTGTGCGGCGCGGGCCCGGAGGAACTGCTGGAACTGCACCGGCGGTGGCTGCGGGCCGACGCGGTGCGCGGACGGGCGGAACCGGAGCGGCCGGCCCCGGGCCGCGGAGCCGCACCCGGGTCCGCACCCGGGCCCGTGCCGGAGTCCGGCCGCGTCGACGGCGCCGCCGGAGCCGGGGCGCTGCCCGGTTCCCGGGAGCGGACCGACCCGCCCGGCCCCCCGGCCTCCGGACCGGCCCGCGGGCGGCGGCTCCTGTGGCCGGCCGCCGCCGTGCTCGCCCTGGTCCTCGCCCTCTCCGTCGCGGCCGCCGTGCGGTTCGACGCCGGCCGCCTGGGACGGGAGCCGCCCACCGCCTCCGGCGCGTCCCCGTCCGCCGTGCCGCCCTTCGCCTCCTCCGCCCCGCCCCGGGCCGCCGGCGGGCCGGGGAAGGCCCCCCGCGACGGCGTGCCGGCCGCCCCGCTGGAGTGGACCGCCCGCTCGCACGTCTGGCGGCACGGCTGCGACCACCGCTACCTGTCCGACCTGCCGCCGTCCCGCGTCCCGCCGCCCCCCGCCGAGCAGGACGCCTCCGCCTGGGCCGGCTCCCTCGGCGCGGTGCACGGCGGCGAGACCATCGTGGAGGCCACCGTGCGCGCCGCCGGACCGGCCCCGGTGGTGGTCGAGGCCGCGCACGTCCGGGTGACGGCCCGCCGGACGCCCCTGGCCTGGTCGTCCTACGGGATGAGCAACGGCTGCGGCGGCTCGCTCACCCCGGCCGCCTTCTCCGTCGACCTGGACGCCCCCCGGCCGCTGGTCCGGCCCGTGGCCGGCTACGACGGCGAGGGGGGCAGGGAGCTGCCCGCCGTCCGCCTCCCGTACCGCGTCACCGCCGGCGACCCCCTGGCGCTGCGCGTCGAGGCGCGGACGGAGGGTTGCGACTGCGACTGGCACGTCGAGCTGGAGTGGAGCAGCGGGGGCGACAGCGGCACCCTCCGCGTCGACGACGGCGGCCGGCCCTTCCGCACCAGCGCCGCCGAGGGCCGCCCGGCCTACGGCTGGTCCCTGGAGGAGGGCGCCTGGACGGGCGGCTGAGCCCGGACCGCCCCGTCCCCGGCCGCGCCCCCGCCTGGTGCACAATCGGGGCGCGGCCCGGCGCGCCGGACGGCCCGGGCCGCAGGGACCGCCCCGCACCACCCCAGGAGACCGCGTGCCGCCGAACCTCGCCCTCGACCCGGAGGACCCCGCCCCGCCCTACGAGCAGGTGTACGCGCGGATCGCCGAGCAGGCCCGCAGCGGGGCGCTGCCGGCCGGGCACCGGCTGCCGACCGTGCGCGGTCTCGCCGGGGAGCTGGGGCTGGCGCCCAACACCGTCGCCAAGGCCTACCGGGCGCTGGAGGCCGACGGGGTGATCGAGACCCGCGGCCGCCACGGCACCTTCGTCGCCGCCGCGGGCGGCACCGCTGAGCGGGAGGCGGCGGCCGCGGCGCGGGCGTACGCGGCGCGGGTGCGCCGCCTGGGGCTGGACCGGTCCGCGGCGCTGGCCGCCGCCGATGCGGCGCTGGAGGCCGAGTACGGGCAGGACGGCTGAGGCCCGGACGGTTCCGGCGCCCCGGCGCGTACCGGTTCCGTCACGATCCGCGGCGCGGTTCCCCGCCCCGGCCTCCCCGGGAGCCGCGCACCGGCCGCGTGCCCGGTCCCGGACGCCCGGCCGCACGCGGCCGTCTCGTACGGTGTTCGCCAACCCCCTTGCGGGGAAGGTGAATCGAGTGACCGGAATACCCGTGGGTCACGGTCGGGAGATAGGGTTACCCTGCCCGGGCCGGGAGCCCTCGTTTGGGTGGGGAGTGTCATGGAACAGATAACGGTGCGCAGGGCGCGGATCCCTGCGATCCAGTGCGGGAGTGGCGCGGTCAGCGCCCGTCTCGACCGGCACCTGAGCGTGCTGGCCGGACCGGCCGTCCCCCGGGACGACACCGCGGAGGCGACGACGCTGATGCGCGAACTGACCACGCGGGACAGGACGCACGCCCGCTCGGAGAGCCGGGGCGCGCGGGTCTCGCTGTTCGCTCCGCTGCGCCGGCTGCGGCGCTCCCTCTTCGGCGAGCGCGCCTGACGGCCGCGCCCGGACCGGCACTCCCGCGACCGTCCCACCGAGGGCCGGGCGACGCCGCCCGGCCCTTCGGCGTGCCCCCGTCCGGCCGGCCCGGGGGCGAACCGGGCCGCAGCGGTCACAGCAGCGCGAGCTGCCCCTCCGGCCCCTCCTCGCGGTGGTCCAGCACGGTCGCCGGGCGCCGCGCGCCCGGCGGCACCGGGAGCACTCCCGCCCCGCGCAGTTCGGCGGCGCCGACGCGGGGCCCCTGAGCCACCCGTCCGGCCAACTCCGCCCGGGGGCCGCGGAGCCGGTCCAGGAGGGTGAGCACGGTGATCAGCTCCAGCAGGTCCGAGGTCCACTCCTGCGGCCAGGCACCCGGGCGCACGGCCTCCAGCGTGCCGGGCGGGGCGGGCGCCGTGCGCCGCCCGAACCACTCCTCCACAACCCGCACGCCGCCCGCCCGGAACTCCCAGGCACCGCGCTCCACCGGTGCCACCCGGCCCTCCCCCACCCACAGGCACTCCTCCTGCGCGTCGTAGCGCAGCCACCCCGGCTCGGGACGTGCGGGCAGCGCGGCCCGCACGTAGGGGCGGCGTCCGCCGGGCAGGCGCGGACGGCTCCCGTCGCCGCAGCGGGCGCCGCGGGTCTGGACCCGCAGCACCCGGCGCCCCAGCTCCACCCCCTCCCGCCACACCTCGCGGTCCGCGGTGAGGGGGACGGCGGGCCCGGCGGGTGCGGGGCCCACCGCCGCGGCGGTCCAGGCCAGCAGGTCCTCGGCCTCCACCGGGGTGCCCAGCCGCCGCGCCAGGTGCTCCCGCAGGCCCGGGGCGAAGTTGGGCTCGCGGCCGCCGGGGCGCCGGTAGAGCGGGCGTATCCGGCCCGGCCGGCCCGCAGGGGAGCGGCCGGCGGGCAGCAGGGCGGTGAAGGACGGCTCGGGGGCGGGGCCGCGGGGCGCGGGGCCGGGCTCCACCAGGTGGATCTGGTGCCCGTCGCAGACGCGCCACAGCTCCGGGCGGGCGGCGTCGATGAGGCGGTGGTCCGGTATGAGCCACTGGTGGTCGTGGAGGGAGTGCAGCACCCGCACCGGCTCGGGGCACGGCCCGTCCTCGCGTTCCAGCCGCACGGTGGCGGCGGCCGCCCCGGCCGGTCCGGGCAGCCGGGGCACCGGGGTGCGCGGGGTGCGGGCGCGGGTCGGGCCGAACAACGCCTCGCGCTCCTCCTCCCCGGCCCGCAGCAGCGCGGCCCAGCGGGCCTTCAGGGACGCCGCGTCGGGGGCCATCACCCAGTCGCGCCCCAGCCGCAGCGGCCGCACCGACCAGGGCATCAGATCGTCCAGCGGGAGCGCCCCGCCGTCCGCCCCGGCCCGCCCTCCGCCGTCCTCCCCGCGACGGGCGCCGCCGCCGGCGCCGTCGGCCATCACACCGCTCGTCACCGTCCGCATGCTACGGACTCCGCGGGCCGCGGCGCCGGTGCGGTGGGCGGCTCCGCGCGGTGCGGGCCGGCCCGGCGGGGGGTCAGTCCGCCTCCACGGTCACGGAGAAGGAGAAGCGGTCGCCGCGGTAGTGGATGCGCGCGACGTCCACCACCCGGCCGTCCTCGTCGTAGGTGACGCCCGTGTAGTGCAGGATCGGGCTGAGGAGCGGGACCTGGAGCAGTTCGGCCGTCTCCGGGTCGGCGAGCCGGGCCTGGACGGTGTCGGTGATGCGGCTGATCCGCACCCCCACCGCGTCGCGCAGCACCTTCGTCATCGGCCAGCGGACCAGGTCCTCCAGGCCGATGCGGCCGGCCACCTCCGGACGGACCAGGTTCTCCGCCCAGTTGGTCGGCTCGCCGCTCTCCCGGTCGCGGCGCAGCCGCCGGTAGGACACCGCCTCGGCGAGGCCGGGGAAGTACTCGGCCAGGTCGCCCGGCACGGGCTGGACGCCGTGGTCCAGCAGCTCGGTCTCCTCGCCCGACTGCTGGGCCACGATGGCGTCCACCGAGCCCAGCAGCCGCACCGGGGACCCGCTGCGGGCGCTGGGCTCGATGAAGGTGCCGCGCCGGCGGTGCCGGGTGATCAGCCCCTCGTTCTCCAGCTCCTTGAGCGCCTGCCGCATCGTCAGGACGCTGACGCCGTAGTGCTCGGCGAGCTGCTCCTCGGTCGGCAGGCGCAGGGGCGCGCCGGGGGAGCGGCCGAGTATGGAGGCCCGCAGCGACTGCGAGACCTGGTACCACAGCGGCAGCTTGCGGTTGAGCGCGAGCGAATCCGGGGCGAAGGTGGTCACGGCGACCTCCGGGGACGGCCGGGCCGGCGGCCTGCGGCGGTACGGGCGGCGGCGGAGGGGGCCGCCGGACGTCACGGTACGCGCCGCGGCCCGGTCCGGCGTGTCAGGGCCTGAAGTGGCGCTCCAGACCCTGCCACACGTCGTCGTAGCCGCGCTGGAGGTGTCCGGCGTCGCGGGCCCGCGCGGTGAGCGCGACCGGCCAGCGGGTCTCGAACATGAAGGCCAGGCCGTCGTCCACCTTCTGCGGCACCAGTTCGGCGGCGCCGGCCCGCTCGAAGGTCTCCCGGTCCGGCCCGTGCGCCGACATCATGTTGTGCAGCGATCCGCCGCCCGGCACGAACCCCCCGGGCCCGGCGGTCTTGGCGTCGTAGGCGCCCTCGATCAGGCCCATGTACTCGCTCATCACGTTGCGGTGGAAGTAGGGCGGGCGGAAGGTGTCCTCGCCCACCAGCCAGCGCGGGGCGAAGACCACGAAGTCCACGTTGGCCAGGCCCGGGGTGTCGGTGGGCGAGGTGAGGACGGTGAAGATCGACGGGTCGGGGTGGTCGTAGCTGATGCTGCCGATCACGTTGAAGCGGCGCAGGTCGTAGACGTAGGGGACCAGGTTGCCGTGCCAGGCGACGACGTCCAGCGGCGAGTGGTCCCAGGTGGCGGTCCACAGCGTGCCGCAGAACTTGTTGACCACCTCCACCGGCCCCTCGACGTCCTCGTACGCGGCGGTGGGGGCCATGAAGTCCCGCGGGTTGGCCAGGCCGTTGGCGCCGATGGGGCCGAGGTCGGGGAGGGTGAAGGGCCGGCCGTGGTTCTCGCAGACGTAGCCGCGCACCACCGCGTCCAGCGGCTCGACGCGGAAGCGCACCCCGCGCGGGATCAGCGCGACGTGGCCCGGCTCGGCGCGCAGCAGCCCGAACTCGGTGCGCAGCAGCAGCCCGCCGCGTTCGGGGACGATCAGCAGCTCGCCGTCGGCGGAGCCGAACACCCTCCGCTCCATGGGGGAGTCGGCGGCGTAGAGGTGGATGGACACGCCCTCGCGCCGGGCGGCGTCGCCGTTGCCGCCCAGGGTCCACAGCCCGTCGAGGAAGTCGGTGCCGGGGGCGGGGTCGGGCAGCGGGTCCCAGCGCAGCCGGTTGGGGTCGGGCTCGGTCTCGGTGAAGGGGGCGCCGCGCAGGGCGGGCCCGGTGGAGGCGTCCGCGCGGACGAAGCGCGGGTGGGCGGCCGAGGGGCGGATGCGGTACAGCCAGGAGCGGCGGTTGTGGGCGCGCGGCTCGGTGAAGGCGGTGCCGCTGAGCTGCTCGGCGTAGAGGCCGAGGGGAGCGCGCTGGGGGGAGTTGCGGCCGATCGGGAGCGCTCCCGGAACGGCCTCGCTCGCGTGCTCGTTGCCGAACCCGGAGGAGTACGCCAGCCCTTCCGCGGTCTTCCGCGCCTGCTCGAAACCGCTCGTGGTGCCACTCATCGCAACGCTCCCGGTGCTCAGGGTTTCCTGTGGGAAACCATAGGAATCAGAGGGTGTGCACGTCAACGGCGAATCTCCGACGGACGTGGCGCCGTTTCGGATCCCGCCCCTGGGCAGGACGGGGGCCGCGGGGCTAGGGTGCGCTTACCGGCCGGTCGGTATGGAGTCGCGTCCGGGCCGGATCCGCCGGACACCGCCTGGGAGGGGAACCGATGACGGAGAACGCCGGCCCGGGAACGGCCGCCGCGGACGGCGGGACGGGGGCGCACGCCGGTGCGCGCACCCGCACGGCCCTGCGGATCTGCCCGCTGTGCGAGGCCACCTGCGGTCTGACCGTCACCGTCGCCGCGGCGGACGGCGGCGGAGGCGGCCGGGCCGGCCGGGAGCGGATCACCGCCGCGCGCGGCGACCGCGACGACGTCTTCAGCCGCGGCTACGTCTGCCCCAAGGGCGCCCTCTTCGGCGAACTGGACGGCGACCCCCACCGCCTCACCCGCCCCCTGGTCCGCCGCGGCGGCGAACTGCGGGAGACCGGCTGGGAGGAGGCGTTCGCCGCGGTCGCCGAGGGGCTGGGCGGCGTCCTGGCGGACGGCGACCCCCGGGCCGTGGCCCTCTTCCTGGGCAACCCCAACGTCCACACCGTCGCCGGGGCCCTCTACCCGCCCCTGCTGCTGAAGGCGCTGCGCACTCCCAACCTCTTCACCGCCTCCACCCTGGACCAGATGCCCAAGCACGTCGCCTGCGGACTGCTGTACGGCGACCCGCTGGCCGTCCCCGTCCCCGACCTGGACCGCACCGACCACCTGCTGGTCGTCGGCGCCAACCCCGTGGAGTCCAACGGGAGCCTGTGCACCGCCCCCGACTTCCCCGGCCGGCTCAGGGCGCTGCGGCGGCGCGGCGGGACCCTCACGGTGGTCGACCCGCGCCGCACCCGCACCGCCCGCCTGGCCGACCGGCACGTGGCGGTGCGCCCCGGCGGCGACGCCCTGCTGCTGATGGCGATGGTGCAGGTCCTCTTCGCCGAGGACCTGGTCGGGACGGGGCCGGCCGGGGCGCACCTGAGCGGTGTGGCGGACGTGGCGCGGCTCGCCGCGGACTTCGCCCCCGAGGCGGTCGCGGAGGCGTGCGGCGTGGCGCCGGAGGAGATCCGCGTCCTCGCCCGCGAGCTGGCCGCCGCCGAACGCGCCGCCGTCTACGGGCGGATCGGCAGCACCGCGGTGGAGTTCGGCACCCTGGCGAGCTGGCTGGTGGACGTCCTCAACGCGCTGACCGGCAACCTCGACCGGCCCGGCGGCGCGATGTTCCCGCTGTCGGCCACCGCCCGCCCGCCCCGGCCCGGGCCGGGGCGGGGCTTCGCCACCGGCCGCCGGCGCAGCCGGGTGAGCGGACACCCCGAGGTCAAGGGCGAGTTCCCGGCCGCCGCGCTGGCCGAGGAGATCGACACCCCGGGCGGGGGGCGGGTGCGCGCGCTGGTCTGCGTCGCCGGCAACCCCGTGCTCTCCGCCCCCGACGGGGCCCGGCTCGAACGCGCCCTGGCCGGCCTGGACTTCATGGTCAGCGTCGACCCGTACCTCAACGAGACCTCCCGCCACGCCCACGTCGTCCTGCCACCGCCCCGCCCCTCCCGCAGCCCGCACTTCGACTTCTCCTTCAACGCCCTGGCCGTCCGCAACCAGGTGCGCTACACCCGTCCCGCGATCCCCTTGGAGGAGGGGGAGAGGGGCGAGGACGAGATCCTGGCCCGGCTGGTGCTGTGCGCCGCCGGCGCGCCCGGCGCGGACCCGGCGTCCGTCGACGCCGCGGTCGTCCGGCAGACCCTGGCCGCCGCCGTCGCCGACCCCCGCTCCCCGGTCCACGGCCGGGACCCGGCCGAGCTGGAGGGCCTCCTGGCCGGCGAGGGGGGCGCCGAGCGCCGGCTGGACCTGATGCTGCGGCTGGGCCCCCACGGCGACGGCTTCGGCGCCGACCCGGACGGCCTCACCCTGGCGGGACTGCTGGAGCATCCGCACGGCATCGACCTCGGCCCGCTGCGCCCGCGGCTGCCCGAGGTGCTGCGCACCCCCTCCGGCACCGTCGAGCTGTGCCCGGAACCGATCGCCGCCGACGTCGCCCGGCTGCGCCGGTCCCTGGCGGACCGCCGGACGGGCCCCGGCGGCCTGGTGCTGGTGGGCCGCCGGCACCTGCGCTCCAACAACAGCTGGATGCACAACCTCCCCGGGCTGCGGGGCGGTGCCAACCGCTGCACCCTCCACGTCCACCCCGACGACGCCGCCCGGCTCGGCCTGGCCGACGGCGCCCTCGCCCGGATCTCGGGCGACGGGGGCGCGGTGGAGGCGCCGGTGGAGGTGACCGGCGCGGTGCGCCCCGGGGTGGTCAGCCTGCCGCACGGGTGGGGCCACGACCGGCCCGGCACCCGGACGCCGGTGGCCTCCGCCGAGCCCGGTGCCAACGTCAACCAGCTGCTGGACGGGCGGCTGCTCGACCCGCTCTCCGGGACGGCCGTGCTCAACGGCTTCCCGGTGGAGGTGGCCCCCGCGGACGCACCCGCCGGCCCCTCGGGGACGGCTGGGCGGCCCCGCGTGACCCACGGCACGCGCCACCCTGCTGACACCTCAAACTAGCGCCGCTAGTTTGGGTCCATGCAGGCACACAACGGCATGTACATCGACGGGGAATGGCGTCCCGCCGCGGGCGGCGGGACCATCGAGGTCGTCAACCCGGCCACCGAGGAGGTCATCGGCGCCGTCCCGGCGGGCACCGCCGAGGACGTCGACGCGGCCGTGCGCGCCGCCCGCGCGGCCCTGCCCGCCTGGGCCGCCACGCCGCCCGCCGAACGCGCGGCGCGGATCGGCGCGCTGCGCGACGCCCTCGCGGCCCGGCGCGAGGCGATCGCCGCCACCGTCACCGCGGAGCTGGGCGCCCCCCTCTCCTTCTCGCAGGCCGTCCACGCCGACCTGCCCGTCACGGTCGCCGGGACGTACGCCGCGCTCGCCGCCGAGCACCCCTTCGAGGAGGAACTGGGCACCTCCCGGGTGCTGCACGAGCCGGTCGGCGTCGTCGGCGCCATCACGCCCTGGAACTACCCGCTGCACCAGATCGTCGCCAAGGCCGCCCCGGCGCTCGCCGCCGGCTGCACCGTGGTCCTCAAGCCCGCCGAGGACACTCCGCTGGTGGCGCAGCTCTTCGCCGAGGCCGTCGCCGAGGCGGGGCTGCCCGCCGGGGCGTTCAACCTCGTCACCGGGCTCGGTCCGGTCGCCGGACAGGCGCTGGCCGAGCACGAGGGCGTGGACATGCTCTCCTTCACCGGCTCCACCGCCGTCGGGCGCCGCATCGGCGCCCTGGCGGGCGGCGCGGTCAAGCGCGTCGCCCTGGAACTGGGCGGCAAGTCCGCCAACGTGATCCTGCCGAGCGCCGACCTGGTGAAGGCCGTGAAGATCGGCGTGGGCAACGTGATGGCCAACGCGGGCCAGACGTGCAGCGCCTGGACGCGGATGCTGGTCCACGCCGACCGCTACGACGAGGCCGTGGAGATCGCCGCGGCGGCCGCCGCCAAGTACGTCCCCGGCGACCCCACCGACCCCGCCACCCGCCTGGGCCCGGTGGTCAGCGCCGCCCAGCGCGAGCGCGTCACCGGCTACGTCCGCACCGGGATCGCCGAGGGCGCCGCCGTCGCCGCGGGCGGCCCCGAGGCGCCCGAGGGGGTGGAGCGCGGCTACTACGTGCGGCCCACCGTCCTCGCCGGCGTCACACCGGGGATGACCGTCGCCCGGGAGGAGATCTTCGGGCCCGTGCTGTGCGTCATGCGGTACGAGGACACCGAGGACGCGGTGCGCATCGCCAACGACTCCGAGTACGGTCTGGCCGGTGCCGTGTGGGCCGCGGACGACGAGGAGGCCATCGCCGTCGCCCGCCGCCTCCAGACCGGGCAGGTGGACGTCAACGGCGGCCGCTTCAACCCGCTGGCGCCCTTCGGCGGCTACAAGAGGTCCGGCGTGGGGCGCGAGTTGGGGCCGCACGGCCTGACCGAGTACCTCCAGACCAAGTCCCTGCAGTTCTGACCGCCGTCCGGCCGGTCCCGGCAAGGGCCCGCGCCCCCGGCCCCCGGTCCGTCCCCCGCCCGGGATCCGTCCCCGCCCGTCCGATCCGTCCGCAAGGAGAGGTCCCCTTCCGGGACATGAGAGGAACGCCTGTGGTCCGCGCCGTCGTACTGCCCGCCCCCGGGGCCCCGCTGGAGCTGGGGGAGATAGAGCTGCCGGAGCCCGGTCCCGGGCGGGTGAGGGTCCGCCTCGCCGCCGCCGGGGTCTGCCACTCCGACCTGTCGCTCTCCAACGGGACCCTGCGCCAGCCCGTCCCCGCCGTCCTCGGCCACGAGGGGGCGGGCACCGTGACGGCCGTGGGCGAGGGCGTCACGGCCGTCTCCCCGGGGCAGCGGGTCGTGCTCAACTGGGCCCCCTCCTGCGGGGCGTGCCCCTTCTGCGCCCGGCTGGGGGAGCCCTGGCTGTGCACCGAGGCCAACGCCGCCAGCGGTGTGCCCTACGCCCGCGCCGCCGACGGCACGGAGCTCCACCCGGGCCTGGGCACCGCCGCGTTCGCCGAGGAGACGGTGGTCGCCGAGCGGGGCGTGCTGCCGCTGCCCGACGGCGTGCCGCTGGTGGACGCCGCCCTGCTGGGCTGCGCGGTCCTCACCGGGTACGGGGCGGTCCACCACAGCGCGCGCGTCCGCGAGGGCGAGTCGGTGGCCGTCTTCGGTGTCGGCGGGGTGGGGCTCGCGGTGATCCAGTCGGCGCGGATCGCGGGCGCCGGGGCGATCGTGGCCGTGGACGTCTCCCCGGAGAAGGAGGAACTGGCGCGCCGCGCCGGCGCCACCGACTTCCTGACCGCCTCCGACACCACGGCCAGGGAGATCCGGGGGATCACCGGCGAGCTGGGCGCCGACGCGGCGATCGAGTGCGTGGGGCGCGCGGAGACGATCCGGGCGGCCTGGTCCTCCACCCGGCGCGGCGGCCGCACCTCGGTCGTCGGCATCGGCGGCAAGGACACCCGGGTCTCCTTCTCGCCGCTGGAGATCTTCCACTTCGCCCGCACCCTGTCCGGCTGCGTCTACGGCAACTGCGTCCCCGAGCGGGACCTGCCGGTGCTCGCCGCGCACGTGCGGGCCGGGCGGCTGGACCTGGGCGCGCTGGTCACCGACCGGATCGGCCTGGACGGCGTGCCGGCGGCGTTCGAGGCGATGCTCGCCGGGCGCGGGGGCCGGGCGCTGGTGGTGTTCGGACAGGAGTGAGGCGCCGCCGCGGGGCACCGGACCGGCGCCCCGCGGCGTCTCACGATCCCTGGGCGTCCCCGGAGCCCCCGGCGTCCGCGCCGGGGAACCGGAGCGCCAGCCCGTCGACGAGGGCGCGCAGTCCCGTCTCGAACGCTCCCTCGTCGACGCGCTGCTGGTGCTCGGCCAGCAGGTGGGCCTGGTCCAGGTGCGGGTAGTCCCGCTCGTACAGCGCGGCGTCGTCGACGAAGCCGCGGGCGAAGGAGCCCAGCGCCGATCCGGCCACGAAGTACCGCATCAGCGCGCCGATGCGGGTCGCCTGGGCGCGGGGCCAGCCCGCGTCGAGCATCGCGCCGTACACGGCGTCGGCCATGCGCAGCTGGCTCGGCCGCCGCCCGGGCCCCTGGGCCAGGTAGGGGACGATGTTCGGATGGGCGGCGAGCGCCGCCCGGTAGGAGCGGGCCCAGGCCACCAGCGCCTCGCGCCAGCCGGTGCCGTCCCCGAACATCGACAGGTCGACATCGGCGCACACGGCGTCGGCGACCGCGTCCAGGATCTCGTCCTTGGTGCGGAAGTGGTTGTACAAGGACGGGCCGCTGACGCCCAGTTCGGCGGCGAGCCGGCGGGTGGAGACCGCCGGCAGGCCCTCGGCGTCCACCAGGGCGAGGGCCGCCGCCACGATCCGCTCGCGGCTGAGCAGGGGGGTGCGCGGGCGTGCCACGGATCACATCCTCGAAGGTTCGTACGGGGTCTACGACGCGGTAACTAGCGGTGTTAGTTTAATGGGTATGGATCTGGAGCTGTCCGAGGAGCAGGCCGCCGTCCGACGGCTGGCCAAGGAGTTCGTCGACCGCGAGATCGCGCCGCACGCGGCCGAGTGGGACCGTGCCGAGAGCGTCGACCGGTCGGTGGTGAAGTCCCTGGGCGACCTGGGCTTCCTGGGGCTGACCGTCCCGGAGGAGTACGGCGGCTCCGGCGGCGACCACCTGGCGTACTGCCTGGTCACCGAGGAGCTGGGGCGCGGCGACTCCGCCGTGCGCGGCATCCTGTCCGTCTCCCTCGGCCTGGTCGCCAAGTCGGTCGCCGCGTGGGGGAGCGAGGAGCAGAAGCGGCACTGGCTGCCCCGCCTCTGCGCCGGCGAGGCGGTCGGCTGCTTCGGCCTCACCGAGCCGGGCACCGGCTCCGACGCCGCGCACCTCACCACCCGCGCCCGGCGCGACGGCGGCGACTGGGTGATCGACGGCACCAAGATGTTCATCACCAACGGCACCTGGGCCGACGTGGTGCTCCTCTTCGCCCGCAGCGGGCCCGAACCCGGCCACCGGGGCATCACCGCCTTCCTCGTCCCCACCGACACCCCCGGCCTGACCCGCCGGGAGATCCACGGCAAGCTCGGCCTGCGGGGGCAGGCCACCGCCGAGCTGGTGCTCGAGGGCGTCCGCGTCCCGGACGACTGCCGGATCGCCCCCGAGGGCAAGGGATTCTCCGTCGCGATGTCCGCCCTTGCCAAGGGCCGCATGTCGGTGGCGGCCGGATGCGTCGGCATCGCGCAGGCGGCACTGGACGCGGCCGTCGCCTACGCGGGGGAGCGCGAGCAGTTCGGCAGGCCCATCGCCCACCACCAGCTCGTGCAGGAGCTGATCAGCGACATCGCGGTCGACGTCGACGCCGCCCGGCTGCTGACCTGGCGGGTGGCCGACCACATCGACCGCGGGCTGCCCTTCGCCACCGAGTCCTCCGTCGCCAAGCTCTACGCCTCCGAGGCCGCGGTGCGGGCCGCCAACAACGCCCTCCAGGTCTTCGGCGGCTACGGCTACATCGACGAGTACCCGGTCGGCAAGCTGCTGCGCGACGCCCGGGTGATGACGCTGTACGAGGGCACCAGCCAGATCCACAAGCTGCTCATCGGGCGCTCGCTGACGGGGGTCTCCGCCTTCTGAGGGCGCCCGCGCCCGCGGCCCGCCGCCGGGTGCGGGCGCCCCGGTCCGCCGGTCCCGCCCGGCGTACGGAGCCCGCACCCTAAGCGGCTGCTCAGCCATGCCGGTCCGCCGATGTATCGTGTTCGCCCGGTCGATCCACACGGGGCGAGGTGCGCATGACGGCGGAGACGGGGCCCGGGGCCGCGGAAGGGCCCGGGAGCGGCACGGCGGCAAAGGACGCGGCCGGCGCCGGCGGGCCGGAGGACGCGGCCGCGGCGCGGACGGCCGGGGCCGACCCGGACGACTCCTGGGGCGGCGTCGAGCCCGACGCGGCCCGGCGGCTGCTGCTGGCGGCGGTCGAGGCGTTCGCCGAGCGGGGCTTCCACGCCACCACCACCCGCGACATCGCCTCACGGGCCGGGATGAGTCCCGCCGCGCTCTACATCCACTACCGCACCAAGGAGGAGCTCCTCTACCAGATCAGCCGGGTCGGCCACGAGCGCTCCGTGCGCATCCTCACCGAGGCCGCCGACAGCGCCACCGGCCCCGCCGGGCGCCTGGCCGCCGCCGTGCACGCCTTCGTGCGCTGGCACGCCGAGCGGCACACCACGGCCCGGGTGGTGCAGTACGAGCTGAACGCGCTGGCCGAGGAGCACTACGCCGAGATCGTCGCCCTGCGGCGGCGCAGCGAGGAGATCCTGCGCGGCATCCTGGCGGACGGGGCGGCCACCGGGGAGTTCACCGTCACCGACCTGCGGGGCACCGCCCTGGCGGTGCTCTCGCTCTGCATCGACGTCGCCCGCTGGTTCCGCTCGGGGGGATCGCGCTCCCCCGAGGAGATCGGCGCGCTCTACGCCGACCTGGTGCTGAGGATGGTCGGCGCCCCGCCCGACGCCCCCGGGCGGGAGGACCGGCCCGGGCGGTAGCCCTGCCCGGTCCCCGCAGGCCGCCGGGCCGGCGGCCTGCGGGGAACGCCTCACAGGTAGTAGCGGACGACGCTCTCCGCGACGCACACCGGCTTCTCCCCGCCCTCGCGCTCGACGGTGACCACCGTGGTGAGCTGGGCGCAGTCCTCCGAGACCTCGGACACCTCCGCGATCCGCGCGGTGGCGCGCACCCGGGAGCCGACCGGCACCGGGGAGGGGAAGCGGACCTTGTTGACGCCGTAGTTGATGCCCATCCGCACTCCCTCGACCCGGATCAGCTGCGGCACCAGCACGGGCAGCAGCGAGAGGGTCAGGTAGCCGTGCGCGATGGTCGTGCCGAACGGCCCGGCGGCCGCCTTCTCCGGATCCACGTGGATCCACTGGTGGTCACCGGTGGCCTCCGCGAACAGGTCGATCCGCTTCTGGTCCACCTCCAGCCAGTCGCTGGTGCCCAACTCCTCGCCGACCGCCGCCCGCAGTTCCCCGACCGACGTGAAAACCCTGGGCTCCGCCATGGAAGCTCGCCTCCCCAACCGTGGTGGTTCGTGGTCCCGATCTGCGACTAAGCGCTTGCTCAGCATGCGGGGGAGGGTGCGGCCTGTCAACGGCGGCCGCATGCCGGGCCGCCGCGACGCGCCACGGCGGGCCCCGTCGCAGCGGGACCCGCCGTGGCGCATCGCTCGTGCCCGTGTCGTGCTTGTGCTCCTGCCGTGTCCGTGTGTCCGTGCCCTCGCTCCGTGCGGACCCCGGGACCCGTGCCCTGCTCACCCGCGGCCGTCAGTGGGGCACGGCCACCTTCCCGGCCGGGCGGTGCCGGGCCGTCGCCTGGCGGATGCGGTGCATCGCCTGCGCAGCGCACCGCGCCTCGCGCGCCTCCGCCTCCCGGACCAGTCGGCGCAGCACCTCCGCCAGCGGGGCGCGGGGCGCGGCCTCGGGATCCTCGACGGGCAGGAGCCCGCGGCCGCCCCAGCAGCGGCGGTGCCAGTCGTCGGGCCCCGGCGGCTGCCGGATGCCGTCGTACTTCTGCTCCCTGCGCCGCCGCGCGAAGTCGCGCTCGTACGCCAGCCAGACCTCCCGCGCCTCCTCGAGTTCCTCCAGGGCGGCCACCAGCCGCTCCGGATCGGGGAAGCGGTCGTCGGGGGAGATGCCCGCCCGGGCGCACAGGTGGTGCCAGGTGGCGCGGTGCCCGTACGGCGCGAACCGCTCCAGGCACTTGCGCAGCGCCTGCCGGCGCTGGGAGGGATCTCTGCCAGGATCACGAACCTGTTCGGCCAGGGCATTGAAACCGGCCAACGCGTACCACCTCCGACGGAGTCGCCGATCGTCATCGTTGGGACGTACCGGACCCTCTGTGGGATCCGTCTTCCCCGGAATCTTCCTAAGCCACATACCGACTGGTTAGTCTGTGCGGGTCCGGCGGCCCGGCCGCCGGAGGGCGCCGCGCGGGCCGCGGGGCGAGGGACGGACACAGGCGGAGCGAGCCGAGGAGCGGGCATGGAGGACATGCGGGACAAGGCGGTCGTGGTGACCGGAGCGGGCGGCGGCATCGGCGCGGCCCTCGCCCGCGCCTTCGCCGCGCGCGGCGCCCGGGTCGCCGTCAACGACCTCGACGCCGACCGGGCGCGGACCGTGGCCGGGGAGGTCGGGGGCGTGGCCGTCCCCGGCGACGCCTCGGGGATCGTCCCCGCCGCCCGCGAGGCGCTCGGCGGCACGATCGACGTCTTCTGCGCCAACGCCGGCATCGCCCCCGCCGGCGGCCCCGAAGCGCCCGAGGACGCCTGGGAGGCGGCCTGGGACGTCAACGTGATGGCCCACGTCCGCGCCGCCCGCGACCTGCTGCCCGCGTGGCTGGAGCGCGGCCGCGGCCGGTTCGTCGCCACCGTCTCGGCCGCCGGGATGCTCACCATGGTCGGCTCCGCGCCCTACAGCGTCTCCAAGCACGCCGCCCTCGCCTTCGCCGAGTGGCTGTCGGTCACCTACCGGCACCGCGGGATCGACGTCCACGCCGTCTGCCCGCAGGGCGTGCGCACCGACATGCTCGCCTCCGCCTCCACCGCCGGGGAGCTGGTGCTCCAGCCGACGGCCATCGAGCCGGAGGACGTGGCCGCCGCCGTGCTGGAGGCCGTCGACGAGGGGCGCTTCCTGGTCCTGCCGCACCCCGAGGTCGGGCGCTACGCCGTGGCGCGGGCCTCCGACACCGACGCCTGGCTGGGCGCGATGAATCATGTGCAGCGCAAGCTGGAGACAATCCAGCGGGACCGGTAGGTCCGGCAAAGCCCCGAAGGACCAGGAGGAAGCGCCATGACGAGCCCGGCGACCCAGCGGCGGAGCACCAACGACCAGCCGGTCCCGCAGCGGCTGCTGGCCGCCGCCACCCGGCTGTTCGCCGACCGCGGCTACGACCGCACCTCGGTGCAGGAGATCGTGGAGGCGGCGGGCGTCACCAAGGGCGCCCTCTACCACTACTTCGGCTCCAAGGACGATCTGCTGCACGAGATCTACGGCCGGGTGCTGCGGCTCCAGCAGGAGCGGCTGGACGCCTTCGCCCAGGCCGACGCGCCCGTGGAGCGGCGGCTGCGCGACGCGGCCGCCGACGTCGTCGTCACCACCATCGAGAACCTGGACGACGCGTCGATCTTCTTCCGCTCCATGCACCAGCTCAGCGAGGAGAAGCAGAAGCAGGTCAGGGCCGAGCGGCGCCGCTACCACGAGCGGTTCCGCGCCCTGATCGAGGAGGGTCAGAAGGCCGGGGTGTTCAGCACCGCCACCCCGGCCGACCTGGTGGTGGACTACCACTTCGGCTCCGTCCACCACCTCAGCACCTGGTACCGGCCCGGTGGCCGCATGTCCCCGCAGCAGGTCGCCGACCATCTGGCGGACCTGCTCCTGCGGGCCCTGCGGCCCTGACCGGCCGGCCGGCGGTGGCGAGAGCAGCGACGAGGGTGGAGGTCCCCCGGTGAAGGCATGGCGTGTCCACAGCAACGGTGAACCGCGCGAGGCGATGCGGCTGGAGGAGGTCCCGGACCCCGAGCCCGGCCCCGGCCGGCTGCTGGTGCGCGTACGGGCCGCGAACGTCAACTTCCCCGACGCGCTGCTGTGCCGCGGCCACTACCAGGTCCGGCCCCCGCTCCCCTTCACCCCCGGGGTCGAGCTGTGCGGCGAGGTCGTGGCGGCGGGGGAGGGGACGGCCACCGCGGCCGGCACCCGGATCATCGCCCAGCCCGACCTGCCCCACGGCGCCTTCGCCGAACTGGTGGCGGTCGACGAGGCCCGGTGCGCGCCCGCCCCCGCGGCGCTCGACGACGCCGAGGCCGCCGCCCTGCACATCGGCTACCAGACCGGCTGGTTCGGCCTCCACCGCCGCGCCCGCCTCCGCAGCGGCGAGACGCTGCTGGTCCACGCCGCCGCCGGGGGCGTGGGCAGCGCCGCCGTCCAGCTCGGCAGGGCGGCGGGCGCGACCGTGATCGGCGTGGTCGGCGGCCCGGAGAAGGCGTCGGTGGCCCGGGAGCTGGGCTGCGACGCGGTGATCGACCGGCACGCGGTCGACGGGGTGCGGGGTCTGGCCGAGGCGGTCAAGGAGGCCACCGGCGGGCACGGCGCCGACGTGGTCTACGACCCCGTCGGCGGCGACGCCTACACCGCCTCCACCAAGTGCGTCGCCTTCGAGGGCCGCATCGTGGTCGTCGGCTTCGCGAGCGGCACCATCCCCGCCCCCGGCCTCAACCACGCCCTGGTGAAGAACTACTCGGTCCTCGGCCTGCACTGGGGCCTGTACAACACCCACGACCCGGCCGCCGTGCGCGCCTGCCACGGGGAACTGGTCGCGCTCGCCGAGCGGGGCGCGGTCAAGCCGCTGGTGAGCGAGCGGGTGCCGATGGAGGGCGCGGCCGACGCCGTCCAGCGCGTCGCCGACGGCACCACCACCGGCCGGGTCGTCGTCCGGCCCTGAGCCCCGGCCCCGCCGCACCGCGCCCCCGGACCGTCCACCGGCCCGGGGGCGCTGCGCTCAGTCCTGTGCGTGGCGCTTCAGCTCGCGGCGCGCCAGGGAGCGCTGGTGGACCTCGTCGGGCCCGTCGGCGAGCTGGAGCGTGCGGGCCGCCGCCCACAGCTCCGCCAGCGGGAAGTCCTGGCTGACCCCGCCCGCGCCGTGCAGCTGCACCGCCCGGTCCAGGATGCCCACGACCGCCCGCGGCACCGCGATCTTGATGGCCTGGATCTCGGTGTGCGCGCCCCGGTTGCCGACGGTGTCCATCAGCCAGGCCGTCTTGAGCACCAGCAGCCGCAGCTGCTCCACCGTCACCCGGGCGTCGGCGATCCACTGCTGGACGACGCCCTGCGCGGCCAGCGGCCCGCCGAAGGCGGTACGGGTGGCGGCACGGCGGCACATCAGCTCGATCGCCCGCTCGGCCATGCCGATCAGCCGCATGCAGTGGTGGATGCGGCCCGGACCGAGGCGGGCCTGGGCGATGGCGAACCCGCCGCCCTCCTCGCCGATCAGGTTGGCCACGGGCACGCGGACGTCGTGGAAGAACACCTCGGCGTGGCCGCCGTGGTCGTGGTCCTCGTAGCCGTAGACCTTCATGGCGCGGCGGACCTCCACGCCCGGGGTGTCGCGCGGCACCAGCACCATCGACTGCCGGCGGCGGATGTCGGCGGCGTCCGGGGCGGTCTTGCCCATGACGATGAAAATCTCGCAGTCGGGGTGCATCGCGCCGGAGATGTACCACTTGTGGCCGGTGACGACGTACTCGTCGCCCTCCCGCCGGATCCGCGTCCGGATGTTGGTGGCGTCCGAGGAGGCGACCTCCGGCTCGGTCATGGCGAAGGCCGACCGGATCTCCCCGGCCAGCAGCGGCTTCAGCCACCGCTCGCGCTGCTCGGCGCTGCCGAACTGCGCCAGCACCTCCATGTTGCCGGTGTCCGGCGCGGCGCAGTTGGTCGCGGTCGGCGCGAGCCGCGGGCTGCGGCCGGTGATCTCCGCCAGCGGCGCGTACTGGAGGTTGGTCAGCCCCGCGCCGTACTCGGTGTCCGGCAGGAAGAGGTTCCACAGGCCCCGCTCGCGGGCCGCGGCCTTCAGCTCCTCCACCACCGGCGGGACCTGCCAGGGGGAGTCCAGCCGCGCGCGCTGCTCCTCGGCCACCGCCTCGGCCGGGTGGACGTGCTCGTCCATGAAGGTCAGCAGCCGCTTCCGCAGCTCCTCGGTACGGGCGTCGAATGCGAAGTCCATGGCTGCCTAGCCCTTCCGGAGCGTGGTGAGGCCGTTCTCGACGAAGAGGGGGACGAGGGCGCCGATGCGGTCGAAGCCCGCGCCGACGGTCTGCCCCAGGGTGTAGCGGTAGTGGATGCCCTCCAGGATCACCGCGAGCTTGAAGTAGGCGAACGCGGTGTACCAGGCGATGGCCGACACGTCGCGCCCCGAGAGCGCCGCGTACCGCTCGACGAGCTCCTCGGGCCCGGGGTGGCCGGCCGCCTCGCGCGTGGTCGCGATGGGCGCGCCGGGCACGTGCCGCTGGCTGCTGTACATCACCAGCAGGCCGAGGTCGGTGAGCGGGTCGCCGAGCGTGGACATCTCCCAGTCCAGGACGGCGGCGATCGTGCCGTCCGGGCCGGCGAGCACGTTGTCCAGCCGGTAGTCGCCGTGGACGACCGCGGGCGCGGGCGAGGCCGGCAGCCGTGCGCCGAGGGAGGCGTGCAGCTCGTCGATGCCCGGCAGGTCGCGGTTGCGGGAGGCGTCCAGCTGCTTGCCCCAGCGCCGCAGCTGCCGCTCCAGGAACCCCTCGGGCCGTCCGAAGTCCGCCAGGCCGACGGAGGCGGGGTCGACCGCGTGCAGCTCGACGAGGGTGTCCGCCAGGGAGAGCACCAGCTCGCGGGTGCGCTCCGGGCCGAGCGGGGCGAGCTGCTCGGCGGTGCGGTACGGGGTGCCCTCCACGTACTCCATCACGTAGAAGGGCGCCCCGAGGACGGACTCGTCCTCGCACAGCAGCACCGTGCCGGGGACGGGGACGCCGGTCGGGCCCAGCGCGCTGACCACCCGGTGCTCGCGGGCCATGTCGTGCGCGGTGGCCAGCACGTGCCCCAGCGGCGGACGCCGCACCACCCAGCGGGAGGTACCGTCGGTCACCCGGTAGGTCAGGTTCGACCGCCCGCCCTCGATCAGCTCCGCGCTCAGCTCCCCCCGGACGAGCCCGGGGCGCTCGCGGTCCAGGTGCGCGCGCAGCCGCGCGGGATCGAGGCCCGGTGGATGGTGCTCGGTCATCGGATGGCTCCTCGCGGGGAGAGGGTGGTCGTACGGTACCGAGCCATGATGCCGACCAGTCGGTATGGAGTCCAGAGGGGTCGGGAAAACGGGATGACCGCGCGGCCCGCCGGATGGTCCACTCGGACCCATGGCCCGGACGACGCACTCGACCGCATCCGCCGCCGCCCCTTCCCCGCCGCGGCCCTTCCGCTGGAACCTGGCCCGCTCCCCGGAGCGGGGCCGCCCCGACCGGCTCGGCGCGCTCGCGGCGCGGGACGGGGCGGCCGACCTGTGGTACCTGGAGGAGCTCACCGCCTGCGCCGCCAGGGTCCTCGCCCGCTCCGGCGCCGGGGACCTGTGCTTCGTCGGCCGCTCCCTGGACAGCATGTACGACCTGCTCACCGGCGCCGTCGAGGACGTGCCGCCGCGGGACCGGCCGGTCCTGCGGCGGCTCCCGGTCTCCAGCCTCGGCCTCCTGCACGGGATGGCGCCCGAGGTCCGGACACGGCTGCGCGAGCACCTCGCGGCGGCCGGCCTGAGCCCGTACGACCTGGCCCGCCGCGGGCGGCCGGTCGCGCTGGTGGACGTGGTGCACTCCGGCGGCACCTTCGCCCTCCTGCACCGCGAGCTCGCGGACTGGATCGAGGAGAGCCGCGAGCCCTGGCCGGTGATCCGCCGCGTGCTGCGGTACGTCGGGGTCACCGAGCGCGGCAGGACCAGTCCCCACCACTGGCGCTGGCAGCAGCACGAGGACCACGCCTGGACGCGCACGCTGCCCGCCGGCCACGTGGTGAACGTCTCGCTGCACGGGGCGGTGTGGGACTGGCTGGGGAACCGGCAACCGAAGGTGAACCACTCGTTCCACCTGGGGCGCTGGTTCGACGAGGACGCCGGCCGGCCGCCCCGCCACCCCGAGCTCCCCCGGGCGCTCGCCGAATCCCTGGCCCTGGTCGCCGCGGGCCGCACGCCGGCGGTGCGCGAGGCCCTGGCCCGGGGCGCGCTCGCCGACCCCGCCGCGGACCGCGCGGTCCGCTCCCTGGCCCACCGGCTGCGGCACGCCCCGCGCCGCCGCCCGAAGGGGGTCCGGCGGCGGGCGCGCTGAGGCGGCACCCGGGAAGGCGCCGGGGAGGCGGCCGTCAGCGGGAGCCGGGGAGGGCGGCGCGCGCCAGGGAGACGGTCTCCTCGGGTGTGCCGTCGATGGGGACGACGGCGCCCGCCTCGTCCTCCGCCAGCGGCTCCAGGGTGTCGAGCTGGGAACGCAGCAGCTCCGGCGGCATGAAGTGGCCCCTGCGTGCCGACATGCGCGAGGCGATCAGCTCCGGGGAGCCGTCCAGGTGGACGAAGAACAGCTCCGGGGCGGCCTCGCGGAGCCGGTCCCGGTAGCGGCGCCTGAGCGCGGAGCAGGTCACCACCCCGCCGCGCGCGCCCCGCTCCCGCAGCCACTCGGCGATGGCGTCCAGCCAGGGCCGGCGGTCCTCGTCGGTCAGCGGAACGCCCGAGCTCATCTTCTCCACGTTCGCGGGAGGGTGGAAGTCGTCGGCGTCCGCGTACGGCACGCCCAGCGCCCCGGCCAGACCGGTGCCCACCGTCGTCTTGCCGGAACCGGACACACCCATCACCACGACGAGCGGGCTCACCACAGCAACACCACCACCCCACAGATCGGCACGGCCAGCGTACAGATGACCGCGGACAGCGCCCCGGAAACCCCCAGCGGCACCGGCCGGGGAACGGCCAGCTCCCGGGAGCGGCGGGCCGCCGAGGCCGCCAGCGCCACCCAGGCGGCCGCCGACACCGCCGCCCACCACACCGCGTCCCCGGCACCGTGCGCCGCCCGGCGCGCCGCCAGCACCGCCACCACGGCGGAGGCCAGCACGGTGCGCCGCCACGCCAGCCGGGTGCGCTCGGGCTGCGCGGCCGGGTCGCGCGCGGGACCGCCCGAAACCGCCGGTCCCCCCGCCCGCTCCCGGCTCACCGGCCGAGCCCGCCCAGCAGCACCCCGGTGCCCACCAGCAGCGCGGCCAGCGCCGTGCCCAGCGCCAGCAGGACGGGGAAGCGCGACATCGGCAGGTCCTCGCCGCGCCGCATCGCCCGTTCGGTGCGCAGCCAGTGGTTGACCGCCCGCACCGCGCACAGGGCGCCGCCGGCCAGCAGCACCACGGCGGTCGCCGTCCGCACCCCGGCGCGCATCCCGGTCAGGAACTGGTCCACTGCCAGCCCGCCGCCCACCAGCGCCAGCGAGGTGCGGATCCACGCCAGGAACGTCCGCTCGTTGGCCAGGGAGAACCGGTAGTCCGGGGTCTCGCCCTCGGCCCGCATCCGCTCCGGCGCCCACCACAGCCGCGCCGCCGCCCGGAAACCGCTGATCATGCCCCGACCCTAGACGGCCCCGGCGCCGCGGCGCGCCCGGTGCCACGCCCCCAGGCGCCGGTGGCACTCCAGCCCGTCGGGCACCACGTCCCACTCCGGCAGCCGGCGCTCCACCTCCTCCTCCGGCAGGAACGCCCACCAGGCGACCTCCTCGGCCTGCGGGGCCACCGGCAGCTCGCAGCGCACCTCGTACACCGACAGGAACCAGGCGTGCTCCGGCGACTCGTACAGGAACTTCAGCCGGTACTCCGGGCGCGGCAGCCCGCTCACCCCCAGCTCCTCCTCGGCCTCCCGCAGCGCCGCCTCGCCGTACTCCTCGCCGGCGCCGACCACGCCCCCGACCACCACGTCGTACAGCGAGGGGAAGACCGGCTTCCCCGGGGTGCGGCGGTGCACGAAGATCCGCCCCTCGGCGTCGTACACCCGCACCGAGACGCAGCGGTGCCGCAACCGCCGCGCGGTGGCCTCACCGCGCCGCGCCCGCCCGACCACCCGGTCGTGCTCGTCCACGACGTCCAGCAGCTCGTCCGCGGACCGGCCCGCGATCTCCTCGGTCATCCGGCCATCAAAGCAGCTCCGGGGGGGTGCCGCGCACCGGGAGCGGGGGCTACCCTCCGGTTCACCAGCGAGGGCGGACCGGGGACGGGTGGGCCGATGGCGTACGACGCCGACGTGATCGTGATCGGGGCGGGACTGGCCGGGCTCGCGGCCACCGCCGAGCTGGCCGACGCGGGCCGCAGGGTGATCCTGCTCGACCAGGAGCCCGCGGGCTCCCTCGGCGGCCAGGCGCACTGGTCCTTCGGCGGCCTGTTCCTCGTCGGCTCGCCCGAGCAGCGCCGCCTGCGCGTCCGCGACAGCCGGGAGCTGGCCTGGCAGGACTGGCTCGGCACGGCCGGCTTCGACCGCGAGGAGGACGCCTGGCCGCGCCGCTGGGCCGAGGCGTACGTCGACTTCGCCGCCGGCGAGAAGCGGGCCTGGCTGCGCGCCCAGGGGGTGCGGTTCTTCCCCGTCGTGGGCTGGGCCGAACGCGGCGGCTACGGGGCCACCGGCCACGGCAACTCGGTACCGCGCTTCCACATCACCTGGGGCACCGGGCCCGGCCTGGTCGAGCCCTTCGCGCGGCGCGTGCGGCAGGGGGCCGGCCGGGGCCTGGTGGACCTGCGCTTCCGGCACCGCGTCACCTCCCTGACCCGCAGCGCCGGCGCGGTGGACACCGTCGCCGGCGAGGTGCTGGCCCCCAGCGACGCCCCGCGCGGCGCCGCCACCGGCCGCGAGGTGGCCGGCACCTTCGAGCTGCGCGCCCAGGCCGTGATCGTCGCCTCCGGCGGCATCGGGGGCAACCACGAGCTGGTCCGCGCCAACTGGCCGGAGCGCCTGGGCACCCCGCCCGGGCGGATGCTCTCCGGTGTCCCCGCCCACGTCGACGGCGCCATGCTCGGCATCGCGGAGGGGGCCGGCGGCCGGGTCGTCAACCGCGACCGGATGTGGCACTACACCGAGGGCATCGAGAACTGGGACCCCGTCTGGGACCGGCACGGCATCCGCATCCTGCCCGGACCGTCGTCGCTGTGGCTGGACGCCACCGGGAAGCGGCTGCCGGTGCCGCTCTTCCCCGGCTTCGACACGCTCGGCACCCTGGAGCACATCATGCGGACGGGCCACGAGTACACCTGGTTCGTCCTCACCCGGAAGATCATCGAGAAGGAGTTCGCGCTCTCGGGCTCCGAGCAGAACCCCGACCTCACCGGCCGCAGCGTCCGCCGGGTCCTCGGCCGCGCCCGCTCCGGCGCCCCCGGGCCGGTGAGGGCCTTCATGGACCGGGGAGCCGACTTCGTCGTCGAACGCGACCTGTCCGCCCTGGTGCGCGGCATGAACGCCCTCACCGGCGACGACCTGATCGACGAGGACGCCCTGCGGCGCGAGATCACCGCCCGCGACCGGGAGATCGGGAACCCCTTCACCAAGGACCTCCAGATCACCGCCGTCCGCGGGGCCCGCACCTACCTCGGCGACAGGCTGATCCGGGTCGCCCCGCCGCACCGCCTGCTGGACCCGCAGGCGGGGCCGCTGATCGCGGTGCGCCTGCACGTCCTCACCCGCAAGACCCTCGGCGGACTGGAGACCGACCTGTCCGCCCGCGTCCTGACCGGTGACGGCACGCCGCTGCCCGGCGTCTACGCGGCCGGGGAGGCCGCCGGGTTCGGCGGCGGGGGCATGCACGGCTACCGCTCTCTGGAGGGCACCTTCCTGGGCGGCTGCCTGTTCTCGGGCCGCACCGCCGGACGGGCGGCGGCGCGGGCCCTGGGCTGACGGCCCGCCCGCGCCGCGGGCGGTGAGGGGCCCCTGCCGGGGAGCGGCCCCGGAGGAGGCCGGACAGCGCGGAGCCCCCCGCGGACCTCCGCGGGGGGCTCCCCTACTGCCGTGTCCGGAGGGGGACTTGAACCCCCACGCCCGATAAAGGGCACTAGCACCTCAAGCTAGCGCGTCTGCCATTCCGCCACCCGGACAGGTGAACGCCGCCGACAGCGACGTGTAAACCATAGCACTGCGCCGGGTCCGGGCGATCACCCCCGCCCCGGTCCTGTGCGGCGGCGGCCGCAGGCGGGAGGATGGGTCCGGATCCCGCAACAGGAGGAGGCAGTGTGAGCGAGCCGAACGCGGCCACGACCGCGGCGGACACCGTCAGGGGCGAGGACGAGGTCGTGGACCTGTGCCGCGACCTCATCCGGATCGACACCAGCAACTACGGAGACCACTCGGGGCCGGGCGAGCGGGCCGCGGCCGAGTACGTGGCGGAGAAGCTCGCGGAGGTGGGGCTGGAACCGGAGATCATCGAGTCCCACCCGGGCCGGGCCTCGACCGTCGCCCGGATCGAGGGGGAGGACCCCTCCCGGCCCGCCCTCCTCATCCACGGCCACACCGACGTCGTCCCGGCGAACGCGGACGACTGGACCCACCACCCGTTCTCCGGCGAGATCGCCGACGGCTGCGTGTGGGGCCGCGGGGCGGTCGACATGAAGGACATGGACGCGATGACGCTGGCGGTCGTCCGCGACCGGCTGCGCACCGGCCGCAGGCCCCCGCGCGACGTCGTGCTGGCCTTCCTCGCGGACGAGGAGGCCGGCGGCACCTACGGGGCCCGCCACCTGGTGGAGCGGCGCCCGGAGCTGTTCGAGGGCGTGACCGAGGCGATCGGCGAGGTCGGGGGCTTCTCCTTCACCGTCAACGAGAAGCTGCGGCTGTACCTGGTGGAGACCGCCGAGAAGGGCATGCACTGGATGCGCCTGACGGTGGAGGGGACCGCCGGGCACGGCTCGATGACCAACACCGACAACGCGATCACCGAGCTGTGCGAGGCCGTGGGGCGGCTGGGCCGGCACCGGTTCCCCGTGCGGGTCACCAAGACCGTCCGCTCCTTCCTCGACGAGCTCTCCGACGCCCTCGGCGTCGAGCTGGACCCCGAGAACATGGACGAGACCCTGGAGAAGCTGGGCGGCATCGCCAAGCTCGTCGGGGCGACCCTGCGCAACACCGCCAACCCGACGATGCTCGGCTCGGGCTACAAGGTCAACGTCGTCCCCGGCCAGGCCACCGCCCACGTCGACGGGCGCTTCCTGCCGGGCCACGAGGAGGAGTTCCTGGCCGACCTGGACCGGATCCTGGGGCCGCGGGTGCGGCGCGAGGACGTGCACGCCGACAAGGCGGTGGAGACCACCTTCGACGGCGCGCTGGTGGACGCCATGCAGACCGCGCTGCGGGCCGAGGACCCGATCGCCCGCGCCGTCCCCTACATGCTCTCCGGGGGCACGGACGCGAAGTCCTTCGACGACCTGGGCATCCGCTGCTTCGGCTTCGCCCCGCTGAAGCTGCCGCCGGAGCTGGACTTCGCCGGGATGTTCCACGGCGTGGACGAGCGGGTGCCGGTGGAGGGCCTGAGGTTCGGCGTGCGGGTGCTGGACCGCTTCCTCGACCGGTGCTGAGGCCCGGGGCCGGACGCCGGCGCCCGGCCCCGTTATTCGCCCTTGTGTGCGTCTGTCACCAGGACGGGTGAAAGCCGCCGGCGGCCGTAGCTCGGTTCCTCCCCTGTCGTTACAGGGAGTGCGGTCCGCGGCTGGGATCGCATTGCCAACTAGGAGGAACAATGATCAAGAAGGTTGTCGCTGTTGCGGCCGCCACCGGCGGCCTGGTGCTCGCGGGCGCGGGTGTCGCCGCCGCCGACTCCGGCGCGGCGGGCGCCGCCGTCGGCTCCCCCGGTGTGGTCTCCGGCAACGTCGTTCAGGTGCCGATCCACATCCCGGTGAACGCGTGCGGCAACACGGTCAGCGTGATCGGGCTGCTGAACCCCGCCTTCGGCAACTACTGCGTCAACAAGTGACGTTGCGGCCGGGCGTCTGAGTGCCCGGCGCGCGGCGGCCCCGGAGCGCACCCCGTGCGCTCCGGGGCCGCCGCTTCGGCGGGTGGGAGATCGAGGAGTGCCCTCCGCCCGCGTCGCAACCGTAGAACGCAAGGCACCCGCACAGTAAGGGCAAGGGGAAGTACACATGCGACAGGTCACCAGGAAGGGCCTGATCACCATCGCCGCGGCCGGCGGAGTGCTGGCCATCTCGAGCGGCCAAGCCCATGCCGACGCCGGTGCCCAGGGCGCGGCCGTCGGTTCGCCGGGCGTGCTGTCGGGCAACACCGTCCAGGCTCCCGCGCACGTGCCGGTGAACGCCTGCGGCAACACCGCGACGGTCGGCGGCGGTCTCAACCCCGCCTTCGGCAACCGCTGCGCCAACGAGGGTTCCCACCCGGGCGGCCACGACCACGGCGGTCAGGACTGGGGTGGCCACGACCAGGGCGGCCACCAGGGCGGCCACGACCAGGACGGCCGGGACTGGGACGGCCACGACCAGGGCGGCCACGACCAGGGGCACGAGGGCGGCCACCGCGGCGGCCACCGGTCCCCGGACACCCACCGGCCGGCCGACGGCGGTGCCAGGGCCGAGGGCGGCTCCAAGGGCTCGCCGGGCGTGCTGTCGGGCAACACCGTCCAGGTTCCGGTGCACGTGCCGGTGAACGCCTGCGGCAACACCGTGGGCGTGGTCGGCGCCCTCAACCCGGCCATGGGCAACTCCTGCACCAACGACTCCGGGCCCGCCCCCGAGAAGCCGGGCGAGCCGGAGGAGCCGAACGAGCCCGGCGAGCCGGAGGAGCCGAACAAGCCCGGCAAGCCCGAGCGGCCGGAGGAGCCGAACAAGCCCGGCAAGCCCGAGCAGCCGAAGGACCAGGACAAGCCCCGCCCCGAGGCCCCCGGGCACGAGGCCGGAAAGCCTGCTCCCGAGGTGCTCGGCGGCGAGCTGGCCAAGACCGGCGACTCGGTCCTGGGCGCCGTCCTGCCGGTCGGCGCCGGCGTCATGCTCGGCGGCGCCCTGCTCTACCGGCGTGCACGGGCGCGGCTCGTGCGCCGCTGAACCGTCCTGCCACGGGGTCTCCCGGCGGCAGGGCACGGCAAGGAGCGGGTCCGCCCCCGATCACCACGGGGCGGGCCCGCTCCGCGCCG
The DNA here is from genome assembly GCF_042681365.1 of Streptomyces desertarenae. Classification (NCBI taxonomy): domain Bacteria; kingdom Bacillati; phylum Actinomycetota; class Actinomycetes; order Kitasatosporales; family Streptomycetaceae; genus Streptomyces; species Streptomyces desertarenae. The sequence goes on along the minus strand of NZ_JBHUFU010000010.1, from coordinate 192,617 downwards.
TGTCGCACATCACCAGGTGGCGTGCAGTTGGCGGATGATCCGCCGGCGCAGCCGCACCTGGCGGCTGCCGTCGGAGTTGAGCCTCAGGCGGTCCAGTTCCCAGTGTCCGTACTCGGCGTGGTCGGTCAGCAGACGCGTGGCGGCCCGGCGGGACACCCCGCGCGGGACGTAGACATCGCGAAATTCGTATTCCGGCATCACATCTATTGTGCGGGCAGGGGCCCGGTACGGATAGCGTCTGCTCTATGTCTGATGCTGCGCAGCCCGGTGCTGCCGAGGTACGAGCCGCCGCCGAAGCCCTGAAGAACGCGCTGGACCGTCACCTCGAAGCCGTCGAACGACGGTCCGCCGAGGGGGACGACGCCGCCGGCGCCGCCCGGGCCGAGGCCGCCGTCCATGCCGCGTTCGACGAGCTCGCCGCGGCGGGAGAGGCGTACGACGAGCTGTTGTACGAGGTCTACGACGAGGTCACCCCCTTCGAGATCCCGGGGGGCGAGGGCATGCCCCCCTACGCCGGGCCGGAGGAACCCGGCTCCCTCAGCGTCCTCATCCGCCGCGACTACGCCGTCGTCGAGCCGCAGCGGCTGATGGCCCAGGCCCAGCGCGTCACCGCCCTCGACCCGGACTCGGCGGACGCCGACGAGGCGGCACTGGAGGGGCCCTTCGCCGGAAGCGGCGTGCACGCCGCCCTCAGCGTGCTCTTCGGCGAGTACGAGCCCGACGAGATCGCCACCCGGCACGAGGAGTTCGGGCTGGAGGAGGGCGACTCCACGCTGTGGGTGATGGCGGGCGAGGAGCCCGCCGAACCGGGGGAGTGGCTGGCCTCGCCCTTCGAGGCGGCCGACCCCGAGCGGGTCGTCTGCCGCTTCGACGTCAGCACCGTCTTCGACGACGAGGAGGACGGCTTCTACGGCAAGGGCGACTAGGGGCCGGGGCCGACGCGGACGGGGACGGACGCGCGGGGGCGGCGGGCGACCGGCCCGGCCCCTTCCCGTCCGGCCTCCCCGGGCCGGGCGGAGAGAGGGGCCGGGCCGCTCCGTCAGCCCGCCGGCCGCTCCGTCAGCCCGCCGGCCGCTCCGTCAGCCCGCCGACCGCTCCGCGGCCGCCTGTGCGCGCAGCAGCGTGCGCAGGCGGGTCGTGCGCTGCCGGGCCGGCCCCTGGGCCACCGCCTGCGGCAGCGCCTGATCCACCCCGTGGACCACGGACAGATGGCGCTCGCCCCGGCTGAACGCCGTGTACACCCAGGCCCGGTCCAGGAGCTGGGCCGCGTCCCCCGGCAGCACCACCACGGCCGCCGGCCAGCGCATGCCCACGGCCTGGTGGGCGGTGATCGCCCAGCCGTGCCGCACGGTGTCCGCCACCCGCTCGCGCGGGACGGTGACGGTGCGCCCGGCGCACTCCAGCCGCAGCCCCTCCGCGTCGCCGGAGACCACCGTGCCCGGCGCCGTGCGGCCGGGGCCCGGGGAGTGGACGACCCGGTCGCCCGGATCGAAGCCGCCGAACCGGCCCGGACCGGGGTTGAGCCGCTCCTTGAGCGCGGCGTTGAGCACCCGCGTCCCCGCGGCGCCACCGTGGCCGGGAGTGATCACCTGGGTCTGCTCGGCGGGCACCCCGATCGCCCTCGGCACCGAGTCGCAGACGAGCTGCACGGTGCGGTGCACCGCCTCCCCGGCGTCGCGCACGGGGACGATCACGACCTCCCTGCCGGGCGCCTCCACCCGGTTCAGCTCGCCGGCGCCGATGCCCGACACCAGTTCGCCGACCGGCCCCGGATCGGGGGTGCGGGAGACGACCTGGGGGCAGACGCGCGCGGCGACCAGATCGGCCAGCACCTGGCCGGGGCCGGCGGCGCCGAGCAGGTGCGGATCGCCGCTGAGCACCAGCCGGGCCCCGTCCGGCAGCGACTCCACCAGGGCCGCGGCGCGTTCGACGTCGAGCTGGGGGGCGTCGAGCACGACGAGCAGGTCCAGCGCGTACGCTCCCTCCTCGTCCCGGCCGGGGCCCTCCCGCCCGGCCAGCAGGCCGTCGACGGTCAGCGCGGCCGGCCCCGGCCCCGCGTCCCCGCCGTCCCCGGCGGCGCCGTCCGGCGGGCCGAGCAGCTCCGCCAGCCGCCGCCGGCCGTCCTCGCTGTGGGCGGCGGCGTAGGCCCGCAGGCCCAGCGAGCGGGCCGCGGCCACCAGCGCCGCGGGCTCGGCGCGGGCGGCCTCGCCCCCGGTGTGCACCACCAGGCCGCTGCGGGCGGCCGCGCCGACCAGTTCGGCCGCCGACGGGGTGGGGGCGGCCGCCGCGGCCCTCCGCCACCCCTCGGCCTCCTCCCCGCCGGGCGGGACGAAGGTGGAACCCAGCCGGGCCAGCCCCTCGGCCAGGCCCTCCTCGGCGAGGGCGTACCGGTCCAGGCCGAGCAGCAGCCGCACGGGCCGCCCGCCGTCCTCCCCGCCGTCCTCCGGCTCCCCGGGTCCGCCGGCCGTGCCCGCGGACCCGGTGCCGTCCTCCTCCGCGTCGTCCTCGAAGGCCAGGACGGCTCCCTCGTCGACGGCCGAGCCCACGGCGCCGTCCGGATCGGGGACGGCGTACCGGCCCAGGCCCTCGGCGAGGGCGGAGGGCGGCAGGACGGTGTGCCCCGACAGCGCGGCCCGCTCCAGCAGCCAGACCGCCAGGGCCCCGGTCCGCCGCTCGTCCCCCGGGCCGCACGCGGGCCCCAGCAGGGCGCGGGCGAAGCCGTCCGCCTGCTCCGGCAGCACGCCGGGGACCGCCAGCAGCTGCCACGGATCCGCGCGCAGGACCTCCTCGGCCCCCTCGCCCAGGGCCCGGACCGCCCGGGCGCCCAGTGCGGCGGGCGCCCCGCCCTCGGCGAGCAGCCCGGCGAGCCCCTCCGGCACGGCGACCGGCCCCTCCGCCTCCGGCCCGCCGGGGGCGGGTGCGGGACGGGGGGCGGCGGGGCGCCGGGTGCGCGGGGCGGGCCGGGGCTCGGCGAAGAACTCGGCGGCGGAGCGCTCCCCGCTCTCCACGGCCCGCACGGCGGCCATCAGCTCGGCCGCCGTGTTCCGGGCGGCGGCCGGCGGGCCGTCCCGTCCCGGACGGCCCGCCGGCCGCGGGTCGTCGTGGTCCGTGCCGTCCGTGCGGTCGGGGTGGTCGGCGCTGGACGCGGTCACAGCGTGCTCCAGTCGTGATCGGGGTAGCGGTGCACGGGCGCCGACACGTCGTCCAGCGCCCGGCAGATCTCGTCAGGAAGAGTAAGGCTCTCCACTGACAGGGCCTCCCCGAGCTGCTGCGCCGTGCGTGCTCCGACCACCGGCGCGGCCACGCCGGGCCGGTCCCGGACCCAGGCCAGCGCCACCTGGAGCGGGGTGACGGCCAGCCCGTCGGCCGCTATGGCCACCGCGTCCACGATCCGCGCCGCCGCCTCGTCCAGGTACGGCTCGACGAAGGGCGCCAGGTGCTCCGAGGCGCCGCGCGACCCGGGGGGCGCGCCGCCCCGGTACTTGCCGGTGAGCACGCCCCGCCCCAGCGGTGAGGACGGCAGCAGCCCGATCCCCAGGTCCAGGGCGGCCGGCAGCACCTCCCGCTCCACGCCGCGCTGGAGCAGGGAGTACTCCATCTGGGTGCTGGCCAGCCGGGTGCGCGTTCCGGGTGCGGCGAGCTGCCAGGTGGCCGCCTTGGCCAGCTGCCAGCCGCAGAAGCCGGCCACCCCCGCGTAGCGGGCGCGGCCGCTGCTCACCGCGGTGTCCAGGGCCTGGAGGGTCTCCTCCAGCGGGGTGCGGGGGTCGTAGGCGTGGATCTGCCACAGGTCCACGTAGTCGGTGCCCAGCCGCTCCAGGGAGGCGTCCAGCGCGGACAGCAGGTGGCCGCGCGAGCAGTCGGAGGGCCGGTCGGGGTCGGCGACGCCGCCGGCCTTGGTGGCGATGACCAGGTCCCGGCGCGGCACCAGGTCCGCCACCAGCCGTCCCAGGAGGTACTCGGCCCCGCCGTCGGCGTACACGTCCGCGGTGTCCACCAGCGTGCCGCCGGCCTCCCAGAAGGCCTTCAGCAGACCGGCCGCCTCCCGCTCCCCGGTGTCCCGCGCCCAGGTGAGGGTCCCCAGCCCGATCCGGGATACGCGGAGGCCGGTGTGGCCCACGTGCCTGTGCTCCATGGGCGTTGAGCGTACTTGCGGTGCGCGCTAGAGTCCCGGGGACAGGCACGTTACTGATCGGTAAGGGGAGCGCGGATGCGGCTCGGGATCAACCTCGGCTACTGGGGAGCCGGGATGGACGCGGACAATCTCGCGGTCGCCAAGGAAGCCGACCGCCTCGGCTACTCCGTCTGCTGGGCGGCGGAGGCCTACGGATCGGACGCGGCCACCGTGCTCGCCTGGGTCGCCGCCCAGACCGAGCGGATCGACGTGGGCTCGGCCATCTTCCAGATCCCGGCCCGCACCCCCGCCATGACGGCCATGACCGCCGCCACCCTCGACACCCTCTCCGGCGGCCGCTTCCGGCTGGGGCTGGGCGTCTCCGGCCCGCAGGTCTCCGAGGGCTGGTACGGGGTGCGGTTCGACAAGCCGCTCGCCCGCACCCGCGAGTACGTGGAGATCATCCGCAGGGCGATGTCCCGCGAGCGCCTGACCCACACCGGCGAGCACTGGACCCTGCCGCTGCCCGACGGCCCCGGCAAGCCGCTGAAGCTGACCGTGCACCCGGTGCGCGAGCACATCCCGCTGTACATCGCCGCCATCGGGCCGAAGAACCTGGAGCAGACCGGCGAGATCGCCGACGGCGCCCTGCTGATCTTCTTCTCGCCCGACCACGCCGAGGAGACCACCCTCGGCGCGCTGCGCGCCGGGCGCGAGAAGGCGGGCAAGACCCTCGACGGCTTCGACGTGGTGCCCACCGTGCCCCTGGCCGTCGGCGACGACGTCGACGCCCTGGCCGACGCCTTCCGCCCCTACACCGCGCTGTACGTGGGCGGCATGGGCAGCCGCAAGCAGAACTTCTACAACAGGCTCGCCCAGCGCATGGGGTACGAGAAGGAGGCCGCCGAGATCCAGGACAGGTACCTGGCCGGCGACAAGGAGGGCGCCGCGGCGGCCGTGCCCCGGCAGCTCATCGACTCCACCGCGCTGCTCGGGCCGGTCGACCGGATCGCCGACCGGATGCGGGCCTACGCCGAGGCCGGGGTGACCACCCTGTCGCTCTCGCCGGCGGGCTTCACCCTGGAGGAGCGGATCGCCGCGCTGCGCGCCGGCGTGGAGGCCCTGGAGCGCTCCGGCACCGCCTGACGGCGCGCGCGGAGCGGCCGGACGCCGGCGCGGCCGCCCGCCCGCGGCGCTCCACGGCCGTGGCGGGGGCTCGGGGTCTCCCCGCCACGGCCGTCTCCCGGCACAACGCCCCCGGGCCCCGGAGGTCACGCCCGGCGCCCGGGGCACCTCCGTTCGGCGCAGGCGGCGCGGTGAGCTGTTGCCGACGCCCGTCCGCGCGGCTTGACTCGTCTTCTGCGGACGCGTCCATGGAGGTACCGGGCCATGTTCTGGACGAGGGACCTGCCGGGGGAGGTCCTCGGCGACGGCGAGACGTTCCGGCTGCTGTGCTCCCTGGCCGCCGCCGCACTGGCCCGCGAGGGCCGCGAGACCTGCCGGATCGCCGCGCTCGTCCCCGACGGGCTGCGCGACCTGGCGCCCGCGATGGCCCGGCACGGCGCCCGGCAGGAGCGGGACGCCCGGCTGCTGGGCGCGCTGCCCGCGGCCCGCGGCCTGGAGGCGGTGGAGGTCCCCCCGGAGGCGGACCACGCCCGGCTCCTGGAGCGGCGGGGGAGCTGCCCGGTGCACGTCAGGACGTACCGCGGCGGACCGGTCAGCGAGCGGGACGTCCTCGCCCACCTCGCCCACGGGTACGTCACCGCCGCACGGGCGGCGGCCCGGCTGGAGGGCGCCGCCGCCCGGCTCACCGAGTGGCCGCAGGCCGCCGGCGCGGTCCTGGAGGCCGCCGCGGCCGCCCGGGACCGCCTCGCCCACTGCCGTGAGGGGCTGCTGCGCTTCGCGCGGGCCGGGCACGGCGCCGCCGTCCGGCTGGTGGTGCGGGAGAACACGCTGGCGGAGGCCGCCGTCCACCGGGACGTCTCCCTGGCCGTGCTGGCCCGCGCGGGCCGGCTGCTGGGCTGGAGCACGGCCCGGTCGGTGGCGCTGGAGGCGCGGGTCCAGGCGGCGTACGCGTACGAGCGGGCGGCCGGCCGGCACCGTGCGGCGCCCTTCCTGCCGCCCCTGCCGCCCGGCCCCACCGCCCGCCCCGCCGCGCCGCGGGAGCCCGGCGGGAGCGGCGCGCCCGCCGGAGCCGGCGCCCCCGGTGCCCCCGGCGGTCCGCCCGGGGAGGCCGCCGGGACCGCTACAGCCAGCCGCGGCGCCTGAAGAACCGGTACAGGCCCAGGCTCGCGGCCGCCGTCAGCGCCAGCACCGCCGGGTACCCCAGCGGATGGTGCAGTTCGGGCATGTGGGCGAAGTTCATGCCGTAGACCCCGGCGATCATGGTGGGGACGGCCGCCATGGCCGCCCACGCCGAGATCTTGCGCATGTCGTCGTTCTGCTGGACGCCCACCTGCGCCAGGTAGGCGGAGAGGATGTCCGACAGCAGCCGGTCCAGCGCCTCGACCTGGTCGCCGGCGCGGGTCAGGTGGTCGGCGACGTCCCGGAAGAACGGGCGGGAGCCCTCGGGCACGAACGGCATCCGGGTGCCGGCCAGCCGCTCCACCGGGTCGGTCAGCGGCCCGGTGGCCCGGCGGAACCGCAGCACCTGCCGCTTGAAGGCGTAGACGCGGCCCGCGGTGTCGCCCCCGGCCCGGCCGTCCGGTGTGAAGACCGCCTCCTCCAGCTCCCCCAGATCGGCCTGGAGCCGGGCCGCCACCTCCAGGTACTGGTCGACGACCGCGTCGCTCACCGCGTACATCACCGCGGCCGGCCCGTGCCGGAGCAGCTCGGGCCGGTGCTCCAGCCGTTCGCGCACCCCGTCCAGCGGGTTGACGTCGCCGTGCCGCACGGAGATCACGAAGGAGTCGCCGACGAGCAGCATCAGCTCCCCGGTGCGCACCCGCCCCGGGGGCGAGTCGTAGGCCACCGGTTTGAGCACCAGGAACAGCGAGTCCCGGTAGAGCTCCAGCTTGGGGCGCTGACGCGCCGAGAGCACGTCCTCCACCGCCAGCGGGTGCAGTCCGAACTCCTGGGAGAGACGGGCGAGTTCCTCGCCGGTGGGCTCGTGCAGCCCGATCCACAGGAAGGAGCCGCCGAAGCCGCGGGCCGTGCGGAGCGCCTCGGCGAGGCCGGCCGGCTCCTCGGCCCGCCGGCCGTCCCGGTAGACCGCGCAGTCGACTATCACCTCGCCATTCTGCCCGCGCCGGCCGCGGACCGGTACGGGCGCCGCCCGCTCCGGGAAACTCCCGCCCGCCGGGCCGCCCGCGGTCTCGCCTACGCTGGCAGCCATGCCCACGCTGCTCCTCGTCCGGCACGGCCGGTCCACCGCCAACACCTCGGGATTGCTCGCCGGCCGCACCCCCGGCGTCCGCCTGGACGACCTGGGCGCCGCCCAGGCCGCCGCGCTCCCCGGACGCCTGGCCGCGCTGCCGCTGGCCGCCGCCGTCCACAGCCCGCTGGAACGCTGCCGCCAGACCCTGGAGCCGCTGTCGCGGGCCCGGCCGGAGCTGCCGCTGCACACCGAGGAGCGCATCGGGGAGTGCGACTACGGGGACTGGACCGGCCGCAAGCTCGCCGAGCTGAACGACGAGCCCCTGATGGCGGCCGTCCAGCAGCACCCCTCCTCCGTCGCCTTCCCCGGCGGGGAGACGATGCGCGGCATGCAGGCGCGCGCGGTGGAGGCCGTACGGGAGTGGAACGAGCGGATCGAGCGGGAGCACGGCGCCGACGCCGCCTACCTGATGTGCTCCCACGGCGACATCATCAAGTCCCTGGTGGCCGACGCCCTCGGCCTGCACCTCGACCTCTTCCAGCGCATCCACGTCGAGCCCTGCTCCGTCACCGCCATCCGCTACACCCCCGTGCGCCCCTTCCTGCTGCGCCTGGGCGACACCGGCGACCTCGCCTCCCTGGCGCCCCGCGAGCCGGACGGAGCCGCGGGAGGGCAGGCGGCCGGCGACGGGGGCAACGCGGCCGTCGGGGGCGGGGCTTAGCGTCCGCGGGCGTCCGCGGGCGTCCGGGGCGTCCGCGGGCGGCCGGCGGATCCGCGGGCTTCGCGCCCGGGTACCGCGTACGGGCCCGGCGGACGGCACGGTGATCGCCGGGCGCAGTAGGGTGCCAGTGACCCAGCAGTCGAGCCGATGGAGCAGGACGTGTCCCGTCAGGTGTTCCTCTACGACCCTCCGGAACGCTTCGTGGCCGGCACGGTCGGGCTGCCTGGCCGCCGGACGTTCTACCTCCAGGCGTCCGGGGCCGGCCGCACCACCAGCGTCGCCCTGGAGAAGGCGCAGGTCGAGGCGTTGGCCGAGCGCATCGACGAACTCCTCGACGAGGTCGTGCGGCGCACGGGGGGGAGCGCGCCGGTGCCGGCCGTCGCCCCCGCCGAGACGGCCGACAACGCGCCGCTGGAGACCCCGGTGGAGGAGGAGTTCCGGGTCGGCACCATGGCGCTGGCCTGGGACGGCGAGGACGAGTGCGTGGTCGTCGAGGCGCAGGCCCTGGTGGCGCTGGAGGCCGAATCCGACGAGGAGCTCGCCGAGGCCGAGGAGATGCTGCTGAGAGACGACGAGAACGGCCCCCCGATGCTGCGGGTGCGGATCAGCGGGGCCATGGCCAGGGCCTTCGCCAAGCGCGCCCTGGAGGTCGTCCGGGCCGGCCGGCCGCCGTGCCCGCTGTGCAGCCTGCCGCTCGACCCGGAAGGACACGTGTGCCCGCGCCAGAACGGATACCGCCGACAGCCGTGACACGCGCCGGGACCGGGGCGACGGACCCCTCGCAGCCGCCGCGGCCGCCGGCCCCACCGGAGGCCGCCCTGCTGGCCGGGGGCGGGCTGACGGTGCGCGGACGGCTCCGCGAGGCGTCCAACGCGGTGCTGTACTGCACGGTCGGGGACGGCGGGCGCGAAGTGCCCTGCGTGTACAAGCCGGTGCGCGGGGAGCGGCCGCTGTGGGACTTCCCCGACGGCACCCTGGCGCGGCGCGAGGTGGCGGCGTACGAGATCTCCGAGGCGCTGGGCTGGCACCTGGTGCCGCCGACCGTGCTGCGTGACGGCCCGTACGGCGAGGGCATGTGCCAGCTGTGGATCGGGCCCCGGCCCGACGGGCCCGGCGGAGCGGAGGGGCAAGGCGGGGAGGAGCCCCGCGAACCGGGCGGCGGGCTCCTGGCCCTGGTGGAGGACGGAGACCCCGGGGAGGGGTGGAAGCCGGTCGGCCTCGTCGACGTGGGGGAGGGGCGCACCGCCCTGCTGGTGCACGCCGACGACGCGCGGCTGCGCCGCCTCGCCGTCCTCGACGCGGTGATCAACAACGCCGACCGCAAGGGCGGCCACCTGCTGGCCACCGCCGACGGACGCCTGTACGGCATCGACCACGGTGTGACCTTCCACACCGACGACAAGCTGCGCACGCTGCTGTGGGGCTGGGCCGGCGAACCGCTGCCCGCCGAGGTCCTGGAGCCGCTGCGGAGGCTGTCGGCGGCCCTGGACGGCGGCCCCCTGGCAATCCGGATGGGCGAGCTGATCAGCCCCGCGGAGCTGGACGCCCTGCGCGGGCGGGTCCGCGGGCTCCTGGAGACCGGGCGCCACCCGCTGCCCGGCGGCGACTGGCCGGCCGTCCCCTGGCCGCCGATGTGACCGGGGCGCGACCGGCGGTGGCTCGGATCCCACTCGTGGGCTCCACCAATCGCCGGTTACGCTCGTGACCATGCATGCCTGGCCCGCTTCCGAGGTGCCCGCCCTGCCAGGTCAGGGCCGCGACCTCAGCCTCCACGACACCGCGACCGGCGGACGGGTGACCCTCGCCCCCGGCCCCGTCGCCCGCCTCTACGTCTGCGGCATCACGCCCTACGACGCCACCCACATCGGGCACGCGGCGACCTACAACGCCTTCGACCTCGTGCAGCGCGTGTGGCTCGACACCAAGCGGCAGGTTCACTACGTGCAGAACGTCACCGACGTCGACGACCCGCTGCTGGAGCGGGCCGCCGCCACCGGTGAGGACTGGACGGCCCTCGCCGAGCGCGAGACCGCCCTCTTCCGCGAGGACATGACCGCCCTGCGGATGCTCCCGCCGCGGCACTACGTCGGCGCCGTCGAGGCCATACCGCGGATCGTCCCGATCATCGAGCGGCTGCGCGAGGCCGGCGCCACCTACGAACTCGACGGCGACGTCTACTTCTCCGTCTCCGCCGACCCCCGCTTCGGCTCGGTCTCCCGGCTGGACGCCGACACGATGCGGCACCTGTCGGCGGAGCGCGGCGGCGACCCCGACCGGCCCGGCAAGAAGAACCCGCTGGACCCGATGCTGTGGATGGCCGCCCGCGAGGGCGAGCCGGCCTGGGACGGCGGATCGCTCGGCCGCGGCCGCCCCGGCTGGCACATCGAGTGCGTCGCGATCGCCCTGGAGCACCTGGGCATGGGCTTCGACGTCCAGGGGGGCGGTTCCGACCTGGCCTTCCCCCACCACGAGATGGGTGCCTCGCACGCCCAGGCCCTCACGGGCGAGTACCCGATGGCCAAGGCGTACGTGCACGCCGGGATGGTCGCCCTGGGCGGCGAGAAGATGTCGAAGTCCCGGGGGAACCTGGTCTTCGTCAGCAGACTGCGCGGCGACGGGACGGACCCGGCCGCGATCCGCCTGGCGCTGCTGGCCCACCACTACCGCTCCGACTGGGAGTGGACGGACGCCGTCCTGGACGAGGCGGTCGCGCGCCTGGACCGCTGGCGTGCCGCCGTCTCCCGCCCCGACGGCCCTCCGGCCGACGAGCTGGTGGAGGAGATCCGCGAAGCCCTCGCCGACGACCTGGACGCCCCCGCCGCGCTGGCCGCCGTCGACCGCTGGGCCGAGCACCAGCGCACCGGCGGCGGCACGGACACCGGGGCGCCCGGCCTGGTGTCGCGGGCCGTGGACGCCCTGCTGGGCGTCGCACTCTGACGGACGGACCCCGGCGGAGCGGACGGACGGCACCGCCCCCGTCCCCGCCGCCGCCGCCCGCCGGGCGGCGGGACGGACGCGCTCGGGGCCGGCGGTGAGCGCCGCACGCCCCCGCCGGCCCCGCGGCACCCTGCGCCGGCGGTCAGCCGTCCTTCCCCGGGGAACCGCCGTCCCCCTCGTCGTCGGACGCCTCGTCGTCCTCGCCGCGCCCCCCGGGGGGCCCGGACTCCCCGGCGCCCTCGCCGGGCGCCTTCGGCGTGCGCCCCAGCCCCCCGGAGGGGTCGCGCAGGTACGAGCCGCCCTCGGACGCCGTCGCCCCGCCCCCGGCGTGCCCGTGGGCGCCGGGCTGGCCGTCCCGCCGCCGCAGGTAGCGCTCGAACTCCTTGGCGATCGCCTCGCCCGACGCCTCCGGCAGCTCCGCGGTGTCGCGGGCCTCCTCCAGCGACTGCACGTACTCGGCGACCTCGCTGTCCTCGGCGGCGAGCTGGTCCACGCCCAGCTGCCAGGCCCGCGCGTCCTCCGGCAGCTCGCCCATCGGGATCCGCACGTCCAGCAGGTCCTCCAGCCGGTTGAGCAGGGCGAGCGTCGCCTTGGGGTTGGGCGGCTGCGAGACGTAGTGCGGCACCGCGGCCCACAGGCTCACGGCCGGCACCCCCGCGTGCGCGCACGCCTCCTGCAGGACGCCGACGATGCCGGTGGGGCCCTCGTAGCGGGACTCCTCCAGGTCCATCGTGCGGGCCAGGTCCGGGTCCGAGGTCGTGCCGGTGACCGGCACCGGCCGGGTGTGCGGCGTGTCGCCGAGCAGCGCGCCGAGCACGACGACCATCTCCACGCCGAGTTCGTGGGCGAAGCCCAGGATCTCGTTGCAGAACGACCGCCAGCGCATGCTCGGCTCGATGCCGCGCACCAGCACCAGGTCGCGGGCGCGGCCCCGGCCGTCGGCGTCGCCGATCCGCACCACCGACAGCCGGGTCGTCGGCCAGGTGATCTTGCGCACACCGTCCTCCAGCCACACCTGGGGGCGGTTGACCTGGAAGTCGTAGTAGTCCTCGGCATCCAGCGCCGCGAAGACCTCGCCCTTCCACTCCCGCTCCAGGTGGGCGACCGCGGCGGAGGCGGCGTCACCGGCGTCGTTCCAGCCTTCGAACGCGGCCACCATGACCGGGTCAACCAGCTCGGGAACCCCCTCGAGCTCGATCACCCAGTGCCTCCTTCCGGCCGACCGGAGCACCTGCTCCGTACCGGCTGACGTTCCTCTACCGTGCGGGCCCAGCCTACGGCGTGACCGTGCCCGCGCCGCAGCCCCCGCATTCCTCCCGGGAGGCTTTTCGGGACGAGGGGGACGCGGATGCGTCCGGATAAGGGCGCGGGTGCCCCGAGACGTCCGGCGGTTTCCGGAGGGCCGCCGGACCAGCACTGAACCGGTGTATTGCGGCGGGCGGCACGGCCGTCGGAGGATCGCCTGGAGCCGCCGGGCACTGCCGGGGACCACCGCAGGAGGGCACGAGGATGACCGGACACACCGGAACGCGGGAGATCGGCCGCACCGGGGTGCGGCTGCCGCCGCTGGGCCTGGGCTGCGCGCCCATCGGCAACTTCCGCCGCCCCGTGGACGGGGAGCAGGCCCGCGCGGTCGTCGAGGCGGCCCTGGAGGAGGGCTGGAGCTACCTGGACACCGCACCGCACTACGGCGTGGGCCTGTCCGAGGAGCGCCTCGGCCGGGCCCTGGCCGGACGCGACCGCGCCTCGTACACGCTCTCCACCAAGGCCGGACGGCGGCTGCGCCCGCTGGGCGAGGGCGAGGCCCCGCCCGACGGCGAGGGCTTCGTCGACACCCCGCCGCGCGTCCGCGTGTGGGACCTGAGCCGCGACGGCATCCGGGCCACCGTCGAGGCGTCCCTGGAGCGGCTGGGCACCGACCGGGTGGAGATCGTGCTGCTGCACGACGTGGAGAACCACGTCCGCGAGGTGTACGAGACCGGCTTCCCCGCGCTGGCCGAGCTGCGCGCCGAGGGGCTGGTGCGGGCGATCGGCTTCGGCATGAACCACAGCGACCACCTCGCCCGCCTCACCGCCGACCTCGACGTCGACGTGGTGCTGTGCGCGGGCCGCTGGACGCTGCTGGACCACCGCGCCGCCGCCGACCTGCTGCCCGTCTGCGAGCGGCGCGGCACCTCGGTCGTCGTCGGCGGGGTCTACAACTCCGGGCTGCTCGCCGACCCCCGCCCCGGCGCCCACTTCGACTACCGCGAGGCGCCGCCGGAACTGGTGGAGCGGGCGCGGCGCATCCAGGAGGTGTGCGGGGAGTTCGGCGTGCCGCTCCGGGCGGCCGCGCTGCGCTTCCCCTTCGGCCACCCGGCGGTGGCCTCGGTGGTCGTCGGGTGCTCCAGCGCGGCGGAGGTGCGGGACAACGCGCGGATGTTCGCCCGCGAGGTCCCGGAGGAGCTGTGGCACGCGCTGGTCGAGCGCGGCCTGCTGGCGGAGGGGATCCCGCTGCCGGTGGGCTGAGCGGGCCGGCCCCCGGCCACCGGCCCGGGGGCTCACCCGTGCACGTCGTGGAGGTGGTGGACGGGGTCGTGGATCATGTAGCGGGCGAGGGACTCCACCGTGAAGCGGGAGCCGTCGCTGCGGGTGCCGGTGCGCTCCCACTGCTCCCCCGCCACTGCGGCGAGCCGGGCCGCCAGCGCCTCGCCCGCCTCCGACAACTCCCCGGCGACCCGGCGCGGGTCCTGCTCGCCGTAGCGCTCGGCGACGGCGGTGGCGTCCTGGTCCCAGTCGGGGAAGGCGGGATCGTCCTCGGTGAGCATCAGCCGCAACCGCTCGTCGAAGATCCGGAAGACGTCCCGGACGTGGCAGGCGTACTCCAGCGGGGACCACACGTCCGGCGCGGGGCGCTCGCGCACGCCGGGGCGCTCCAGCACCGGGAGCCAGGCCGCGGCGTTCTCGCGCAGCAGCGCCGGCACGTCACCGCCCCGGACGGGACGGGTGTCGAGGCCGCACTCGGGACAGGGGCGCTCCAGCACCCAGGTCCAGTTCTTGGTGTCGGGTGTGATCATGTCCCGAGCATCCCGCGGCCGGGGCCGCCGGCACCAGCGAGACCTCCTTCACCCGACGGTGTAGCGGCTCTTACCGGTGGCCGCCGCCGGATGCGGGGCGGCGGCCGCCGGCAGGAGCCGCGGCGCCGGATGCGGGGGCCCGCGGACGCGTCCGCGGGCCCCCGCCGGGCGGGGTCAGCCCCGGCGCTCCGCCAGCAGCCGCTCGACCTTCCCGCGGACCTCCCCGGTGTCCAGGCCCCGCACGGTGAGCGTGGTGCGGCGGCGCAGCACGTCGTCCGCGGTGGCGGCCCACTCGTGGTCCCGGGCGTAGACCACCTGCGCCCAGATCTCCGGGGCGTCGGGGTGGACGCGCTCGCCCAGCGACGGGTCCTCGTGCACCAGGCGGGCGATGTCGAAGGCCAGCGCGCCGTAGTGGGTGGCCAGGTGCCGGGCGGTCAGCGGGTCGAGCCGGGTGCCCGGTTCGCGGTCCGCCAGCAGCCGGTGGGCGACGGCGTCCGGATTGGCCACGCCGGGCAGCGGCACCCGCCGCACCAGCCGGGAGACCGGCACGGCGTCTTCGGCGAACCCGCCGCGCACGCTGCCGGGCAGCGCCGCCAGCTTCCGCAGCACCGTGCGGCCGATGTGCCGGTAGGTGGTCCACTTGCCGCCCGCGACCGAGAGCATCCCGCCGCGCCCCTCGGTGACGACCGTCTCCCGCCGGGCCGACTCCACGCCCCCGGGGCCGCCGGGCAGCACCCGCAGGCCCGCGAAGGCGTACGTCACCAGGTCGGGGGAGAGCTGCTCGTCCCGGACGGAGAACGCCGCCTCGTCCAGGATCTGCCGGACGTCGGCGTCGGTGGCCGACACCTCGGCCGGGTCCCCCTCGTACTCCTCGTCGGTGGTGCCCAGCAGCAGGTGGTCCTCCCAGGGGAGGGCGAAGGTGATGCGGTACTTGTCGACGGGCGTGGCCATCGCGGCCCGCCACGGCGCCGTCCGCTTCAGCACCAGGTGGGCTCCCTTGGAGAGCCGGATGCTGGGGGCCGCGCCCGCGTGCTCCATCCGCCGCAGGTGGTCCACCCACGGGCCGGTGGCGTTGAGCACCAGCCGGGCGTCGACGCCGAACTCGGTGCCGTCCAGGCGGTCCCTCAGCTCGGCGCCGGTGACCCGGCCGCCGGTGAAGCGCAGCCCCGTGACCTCGGCGTGGTTGAGCACCACGGCGCCCGACTCCACGGCGGCGCGGACGGTCATCACCGCGACCCGGGAGTCGTTCATCTGGTGGTCGCCGTAGACCGCGACGGCCTTGAGGTTCTCGGTGCGCAGCGCCGGGTTGTCGGCCGCGGCCCGCGACGGGGAGATCAGCCGCCCCACCCCGTCGCCGAAGGCGGACAGGGCGGAGTAGGCGAAGACGCCGGCGCCCAGCTTGGCCGCGCCGTGCGGCCCGCCCTTGTAGACCGGCAGGTAGAAGGTGAGCGGGTTGACCAGGTGCGGTGCCACGTCCTTGGCCAGCACCCGCCGTTCGTGGTGGTTCTCGGCCACCAGCTTCACCGCGCCGGTCTGCAGGTAGCGCAGGCCGCCGTGGACGAGCTTGGAGGAGGCCGAGGAGGTGGCCCCGGCGAAGTCGCCGGCGTCCACCATCGCCACCCTCAGTCCCGACTGCGCGGCGTGCCAGGCGACGGAGGTGCCCAGGATGCCGCCGCCGACGACCAGCAGGTCGAAGACGGCGCCGGCCAGCACCTCCCTGGTCTCGGCGCGGCTGGGGACGATGCCCGCCGCCGGACGCGCCCCGAGGGTGGGAACGCCTCGCATGGTGCTGCTCATGGGGTCACTTCTCCTCTTCGATCCAGCCCATGGTCCGCTCCACGGCCTTGAGCCAGTTCTTGTACTCGCGTTCCCGCACGTCCTGTTCCATCCGGGGGGTCCACTCCGCGGCCCGGCGCCAGTTGGCGCGCAGGGCGTCGGTGTCGGGCCAGAAGCCGACGGCCAGGCCGGCGGCGTAGGCGGCTCCCAGGCAGGTGGTCTCGGCGACCATCGGCCGCACCACCGGAGCGTCCAGGACGTCCGAGATGTACTGCATCAGCAGGTTGTTGCTGGTCATGCCGCCGTCCACCTTCAGGGCGGTCAGCTCGACGCCGGAGTCCTTCTCCATCGCGTCGACGATCTCGCGGGTCTGCCAGGCGGTGGCCTCCAGCACCGCGCGGGCGAGGTGGGCCTTGGTGACGTACCGGGTCAGGCCCGCGATGACGCCCCGGGCGTCGGAGCGCCAGTAGGGGGCGAACAGCCCCGAGAAGGCGGGGACGAAGTAGGCGCCGCCGTTGTCCTCGACCGAGCTGGCCAGCGTCTCGATCTCGGCGGCGCTGTTGATCAGGCCCATCTGGTCGCGCATCCACTGCACCAGCGAGCCGGTGACGGCGATCGAGCCCTCCAGCGCGTACACCGGGTCCTGGCCACCGATGCGGTAACCGACGGTGGTCAGCAGCCCGTTGTAGGAGTTGACGGCCTCGGTTCCGGTGTTGAGCAGCAGGAAGGTTCCGGTGCCGTAGGTCGACTTGGCCTCGCCCGGCGCGAAGCAGGTCTGGCCGAAGAGCGCGGCCTGCTGGTCGCCGAGGGCGGACGCCACCGGCACGCCCGCCAGCTCGCCCCGGGCCTCGCCGTAGACCTCGGCGGAGGACCGGATCTCGGGCAGCATCGCGGCGGGCACGCCCATGGAGTCGCAGATGCGCCGGTCCCAGTCCAGGGTGCGCAGGTTCATCAGCAGCGTCCGGGAGGCGTTGGTGACGTCGGTGACGTGCACGCCGCCGTCGGGGCCGCCGGTGAGGTTCCAGACGACCCAGGAGTCCATGGTGCCGAAGAGGATCTCGCCGGCCTCGGCGCGCTCGCGCAGGCCCTCGACGTTGTCGAGCAGCCAGCGGATCTTCGGGCCGGCGAAGTAGGAGGCCAGCGGCAGGCCGGTCTCGCGGCGGAAGCGGTCCTGGCCGACGTTGCGCGCCAGTTCCTTGCAGAGGGCGTCGGTGCGGGTGTCCTGCCAGACGATGGCGTTGTGGACCGGCTCGCCGGTGGTCCTGTCCCACAGCAGCGTCGTCTCGCGCTGGTTGGTGATGCCCAGGGCCCGCACGTCCTCACGGGTGATCTCGGCCTTGCGCAGGGCCTCGGAGACGACCTCCTGGACGTTGGCCCAGATCTCGGCGGCGTCGTGCTCGACCCAGCCCGGTTCGGGGAAGATCTGCCGGTGCTCCTTCTGGCCGACGGAGACGATGCGGCCGTCCCGGTCGAAGACGATGCAGCGGCTGGAGGTGGTGCCCTGGTCGATGGCGGCGATGAACTCGCGGCGGGTGTCGCTCATGTCGGGGTGCTCCAAGGGGTGGGCGGGGTTGCACGGGCAGGGGCGGGGGGCCGGGCGGTGCCTCCTCGGCGGCCGGGGTGCTCCGGGAGTCAGGCGAACGCGAGCTGGTAGATGCCGCCCGCGGCGGCCCCGCCCAGCAGGGGGCCGGCCACCGGCACCCAGGCGTAGCCCCAGTCCGAGCCGCCCTTGTTCGGCAGCGGCAGCAGGGCGTGCACGATGCGCGGCCCCAGGTCGCGGGCGGGGTTGATGGCGTACCCGGTCGGGCCGCCCAGGGAGAGGCCGAGCCCGACGACGACCAGGGCGGTGATCAGCACGCCGGTGCCGGACAGGGCCAGCCCCTCGGTGAGCCCCTGGGTGAGGATGGCCAGGACCAGGACGGCGGTGGCGACGGTCTCGGTGGCCAGGTTCTGCACCGGGTGGCGGATCTCGGGGGCGGTGGAGAAGACCCCGAGCACCGGGCCGGGGCCGCCGGGGCGCCGCCCGTCCGCCGCGCCGGATCCACCGGTGGCCTCGTGGTCGGTCAGGTGGGCCGTGAAGTGGCCGTAGTAGCAGATCCACACCAGCACGGCGCCGGCCATGGCGCCGAGCAGCTGGCCGGCGAAGTACAGGGGGACGTCGCCCCACTCGCCGCTCTGCACGGCTATGCCGACGGTGACGGCCGGGTTGAGGTGGGCTCCGGAGAGGCCCAGGGCGATGTAGGCGGCGGTGAGGACGGCGAAGCCCCACCCGAAGGTGATGGCGACCCAGCCCGCTCCGACGGCCTTGGAGCGCTTGAGGGTGACGGCGGCGCAGACGCCCCCGCCGAGCAGGATGAGCACGGCGGTACCGATGGTCTCGCCCAGGAATATGTCGGAGCTGGACACCCGCGACTCCTTAGTTCGTGTCCGGAGGGAGCCAGATGGAGGACGTGGGGAGGCGGGCCGATTCCGTTCGGTGTTCGACATTGTCGACCGCCGAACGGCAGTTTTATGCCAGGCGAACATCCCGTCAAGGGCATGGGCGACGGCCTGTCGCCCAGCAGGTGCGACACAAGGGGCAAATGCCCGCAAAGGGTGCGCGGGACGTGTCCGAGGGAACAGCGAGGGCCTTCGGAGTCTGCCCGCGGCCGGAACCCGCGAACCGGCGCGGGACGGCCTCCCGGAGGGAGGCGGGGAGGGGCGGACGACGCGCCGGGCCGGCGGAGGGGCCGGCTCCGGGCGGACGGCCCGCGGGAAGGGGTCAGAAGCGTCCCGCGCCCAGATCGCGGGAGACGGCCCGGGCGCAGTCCCGTACGGCCGCCACCAGGCGCGGCTGGATCGCCCCGTCGGCGCACACCCGCTCCACCGCGCCCGTGACGGCCACGGCGCCCACCGGCATCCGCCTCCGGTCGTGGACGGGGGCGGCTATGGAGGCCACGCCCTCCCAGGTCTCCTCCACGTCGGCGCCCCAGCCGCGGGCCCGGGTCAGCTCCAGGACCTGCTCGAAGGCGTCCGGCTCGGTGACCGTGCGGGGCGTCAGCGCCTTGCGCTCGGCGTCCATGGCCTCGCTGTGCGCCACCGGGTCGTACGCCGCCAGCACCTTGCCCAGGGCGGTGCTGTGCAGCGGCTGCATCGCCCCCACCTCCAGCACCTGGCGGCTGTCGTCGGGGCGGAAGACGTGGTGCACGATCAGCACGCCCTGCTGGTGGAGCACGCCGAGGTAGACGCTCTCGCCGCTGGAGCGGGCCAGGTCGTCGGTCCACACCAGGGCGCGGGCGCGCAGCTCGTGGACGTCCAGGTAGCTGTTGCCCAGCCGCAGCAGCTCCGCGCCCAGCTGGTACTTGCCGGAGGCCGGGTCCTGCTCGACGAAGCCCTCCTGCTGGAGCGTGCGCAGCAGTCCGTGGGCGGTGCCCTTGGCCAGGCCCAGGGTGGAGGCGATGTCGGACAGCCCGAGGCGCCGCTCGCCTCCGGCGAGCAGCCGCAGTACGGCGGCCGCCCGCTCCAGCGACTGGATGGTCCGGGCCATCGGCGCACCTCTCCTCGCGTTCGGTTCTCCGGTGGACATGAGACAGCATTCGACAATGTCGAACGCTAGCGGATCATGCCGATGTCGTGGTAGCCGTCCGCTGTCCGGAGTCCACGTCTCGGAATGCCCGCACCCCGCGGAGCGCCGACGGATACCCTGGCCGGGTGCGCTTCCCGATGGAAGACGCAAAGCCGACAGCCGTCGCACCCCTGGGAGCCCTTCATGGCAGCCTCGACGCCCTCGTACGCCTCCGGCCGGACGCCCGCCGCCGACCAGCCCGCGGACCCGCCGGAGACCCTCCGGAACCGGGTCGCCGCCTTCCGTGAGGCGCTGGCCTCGCGGGTGGTGGTGGCCGACGGGGCGATGGGGACGATGCTGCAGGCGGCCGAGCCGACGCTGGAGGACTTCCAGCAGCTGGAGGGCTGCAACGAGGTCCTCAACGTCACCCGGCCGGACATCGTGGCCGCGGTGCACGAGGCGTACTTCGCGGTGGGTGTGGACTGTGTGGAGACCAACACCTTCGGCGCCAACCACGCGGCGCTCTCGGAGTACGACATCGCCGGCCGGATCGGGGAGCTGTCCGAGGCCGGGGCGCGGATCGCGCGGGAGGTGGCGGACTCCTTCGCCGCCTCCGACGGCCGGGTGCGGTGGGTGCTGGGGTCGATGGGGCCGGGCACCAAGCTGCCCACGCTGGGGCACATCGGGTACGCCACCGTGCGGGACGGCTTCCAGGCCAACGCCGAGGGCCTGATCGCCGGTGGTGCGGACGCGCTGCTGATCGAGACCACCCAGGACCTGCTGCAGACCAAGGCGGCGGTGCTGGGGGCGCGGCGGGCGCTGGAGGCGCTGGGGGTGGAGGTGCCGGTGCTGTGCTCGCTGGCGTTCGAGACCACCGGCACGATGCTGCTGGGCAGTGAGATCGGTGCGGCGCTGACGGCGCTGGAGCCGCTGGGCATCGACGCGATCGGCCTGAACTGCTCGACCGGTCCGGCGGAGATGAGCGAGCACCTGCGCCACCTGTCCCGCCACGCGCGCATTCCGCTGCTGTGCATGCCCAACGCGGGCCTGCCGGTGCTGACCGCCGACGGCGCGCACTTCCCGCTGGACGCCGAGGGGCTGGCCGAGGCCCAGGAGGATTTCGTCGCCGAGTACGGGTTGTCTTTGGTGGGGGGGTGCTGCGGGACGACGCCGGAGCACCTGCGGGCGGTGGTGGAGCGGGTGCGTGGTGTGGTGCCGGCCGCGCGGGATCCGCGTCCGGAGGCGGGGGCGGCGTCGTTGTACCAGGCGGTGCCGTTCCGGCAGGACACGGCGTACCTGGCGATCGGGGAGCGGACGAACGCCAACGGGTCGCGGAAGTTCCGCGAGGCGATGTTGGAGGGGCGCTGGGACGACTGCGTGGAGATCGCGCGGGAGCAGATCCGTGAGGGCGCGCACATGCTGGATCTGTGTGTGGACTATGTGGGCCGTGACGGGGTGGCGGACATGGCCGAACTGGCGGGGCGGCTGGCGACGGCCTCGACGTTGCCGATCGTGCTGGACTCCACCGAGCCGGCGGTGATCGCGGCGGGGTTGGAGAAGCTGGGCGGCCGGGCGGTGATCAACTCGGTGAACTACGAGGACGGCGATGGGCCCGACTCGCGGTTCGCGCAGGTGACCGCGTTGGCCAGGGAGCACGGGGCGGCGTTGATCGCGTTGACCATCGACGAGGAGGGTCAGGCGCGTACCGCCGAGCACAAGGTGGCCGTGGCCGAGCGGCTGATCGCGGACCTGACGGGGAAGTGGGGGATCCGCGAGGAGGACATCCTCATCGACTGTCTGACGTTCACCATCTGCACCGGGCAGGAGGAGTCCCGCCGGGACGGGGTGGCCACCATCGAGGCGATCCGCGAGCTGAAGCGGCGGCATCCGCGGGTGCAGACCACGCTGGGGTTGTCGAACATCTCCTTCGGGTTGAACCCGGCGGCGCGGATCCTGTTGAACTCGGTGTTCCTGCACGAGTGCGTCAAGGCCGGGCTGGACTCGGCGATCGTGCACGCCTCCAAGATCCTGCCGGTCGCCCGGTTCGACGCCGAGCAGGTCGAGGTGGCGCTGGACCTGATCTACGACCGGCGGCGGGAGGGGTACGACCCGCTGCAGCGGTTGATGGAGTTGTTCGAGGGGGCCACGGCCTCGTCCCTGAAGGCGGGCAGGGCCCAGGAGCTGGCGGCGCTGCCGTTGGAGGAGCGGCTCAAGCGGCGGATCATCGACGGTGAGCGGGTCGGTCTGGAGGCGGATCTGGATGCCGCGCTGGCCGAGCGGCCGGCGTTGGAGATCGTCAACGACACGCTGCTGGCGGGGATGAAGGTCGTCGGGGAGTTGTTCGGCTCCGGGCAGATGCAGCTGCCGTTCGTGCTGCAGTCGGCGGAGGTGATGAAGAGCGCGGTGGCCCATCTGGAGCCGCATATGGACAAGGTCGAGGGAGCCGAGGGCAAGGGCACGATCGTGCTGGCCACGGTGCGCGGGGACGTGCACGACATCGGCAAGAACCTGGTGGACATCATCTTGTCCAACAACGGCTACACCGTGGTCAACCTCGGTATCAAGCAGCCGGTGTCGGCGATCGTGGAGGCCGCCGAGCAGCACGGCGCGGACGTGATCGGGATGTCCGGGCTGCTGGTGAAGTCCACCGTGATCATGAAGGAGAACCTGGAGGAGCTCAACGCCCGCAACCTGGCCGCCAAGTACCCGGTCATCCTCGGCGGGGCGGCGTTGACCCGCGCCTATGTGGAGCAGGACCTCCACGAAATCTACGACGGGGAGGTCCGCTACGCCCGTGACGCCTTCGAGGGGCTGCGGCTGATGGACGCCCTGATCGCCGTCAAACGCGGCGTGCCCGGCGCGAAACTGCCCGAACTGCGCCAACGCCGGGTGAAGGCCACGGCGACAGCGGTACAGGAGCCGGCCGAGACCGGGCCGGTGCGCTCGGACGTGGCCGTCGACAACCCCGTCCCCACCCCGCCCTTCTGGGGCACCAGGGTCGTCAAGGGCATCCCGCTCAAGGAGTACGCGAGCTGGCTGGACGAGGGCGCGCTGTTCAAGGGGCAGTGGGGGCTGAAGGCGCCCCGCACCGGTGAGGGCCCCTCCTACGAGGAGCTGGTGGAGAGCGAGGGCCGCCCGCGGCTGCGCGGCTGGCTGGACCGGCTGCACACCGAGAACCTGCTGGAGGCGGCCGTCGTCTACGGCTACTTCCCCTGCCACTCCCAGGGCGACGACCTGGTGATCCTGGACGAGGCCGGATCCGAGCGCTGCCGGTTCACCTTCCCCCGCCAGCGCCGCGGCCGCCGGCTGTGCCTGGCGGACTTCTTCCGCCCGGAGGAGTCGGGCGAGAGGGACGTCGTCGGCTTCCAGGTCGTCACCGTCGGCTCCCGCATCGGCGAGGCCACCGCCGAGCTGTTCGCCGCCGACGCCTACCGCGACTACCTGGAGCTGCACGGCCTGTCCGTCCAGCTCGCCGAGGCACTGGCCGAGTACTGGCACGCCCGCGTCCGCGCCGAACTCGGCTTCGCCGGGCAGGACCCGGCGGCGATCGAGGACATGTTCGCCCTCAAGTACCGCGGCGCCCGCTTCTCCCTGGGCTACGGGGCCTGCCCGGACCTGGAGGACCGCGCCAAGATCGCCGAACTCCTCCGGCCCGAGCGCATCGGGGTGAAGCTGAGCGAGGAGTACCAGCTCCACCCCGAGCAGTCCACCGACGCCATCGTCCTCCATCACCCCGAGGCGAAGTATTTCAACGCGCGGTAGTCGGCTGACCGACGTACACTGATCTGTCCGGTACAGGCCGGTCGGCCACCCCTCGGGGTGGCCGACCGGCCTTCGCGTCCCTTCAGGAGGCACACGGATGACCCGCTCCCGTTCCCGCGCCGACGTTCCCCCCGCCCTCGACGGCGACGCGCCCACCCCCGCGTTCGACGGCGGGGCGCCGGCGGCGGGGTCCGTGGCGGCCGGCGGCAGACAGCCGTCGGCGCCCGCGGCGGTCCGCGCCGCCGTCCCGAAGGCTCCGGCCGGTGTACTCCAGGCGGTGCTGCTGGACATGGACGGCACCCTGGTGGACACCGAGGGCTTCTGGTGGGAGACCGAGGTCGAGGTGTTCGCCGAGCTGGGGTACGAGCTGGCCGAGGAGTACCGCGAGGTGGTGGTCGGCGGGCCGATGAGCCGCAGTGCGACGTACCTGATTCAGGCCACCGGGGCGGACATCTCCCTGGCGGAGTTGACGGCCGTGCTCAACTCCCGGTTCATCGAGCGCGTCGGGCGGGGCGTGGACCTCATGCCCGGCGCCCGGCGGCTGCTGACGGAGCTGGCCGCGCACGGTGTGCCGGCGGCGCTGGTGTCGGCGTCCCACCGCAAGGTGATCGACCGGATGCTGGTGTCGCTGGGGCCGGAGCACTTCGCCCTGACGATCGCGGGCGACGAGGTGGAGAGGACCAAGCCGTACCCGGACCCCTATCTGGCGGCGGCGGCCCGCCTGGGTGCGGACCCGGCCCGCTGCGTGGTGGTGGAGGACACCGCCACGGGGGTGGCGTCGGGGGAGGCGGCGGGCTGCCCGGTGGTGGCGGTGCCGTCGGTGGCGCCGATCGAACCGGCCGCCGGGCGCACCGTCGTGCCGTCCCTGGAGGAGGTCGACCTGTCCTTCCTCCGCTCGCTGGTGGCGGCCGGGCACTGAGCGTGCGGGGATCGCTGCATGGTGAATACAGTTGGGACCGTGAGCAGCGGCCCGCTCATTATCCGTGACGAATGCCGTGGCTGAATTCCCGCTTTTCATCCAGCAGTTGAGCGCGTGATGTTTGTCACCCCCCGGACGGTCGGCGGTCGCCGTCCGCCGGGCTCGCGGAGGCGTTTCGCCCCTTTTCGAAGCCGGCGGATGTCCCTGTTGCGGCAGTTCAGAGCGATTGTCTCCGTGTCCGGCTATCGGATTGTGTGACCGTGCTATCGGAGCGTGATAATTCCGCGGCGCCGACCCGTGCGAGTGGCGGAGTTCACGGCGGCTAATGTCTGTGCCCCGGCCAGAAATTCGGCAACAACCCGGCCGGACAAGGAGACCGTCACCGATGAACCGTAAGACGCTGGTAGTGCCCGCCGTGGTGGGCCTGCTCGCTCCCCTCCTGGCCGCCTGCGGCGGCGAGGACGCCGGGGGAGGAAACGGCGGAGCGATCGTTGTCGGTACCACCGACCGCATTGCGGCCACGGCGGAGACACCTGCTCCGCTCGACCCCGCGGCGGTCTACGACGTCAGCACCTGGAACGTCTTCCGCAACACCTTCCAGACCCTGCTCAGGCTGCCCCGCGCGGGCAACCAGCCGGAGGCGGAGGCCGCCGAGGAGTGCGGCTTCACCGACAAGCGCAGCGCCCGCTACCGCTGCACCCTCCGCGAGGGCCTGACGTTCTCCAACGGTCACGACCTGACCGCCGAGGACGTGGTGTTCTCCCTCGAACGCATGACCGGCATCGACGACCCGGGCGGTCCGGCGTCACTGCTGGACAACCTCGACCGCGTCGAGGCCCCCTCCGAGCGGGAGGTGGTCTTCCACCTCAAGAAGCCCGACGCCACCTTCCCCTACAAGCTCGCCACCCCGGCCGCGGCGATCGTCGACAGCGAGGTCTACCCGGCCGACGGGCTCCTGGAGGGGTACGAGATCGCCGGCTCGGGGCCGTACGTGCTGGAGTCCTTCGACGCCGACAGCGGCAAGGTGGTACTGGCCCGCAACCAGAAGTACCGCGGCGGGGTGGAGCCGGCGAACGACCGGGTCGAGCTGCGCTTCTTCAAGGACTCCGGTGCCCTGGAGGAGGCCTTGCGCGACGGCAGCGTCGACGTGGTCAACCGCACCCTGTCGCCCGAGCAGATCGGCCGGCTGGAGAGCGACCGCGACGACGGCGTCGAGGTCGTCGAGATGTCCGGCCAGGAGATCCGCTACCTCGTCTTCGCCACCGACGACGGCACCGTCGGCGAGACCGCCGTGCGGCAGGCCATCGCCCAGGTCGTGAACCGCGGCGAGCTGGTGCGCGACGTGTACGACCGCACCGCCGAGCCGCTGTACTCCATCGTGCCCAGCGGTCTGACCGGCCACCACAACTCCTTCTTCAACGCCTACGGCGAGCCGGACGCGAAGGCCGCGCGCTCCACCCTGGAGCGCGCCGGCGTCCGGACCCCGGTCGAGGTCGAGCTCACCTACACCACCGACCACTACGGGCCCGCCACGGAGAAGGAGTTCAAGACGCTCGCCAAGCAGCTCAACGCGACGGGGCTGTTCAAGGCCACCGTCAAGGGCGTGCCGTGGAAGACGTACCTGCCCACCTCCCGGAAGCAGCAGTACCAGATCTACGGCATGGGCTGGTTCCCCGACTTCCCCGACCCGGACAACTTCGTCGCGCCCTTCTTCGGCGAGGACAACTTCCTGGGTTCCCCGTACGAGAACAGCGAGATCCGCGAGCAGCTCATCCCGCGGACCCGGGTGAAGGACCAGCGCGACACGGCGGTGGAGGACTTCATCCGCGCCCAGGACATCGTCGCCAAGGAGGTCCCGGTGCTGCCGCTGTGGCAGGGCAAGCAGTACGTCGCCGCCCGTGAGGACATCACGGGCGTGGAGTGGGCGCTCAACTCAGCCTCGGTCCTGCAGTTGTGGGAACTGGGGCGCGGAGTGCAGGTGTGAGGCGGCGGCCGTGCGGCTCCGGGAGTGGTCCCGGGCCGCACGGCCGCCGCGCGAAACGGGGGCAGGAGCAGTCGAACAGGTCACGGATGGGATGGACACGTGAGGAAAACGGCTCGTTGGGGGGCGCTTCCGGTCGGAGTGGGCCTGCTGGCCGCGCTGCTCGCCGGATGCGGTGAGGAGGAGAGCGCCGACGCCGGCCAGGGCGGGCGGATCGTGATGGGCATGACCGACGAGGTCCTGTCCGTCGATCCCGCCTCCGGCTACGACCCCGGCTCCTGGCTGGTCTTCAACAACGTCTTCCAGTCGCTGCTCAGCTTCCCCAAGGACGGGAGCACGCCGCAGCCCGAGGCCGCCGAGGAGTGCGCCTTCACCGACTCCCGCAGCCAGGTGTTCCGCTGCACCCTGAAGGACGGGCTGAAGTTCACCAGCGGCACCCCGCTCACCTCGCAGGACGTGAAGTTCTCCTTCGAGCGGACCTTGCGGATCAACGACCCCGAGGGCCCGGCCGTGATGCTCTCCACCATCGAGAGGATCGACACCCCCGACGAGCGGACCGTGGTCTTCCACCTGGACCGGCCCGACGCCACCTTCCCGCAGAAGATCGCCTCCGGCGCCGGCTCGATCGTCGACAGCGAGTCCTACCCGGCCGACGAACTGCGCACCGACGGCAAGGCCGTCGGCTCGGGCGTCTACCGGCTGGACTCCTACGGGGAGGAGGAGGCGGTCTTCTCCGTCAACCCGGACTACGACGGGCCCGCCGAGGTCCAGAACTCCGGGATGACCATGAAGTTCTTCCGGGGCGACCAGGCGGCGCTGAAGAAGGCCCTGCAGAACGGCGAGGTGGACCTCGCCTACCGCGGTCTGGCCATGGAGGACATCGCCGACCTGGAGGCGGCCGGCGGCGAGAACGGCATCGAGGTCGTCCAGGGCACCGGTGCCGAGGTGCACCACCTGGTGTTCAACATGGACCACCCGGTGACCGGGAAGAAGGGCGTCCGCCAGGCCGTCGCCTACCTGCTGGACCGCTCCACGCTGGTGCGCGACGTCTACCGGCGCACCGCCGAGCCGCTGTACTCGATCGTCCCCGCCGGGATCACCGGCCACAACACGGCCTTCTTCGACGCCTACGGCGAGCGCCCGCAGCCGCAGAAGGCCAGGGCCGCGCTGCGGGCCGAGGGCATCACCGAGAAGGTGGAGCTGACGCTGTGGGGCACCCCGGTGCGCTACGGGCCCGCCAAGATCCGGGAGCTGGAGGAGATCGCCCAGCAGCTCAACGCCTCCGGCCTGTTCGACGCCGACGTCAAGAGCGTGGAGCTGGAGCAGTACGAGAAGGACATCGACGCGGGCAAGTACGGCGTGTACGTCAAGGGCTGGGTGCCCGACTACCCCGACGCCGACAACTTCACCGCGCCCTTCTTCGGCAAGGACAACGTGCTGCGCAACGGCTACGAGGCGGGCCGGATCACCTCCGAGCTGCTGCCGCGCACCGCGGGGATCGGCGACCGGGCCGCCACCGTCGAGGACTTCGAGGCCGTCCAGGACGCGGTCGCCCGCGACGTGCCGTTCCTGCCGGTCTGGCAGGGCAAGCAGTACGCCGTGGCGCACGAGGACGTCTCCGGTCTGGAGTGGACGCTGGACGCCTCGACCGTCTTCCGCTTCTGGGAGATCAAGAAGGGCACCGAGGGCTGACCCGCGGCCCCGCCGGCACCGCGGCGGCCCGGTACCGCCCCGCACGGGGACGGCACCGGGCCGCCGCTTCGCGCGGGGCCGCTACTGCTGGGCGCCCGGCCGCACCAGTCCGCTCTCGTAGGCGTACACCGCCGCCTGCACCCGGTCGCGCAGGCCCAGCTTCGTCAGCACGTGCCCGACGTGGGTCTTCACCGTCGTCTCGCTGACGAAGAGGTCCGCGGCGATCTCGGCGTTCGACAGGCCGCGCGCCACCAGCTTCAGGACCTCCACCTCGCGCTCGGTGAGCGTGCCCAGGGTGTCGGGCACCTGCTCCTCGCCCGAGGGGAGCTTCCCGGCGTACTTGTCCAGCAGGCGGCGGGTGATGCTGGGGGCCAGCATGGCGTCGCCGGCGGCCACCACCCGGATCGCCTGCACCAG
The DNA here is from genome assembly GCF_042681365.1 of Streptomyces desertarenae. Taxonomy (NCBI): domain Bacteria; kingdom Bacillati; phylum Actinomycetota; class Actinomycetes; order Kitasatosporales; family Streptomycetaceae; genus Streptomyces; species Streptomyces desertarenae. The sequence continues at coordinate 164,385 of NZ_JBHUFU010000010.1, read as the reverse complement.
CTCGGCGGCGGGGGCGTCCTTGAGCAGGAAGCCGGAGGCGCCCGCGCGCAGCGCCTCCACCACGTACTCGTCCAGGTCGAACGTGGTGAGCACCAGCACCTTGGCCGGACCGTCCTTGGCCGGACCGGTGATCTGCCGGGTCGCCTCCACGCCGTCCATCCGCGGCATGCGGACGTCCATCAGCACCACGTCCGGCTGGAGCGCCCGCACCTGCTCCAGCGCCTGGAGCCCGTCTCCGGCCTCACCCACCACGGCGATGTCTCCCTCGGCCTCCAGGATCATCCGGAAACCGGTGCGCAGCAGTGGCTGGTCGTCCACCAGCAGGACGCGGATTGCCACGGGAACTCCTAACGGGGCGTGGGACCTGGGCCGTCCCATTCTCGCCCAGCGGACCCCGGCCTCCGCTCCCGGGCCCCGCGGGCCGCACCGCCCGCGCCGCCCCCGGTGCCCGCCTCCGGGCCGCCGCCCTCCGCGGGCGGGACACCCTCCGAGGGCCCGTCGGGGAGGTCGTACGGCAGCCGGGGCTGGATCATCAGCGGGTACGGCGGGGGAGTGCCCCCGAACTCCGGGCAGAGCGCCTGATGGGCGCACCAGCCGCACAGCGGCCCCCGCTTCGGCTGCCACTCGCCGGTCTCGGTCGCGCGCCGGATGGCGTCCCACAGGGCCAGCAGCTTGCGCTCCACGCCGCGCAGGTCGCCCTCGTCCGGGTCGTAGGTCAGCACGTCGCCGCTGCCCAGGTAGACCAGCTGCAGCCGGCGCGGGACGGTGCCGCGCAGCCGCCACAGCACCAGGGCGTAGAACTTCATCTGGAACAGCGCGTCGGCGGCGTACTCCGGACGGGGGGCCCTGCCCGTCTTGTAGTCGACGATCCGCACCTCGCCGGTGGGCGCCACGTCCACGCGGTCGATGATGCCGCGCAGCCGCAGCCCCGACTCCAGCCTCGCCTCCACGAACAGCTCGCGCTCGGCCGGTTCCAGCCGCGTCGGGTCCTCCAGGGAGAACCAGCGCTCCACCAGCTCCTCGGCCTGCGCCAGCCAGCGGGCCAGCTCGGCGCCGTCCGCCGCGCCCTCGCCGCCGTCCTGCGCGTCGCCGGTGAACAGCTCCGCCAGCTCCGGGCGCCGGGCCAGCAGCCGCTCCCACTCCCGGGCCACCATCGCCCGGGCCCGCGGCGCGCTGCGCTCGCGGGCCGGGGCGTCGAACAGCCGCTCCAGGACCGCGTGCACCACCGTGCCCCGGGTGGCCGCCGGGGTCGGCTTCTCGGGCAGTCTGTCGATCACCCGGAAGCGGTACAGCAGCGGGCACCGCATGAAGTCCGCCGCTCGCGAGGGTGACAGGGAGTCGGGCGGCGAAGCCTGCGAGGACGCCGCGCCGGGTGCCGGATGGGAGACCATGGACCACGACCCTACGACCCCGCACCGACACGCCGCCGCTTACCATCGGTGGCGTACCCCTTCGCACCCCCCTCGCACCGCACGGCCGCGGGGGCAGCACCGGCGGGCGCGAGGGCACCTTCTACGAGGGGAACCCGTGGCGGACGCGGACAACAGCGGACGGCAGGAGCCCGGCTCCGGCCCGGCGGCGGGCGGCAGGCCGAGGCGTCCGCGCGAGAGCGGCGGCGGCATCCTCATGGGCCGCCCCTTCGGCGTGCCCGTCTACGTCGCGCCGAGCTGGTTCGTCGTCGCCGCGCTGATCACCTGGGTCTTCGGCGGACAGCTGGAGCGCGTCCTGCCCGAGCTGGGCGGCGCCCGCTACCTGGTGTCGCTGTTCTTCGCGGTCGCCTTCTACGCCTCCGTCCTGGTCCACGAGCTGGCCCACACCGTCGCCGCCCTCCGCTTCAGGCTCCCGGTCCGCCGCATCCAGCTGCAGTTCTTCGGCGGCGTCTCGGAGATCGAGAAGGAGACGGAGACCCCCGGCCGGGAGTTCGTCCTGGCCTTCGTCGGGCCGCTGCTCTCCCTGGTCCTGTCGGGGCTGTTCTACCTCGCCCTGTTCGCGGTCGAGCCCGGCACCGTGCCCGCGGTGCTGCTGGCCGGCCTGATGGTCTCCAACCTGATCGTCGCCGCGTTCAACCTGCTGCCCGGCCTCCCCCTGGACGGCGGCCGGATGCTGCGCGCGGTGATCTGGAAGCTCAGCGGCAGGCCCATGGCCGGCACCGTCGCCGCGGCCTGGACGGGCCGGGCGCTGGCCATCGCCGTCCTGGTGGGGATGCCGCTGCTCAGCTACGCCGGCGGGTACACCGGGGAGGGCTTCGGCAGCAGCGACTCCCTGATCGACGCCCTGCTGGCCGCGATCCTCGCCGCGATCATCTGGACCGGGGCCGGCAACAGCCTGCGGATGGCCCGGCTGCGCGAGCGCCTGCCCGAGCTGAGCGCCCGCGCGCTGACCCGCCGCGCCGTGCCCGTGGCCTCCGACACCCCGCTGTCGGAGGCGCTGCGCCGCGCCAACGAGGCCGGAGCCCGCGCCCTGGTGGTCGTCGATGGCCAGGGCGACCCGGTCGCCATCGTCCGCGAGTCCGCCATCGCCGGCGTGCCCGGGCACCGCCGCCCCTGGGTGGCGGTGAGCACCCTCGCCCAGGACATCACCGAGGGCATGCGGGTGTGGGCGGGGCTGGCCGGGGAGGAGCTGCTGGACCACCTGCGGGCCGCCCCCGCGACCGAGTACCTGGTGGTCGAGGAGAACGACGAGGTCTACGGGGTGCTCTCGGCCGGTGACGTCGAGCGGGCCTTCGTGGCCGCGATGGCCAAGCCCACCCCCTCCTGAGCCGCCCCGGCCCGGCCCCGGGGACCTCGATTACGGACCGGGGCCCGGCCTGGACTACCCTTGCCCCCATGTCCGAACCGACCGGTGCCGCCCGCCGTCGCGGGCCCTTCCAGGTCGGGGACCAGGTCCAGCTCACCGACCCCAAGGGACGCCACTACACCTTCACGCTCGAGGCGGGGAAGAGCTTCCACACCCACAAGGGAGCCTTCCCCCACGACGAGCTGATCGGTGCTCCCGAGGGCACGGTCGTCCGTACCACGGGAAACGTCGCCTATCTCGCGCTGCGTCCCCTGCTCCCCGACTACGTCCTGTCCATGCCGCGCGGCGCGGCCGTCGTCTACCCCAAGGACGCGGGGCAGATCCTGGCGATGGCCGACATCTTCCCCGGCGCGCGCGTCGTCGAGGCGGGCGTCGGCTCCGGCTCGCTGAGCACGTTCCTGCTGCGCGCCGTCGGCGACCAGGGCATGCTGCACTCCTACGAGCGCCGCGCCGACTTCGCCGACATCGCCCGGCAGAACGTCGAGCGCTACTTCGGCGGCCCGCACCCGGCCTGGCAGCTGACCGTCGGCGACCTGCAGGACAACCTGTCGGACACCGACGTCGACCGGGTCATCCTGGACATGCTCGCCCCCTGGGAGTGCCTGGAGGCCGTCTCCAAGGCGCTGGTGCCCGGCGGCATCCTGTGCGCCTACGTCGCCACCACCACCCAGCTCGCCCGCACCGTGGAGTCGATCCGCGAGCACGGCACCTTCAACGAGCCGACGGCCTGGGAGACCATGGTCCGCACCTGGCACGTCGAGGGCCTGGCCGTCCGCCCCGACCACCGCATGATCGGGCACACCGGCTTCCTGCTCACCGCCCGCCGCCTCGCCGACGGCGTCGAGCCCCCGATGCGCCGCCGCCGTCCGGCCAAGGGCGCCTACGGGGAGGACTACACCGGCCCCGGAAGCGAGTCGGGCGGCGGCTCGGGCCGGAGCTGACCGGAGCCCTGCGCCGCTCGCCGGGCCGGGAACACCGGCCCCGCCCGCGTCCCGGCGCCCCCGGAACCCTCGCGGTCCGGGGGCGCCGGCCGTGCCGGAGCCGAACCGGTACCCGGCGTTCCGTCCCGGTGTGACGTATGGCACGATGCTGGCACCCCCGGCCGCCCGCACCCCCAGGAGTCGACCGCGTGCAGCTTCCGGCAGGCTCTGCGCCCTCCCCGTCGGACCCCTCCGCCGCCTCCGCACCCCCCCGCTCCGGCCCCGCCACGGCCTCCGGCGTCCCCCGCCAGCCGGGCCCCGGCACCCGGGACGCCCCTTCCTCCCCGGTGCCTTCCCCCCGCGGGCCGTCCCACGCCCGCTCCCGTCCGCTGCACTGGCTGGTGACGGCCGCCGCGCTGGGCGGGGTACTGGGCGGCGCGGCGCTCCTGGAGCCCGCCGGCGCCGCGTCGACGCCCTCCGCGGAGAAGGCCGCGGTGACTCCCGGTCCGGACGCGGACACGGCGCGCTACCCGCTGGACTGCGGTCCGGTGGAGGCGCAGGTGGTCGACCGCGCGGCCGCGGACCTCGACGGCGACGGGCGGGCCGAGACGGTGGCGGTGGTGCGCTGCGCCGCCGGGATCGGCACCCCGCCCAGCGGGGTGTACGTGCTGGCCCACCCCGCGGCCGCGGGGGAGCGGCCGCGGATCGCCGAGACCCTGGTGGACCCGGGCGAGGGCATGACGGTGCAGGATTTGGCCGTCCGCGGCCGAACGATCTCCGCCAGACTGCTGGGCTACTCCTCGCCGGACGTGCCCCGCTGCTGCCCGGACAGGGCGCGCGACGTCGAATGGGACTGGCGGGGAGGGAAGTTCGTGCTCCGGGCGGCGCCGCCGGCCGGAAGCGTGTGAGCCCGCGGCGGCCGGCGGCGGCCGGCGCCGCGCCGCGTCACCCGGCGGCGTCGGGCCCGTAGACCTCGACGCCGTCCGCGGCGCGCCGCACGTGGATGCACTCGCCCGGGCACTCCTTGGCGGAGTCCACCACGTCGTTCAGCAGCGGGAGCGGCACGGGGGCGGTCGCCCCGGGGGCGGTCAGCAGCTCCGCCTCCCCGCCCACGGGGGCCGGGGGCTTGACGTAGGCGAGGCCGTCGATGTCCAGCTCGAAGACGTCCGGCGCGTACTGCGCGCAGATGCCGTCTCCGGTGCACAGGTCCTGGTCGATCCAGACTTCCAGTTCCGAGAGCTGCTCGTGCTGCGCGCCCATGTACTGCCTGCCGTTCCTGCGCTCGTGGCCGGTTCGTGTGCCGGAATTCCGGTGTGATCTTGGCGGAATAGAGCCCCTCGTGAGGGGGGTTGACGCCTCCGACGATACAACCGGCCGCTTTCCGGAGAGGTTGGGTGGGTATTCACCCGGGGTAAGGGAGTGCGCAAGGGTGAAGATCAGACACACCCCGACCGTGTTTGTGATCTAGGGGTTTCAACCCCCGCGGGTCCAGGTAGGGTCAGGAAGCGTCCAGCTCCCCTTGGAGGAGGTGAGGACCGTGGCAGCCCACGACGACGACATCAACCGCGGCATCCGGCCCGAACGGGGTTCCGACGACCCGGCAGGCCAGGTTGCCCATCTCGAGCAGGAGATCGCCGTCCTGCGCCGCAAGCTCGCCGACTCTCCGCGGCACACTCGGATTCTCGAGGAGCGGATCGTCGAGCTGCAGACGAACCTGGCCAGCGTGTCCGCGCAGAACGAGCGGCTCGCCAACACCCTCCGTGAGGCCCGCGACCAGATCGTGGCCCTCAAGGAGGAGGTCGACCGGCTGGCCCAGCCGCCGGCCGGCTTCGGGGTCTTCCTGCAGGCGAACGAGGACGGTACGGCCGACATCTTCACCGGCGGGCGCAAGCTCCGGGTGAACGTCAGCCCCAGCGTCGACCTCGGCGAGCTCAAGCGTGGCCAGGAGGTCATGCTCAACGAGGCGCTGAACGTGGTCGAGGCGATGGAGTTCGAACGGGCCGGGGACATCGTCACCCTCAAGGAGGTCCTGGAGGACGGCGAGCGGGCCCTGGTGATAGGACACACCGACGAGGAGCGCGTGGTGAGGCTCGCCGAGCCGCTTATGGACACCACGCTCCGGGCCGGTGACGCACTGCTGCTGGAGCCTCGCTCCGGGTACGTCTACGAGGTCGTGCCCAAGAGCGAGGTCGAGGAGCTCGTCCTCGAAGAGGTCCCGGACATCGACTACACCAAGATCGGTGGCCTGGGCGGGCAGATCGAGCTGATCCGCGACGCGGTGGAGCTGCCCTACCTCTACCCGGACCTGTTCAAGGAGCACGAACTCCGCCCGCCCAAGGGCGTGCTCCTGTACGGTCCGCCCGGCTGCGGCAAGACGCTGATCGCCAAGGCCGTGGCCAACTCCCTGGCGAAGAAGGTCGCCGAGGTGACGGGGCAGCCCCAGGGGAAGAGCTACTTCCTCAACATCAAGGGCCCCGAGCTGCTCAACAAGTACGTCGGCGAGACCGAGCGGCACATCCGGCTGGTCTTCCAGCGCGCCAGGGAGAAGGCGAGCGAGGGCACGCCGGTCATCGTCTTCTTCGACGAGATGGACTCCCTCTTCCGCACCCGCGGCTCCGGTGTCAGCTCGGACGTGGAGAACACCATCGTCCCGCAGCTGCTGTCGGAGATCGACGGTGTGGAGGGCCTGGAGAACGTCATCGTCATCGGCGCCTCCAACCGCGAGGACATGATCGACCCGGCGATCCTGCGCCCCGGCCGGCTGGACGTGAAGATCAAGATCGAGCGTCCGGACGCCGAGGCGGCCAAGGACATCTTCTCGAAGTACCTGACCCCGAACCTCCCGCTGCACGCTGACGACCTCGCGGAGCACAACAACGACCCCGAGGCCACCGTCGCCGGGATGATCCAGTCGGTCGTCGAGCAGATGTACGCCGAGTCCGAGGAGAACCGCTTCCTGGAGGTCACCTACGCCAACGGTGACAAGGAGGTCCTGTACTTCAAGGACTTCAACTCCGGCGCGATGATCCAGAACATCGTCGACCGGGCGAAGAAGATGGCGATCAAGGCCTTCCTGGACCACAACCAGAAGGGCCTGAGGGTCGCCCACCTGCTCGCCGCCTGCGTGGACGAGTTCAAGGAGAACGAGGACCTGCCCAACACCACCAACCCCGACGACTGGGCCCGCATCTCCGGCAAGAAGGGCGAGCGGATCGTCTTCATCCGCACCCTGGTCACCGGAAAGCAGGGCGCGGACACCGGACGCTCCATCGACACGGTGGCCAACACCGGCCAGTACCTGTAGAAGACACCGTCCGGCTGCGGACACCGCCCCCGTCGCGAGACGGGGCGGGTGTCCGCAGCCGGACCTTTGTCCACCACCGGATCCCCACGACCACACCGGGAGGTCCCCGCCGACCTCCCATCCACGCTCCGGCCGTCCTAGGCTCGACCCCACCGCCGCGTGCGGCGCGGGACAGCGGGCCGTCCACGGGCCGGTGCGCAGCGGGACACGAGCGGAGGCCCGACGGCGGGCCGCCGCCGGGCAAGGAGGGCCGCATGACCGTACGGCGAGTAATGGGCATCGAGACGGAGTACGGGATCTCCGTGCCCGGCCATCCGAACGCCAATGCCATGCTCACCTCGTCCCAGGTCGTCAACGCCTACGCGGCGGCGATGCACCGGGCGCGGCGTGCCCGCTGGGACTTCGAGGAGGAGAACCCGCTGCGGGACGCCCGCGGTTTCGACCTGGCGCGCGAGGTCGCCGACGCCAGCCAGCTCACGGACGAGGACATCGGCCTGGCGAACGTCATCCTCACCAACGGTGCGCGCCTGTACGTGGACCACGCCCACCCCGAGTACAGCGCCCCGGAGGTCACCAACCCGCGCGACGCGGTGCTGTGGGACAAGGCGGGCGAGAGGATCATGGCCGAGGCCGCCCGGCGGGCCGCCGAGCTGCCCGGCGGACAGCAGATCCACCTGTACAAGAACAACACCGACAACAAGGGCGCCTCCTACGGCACGCACGAGAACTACCTGATGAAGCGGGAGACCCCCTTCACGGAGATCGTGCGCCACCTGACGCCCTTCTTCGTCTCCCGCCAGGTCGTCACCGGCGCCGGCCGCGTCGGCATCGGCCAGGACGGCTCCGAGCACGGCTTCCAGATCAGCCAGCGGGCCGACTACTTCGAGGTCGAGGTCGGCCTGGAGACCACGCTCAAACGGCCGATCATCAACACCCGGGACGAGCCGCACGCCGACGCGGGGAGGTACCGCCGGCTGCACGTGATCGTGGGCGACGCCAACCTGTCGGAGATCTCCACCTACCTCAAGCTGGGCACCACCTCCCTGGTGCTGTCCATGATCGAGGACGGCTTCATCGCCGTGGACCTCGCCGTCGACCAGCCCGTGCGCACCCTGCACCGGGTCAGCCACGATCCGTCGCTGCGCCGCCCGGTCACGCTCCGCAGCGGCCGGACGCTGACGGCCGTACAGCTCCAGATGGAGTACTGCGAGCTGGCCCGCAAGTACGTGGAGGAGCGCTGGGGCGCGGACGCGGACGAGCAGACCCTCGACGTGCTGGCCCGCTGGGAGGACGTCCTGGGGCGCCTGGAGAGGGACCCGATGAGTCTGGCCGGCGAACTGGACTGGGTGGCCAAGAAGGAGCTGATGGAGGGCTACCGGCGCCGCGACGGCCTGGACTGGGACGCCGCCCGGCTGCACCTGGTGGACCTACAGTACGCCGACGTACGGCCGGACAAGGGCCTGTACAACCGCCTGGTGGACCGCGGCAGGATGAAGCGGCTGCTGGACGAGGCGGAGGTGGACCGGGCCCGTGTCGCCCCGCCGGAGGACACCCGGGCGTACTTCCGCGGGCGCTGCCTGGAGCAGTACGCCGACGCCGTGGCGGCCGCCTCCTGGGACTCGGTGATCTTCGACCTGCCCGGCCGGGACTCCCTCCAGCGGGTGCCCACCATGGAGCCGCTGCGCGGCACGCGCGCCCACGTCGGCGAGCTGCTGGACCGGTGCCGCACGGCCGAGGAGCTGGTCCGGGCGCTCTCGGGGAGGTGACGGCCGCGAGCTCGGCGTGCGGAACGCGGCTGAACACCCCCGGATGCGGGAATCATCAGGACGGCTTCCGGACGTGGCGGCAGTTGCGGGAAGTGAGACAAGTGCTTGTCAGTGGCAGTAAAAGGGCCGATGTCGGACCCGGCTTGTAGGCTCTGATCTTGTACCGTCCAACCGAGCGGGGTGAGGTATATGGCGACCAAGGACACCGGCGGCGGTCAGCAGAAGGCGACGCGGTCCACCGAGGAGGTCGAGGAGCAGGCGTCGGAAGCGCAGGTCTCGGAGGACCTCAAGGAGCGCCACGAGGCGCTGTCGGACGAGGTGGACTCCGTGCTGGACGAGATCGACGACGTCCTGGAGGAGAACGCGGAGGACTTCGTGCGCAGCTTCGTCCAGAAGGGCGGGGAGTAAGACGCGGGCGTCCGTCCCGCACCCCCGCAGCGGCGGGGGTGCGGGACGGATGACATCCGCCGCCAGGGGTAAGGTCCGTGCAGGACCTCCAAGATCCGGTCCCACGATCTGGTGGAAGGAAACGTGTGGAAGCCAACACCCGTAGCTCAGGGCGTCTGCCTGCCGCCTTCCTGACGCCGGGCTCGTCCTCGTTCATGGACTTCCTGTCCGAGCACGCGCCCGAGCAGCTCCCCGGCAACCGCCCGCTGCCCCCCGTGAAGGGCGCCGTCGAGGCGCCGCACGGCACGACGATCGTCGCGGCCACCTTCCCCGGCGGCGTGGTGCTGGCCGGCGACCGGCGGGCCACGATGGGCAACATGATCGCCCAGCGCGACATCGAGAAGGTCTTCCCGGCCGACGAGTACAGCGCGGTCGGCATCGCCGGGACGGCCGGGCTGGCGGTGGAGATGGTCAGGCTCTTCCAGCTGGAGCTGGAGCACTTCGAGAAGGTCGAGGGTGCCCAGCTCTCCCTGGAGGGCAAGGCCAACCGCCTGTCCACGATGATCCGCGGCAACCTCGGCATGGCCATGCAGGGCCTGGCGGTGATCCCGCTGTTCGCCGGGTACGACATGGACCGGGAGAAGGGCCGCATCTTCTCCTACGACGTCACCGGCGGCCGCTCCGAGGAGCAGGGCTTCGCGGCGGTGGGCTCCGGCTCGGTCTTCGCCCGCGGCTCCCTCAAGAAGCTCCACAAGGAGGGCCTCACCGAGGAGCAGGCCGTCACCGTGGTCGTCCAGGCGCTCTACGACGCGGCCGACGACGACTCCGCCACCGGGGGACCCGACCTGGTCCGCCGGATCTACCCCGTGGTCGCGGTGATCACCGACGAGGGCTTCCGCAGGCTCGGCGAGGACGAGGTCGCCGACATCGCCCGCTCGGTGCACGACGGCCGGCTCCAGTCGCCCAACGGGCCGCAGGCCCCGGTGCTCTAGAACAGGAAGGGACGGATAGCCGGTGTCGACGCCGTTCTATGTCTCACCCCAGCAGGCCATGGCGGACCGTGCCGAGTACGCCCGCAAGGGCATCGCGCGCGGCCGCAGCGTGGTCGTGTTGCAGTACGCCGACGGCATCGTGTTCGTCGCCGAGAACCCCTCTCGGGCACTGCACAAGGTCAGCGAGATCTACGACCGGATCGCCTTCGCGGCGGTGGGCAAGTACAACGAGTTCGAGAACCTGCGCATCGGTGGTGTGCGCTACGCGGACCTGCGCGGCTACACCTATGCCCGCACCGACGTCACCGCGCGCGGTCTGGCCAACGTCTACGCCCAGACGCTGGGCACCATCTTCTCCAGCGCCGCGGAGAAGCCCTACGAGGTGGAACTGATCGTCGCCGAGGTCGGGGAGGGCCCCGAGGACGACCAGATCTACCGGCTGCCGCACGACGGCTCGATCGTCGACGAACACGGCTCGGTGGCGGTCGGCGGCAACTCCGACCAGATCGGCAGCTACCTCGACCAGCGCCACCGGGACGGCATGACCCTGTCCGAGGCGCTGAAGCTCGCGATGGAGTCGCTGAGCCGGGACAGCAACGGCGGGGAGCGCACCCTCACCGCCGACCAGCTGGAGGTGGCCGTGCTGGACCGCACCCGCCCCCAGCGGCGCAAGTTCCAGCGTGTCCTGGGCAGCCGGCTCTCCCGGCTGCTGGAGGAGGACGGCGCCTCCGGCGAGTCCTCCGGGGCCTCGGGGGCCCCGGACGGCTCCGGGGAGTGAGCTGAGCGTCGGGGCGGGCCGGTGACGGCCCGCCCCGAGTGCGTTCCGCCCGCGCCCGGCTCGCCGGCGGCCCTCAGCGCCCGCCGGGGGCCGCCGGCGAGCCGGGCGCGGGGGCGGTGGAGCCGCGCACGGCCAGCTCCACCGGCAGGGTGGTGACGTCCGCCTCCCGGCCCCCGGCGGTCCCCGCGGCGGGGCCGTCCAGCACCCGCAGCAGGGCCCGCATCCCGGCCGCGCCGGCCTCCTCGGCCGGCAGCCGCACCGTCGTCAGCTCGGGTTCGACCGCGCAGGCGAGCGCCAGGTCGTCGAAACCGGTGACGGACACGTCCTGCGGCACCCTCAGCCCCAGCCGCCGCACCGCCTTGCAGGCGCCCGCGGCCAGGACGTCGTCGTCGCAGACCAGGGCGGTGGGACGCGGGTCGGCGGCCAGGGCCTCCGCCGCGGCCCGCGCCCCCTCCGCCACTCCCAGCGCGGAGGGGACGGTGACCGGCGGCGGGCATCCGGCCGCGCGCAGCGCGCCGGCCAGCGTCCCGGCCCGCACCTCGAAGGTCCACGAGTCCACCGCCGCGGCGATGTGGGCCACCCTGCGGTGGCCCAGCCCCAGCAGGTGCGCCGCCACCTGCCGCGTGCCGTCGGCGATGTCGAGGTTGACGGTGGCCGCCGCCTGGGTGCGCTCCGGATCGCTGTCGAGCATCACCAGCGGCAGCCTGCCGCCGGGCCGCAGCGCGGCCAGCGCCTCGGAGGCCATGGAGGAGGCGATCACGCCGTCGAGCGCGGCCCCGGCGGAGCCGAAGGGGTCCGGGGCGGGGCCGGTCCCCTCCGGGGAGGGGTAGAGCACCACGCCGAAGCCGTGCTCGGCGGCGATCCGGGCGGCGCCCGCGTGGAGCCGGGCGAAGAACTCGTTGGTCAGTGCCGGGACCACCAGCAGCGCGGTGCGGGTGCGCCCCAGCCGCAGGCTGCGGGCGGCGAGGTTGGGGCGGTAGCCCAGCTCGCGGGCGGCCCCGCGCACCGCCTCGGCCTTCGCCGCCGACACCCGGCCGTGCCACTTCCCGCCCAGCACCAGCGAGACGGCCGCCTGCGAGACCCCGGCGGCGCGCGCCACGTCCCGGCTCGTGGGGCGGGGGCGTCCAGTGGTCACGGGCGGGCTCCTGGGGTGCGGGCGGGGGAGGGGCCGGGCGGAAACGGCGTGGACCCCGGGGCTGACTCATGGTACGTATGGCGAGCCAAGTTATACGTAACACCCGAGGGAGCCGCCGGCAGGGCCGGCAGAGGAGGAGGCCGGCATGGCGACGGGCTACGCCGAGCTGCTGCGCGCCAGGCACGCGGTGCGGCTGCTCGTGGGGACCCTGGTCGGACGGCTGCCGAACGCCACCGCCCCCCTGGCGATCGTGCTGTTCACCCGGGCCGAGGGAGGCAGCTACACCCTGGCGGGCGTCCTGTCGGCCGTCTACGGCCTGTCCAACGCGGTCGGCCAGCCGCTGCTGGGCCGCGCCGTGGACCTGTGGGGCCAGCTGAGGGTGATGCTGCCCGCCGCGCTGCTGTCCGGGCTCGGCACGGCCGTCTTCGCCCTGGCCGGCATCGACCCGCTCCCCCTGGCCTGGGCCGCGATGGCCGTCGCCGGGTTCTTCACCCCGCCGCTGGAAGGGGGCCTGCGCGCCCTGTGGCCGTCCGTCCTGAAGGCGCCCGACCGGGTGCACGCCGCCTACGCGCTGGACGCGGTCGCCCAGGAGGTGATGTTCACCGCCGGCCCGCTGGCCGTCACGGTGCTGGTGGCCGTCTGGAACGAGGCGGCGGCCCTGCTGGTGATCAACGCGCTCGGGGTGCTGGGGGCCCTGTCCGTGGTGGTCTCGCCGCCCTCCCGCCGGTGGCGCTCCGCTCCGCGCGAGGCCCACTGGCTGGGCGCCCTGCGCTCGGGCGGACTGCTCTGCCTGCTCGGCGCGTTCTTCTTCGTCGGCCTCGCGCTCGGCTCGATCGCCGTGGCCGCCGTGGCCTACGCCGACGGCCACGGTGACGGCATGATCTCCAGCTATCTGCTCTCGGCCCTCGGCGCGGGCGCGCTGGTGGGCGGTGTGGTCTACGGCGGACGGGTGTGGGCCGGGGAGCCCGAGGCGCGGCTGCGCGTCCTGGTGGCGGCCCTGGCCGCCGGCTACCTGCCGCTGGTGCTGGTGCCCGCCCCGGCGGCGATGACCGCCCTGACCGGGGTCGCGGGCGTCTTCCTCGCCCCCGCGCTCGCCTGCGCCTTCGTCGTGGTGGACCGCCACGCGCCCGCCGGCACGGTCACCGAGGCGTTCTCCTGGCTGGTGACCGCCTTCGGTGTCGGCGCCGCGGCGGGCACGGCCGTGGTCGGGCCGGTGATCGAGCACGGCGGGACGGCGGCGGGCTTCGGGGTCGCGGGCGCCGGCGGCCTCGCCGCCCTGCTGGTGCTGCTCGCCACACGCCGCGTCCTGGCGGCTCCGCCCGCACCGCTCCCCGGCGCCCCCCTCGACCGGGTGGAAACGGATCACGGCGGGAGCGTCGGAGCCGGTTCCGGAACCGGCCGTCAGGCGTAATGTTCCTCATGACTCCGCTCCCGTCCGGGGAAGGGGGCCTCCGTCCCGCGGCCGCGGTCCTGCCGGACCGGTCCCGGGGGACTGACGTAAACCGCCACGTACCGGGGAATGATCCTCCCCACCGGCCAGAACCGGTGGTTACCTCGTTAGGAGTCTGATGGACCGCCGAATCTTCGGACTGGAGAACGAGTACGGCGTCACGTGTACGTTCCGGGGGCAGCGGCGCCTGTCTCCCGACGAGGTGGCGCGGTACCTCTTCCGCCGTGTCGTGTCGTGGGGCCGCAGCAGCAACGTCTTCCTGCGCAACGGCGCCCGCCTGTACCTGGACGTGGGATCGCATCCGGAGTACGCCACCCCCGAGTGCGACGACCTGGTGGAGCTCGTCACCCACGACAAGGCGGGCGAGCGCATCCTGGAGGGCCTCCTCGTCGACGCCGAGCGCCGCCTGCACGAGGAGGGGATCGCCGGCGACGTCTACCTGTTCAAGAACAACACCGACTCCGCCGGCAACTCCTACGGCTGCCACGAGAACTACCTCGTGGCCCGGCACGGGGAGTTCTCGCGCCTGGCGGACGTCCTCATCCCCTTCCTCGTCACCCGGCAGCTGATCTGCGGCGCCGGGAAGGTGCTCCAGACGCCGCGCGGCGCGGTCTACTGCGTCAGCCAGCGCGCCGAGCACATCTGGGAGGGGGTCAGCTCCGCGACGACCCGCTCCCGCCCGATCATCAACACCCGCGACGAGCCGCACGCCGACGCCGAGCGCTACCGGCGCCTGCACGTCATCGTCGGCGACTCCAACATGTCCGAGACGACCATGCTGCTCAAGGTCGGCTCCACCGACCTGGTGCTGCGCATGATCGAGGCGGGCACGGTCATGCGCGACCTCACGCTGGAGAACCCGATCCGGGCCATCCGCGAGGTCAGCCACGACACCACCGGCCGCCGCAAGGTCCGGCTGGCCAACGGACGCGAGGCCTCCGCGCTGGAGGTGCAGCGGGAGTACTACGAGAAGGCCGTCGACTTCTGCGAGCGCCGCGGCATCCGCACGGGGGTGGTGGACCAGGTCCTGGAGCTGTGGGGGCGGACCTTGGACGCGGTGGAGTCCCAGGAGCTGGACAAGGTCGCCACCGAGATCGACTGGGTGATGAAGCACCAGCTCATCGAGCGGTACCGGGCCAAGAACAACATCACCATGTCGCACCCGAGGATCGCCCAGATAGACCTCGCCTACCACGACATCCACCGCCGCAGGGGGCTGTACTACCTGCTGGAGCGCAAGGGGCAGGCGGCCAGGGTCTGCAACGACCTGAAGATCTTCGAGGGCAAGTCCGTGCCGCCGCAGACCACCCGGGCCAGGCTGCGCGGCGACTTCATCCGCCGCGCCCAGGAGCAGCGCCGGGACTTCACCGTCGACTGGGTGCACCTGAAGCTCAACGACCAGGCCCAGCGCACGGTGCTGTGCAAGGACCCCTTCCGCTCGGTGGACGAGCGGGTGGAGAAGCTCATCGCCGGCATGTGACGCCCACGGGAGCGCCGCGGCCGGCCCCGGCCGCGGCGCTCCCGCGAGCCGCGCGGACCCCCGGATCACCACGCGGCGGTTCCCGGCGGGAACGAAAACGGGCCTTCCGCGAGTTGTGGGAGGAGGGACGGGCGGCCTCTAGAGTGGCCGACGCGCCCGGAACGCCCGGACACCTCCTACACCACGAGTTGGACTGATGCTGCAAAACCGAGGGGGACGCCCCCCACACCCCCGCCACCTCGCGACGTTCGGCCGCCGTGTCGCCGCGGTCCTGGTCGTCCCCGCCCTGCTCTTCACCGCCGCCTGCGGCTCCGAGGGCGACGGATCCGACGGGTCCGCCGCCTCGGTGAAGGTCGCGGGCGAGGTCGGAGAGAAGCCGAAGGTCACCGTTCCGGAGGACGCCGAGGCCCCCGACAAGGCCGCCGTGCGCACCCTCGCCGAGGGCAAGGGCGACCCGATGGCCGAGGGCGACTACGTCCGGATGGACGTCTACGCCCGCATGACCGGCAGCGACCAGGAGCTGATCAACACCTGGAACCAGCAGGCCGGCGCGCCCGCCGAGGGAGACGCCCACACCCAGATGGTCGTCCGCCTCGGCGAGCAGCAGCAGACGCTGCCCGACTCGGTGATGGACGCGCTGGTCGGCAAGCGCACCGGAGGCCGCGTCCTGGTCGAGGGCACCGCCAAGGCGATCATCGGCGACCGGCTCAACCCGCAGGCCGGGATCAAGGAGACGGACGGCATGGTCTGGGTGGTCGACGCCGTCGCCGCCGCCAAGGCCGACGCCGAGGCCGAGGTCAGCGGTGAGCAGGCCGAGCCCGAGCAGGGCATGCCCGAGGTGAAGGCGGAGGGGAAGAAGGCCGCCGCCATCACCGTCCCCCGGGGTGAGAAGGCCCCGGGGAAGCTCAGGCAGCAGGTGCTGATCGAGGGTGACGGCCCCGAGGTCAAGGCCGGCGACGGCCTGATCGTCCAGTACACCGGGGTCAAGTGGGAGGACGGCGAGAAGTTCGACTCCTCCTGGGACCACGGGGGCGCCACGGCCTTCCAGATCGGCACCGGCTCGGTCGTCAAGGGCTGGGACCAGGGCCTGGTCGGCAAGAAGGTCGGCGACCGCGTCCTGCTGGTCATCCCGCCGGAGCTGGCCTACGGCGGCAACCCGCAGTCGGAGCTGGCGAAGAACACCCTGGTCTTCTCCGTCGACATCGTCGGCAAGGTCTGACGCGCCCCCGGCCGCCGGCGACCGCCTCGGACGCCGGCGGCCGGCGGGGTCTGCGAGACTGGCACGGTTGACCGGAAGAAACTTCGTAGGAGCCTTTTCGTGAGCATCGACAAGCCCGAGATCGACTTCCCGGGCGGCGAGCCCCCGGCGGACCTGGAGATCAAGGACATCTGGGAGGGCGACGGCCCCGTCGCCAAGGCCGGGGACCGCGTCTCCGTGCACTACGTGGGTGTCGCCTTCTCCACCGGCGAGGAGTTCGACGCCAGCTGGAACCGCGGCACCCCGCTCCAGTTCCAGCTCGGCGTCGGCCAGGTCATCGCCGGCTGGGACCGGGGCGTGCAGGGCATGAAGGTCGGCGGCCGCCGCCAGCTGACCATCCCGCCCCACCTGGCCTACGGCGACCGCGGCGCCGGCGGCCGGATCAAGCCGGGCGAGACCCTCATCTTCGTCTGCGACCTGGTCGCCGTCTGAGGCGTCGGCGCGGCGCGCACACGGTGCCGGGGCCCGGACCGAACGGTCCGGGCCCCGGCTTTGTCCCCGGCGTGTCCGGAGCGGTACGGTCGAGCCGGAACGAGCACGAGAGAGGGCGTCGATGGCCATTGCCAAGGCCGAGCGGCTGATGAACCTGGCGCTGTGCCTGCTGGGGACCCGCCGCCCGCTGACCAAGCGCGAGCTGCGGGCGTCGATCGAGGCCTACCTGGAGGTCGGCGGCGGGCCGGGCAGGACCGGGAGCGACGACGCCTTCAACCGGATGTTCGAGCGCGACAAGGACGACCTGCGCGAGCTCGGCCTGGTCATCGAGACGGTGGAGAACCTGGACGGCGAGATCGCCTACCAGGCCCGCCGCGACAGCAACCGCCTGCCTCCCATCACCCTCGACGCGGAGGAGGCCGCCGCCCTCACCCTGGCCGCCAAGGTCTGGCAGCAGGCCCGTCTGGCCGGAGCCGCCAGCGGCGCCCTGCAGAAGCTGCGCGCCGCGGGCATGCCGCTGGCCGACGCCGCCGAGGACGACCCCTACGGCGGGCACAGCGCCCTGGAGCCGCGCATCCCCGCCCGCGAGCCGGCCTTCGAGCCGCTGATGGTCGCCTGCCGCGACCGGCGCCCGGTGACCTTCGCCTACCGCAGGTCCAACGCCGCCCGCCCCGAGACCCGGCACGTCGAGCCGTGGACCCTGGAGTGCTGGCGCGGCCACTGGTACCTGGCGGGCTTCGACCGCGACCGCGGGGCCGAGCGGGTCTTCCGGCTCTCCCGCATCACCGGCCCGGTCCGCTCCCGGGCCGGGGCCTACACCGCCGAGGTGCCCGACCACGTCACCGTGCGCGAGACCGTCGAGCGCTGGGCCGGGGAGATCGCCACCGCCACCGCCCGCATCCGGCTGCGGCAGGGCGCCGGCTACCCGCTGCGGGCCCGGGCCACCGAGGTGCGGGAGGCCGGGGACGGCTGGGACGAGCTGGAGATCCCCTACGGCCACGGACTGGATGCCTGGCTGGTGGAGTTCGGCCCGGACGTGGTCGTGCTGGAACCCGCCGAGCTGCGGGCCGACGTGGTGGACCGGCTGCGCGCCGTCGCCAAGGACTGAGGGAGGGCACCCGACATGGCCGCCAACGCCATCGACCAGACGCGCCGGATGCTGTCCCTGGTGACCTACCTGCGCGAACGCCCCGGCGCCCGCGTGGAGGACGTCGCCCGCGCCTTCGGCATCACCACCGACGAGCTGATCTCCGACCTCCACGTCCTGCCGATGTGCGGCACCAGCTTCCGCGGCGGCGACCTGCTGGACATCGACACCGACGGTGAGCGCATCTGGTGGCACAACGCCGACGCGGTCGGCTCCGGCACCGGCGAGCCGCTGCGGCTGGCCGCCGACGAGGCCACCGCCCTGCTGGTCGCGGCGCGGGCCGTCGCCACCCTGCCCGGTCTGCGCGAGAGCGACCGCGACGCCCTCCAGCGCGCCACGGCCAAGATCGAGACGGCGGCGGGGGACAGCGCCGGGGCCAGCTCGCGGGTGTCGGTCACCTTCGAGTCCGAGGGCGGGGTCTTCGCCGACGTAGACCGGGCCATCGCCGAGCGGCGCCGGCTGTGGATCCGCTACTACTCGCCGGCGCGCGACGAGCTCACCGAGCGCGAGATCGACCCGATCCGGCTGTTCGCCGTCGGCCACACCTACGTCGAGGCCTGGTGCCGGCTGACCGAGGCGCGCCGCACCTTCCGCCTGGACCGGGTCGCGGAGATCAGGCTGCTCGACGCGCCCTCCGACCCGCCGCCCATCGAGCTGCGCGACCTGTCCGAGGCGCTGGTCCAGCCCTCCGCCGAGGACCCCGAGGTCGTCATCGAGGTCGGCCCCGGCGGACGCTGGGTGGCCGAGTACTACCCCCACGACAGCGCCGAGGAGCTGCCCGACGGGGGACTGCGCATCACCCTGCGCGCCTCCGACCCGGCCACCCTGCGCAGGCTGGCCCTGCGGCTGGGCCGCGACGGACGGATCGTCTCCCCGGCGGAGCTGGCCGACAGCGCTCGGGAGGCGGCGCTGGCGGCGCTGGCGGCGTACGGGGACTGACCGCCGCCCGCACCGGGCCGGGCCTGCGGCCGCGGGTCCCGGCCCGGTGCGGAACGGGGGTGTCCACTACGCTCGCCCCATGCTCTGGCCGATGTTCTTCCTGGTACTCGCCTTCTGCGGAATCACCGTGCTCGGCGTCCTGGCCGTGCGTGTCGGCCTGGAGGTGCGGCGGCTCGCCCGCGCGGTCGGCGACGGCTGCGAGCGCCTCGCGGTGGCCGCCGACGAGCTGGAGCGGGCCGCGGCCCCGCTGGCGGCGCGGGCCGGCCGGGCGGCCGAGCGCTGAGCGCCGCGGCCGGAACCGGTTCCCCCCGTACGGGGCGTACAGGGGGGCGGCGGGCGCCGCACCCTCCAGCTCCGGGCGCCGGGACGGTACCCTTCAGAAGGTGTGTGAACAGTGGTCGGCCCCGGCACCGGGATGACGCAGAGGCATTGCCTCCCGTTCACCTCCCGGGGTTACGATCGCTGCCGGCGCACCAGCACGAGTGAAGCCCGTCCACATCAGTAGGCAGGCACGAGGAACGCCTCCCCCGGCGAGAAGGTAGTGGCACATGATCGGCAATCTGCGGCCCATGGAGATCGTCCTGATCCTCCTTGTCATCCTGCTGCTGTTCGGCGCCAAGAAGCTCCCGGACATGGCCCGTTCGCTCGGCAAGTCGGCCCGGATCCTCAAGAGCGAGGCCAAGGCCATGAAGAAGGAGAGCGAGAACGAGGCCGCCCAGCAGCCGGACGCCTCGACGCAGCAGCCCGCTCCCAAGACCATCCAGGCCGCTCCCGGCGACGTCACCAGCTCCCGTCCGGTCGGCGAGCCGAACCAGCAGACCACCAAGAACTGATCCGGCCGCGCTCCGGCGCGACCGCCGCCCAGACGACCGATCAGACCACTGACACCGAGGACGTGGGTTGCTCAAGTCCGCCCGCAAGCAGGGGAAGCCGCAGAAGGATCCCGAAGGGCGCATGCCGCTCGCGGAGCACCTGCGGGAGCTGCGCAACCGCCTGATGAAGTCGGTGCTGGCCATCCTGGCCGTCACCGTCGTCGGGCTGGTCTACTACAAGCAGATCGCCGACTTCCTCACCGAGCCCCTCCGCGACGCCGTCGGGTGCACCGAGGGCTTCGGCAGGGCCGCCGACGAGGGCGAGGCCTGCGCCGAGATCACCCTCAACGGTCTGATCGCCCCCTTCACCGTCATGCTCAAGGTGGGCCTCACCACCGGCCTGGTGCTCGCCTGCCCGGTCTGGCTCTACCAGCTGTGGGCCTTCCTCGCCCCCGGCCTGCACAGCCATGAGAAGAAGTACGCGCGCGGTTTCGTGGCGGCCGGTGTGCCGCTCTTCCTCGGCGGCGCCTACCTGGCCTACATCGTCCTGCCGGCGATGGCCTCGACCCTGATCGAGTTCACCCCCGAGGGCACCGGCAACCTCGTCCCGCTGGACGACCTCCTCGACATCATCACGCGGATGGTGGTCGTCTTCGGCCTGGCCTTCGAGCTGCCCCTGGTACTGGTGATGCTGAACCTCAGCGGTGTGATCACCGGCCGCCGGATGCTCGGCTGGTGGCGGATCATGGTGGTCTCCATCGCCGTGTTCGCCGCCGTCGCCACCCCCAGCGGCGACCCGCTGACCATGGGGGCCCTGGCCGCGCCGATCGTCGTGCTCTACTTCGCCGCCACCGGCATCAGCCTGATCAACGACCGCCGGCGCAGGCGCAAGGACCCCTACGCCGGACTGGACGACGACGAGGCGTCCCCGCTCGACCACACTCCGGAGGCGGTCGGCGTGGCCCCGCCGGTCGACACGCCCGCCGCGCTCTCCGAGAACGCCGCCGACGACGGCCCGGCCCGGCGCAGCGGTTACGACGACGCCACCTGAGCGGTATCGTCCGCGCGTGACCGGCGAGATCACCCTCTTCGTCAACCCCGCCGCGGGCCGCGGCCGCGGCCGTGACGCGGCACAGCCCGCCGCACGCGCCCTGCGCGGGGCGGGCTTCTGTGTGCGCACGGTCGTCGGCACCGATGCCGACGACGCCCTCGCCCGCGCCCGCGCGGCCGTCCGCGGCGGCACCGGCGCGCTGATCGCCGTCGGCGGGGACGGCATGACCTCCCTCGCCCTCCAGGCGGTGGCGGGCACCGGCACCCCGCTCGGCGTCGTCGCGGTCGGCACCGGCAACGACATCGCCCGCGCCCTCGGCCTGCCCGTCCGCGACCCGGCCCGGGCCGGACGGATCGCCGCGGCGGCGCTGAAGGAGCACCGCGGCCGCCCCGTCGACCTCGGCCGGGTGGGCGGCCGCTGGTTCGGCAGCGTGCTGGCGTCGGGCTTCGACTCCCGCGTCAGCGACCGCGGCAACCGCATGCGGTGGCCCGCCGGCCGCCTCCGCTACGACCTGGCGATCCTCGCCGAACTGGCCGCGCTGCGCCCGATCCCCTACCGGATCACGCTCGACGGCGGGCCCGCGCTGGAGGTGGAGGCGACCCTGGTCGCGGTCGGCAACGGCCCCTCCTACGGCGGGGGGATGCGGATCTGCGGCGGCGCCGAGCTGGACGACGGGCTGCTGGACGTCACGGTGGTGGGGGAGTGCAGCCGCGCCACCCTGCTGCGGGTCTTCCCCCGCGTCTACCGCGGCACCCACCTCGGCCACCCCGCCGTCACCGTCCACCGGGCCGCGACGGTCGCCCTGGAGGCGCCCGGCGTGACCGGATACGCCGACGGAGAGCCGCTGGGTCCGCTGCCGCTGACCGCCGAGGCGGTGCCGGAGGCGGTACGGGTCCTCGTCCCCGCACCCGCCGTCCCGTGAAGATCATGTCCTCTGTCGGCGGTGGCCGGTAGGCTCGTACGTACGATGACCGAGGACATGTCTCCCGCAGAGCGCTACGCGGCCGCCCGGCGACGGGCCGCCGAGGAGGCAAGCGCTCTGGCACCCTTCCGTGAGATGTACGACTTCGAGCTGGACGCGTTCCAGATCGAGGCGTGCAAGGCCCTGGAGGCCGGGAAGGGCGTGCTGGTCGCCGCGCCCACCGGCTCCGGCAAGACGATCGTGGGCGAGTTCGCCGTCCACCTGGCCCTGGCGCAGGGCCGCAAGTGCTTCTACACCACCCCCATCAAGGCGCTGTCCAACCAGAAGTACAACGACCTGGTCAAACGCTACGGCGGGAAGCAGGTCGGCCTGCTGACCGGTGACAACAGCATCAACTCCGGTGCGCCGGTGGTCGTGATGACCACCGAGGTGCTGCGGAACATGCTCTACGCCGGCTCCCAGGCCCTCCAGGGCCTGGGCTACGTGGTGATGGACGAGGTCCACTACCTCTCCGACCGCTTCCGCGGGGCCGTCTGGGAGGAGGTCATCATCCACCTCCCCGACTCGGTGACCCTGGTGTCGCTCTCCGCGACCGTCTCCAACGCCGAGGAGTTCGGCGACTGGCTGGACACCGTCCGCGGCGACACCGAGGTGATCGTCTCCGAGCACCGGCCCGTGCCGCTGTGGCAGCACGTGCTGGCCGGGCGGCGGATGTACGACCTCTTCGAGGAGAAGGGCGGCCGCCGCGAGGTCAACCCCGACCTGCTGCGCATGGCCCAGATGGAGAACAGCCGCGTGCTCTCCTTCCGCGACCGCCGCCGCGGCAAGCCGATGCGCGAGGCGGACCGCGAGCGGGAGCGGCGCCAGCGCAGCAGGATCTGGACGCCCGGCCGGCCCGAGGTGATCGCGCAGCTCGACTCCCAGGGACTGCTGCCCGCGATCACCTTCATCTTCAGCCGCGCGGGCTGCGAGGCGGCCGTCCAGCAGTGCCTGTTCGCCGGACTCCGCCTCAACGACGCGGCGCAGCGGGCGCGGGTGCGCGAGATCGTGGAGGAGCGCACCGCCTCCATCCCCGACGAGGACCTCCACGTGCTCGGCTACTTCGAGTGGCTGGAGGGCCTGGAGCGGGGCATCGCCGCGCACCACGCGGGCATGCTGCCCACCTTCAAGGAGGTGGTGGAGGAGCTGTTCGTCCGCGGGCTGGTCAAGGCCGTCTTCGCCACCGAGACCCTCGCGCTGGGCATCAACATGCCCGCCCGGTCGGTGGTGCTGGAGAAGCTGGTCAAGTGGAACGGCGAGCAGCACGTCGACATCACCCCCGGCGAGTACACCCAGCTGACCGGGCGCGCCGGGCGGCGCGGCATCGACGTCGAGGGCCACGCGGTGGTGCTGTGGCAGCGCGGCATGGACCCGGGGGCCCTGGCCGGTCTGGCCGGCACCCGCACCTACCCGCTGCGCTCCTCCTTCCGGCCCTCCTACAACATGGCCGTCAACCTGGTCTCGCAGTTCGGTCGGCACCGCTCGCGCGAACTGCTGGAGACGTCCTTCGCGCAGTTCCAGGCCGACCGCGCGGTCGTGGGCATCTCCCGCAGGGTGCAGCGCAACGAGGAGGGCCTGGCGGGCTACCGCGAGGCCATGACCTGCCACCTGGGCGACTTCGACGAGTACGCGCGGCTGCGGCGCGAGCTGAAGGAGCGGGAGACCGAACTCGCCCGGCAGGGCGCCGTCCAGCAGCGCGCGGCGGCCGCCGACGCGCTGGAGAAGCTCCGGCCCGGCGACGTGATCCACGTTCCCACCGGCAAGTTCGCCGGGCTGGCGCTCGTGCTGGACCCGGGCGTCCCCGCCGGACGCAGCCACGGCAACCGCGGCTGGGACCACCACGACGGGCCGCGCCCCCTGGTGCTGACCGCCGCGCGCCAGGTCAAGCGGCTGGCGTCGGTGGACTTCCCCGTGCCCGTCGAGCCGCTGGAGCGGATGCGGATCCCCAAGTCCTTCAACCCGCGCAGCCCGCAGTCCCGCCGCGACCTGGCCTCCGCGCTGCGCACCAAGGCCGGCCACCACGAGCCGGCCCGCACCCGGCGCAGGCAGCGCTCGGAGGCGGCCGACGACGCCGAGATCGTGCGGCTGCGCAAGGCGATCCGCGCCCACCCCTGCCACGGGTGCGACGAACGGGAGTCCCACGCCCGCTGGGCCGAGCGCTACCACCGCCTCAAGCGCGACACCCGCCAGCTGGAGCGCCGCATCGAGGGCCGCACCAACACCATCGCCCGCACCTTCGACCGGGTCTACGCCCTCCTGTCGGACCTGGGCTACCTGCGCGGCGACGAGGTGACCGAGGACGGCAGGCGGCTGGCCCGGCTCTACGGCGAGCTGGACCTGCTGGCGAGCGAGTGCCTGCGCGAGGGCGTCTGGGAGGGGCTCTCCCCGACCGAACTGGCCGCCTGCGCCTCGGCCCTGGTCTACGAGTCCCGCTCCGCCGACGACGCGCTGCCCCCCACCCTGCCGGGCGGCGGGGCCAAGCACGCGCTGGGCGAGATGGTCCGCATCTGGGGCCGGCTGGACGCGCTGGAGGAGGAGCACCGCATCGACCAGGCCGAGGGCGTCGGCCAGCGCGAGCCCGACCTCGGTTTCGCCTGGGCCGCCTACCGCTGGGCGGAGGGCGACGGCCTGGACGCGGTGCTGCGGGAGGCCGAGATGCCCGCGGGCGACTTCGTGCGCTGGTGCAAGCAGCTCGTCGACGTGCTCGGCCAGATCGCGGCGGCGGCTCCCGAGGGCGGCACCGTCGCGCGCAACGCCCGCAAGGCGTCGGAGAAGCTGCTGCGCGGCGTGGTGTCCTACAGCTCCGTGACCTGACGGCCGCCGACCGCCCGGCGGTCCGGGCCCGGTGCGCGGTGCCGTCCGCGCGCCGGGCCCGCGGCGTGTTCAGCCGGGCGTCATCCGCCGGGCACGCGCGGGTCGTCCGGCCGGGGGAGCATCGCGTCACGTCCCGCCGGGTTCCCGCGCGTCCCGCCGCGCCTCCCACGGCCCCGCGCCCCGGCGGCCCCGCGTCCCACCGGAGGCCGATGTGCGCACCCCGAACAGAGACCGGCTCCGCCGCTGGGCCGCCGCCGCGACCGCGCTCGCCGCCGTCGCGGCGCTGTCCCCGGCGGCCCAGGCCCGCCCCGGCGCCTCTGCCGGGCACCTCAGGCTCAACCACGTCCAGGTGGTGGCCACGCACAACAGCTACCACCGCGAGGTCTCCTTCGCCGAGCAGAAGGTGATGGAGCGGTACGACCCGAACGTCGGCACCCTGCTGTACAGCCACGCCTCGCTGCCCGTGCAGTTCGCCGAGCAGCGCGTCCGCGGCATCGAGCTGGACGTCTTCCCCGACCCCGACGGGGGCCTGTACGCCGACCCCCTGGTCCGCCGGGCCGCGGGCCTGCCCGCGCCCGCCGACCCGGCCTGGCGCCGACCCGGTTTCAAGGTGCTGCACTGGGCCGACTTCGACCCCGGGACGAGCTGCGTCACCCTGCGCGGCTGCCTCACCCAGGTCAGGGACTGGTCGCGGCGGAACCCCGGCCACGTCACCGTGCCGATCCTGCTGGAGCTCAAGCGCACCGACCCGCGCCTGGAGGAACGGGGCGGCGCGAAGAGCCCGCCGTGGGACACCGCGATGCTCGACGCGCTGGACGCGGAGATCCGCACCGTCTTCGGCGACCGGGACACCGTCACCCCCGACGACGTCCGCCGCCGGGGCGAGACCCTGGAGCAGTCGGTCCTCCGCCACGGCTGGCCGACCCTGGCCGCCTCCCGCGGGAAGGTGATGTTCCTGATGGACAACGACGACCGAGGGATCCAGGACGCCTACCGGGCCGGGGGCCGCGAGAGCCTCCGGGGGCGGGTGCTGTTCACCGACTCCCGTCCCGGGCGCCCGGACGCCGCCTTCGTCAAGTGGAACGACCCGACCGGGGGGAACCGGGCCGTCATCGAGGACCTGGTGGAGCGCGGCTACTTCGTCCGCACCCGCTCCGACGTGCCGCTGGAGGAGGCGGCCTCGGGGGACACCTCCCGGCTGCGGGCCGCGCTGGGTTCGGGCGCCCAGATGGTGAGCACCGACTTCCCCGCCCCCGGCATGGCGGCACGCCACGGGTCGGACTACACCGCGCGGCTGCCGGAGGGGACCGCCGCCCGCTGCACCCCGGTCGGCGCGCCGCCGGGCTGCCGGACGGAACGGCTGGAGCGCTGACTCAGGACGGGGGAGCGGGCGGGCCCGCGGAGGGGGCGCCGGGCGTCCCGCCCGCCTCCGCCCCCTCCTGCTCCGCCTCCACCTGCGCGTTCCACTCCCGCTTCGACGCCTGCCAGCCGTCCTCGTCGTGGCCCAGGCGCCAGTAGCCGGAGATCGACAACCGCTCGCGCGGCACCTTCCGCTCGGTGCGCAGGTGGCGGCGGAGCTCCTTCACCCAGCCCGCCTCGCCGTGGACGAACGCCTGCACCCGTCCGGGCGGGAAGTCCAGCGCGCGCACCGCCTCGACCAGCAGGTCCCCCACCCGCGCGGTGCCGCGGTGCAGCCACCGCAGTTCGGCGTCCGGGGGCAGGTCGAGTTCCAGCTCCTCCTCCGGGCCGGCCACCTCGACGAAGGCGCGCACCGGTGCCCCGCCGGGAACGGCCTCCAGGGAGGCGGCGACGGCCGGCAGCGCGCTCTCGTCGCCGACCATCAGGTGCCAGTCGGCCTCGGGGGAGGGGCGGTAGCCGCCGCCGGGGCCCAGGAAGAGGACTTCCTCACCGGGCTCGACGCGGTCGGCCCAGGGCCCGGCCAGGCCCTCGTCGCCGTGGAGGACGAAGTCCAGGGCCAGCTCCCGCGTCCGCGGGTCCCAGGAGCGCACGGTGTAGGTGCGGGTGACGGGCCACCGGTCGCGCGGGAGGCTCTGCCGGACGGCGGCCAGGTCGAAGGGCTCGGGGTAGCGCACGCCCTCGGGCGGGAACAGCAGCTTGACGTAGTGGTCGGTGTACTCGCCCGCCGGGAAGTCCGCCAGGTCCTCGCCGCCGAGCACCACGCGGACCATCCGCGGGCCGAGCCGCTCCTTGCGCATCACCCGGGCCCGGTTGGCACGCGGTGCACGGCGCGTCGGACGTCCTTCTGCCACGGGACTCCCTCGAACAGTTGGTTAGGTCTGCCTAACCAACCTAGCATCCGGTGCGCCGGACCGCCGGTGTCACTCCGCCAGGGCGTCCAGCAGCCGCCTCAGGGAACCGCCCAGGCCCCACCGGCCGGCCAGCTCCTCCAGCTCCCGGGCGCGGAGGGGCTCGGCCGGAAGCGCCGCGTCGACCTCCGGCAGGGGCACCTCGTCCGCGACGCGCACCACCTTCGGCGCCACGGCCAGGTACTCCCGCGCCGCCTCCAGCTTCCTGCGCTGGGCGGGGGTCAGGCCGGAGGAGGGGTCGCCGACCGCGGCCAGGACGCCCGCCAGGTCCCCGTGGGCCCGGAGCAGCCTCGCCGCGGTCTTCTCCCCGACGCCCGGGACGCCCGGCAGGCCGTCGCTCGGGTCGCCGCGCAGCAGCGCCAGGTCCGCGTAGGCCGGTCCGCTCTCCACGCCGTACCTCTCGCGCAGCGCCGCCTCGTCCACGACCGCCGGGTCGCCCATGCCCCTGACCGGGTAGAGCACCCGCACCCCGCGGGCGTCGTCGACGAGCTGGAACAGGTCGCGGTCGCCGGTGACGACGTCCACCGGGCCGGCGGCGCGGCGGGCGAGGGTGCCGATGACGTCGTCGGCCTCGTAGCCGTCCGCGCCCAGGCGGGCGATGCCGACCGCGTCCAACACCTCCTCGATCACCGGGACCTGGGGGGAGAGGGTGTCGGGGGCCTCCTCCACGTCCGGTCCGGCGGAGGTCTCCTCGGCGACGCGGTGCGCCTTGTAGGAGGGGATCAGCTCCACCCGCCACGCGGGCCGCCAGTCGTTGTCCATGCACGCGACCAGGTCGTCCGGGCGGTGGTCGCGCACCAGCCGGGCGATGAAGTCCAGCAGCCCGCGCACCGCGTTGACCGGGGTGCCGTCGGGGGCCCGCACCGACTCCGGGACCCCGAAGTAGGCGCGGTAGTACAGGGATGCGGTGTCGAGGAGCATCAGGCGTCGCGTGGTCACGCCCCGATCATGCCGCACGGCGGTGACAGCCCGGGGCCGGGACGCCCGCCCCTAGGCTGTCCGCATGGCACCCGTCCGCCACCGCGCACCCGTCCGCCACCGCGCACCCGTCCGCCACCGCGCACCCGTCCGTCACGGGGTGCCGGTCCCGCCCCGCCGGGGCGCCGGCACCGGCGGGGCGCTCCCCGCGGCCCGCCCGGCGGCTTCCCTCCGGTCCGGGCCGGAGGGGGCGGTGGCGCCGTGAGCGGCACCGTGCGCCGGGTCGTCTCGCTCGTCCCGTCGCTGACCGAGGCCGTGGCCGCCACCGCGCCGGAACTGCTGGTCGGGGCCACCGACTGGTGCACCCGCCCGCCCGGCCTGGACGCCGTCCGGGTGAGGGGCACCAAGAACCCCGACCTGGGGCGGATCGCCGCCCTCGCCCCCGATCTCGTCGTCGCCAACGAGGAGGAGAACCGCCCGGCCGACCTCGCCGCCCTGCGGTCGGCCGGGATCGAGGTGCTGGTCACCGAGGTCCGCACCCTCCCGCAGGCGTTCGCCGAGCTGGACCGGGTGCTCACCGGCGGCTGCGGGCTGCCCCGGCCGGCCTGGCTGGAGGAGGCCGAGGACGCCTGGCGGGACGTGCGCCCCGTCGTCGACGCCGCCGTCGTGGTGCCGGTCTGGAGGCGGCCGTGGATGGTGCTGGGCCGGGACACCTTCGCCGGCGACGTCCTGGCCCGTCTCGGCGCGCGCAACGCCTACGCGGACCACTGTGAGCGCTACCCCCGCGTCCCCCTGGGAGAGCTGAACGAGCCGGGGCGCGCCGGGCTCGTCGTCCTCCCCGACGAGCCCTACCGGTTCACCGCCGACGACGGGCCCGAGGCCTTCCCCGCACTGCCCGCGGCCCTCGTCAGCGGGCGGCACCTGACCTGGTACGGGCCCTCGCTGGCCGAGGCCCCGGCCGTGCTCGGTGCGGCGCTCACCGCCGCGCTCGGCCCCGGCGGTCCTCCGCCGCGCTGACCAGGGCGCGCATCACCCGCACGTCCTCCCCGGCGCCGGCCTCCGGGTGCCACTGCACCCCCAGCGTCCAGCCCGGCGCCCCCGGCAGTTCGACCGCCTCGACGGTGCCGTCGCCGGACCGGGCGCAGACGACCAGCCCCTCGCCGAGCCGGTCCACGGCCTGGTGGTGGTAGGTCGGCACCGCGACCCCCCGGGCGTCCCCCTCGCCCAGCACCCGGGCCAGCTCCGTGCCCGGCACCGGGACGACGGTGTGCGTGCCGAAGACGCCGGGCGGGCCGGTGTGGCCCTCCAGATGCTGGACCAGCGTGCCGCCCAGGGCGACGTTGAGCAGCTGCATCCCGCGGCAGACGCCCAGCAGCGGCACCCCGGCGGCCAGTGCGGCGTCGACCAGGGCCAGCTCCCAGGAGTCCCGCTCCCGCGCGGGCGGCCCGGTCTCGGGACGCGGCTCGGCACCGTAGCGCACGGGTTCGACGTCCGGGCCGCCCGCGACGACCAGCCCGTCCAGCCGCTCCACCGCCGCGGCGGCGGCCCCGGGCGCGCCGTCCGGCGGCAGCAGCGCGGCCAGGCCGCCCGCCCGCTGCACCAGCCGGTGGTAGCCGGCGGGCAGCAGCGCGGCGGGCTGGTCCCACACCCCCCACCGCACCGAGGGCTCCAGATAGGTGCTGACACCGATGAGCGGGGCGGGCACGGGGACCTCCGGTCGGTCGGTCGGGACGCGGTCAGTCGCGTTCCAACTCTGCCTCGGCCTGCGCCAGCGCCGCGAACTCCTCCTCCGGCGCGGCGGCCACCAGGCGGTGGCGGCTGTAGAACGCGAAGTAGCAGGCGGCCGCGGCGTACAGCACCACGGCGATGCCCGCCGCCTCCGGGTCCACCAGGAAGGTGGCGACCACGGCGGCGCACGCCAGCACCAGGGCCACCGAGGAGGTCAGGACGCCGCCGGGGGTGCGGTAGGGGCGGTGCAGTCCCGGCTCGCGGCGGCGCAGCACGATGTGCGACAGCGCCATCAGCACGTACGACACCGAGGCGCCGAACACCGCGATGTTGAGCATCCGCGCGCCGTCCCCGGTGTACGCGGCCAGGGCGAAGCCGATCGCGCCGGACACCACCAGGGCGGGCCAGGGCGCCTTGCGGCGGCTGGTGAGGGACAGGACGCGGGGCAGGTAGCCGGCGCGCGAGAGGGCGAACAGCTGCCGCGAACCGGCGTAGACCAGGGAGAAGAAGGAGGCCACCAGACCGGCCAGCCCGGCGTGGTTGACGATCCGGCTGAGTGCGGTCGGCTCGCCGCCGTTCGCCGCCTCCACCGCCGCGACCAGCGGGTTGTCGGCGTCCTTGATGGCGTTCGAGCCCGCCGCGCCGGCCGCACCCAGGAGGGTGACCGCGGCCAGGACCAGCAGCACGCCGATGGCCCACGCCATGGCCCTGGGCATCGTCCTGGCCGGGTCGCGGGTCTCCTCGGCGGCCAGCGGAACCCCCTCGACCCCCAGGAAGAACCACATTCCGAACGGGACGGCGGCCCAGACGCCCAGCAGTCCGAACGGCAGCCAGGAGTTCGCGCCGAAGGCCGTCCCGTCGGCGGCCACGTCGGTGAGGGAGGCCGCGTCGAAGGTGGAGAAGGCGGCGACGGCGAAGACGGCCAGGGCGGCGACCGCGACACCGGTCACCGCGAAGCTGAAGCGCAGCGCCTCGCCGACGCCCCACAGGTGGACGCCGGTGAAGACGGTGAAGCAGGCCAGGTGGACCGGCCAGCCGGAGGTCAGGCCGAACAGCCCGAGGGACTCCACGTAGCCGCCGATGAACACCGCGATGGCGGCGGGCGCCAGCACGTACTCGACCAGGACGGCCGTCCCCGTCAGGAAACCGCCCCAGGGGCCCAGCGCGCGCCGGGCGAAGCCGTAGCCGCCGCCCGCGGTCGGCAGCACCGAGGAGAGCTCGGCCAGCGAGAGGACCAGGCAGGTGTACATCAGCCCCATCAGGGCGGTGGCCGCGGCCAGCCCGCCGAAACCGCCCTCGGCCAGGCCGTAGTTCCAGCCCGCGTAGTCGCCGGAGACGACGTAGGCCACGCCCAGGCCCGCCAGCAGCAGCGGGCCGGCGCTGCCGCGGCGCAGCGAGCGGCGGCGGAGGTAGTCGTGTCCGGGGGAGCCCGGCGGTGCCTGGCCGCCGGGCGGCGCACCGCCGGAGGCGGCCGTCCGCGCGGGGCGGGGGCGGGTGCCGTCGGTCATGGGCCGCTCCTGCCGGGGGCCGGTGGGACGTGGGACGCGCACGGGCAGAGGTCCCGACGCACACCATCGCGGCTCGCGGCGGCCGCGCACAAGTCCCGTGCGCGGAGGGAACGTTCCGGCGGCGGGACGCGGTCCGGCAGGCCGTCGGGCCGACCCGCGGAGGCCGCCGACGCGCCGTGCGCGCCGTGCGCGCCGTGTGCGCCGAAGGTGCGGTACGCGCCGTGCGCGCCGGGTAGGCGGGACGCGCCGGGTGTGCCGACCCGGCCGCCGGGGGATCCGTTCACGGCGCCCACTTTCATCCAAAGATGCGGATGAATACCTTATGGCTCACGGCCAACCGCAGGAGGCCCCGTGGCAGACCGCAGACCCCCGCTCACCGTCGAGGAACTGAGGCGGCGCGTGGACTCCGGGGACGTCGACACCGTCGTCCTCGCCTTCACCGACATGCAGGGCCGCCTCCAGGGCAAGCGGTTCGCCGCCCGGTTCTTCCTGGACGAGGTGCTGGAGCACGGCACCGAGGGGTGCGACTACCTGCTCGCCGTGGACGCCGAGATGAACACCGTCGACGGCTACGCCATGTCCTCCTGGGAGAAGGGCTACGGCGACTTCGCCCTGCACGGTGACGCCGCCACCTTGCGCCTGACCCCCTGGAACCCCGGCACCGCGCTGATCACCGCCGACCTGGCCTGGCACGACGGCTCGCCGGTGGCCGCCTCGCCCCGCCAGGTGCTGAGCCGCCAGCTCGACCGGCTCGCCGAACGCGGCTGGACGGCCTGCGCGGGCACCGAGCTGGAGTTCATCGTCTTCCGGGACACCTACGAGTCGGCCTGGGAGCGCGGCTACCGCCACCTGACCCCGGCCAACCTCTACAACGTGGACTACTCCGTCCTCGGCACCGGCCGGATCGAGCCGCTGCTGCGCCGCATCCGCAACGAGATGGGCGCGGCCGGGATGGCGGTGGAGTCGGCCAAGGGCGAGTGCAACCTGGGCCAGCACGAGATCACCTTCCGCTACAGCGACGCGCTCACCACCTGCGACCAGCACTCCGTCTACAAGACCGGTGCCAAGGAGATCGCCGCCCAGGAGGGGATGGCGCTCACCTTCATGGCCAAGTACGACGAGCGCGAGGGCAACTCGTGCCACATCCACCTCTCCCTGCGCGACGAGGACGGCTCGCCGGTCCTGGCGGACGACGGCGCGCCCCACGGCATGTCGGAGCTGATGCGGCACTTCCTGGCCGGACAGCTCGCCGTGCTGCGCGAGTTCACCCTCCTCCACGCGCCCAACATCAACTCCTACAAGCGCTTCCGGCCCGGCTCCTTCGCGCCCACCGCCGTCGCCTGGGGCCCGGACAACCGCACCTGCGCCCTGCGGGTGATCGGCCGCGGCCCCTCGCACCGGCTGGAGAACCGCCTCCCCGGCGGGGACGTCAACCCCTACCTGGCGGTCGCCGGCATGGTCGCGGCCGGGCTGTACGGCATCGACAACGCCCTCGACCTCCCCGAGCCCTGCACCGGGAACGCCTACACCGGCGGCGCCGCCCGCGTCCCGGCCACCCTGCGCGAGGCCGCGGAGCTGTGGGAGGGGAGCGGGCCGGCGCGTGCCGCCTTCGGCGACGAGGTCGTCGAGCACTACGCCACCATGGCGCGCGTCGAGCAGGAGGCGTACGACACGGCCGTCACGGACTGGGAGCGCTACCGCTCCTTCGAACGCATGTGAGGGGAACGACCGTGCCCGACACCGCGACGGGGACCGGCCGGCGCGGCACCGCCGCAGCCGCGCCCGAACACCCCCGCGAGCACCAGGTGGTCGATCCCGCCACCGAGGAGGTGATCGCCACCGTCCCGGCCACCCCGCCCGCCGCGGTCGACACCGCCGTGCGCCGGGCCGCCGCGGCCCAGGAGCGCTGGGCGGCCCTCGCCCCCGCCGACCGCGCCCGGCTGCTGCGCCGCTTCGCCGCCGCCGTCGACGACCACCTGGAGGAACTGGCCCGCCTGGAGGTCCGCGAGGCCGGCCACCCGATCGGCAACGCCCGCTGGGAGGCGGGCAACGTCCGCGACCTGCTGGAGTACTCGGCCGGCGGAGTGGAGCGCCTGACAGGCCACCAGATCCCCGTCCCCGGCGGCATCGACGTCACCTTCGCCGAACCGCTCGGCACCGTCGCCGTCATCGCCCCGTGGAACTTCCCCCTGCCCGTCGCCGCCTGGGGCACCGCCCCCGCACTGGCCGCGGGCAACGCCGTCCTCCTCAAACCCGCCGAGGCCACCCCGCTCACCGCGCTGCGCCTCGCCGGACTCGCCCTGGAGGCGGGCCTGCCCGAGCACCTGTTCCAGGTGCTGCCCGGCGCCGGGCCGGTCACCGGCACCGCCCTGGTGGACCACCCCGGGGTCGCCAAGGTCGTCTTCACCGGGTCGACGCCCGTGGGCAGGGAGATCATGGCCCGGTGCGCGGCGCGGGTGAAGCGGGTGACGCTCGAACTCGGCGGCAAGAGCCCCAACATCGTCTTCGCCGACGCCGACCTCGAACGGGCGGCGGCCGCCGCCCCCGCCTCCTTCCTGGACAACACCGGCCAGGACTGCTGCGCCCGCAGCCGCATCCTCGTCCAGCGCCCGGTGTACGACCGGTTCATGGAGCTGCTGGAGCCGGCCGTGAGGGCGTTCACCGCCGGAGACCCGGCCGACCCCGCCACCGACATGGGCCCGCTGATCTCCGCCGCCCACCGCGAGCGGGTCCGCTCCTACGTCCCCGAGGACGCCCCCGCCGCCATCCGCGGCGCGGTGCCCTCCGGTCCCGGCTACTGGTACCCGGCCACCGTCCTGACGGCGGACCAGGCCGGCGACCGGGCCGCCGCGGAGGAGGTCTTCGGCCCGGTCGCCGTCGTCCTCCCCTTCGACGACGAGGCCGACGCCGTCCGCCTGGCCAACGCCACCGACTACGGGCTGGCGGGCTCGGTGTGGACCCGCGACGCCGGCCGCGCCCTGCGCACGGCGCGCGCCGTCGCCGCGGGCAACCTCTCCGTCAACTCCCACAGCAGCGTGCGCTACTGGACCCCCTTCGGGGGCTACAAGCAGTCCGGCCTGGGGCGCGAGCTGGGCCCCGACGCGCTGGCCGCCTTCACCGAGACCAAGAACGTCTTCATCGCCACCGAGGAGCAGCAGTGACCGGATCAGCAGCAGGAGCGGCGGGCGGCGCGGCCGGGGCCGTCGGGGAGGCGGTGGGGGCGGAGACGGCCGTGGCCGCCTCGGCGCCCGTCTGCCGCCGCCTGGTGGGGCGCACCGCCGTCGTCACCGGAGCCGGCAGCGGCATCGGGCGGGCCGCCGCCCGCCGGCTGGCCGCCGAGGGCGCCGCCGTCGTCTGCGGCGATGTCGACGAGGAGGCCGGCCGGGCCGCGGCCGAGGAGGCCGGCGGCACCTTCGTGTCCGTCGACGTCACCGACCCCGGGCAGGTGGAGGCGCTGTTCGCCACGGCGCACGGGACGTACGGAAGCATCGACGTCGCCTTCAACAACGCCGGCATCTCCCCGCCCGAGGACGACTCCATCCTGGAGACCGGCCTGGCGGCCTGGAGGCGCGTGCAGGAGGTCAACCTCACCTCCGTCTACCTGTGCTGCAAGGCCGTCCTGCCCTACATGCGCCGGCAGGGGAGGGGGTCGATCGTCAACACCGCCTCCTTCGTGGCCGTCATGGGCGCGGCCACCTCGCAGATCAGCTACACCGCCTCCAAGGGCGGGGTGCTGGCGATGTCGCGCGAGCTGGGCGTGCAGTTCGCCCGCGAGGGGATCCGCGTCAACGCCCTGTGCCCCGGCCCGGTCAACACCCCGCTGCTCAGGGAGCTGTTCGCCGCGGACCCCGAGCGGGCCCGGCGGCGGCTGGTCCACGTCCCCGCGGGCCGGTTCGCCGAGCCGGAGGAGATCGCCGCCGCCGTCGCCTTCCTGGCCAGCGACGACTCCTCGTTCGTCAACGCCGCCGAGTTCCTGGTGGACGGCGGGATCTCGGGGGCGTACGTCACCCCCCTGTGACCCCGTGCCCCTCGGGCGGGGGCAGCCGGGGCGCACCCCTGCTGCCGGGCGCCGGTTGCCGCTACTGTGCACGGGGTGAGCATGACGACACCGCCCGGCTGGTACCCGGACCCCGGGCACACGGGCTCCGGTCCGGCACCGGAGCGCTGGTGGGACGGTTCGGCCTGGACGGGGCACACCCGGGCCGCCCCCGCCCCCCACGACGCGGCGTGGGGGACGTACACCCCCCACGCGGCGGCACTCCCCCACGACGGGCCGCAGGAGGGCGACCGGCCGCGGCGCGGTCCGCTGGTGGCCGCCGTCATCGCCGCCGCGGTCGTGGTGAGCGCGCTGATGGCCGGCGGCCTCCTGCTGCTCGGCGGCGGTGGCGGCGACGGCGCGGACCGGGCGCACCCCGCCCCCGCCGGCAGCACACCCGGCGGAGGCGGGACCGACGACGGCCCGGACGGCGGGCGGCCCCCCGGTGACGGCACCCCCGGCACCGCGGTCGACCGGGCCAACGGCGTCAGCGTGCCCGTCCCGGAGGGCTGGACCGAGGCGGAGACGGACCGGGGGATCTGGCTCTCCACCGGCCCCTACCCCTGCCCCGCCGACCCCTCCTTGAACTGCGTGCGGGGCGGGGTCTCCCTGCGCGCCTCCGGGGAGCCGCCGGGGACGGACGCCAGGGAGGCGGCCGAGGCGGACATCGCCCGCAACGCGGAGGAGACCTACGACGCCACGGGGTACGGCGGGGTGCGGGACCACCGGGTGGTCTCCTCGGAGGAGGTCACCGTCGCGGGGCAGAAGGGCCACCGCGTCCGCTGGCGGATCACCAACGAGCGGAAGCCGGACGCGTACGTGGAGTCCGTGGCCTTCCCGGCGCCCGACGGCAGCGGCCGGCTGCTGGTGCTGCGTCTGGGCGTCGACATCCACGCGGAGGCGCCGGGCACCGGCGACATGGACCGCATCGTGGCGGGCGTCCGGGCCGCCCGGGGGCCGGGCGTGGCGGTCTGAGGCCCGGCCGCCCCCGGGGGCGGCTCACAGGAAGGTGCGGCCCTCCCCGCGGTACGTCGGCACCACCGCCGTCACCCGGTCCCCCTCGACCAGGTGCAGCGCATCGAAGCGCTCGCACAGCTCGCCGGCCTTGGCGTGCCGGAACCACACCTTGTCCCCGAGCAGCAGATCGTCCGCGGGCGGCCCCAGCAGCGGCGTCTGCACCTCGCCCGGGCCCTCCGCGGGGTCGTAGCGCAGCCCGGCCGGCAGGTACGGCACCGGCAGCCGGTCCCGCCCGGCCGGACCGGAGGCCGGGTAGCCGCCGCCGAGCACCGTCACCACACCCATCCCGGGCCGCCGCACCACCGGCTGGGCGAACAGCGCCGCGGGGCGGCCGGAGAAGCAGGTGTAGTGGTCGAACAGCCGCGGCATCAGCAGCCCCGAGCCCGCGGCGACCTCGGTGACCGCCTCCTCGGCGGCGGTGTGCTGCACGCTGCCGGTGCCGCCGCCGTTGACGAACTCCAGCTCCGGGGCGACCGCGCGCACCGCGCGGACCGCCGCCGCCCGCCGCCCGGCCAGCTCGCGCCGCGCGGCCGACTGCATCAACCGCACCGCCGCCGCCCGCAGCGGGCGCCCGGGCGGCGCGTCGCCCACGCCCGCGACGTGCCCCTCGTACGCCATCAGCCCCACCAGCCGGAAACCGGGGCGGCGCACCACCGAGCGGGCCAGGTCGGCCAGGCGCGCGGGGGAGTGCAGCGGCGAGCGGCGGGCGCCGACCCGCACCCGGCCGCCCAGCAGCCGCAGGGAGGTGTCCAGCTCCAGGCAGACCCGGATCTCCTCGCGCCCGCCGCCGCGGGAGGCGTCGATCAGGGCCAGCTGCGCCGGGTCGTCCACCATCACCGTCACCGACGCGGCCAGCTCCGGGTCGCGGGCCAGTTCGGCGTACCCGGCCCGGTCCGCCGAGGGGTAGGCGAGCAGGACGTCGCCGACGCCGGAGCGGGCCAGCCACAGCGACTCGGCGAGCGTGAAGGACATGACCCCGGCGAACCCGTCCCGCGCCAGGACGCGCTCCAGCAGGGCGCGGCACCGCACCGACTTGCTCGCCACCCGAACCGGCTTCCCGCCCGCGCGGCGCACCAGGTCGGCGGCGTTGGCGTCGAACGCCGCCAGGTCGACGATCGCGAGCGGCGCGTCGAGGTGGGCGGTGGCCCGGTCGTAGCGGGCCCGGTCGGCGGCGGGGGAGGCGGTCGCGTCGAACACGCGGGCAGCATGCCAGAGCGGGACCGGTCCGGACAGCCCCTGCCCGGCGCGCAGCCGCGGGACCGCTCCCGGCCCCGGCCGCCGGGGAGGCCGGGCCGGGGCCGGGAGCGAGTTGCCGTGACCGTGCCGGAGCACCGTAGAGTGACGCGCACACCACCGTCCGGCGCTGGTCGGCGGTGTGATGTCCTTATCGAACCGGCCTGCCCCGCAAGGGAGTCGACGGGGCGGCACAGAACGCGAGGGGGTGCCGGTGAGCACTGAGGCCGACCCGGCCCGGACTCCGCTCCCGCCCGTCGTACCGCCGCGGCCCTCCGCACGGCCGTGGGCCCCGCGCACCGCCGCCGGTGCGCCCCCCATACCGACGGGGCCGCCCCCGGCGTCCCGGGCCCCCGCCCCTCGGACGCCGCTGCCGCCCCCGGTACCGCCCGGTCCCGGCGCCTCCGCGGCGGCCTCCGGCGCGTCCGGTGCCCGTCCCGGGGCGGACGCCGCGGACGCCCCCGCGGCGGGCGGGGACGGGGAGGGCCGGCGGGGACGCGGACCGGTCCGCACCGCCGCCGCGGTCCTCTGCCTCGTCCTCGGCTTCGGGCTGCTCGGCGGCGCCGCCGCCGGCACCTGGCTCGTCGACGGCTCCGACGCCGGCCCCGGGGCCGGCTTCGCCCGCGCGCGCTCCCTGTGGCACGAGATACCCGTCGACACGCTCTTCCCCCGCACCATCGAGGGCGGGGGAGCCGGACCGGGGGGAGCCGACCGGCACTGGATCCGGGTCGGGGTGGCCCCCGACGACGACTGCACCGGGGCCTTCGACCCCGCGCTGGCCGCAGTGCTCGCCCCGGCCGGCTGCGCCCGGCTGCTGCGCGCCACGTACGTGGACGAGACCAGCAGCAGCGTCACCACCGTCGGCATGCTGTTCACCGAGGCCGACGAGCGGGCCATGCGCGCCCTGCGCGAGCGGTTCGACCGCGACGGCCTCCACCGGCGCACCGACCTGATGCCCCGCCCGTACGCCGTGCGCGGCACCGCGGCCGCCCGCTTCGGCGACGCCCAGCGCGCGAGCTGGACGGTACGGCTGCTCACCGACGTCCCCGTGGTGGTCTACGCCGTGTCGGGCTTCGCCGACGGCCGTACCGTCAGCGGGCCGCAGGCGGCCGACGAGGCCGTCGTCGAGGGACAGACCGCCGCGCCCGCGCAGGCCGGCCTCGGACACGACGCCCGCGGCATCGCCGACCGCGTCGAGCGCGGTCTGCGCCGCACCGCCGCCGAGGAAGCCGAACAGGACCGATGAACGCCACGGACCCTTCCACCACGCCCGGCCCCGCCGGCGCACCCCGCGCCCCGCTCCACCGCCCCGGCGGCGCGTCCCGCCGCCGCACCGCACCCCTGGGGGCCGCCC
This sequence comes from Streptomyces desertarenae, assembly GCF_042681365.1. Taxonomy (NCBI): domain Bacteria; kingdom Bacillati; phylum Actinomycetota; class Actinomycetes; order Kitasatosporales; family Streptomycetaceae; genus Streptomyces; species Streptomyces desertarenae. Next base: position 125,842 of record NZ_JBHUFU010000010.1, on the reverse strand, counting down.
GGCTCCTGGCGGCCCTCCTGGCGGCGCTGGCGGTGCTCTGCGCGCACGCCGCCGCCGCGCCGCCCGCGAGCGCCGACGAGGTGCGGCACCGGCAGTGGGGCCTGGACGCGGTGGGCGCCCGGGACGCCTGGAACACCACCAAGGGCGAGGGCATCACCGTCGCGGTGCTCGACACCGGTGTCGACGCCGACCACCCCGACCTGCGCGGCCGGGTCCTGGAGGGCAGGGACCTCATCGGCTTCGGCGCCGGTCCCGGCGACCGGCACTGGGCCCGGCACGGCACCGCCATGGCGGGGATCATCGCCGGACGCGGCCACGGCCCCGGCGACCGCCTGGGGGTCCTCGGCGTCGCGCCCGAGGCGCGGATCCTGCCGGTCCGGGTGCTGCTGGAGGACGGCGACCCCCAGCGCAAGAAGGCCCGCGAGGAGCGCGGCGGCGCCCTGGCCGAGGGCATCCGCTGGGCCGCCGACAACGGCGCGGACGTCATCAACCTCTCGCTCGGCGACGACAGCGCCTCCGCCCACCCCGACCCGGCCGAGGACGCCGCCGTCCGCTACGCGCTGCGCAAGGGCGCCGTGGTGGTCGCCTCCGCGGGCAACGGGGGAGAGGACGGCGACCGCGTCTCCTATCCCGCGGCCTACCCCGGGGTGATCGCCGTGGCCGCCGTGGACCGCGACGGCGACCGCGCCCCCTTCTCCACCCGCCGCTGGTACGCCACCGTCAGCGCTCCCGGTGACGACGTGGTCATCACCTACCCCGACCGCGAGTACTACGAGGGCTGGGGGACCAGCGCGGCCGCCGCCTTCGTCTCCGGGTGCGCGGCCCTGGTCCGGTCCGCCCACCCCGACCTCAGCCCGGCGCAGGTCAAGGAGCTGATCGCGCAGACCGCCCGGAACACCCCGCCCGGCGGCCGCAGCGACGAGCTGGGCACCGGCATCGTGAACCCGGCGGCCGCCATCGAGCTGGGCGCGGGCGTCGAGCCGCGCCGCCAGCGGCCGCAGGCCGAGGCGTACCCGGAGGAGTACTTCGGCGCCGGGCCCGCCCCCGAGCCCGGCGGCGGCCTGCTGGCGCCCGCCGCCGCCGGGGCGGGCGTGCTGCTGGTGGTCTGCGCCGTCCTCCTGCTGCGCGGCGGCCGGGGCTCCGGGCGGACCGGGCGGACCGGGGCGCCGACCGCCGGATGAGGGCGGGATACCCTCGGGGCGTGGCGCTCAAGAACATCCCCGACCCCGGTTTCGCAGACGACGACGGATCCGCCGACCCCGCCCTGGCCGCGGCGCTGGAGGCGTGGTCCGCGGACCGCTCGGCCGAGCCGGAGGTGCTGGCCGCGCTGGCGGGGGCCCGGCTGCTGGTGCCGGTGGTCGCCGTGCTGGGCGAGGCGGAGGAGGACGAGCGGGGGCTGCGGCGCGAGAAGACCAGCGACATGGCGGTGCCCACGCTCAACGCCCCCGGCGGACGGCGGGCCCTGCCCGCCTTCACCTCCACCGACAGCCTCGCCCGCTGGCGTCCGGACGCCCGTCCGGTCGCGGTGCCCCTGCACCAGGCGCTGCGGGCCGCCGCCCAGGAGGGCGCCGACACCCTCGTCCTCGACCTGGCGGGCCCGGTGACCTACCAGCTCACCGGCCCCGCGCTGCGCGCGCTCGCCGAGGGCCGCACCGCGCCGGCCGACCCCCTGCGGGACCCGGACGTCACCGGGGCGCTGCGCGCGGTGCTCGCCGCCGAGCCCGCCGTGCGCGCCGCCCGGCTGGGTCCCGGCCGCGGCACCGACGGGACACTGGCCCTGCGCCTGGATCCGGCGGTGCCGCCCCGCGAGGCGGCCGGGCGGGTGGCGGCGGCCCTCGCGGCGGACGAGACGCTGCGCGCCCGGCTGGTGCGCGGCCTGGACCTGGCGCTGCTGCCTCCGGACGGCCCGCTGCCGGGCAGCCCGCTGTACGACCGGGACGCCGGGGAGGCGGGCCGGGGCTGAGCGCGCCGGGGCGGCGCGCTCAGCCGAAGACCGGGCCGGTGAACTTCTCGCCCGGGCCCTGGCCCGGCTCGTCCGGCACCACCGAGGCCTCGCGGAAGGCGAGCTGGAGCGACTTCAGGCCGTCGCGGAGCGGACCCGCGTGGTAGGAGCCGATCTCGGTGGCGGCGGCGGTGACCAGCCCGGCCAGGGAGTGGATCAGCTTGCGGGCCTCGTCCAGGTCCTTGTGCTCCTCGCCGCCCTCGGCCAGGCCGAGGTGGACGGCGGCCGAACTCATCAGGTGCACCGCGACGGTGGTGATCACCTCGACCGCGGGCACGTCCGCGATGTCGCGGGTCAGGTTCTCGAAGTCGGGTGTCCCGCCGCTCCCGGAGGGGCCGGGGGAGGACGGGGACGGGGTGCCGCTGGTCTCGCTCATCGTCGTTCATCGCTTCCTGCTGGACGGTGCGCCCCAGCCTAGGTCCCGCGGTGCGGGGGTGCGCACCGCACCCGGGGAGGGGTTCCCGCCCGACCCTGCTATGCTGGGAAATCGACCGGCCGGACACGTCTCCGTCACAGGAGCGCGTTCCGGCCCGCAAGTGGAGGCTCCGAAGCTCCCACCCGACCGGCCCGCGGCCGGCGGGTCCACGGTCAGGCTGCGCCCCGCGGTGTTTCGCGGCGGTGCTCCCGGTCAGCGAGGAGCCCCGCCTGCGTTCCGTCCGGGGCGTTTTCGCGTCTTGGTCCGGTGGTCAACCCATACGTAACCGTGCGCGGCTGTCCGCCAGACATCCGCGTGGCGCAACCGAGGAGGCCCCATCAGCGCCGAGCCCCGCATCAACGACCGGATTCGCGTCCCCGAGGTGCGACTCGTCGGTCCCAGTGGCGAGCAGGTCGGCATCGTGCCGCTCGCCAAGGCCCTGGAGCTTGCCCAGGAGTACGACCTCGACCTGGTCGAGGTCGCGGCGAACGCCCGTCCGCCGGTGTGCAAGCTCATGGACTACGGGAAGTTCAAGTACGAGTCGGCCATGAAGGCCCGTGAGGCGCGCAGGAACCAGGCGCACACGGTCATCAAGGAGATGAAGCTCCGGCCGAAGATCGATCCGCACGACTACGACACCAAGAAGGGTCACGTCGTCCGGTTCCTCAAGCAGGGGGACAAGGTCAAGATCACGATCATGTTCCGCGGCCGCGAGCAGTCCCGTCCCGAGCTGGGCTACCGCCTGCTCCAGCGGCTCGCCGAGGACGTCCAGGACCTGGGCTTCGTGGAGTCGAACCCCAAGCAGGACGGCCGCAACATGATCATGGTCCTCGGTCCTCACAAGAAGAAGACCGAGGCGATGGCCGAGGCCCGAGAGGCGCAGGCCGCCCGCAAGGCCGGCCGCCAGCAGCAGGAGGAAGACTCCTCCGCACAGGAGCGCGCCGAAGCGTGATCCGGCGGGCCGGGAGACCGGCCGCCGGGGCGCGAACGGGACCCCCCGGGGCCCCGGACAGCAACCGAAACAGCTGACGTCGCCGCACGCCGACCCGACGGTCGGCGTGGCCGGCGGTGCCACCGACGAGGAGAGAACGGCGACATGCCGAAGAACAAGACGCACAGTGGTGCACGCAAGCGCTTCAAGATCACCGGCTCCGGCAAGGTGATGCGCCAGCGCGCCGGTCGCCGCCACTACCTCGAGCACAAGCCGTCCACGCTGACGCGCCGCCTCGCCGGCACGACCGAGATGGCTCCGGCCGACGCCAAGAAGATCAAGAAGCTTCTCGGCAAGTGAGCCGCGCCGCCCACCGGTCCCCGGACCGGGCGGGCGCGGACACCGACGACCGGGACCCCATCGAACCTTCGGGTCGGCGGCGGCGCCGTAGCACGGCAGCCGGACCACCACGCCGGCCCCGCGACAAGGAGTAACTCACGTGGCACGCGTCAAGCGGGCGGTCAACGCCCACAAGAAGCGCCGGGCGATCCTCGAGCAGGCCAGCGGCTACCGCGGCCAGCGCTCCCGCCTGTACCGCAAGGCGAAGGAGCAGGTCACCCACTCCCTCGTCTACAACTACAACGACCGCAAGCGCCGCAAGGGCGACTTCCGGCAGCTGTGGATCCAGCGGATCAACGCCGCCGCCCGCGCGAACGGCATGACCTACAACCGCTTCATCCAGGGCCTGAAGGCCGCCGAGATCGAGGTGGACCGCAAGATCCTGGCCGACCTGGCGGTCAACGACCCGAACGCGTTCGCCGCGCTGGTCGAGGTGGCCCAGAAGGCGCTGCCGGGCGACGTCAACGCCCCGAAGGCCGCCTGAGACGCCGCCTGACAGCGCCCGTCCGCCCGACGGCGGCGGGTGACGCACCACGACGGACCCGCGGGCCCACGAGCCCGCGGGTCCGGCCGTTTCCCGCCGCCCCGCGCCGGGCGCCCCGCCCCACCACAGTCAGCGACCCGTCACAGAAGCGAGAACGCCGCACCATGGCCGCCGCCCCGGAACTGACCTCCCCGCGCTCCCCGCGGGTCACCGCCGTCCGGCGGCTGGCCCGCCGCAACACCCGCGGCCGGGAGCGCCGCTTCCTGGCCGAGGGACCCCAGGCCGTGCGCGAGGCGGTCGGCCACCGGGGCGAGGACGGGCCCACGCTCACCGAGCTGTTCACCACCCCGGAGGCGGCCGAGCGGCACGCCGACGTCGTCGCGGCCGCCCGCGCCGCGGGAGCCCGGGTCCGCACCGCCACCGACGAGGTGATCGCGGAGCTCTCCCAGACCGTCACCCCGCAGGGCCTGGTGGGCGTCTGCCGCTTCCTGGACCTGCCCTTCGCGCGGATACTGGCCGCCCGGCCCCGGCTGGTCGCCGTCCTGGCCCACGTCCGCGACCCCGGGAACGCCGGGACGGTGCTGCGCTGCGCGGACGCCGCCGGCGCCGACGCCGTGGTGCTCACCGACGCCTCGGTGGACCTGTACAACCCCAAGGCCGTGCGGGCCTCGGTGGGCAGCATCTTCCACCTCCCCGTCGCCGTCGGGGTCCCCGCCGAGCAGGCCGTGGCGGGGCTGCGGGAGGCCGGGGTGCGGGTGCTGGCCGCCGACGGCGCGGGCGAACGCGACCTGGACACGGAGCTGGACGAGGGCCGCATGGGCGGCCCCACCGCCTGGGTCTTCGGCAACGAGGCGTGGGGGCTGCCGGAGGAGACCCGCGCCCTGGCCGACGAGGTGGTGCGCGTCCCCATCCACGGGCGCGCCGAGAGCCTGAACCTCGCCACCGCGGCCGCCGTGTGCCTCTACGCCTCCGCCCGTGCGCAGCGCGCTGCCGGAGGGTGCCGCTCCGTCACGCCGAGCCAGTAGGGTGACGTGCCCGGACCCGAAGGAGGGCGAGCGGGAGTGGACGTGAGGACTTCCGGTGGACAGGGCGGCGCGCCCGCCGACGGCCCGGGCCCGCACCCCGACGAGCTGCCCGACGGCCTGGTCGTCGCCGACGCCCGCGGCCTGGTCGTCTGCTTCAACGCCGCCGCCGCCCGCATCACCGCCACCCCGCCCGCCCGGGCCCTGGGCCGCCCCCTGGAGCAGGTGCTGCCCCTGGAGGACCTGGAGGGGCGCCGCTGGTGGAGGCTGACCGACCCCTACGGGGGCCTGGCCATCCGCACCGGCCAGCCCGAGCGCAACCTCTTACTGCCCGGAGGCCGGGAGGTCCTGGTCTCCGCCCGGTACGTCCGCGCCCGCCCCGCCGGCCCCCTGCAGCGGCTGGTGGTCTCCCTGCGCGGCACGGAGGCCCGGCGGCGCACCGAGCGGAGCCACGCCGAGCTGATCGCCACCGTCGCCCACGAACTGCGCTCCCCGCTGACCTCCGTCAAGGGCTTCACCGCGACCCTGCTCGCCAAGTGGGAGAGGTTCACCGACGACCAGAAGCGGCTGATGCTGGAGACGGTGGAGGCCGACGCCGACCGCGTCACCCGGCTCATCGCCGAGCTGCTGGACATCTCCCGCATCGACTCCGGGCGCCTGGAGGTGCGCCGCCGGCCCGTGGACCTGGTGGCCGCGGTGGACCGGCACGTGCGGGCGCACATCGCCGCGGGCCAGCCCCAGGACCGCTTCGTCCGCCGGATCACCGGACCGCTGCCGAAGCTGTGGGCCGACCCCGACAAGATCGACCAGGTGCTGGGCAACCTGCTGGAAAACGCCGTGCGCCACGGCGCGGGAACCGTCACCATAGAAGTGGCACCGACACGCACGAAGGCGGGCGACGAAGGGACGGCGGTCACGGTGAGCGACGAGGGCCCCGGCATTCCCGAGGAGTCGATGAGCCGCGTCTTCACCCGCTTCTGGCGCGGCAGCAAGCGCGGCGGCACCGGTCTGGGCCTGTACATCGTCAAGGGAATCGTCGAGGCCCACGGCGGGGCGATCACGGTCGGCCGCTCGCCGGCCGGCGGCGCCGAGTTCCGGTTCACCCTGCCCGTGGGCACCCCCGCCGTCCTGGCCTGAACCGCAGACGCCGGGGCCACGGGCTCCACCGAGTCCGTGACGATCTTCCGCGCCCCGTAGACTCGACATTCGGCACCTTCCAGCGGCCCCGGGAAACGGCTCCGCCTCGGCGAGGTGCCGAAGCGCCGGAGCGGGGCGGATCAGCCACCCGAAACCACGGGCCAACCGAGAAGCACGGGAAGAGATGTCGGCACCCAACAAGTCGTACGACCCTGTCGAGGTCGAGGCACTGAAACCGGAAGAGATCGACCGGGCACGGGATGCGGCCCTCGCCGCGATCGCCGCGGCCGGCGATCTGGAGGCACTGCGCGAGGTGAAGGCCGCCCACGCAGGCGACCGCTCCCCGCTGGCGCTGGCCAACCGCGAGATCGGCGCCCTGCCGCCGCAGGCCAGGGCGGAGGCGGGCAAGCGCGTCGGCCAGGCCCGCGGCGCGGTGGGCCAGGCCCTCAAGAAGCGCCAGGAGGAGCTGGAGGCCGAGCGCGACGAGCGCGTGCTGGTCGAGGAGGCGGTGGACGTCACCCTGCCCCACGACCGCACCCCCGCCGGCGCGCGGCATCCGCTGACCACTCTGTCGGAGCGGATCGCGGACGTCTTCGTCGCGATGGGCTACGAGGTCGCCGAGGGCCCCGAGGCCGAGGCCGAGTGGTTCAACTTCGACGCCCTCAACATCGCCCCCGACCATCCCGCCCGCACCATGCAGGACACCTTCTTCGTCCAGGGGGCCGAGGGCTCCGCGGGCGCCGGGGAGGAGGGCGGGGTGGTGCTGCGCACCCACACCTCGCCGGTGCAGATCCGCTCCCTGCTGGAGCGCGACCTGCCGGTGTACGTGGTCTGCCCGGGGCGCGTCTACCGCACCGACGAGCTGGACGCCACCCACACCCCGGTCTTCCACCAGGTCGAGCTGCTGGCGGTGGACGAGGGCCTGACCATGGCCGACCTCAGGGGCACCATCGACCACATGGTCCGCTCGCTGTTCGGCGAGGGCCTGGACACCCGGATGCGTCCGTCGTACTTCCCGTTCACCGAGCCGTCGGCCGAGGTGGACATGGTGTGCTTCGCCTGCCGCGGCGACTCCGTCGGCAACCCCGACCGGCCCTGCCGCACCTGCTCCTCCGAGGGCTGGATCGAGCTGGGCGGCTGCGGCATGGTCAACCCGCGGGTGCTGACCGCCTGCGGGGTGGACCCGCAGCGCTACAGCGGCTTCGCCTTCGGGTTCGGGATCGAGCGGATGCTGATGTTCCGCCACAACGTCGAGGACATGCGAGACATGGTCGAAGGTGACGTCCGGTTCACCCGGCCGTTCGGGATGGAGATCTGATGCGGGCCCCGCTTTCCTGGCTGCGGGAGTACGTCGACCTGCCGGCCGGCGAGACCGGCCGCGACGTCGCGGCGAAGCTGATCGCCGCCGGGCTGGAGGTCGAGACCGTCGAACAGCTCGGCGCCGGGCTGGAGGGCCCGCTCGTCGTCGGGCGGGTGCTGGCGATCGAGGAGCTCAGCGGCTTCAAGAAGCCGATCCGCTACTGCCAGGTGGACGTCGGCGACGCCAACGGCACCGGCGAGCCGCAGAACATCGTCTGCGGCGCCACCAACTTCGCCGTCGGCGACAAGGTCGTGGTGATCCTCCCCGGCGGCAGCCTGCCCGGCGGCTTCAGGATCGGCGCCCGCAAGACCTACGGCAGGATGTCGGAGGGCATGATCTGCTCGGCCAGCGAGCTGGGCATGAGCGACGACCACGACGGCATCATCGTCCTCCCCCCGGAGCACGAGGCGGGCACCGACGCCATCGAGCTGCTGGAGCTGGTGGACGAGGTGCTCGACATCGCCGTCACCCCCGACCGCGGCTACTGCCTGTCCATGCGCGGCATCGCCCGGGAGGCGGCGATCGCCTACGGCCTGCCGCTGCGCGACCCGGCGCTGCTGGACGTCCCGGTCCCCAACGGCCACGGCCACCCGGTGCAGATCGAGGACCGGCTCGGCTGCGACCGCTTCACCGCCCGCACGGTCACCGGGGTGCGCCCCGACGCGCGCTCCCCGATCTGGCTCCAGCGGCGGCTGCAGAAGGCGGGCATGCGCCCGATCTCGCTGGCCGTGGACATCACCAACTACGTGATGCTCGAACTCGGCCAGCCCCTGCACGCCTACGACCGCTCCCGCGTCAACGGGACGATCGGCGTGCGCCGGGCCCGGGCGGGCGAGAAGCTCACCACCCTCGACGGCACCAAGCGCGAGCTGCACCCCGAGGACCTGGTCATCACCGACGACGGCGGGCCGATCGGCCTGGCCGGGGTGATGGGCGGCGCCGACACCGAGATCGCCGACACCGGGGCGGCGGTGGGCACCACCGAGATCGTGATCGAGGCCGCGCACTTCGACCCGGTCGCCATCGCCCGCACCTCCCGGCGCCACAAGCTCTCCTCCGAGGCCTCCCGCCGCTTCGAGCGCGGCGTGGACCCGCAGGCCACCTCCGCCGCCGCCCAGCGCACCGTCGACCTGCTGGTGCTGCTGGCGGGCGGCACCGCCGAGGCGGGCGTCACCGAGATCGTCTCGCCCAGCGGCCCGCACACCATCAAGATGCGCGCCGACCACCCGGACAGGGTGGCGGGCACCGCCTACGGCCGCGAGACCGTCGCGCGCCGCCTCCAGCAGGTGGGCTGCGACGTCTACGGCACCGACGAGCTGACGGTGACCGTGCCCTCGTGGCGGCCGGACCTGACCGACCCCAACGACCTGGCCGAGGAGGTCATCCGGCTGGAGGGCTACGAGAACCTGCCCTCCACCCTGCCGCGGCTGCCCTCGGGCCGCGGGCTGACCGAGCGGCAGCGGCTGCACCGCCGGGTCGGCCGCGCGCTGGCCGGGGCGGGCTACGTCGAGACGCCGACCTACCCGTTCGTCGGCGACGCCGCCCTCGACCGGCTGGGCCTGGAGCCGGGCGACGACCGCCGCCGCACCGTGCGGCTGGCCAACCCGCTCTCCGACGAGGAGCCGGCGCTGCGCACCACGCTGCTGCCGGGCCTGCTCGCCGCGCTGCGCCGCAACGACGGCCGGGGCTCCCACGACCTGGCGCTGTTCGAGACGGGCCTGGTCTTCCTGCCCACCGGCGAGGAGACGCCCGCCGCGCGGCTGCCGGTCGACCGCCGCCCCACCGACGAGGAGATCGCCTCCCTCCGCGCCGCGCTGCCGAGGCAGCCGCGCCGGGTGGCGGCCGTCCTGGCCGGGGCGCGCGAGCAGGACGGCTGGTGGGGCAAGGGCCGCCCGGCGACCTGGGCCGACGCGGTCGAGGCCGCCCGCACCGTCGCCCGCGAGGCCGGCGCCGAGCTGACCGTGACGGCCGCCCGGTACGCCCCCTGGCACCCGGGGCGCTGCGCCGCGTTCCACACCGTGGTCGACGGGGAGCGCGTCCTCGTCGGACACGCCGGCGAACTCCACCCGCGGGTGGTCAAGGCGATGCACCTGCCCGCCCGCACCTGCGCGATGGAGATCGACCTCGACCTGCTGGAGCGCGCCTCCTCGGGTGTCCCGCAGGCCCCGCACGTGTCCGCCTTCCCCGTCGCCACCCAGGACGTGGCGCTGGTGGTGGACGGCTCCGTCCCGGCCGCCGAGGTCGAGGCGGCGCTGCGCGAGGGCGCGGGGGAGCTGCTGGAGTCGCTGCGGCTGTTCGACGTCTTCACCGGCGAGCAGCTCGGCGAGGGGAAGAAGTCCCTGGCCTATGCGCTGCGCTTCCGCGCCGCCGACCGCACCCTGACCGCCGAGGAGGCCTCCGCCGCGCGCGAGGCGGCCGTGGCGGCCGCGGTCGAGCGCACGGGCGCGGTGCTGCGCGGGGCGTAGCGCCGGCGGACGGCACGGACGCCGGAGGGCCGGCCCGCGCGGGCCGCCCCTCCGGCGTTCCGCGGCCCGGCGCCGGGCCGCGCGGGCGCGTCCGGCCGGGCCTCAGACGTAGGTGTAGAAGCCCGCGCCGGTCTTGCGGCCCAGCCGCCCGGCGTCGACCATCCGCTGCAGCAGCGGCGGGGCGGCGTACAGCGGCTCCTTGTACTCCTCGTACATCGAGTGCGCGACGGAGGCGACGGTGTCCAGGCCGATGAGGTCGGCGAGCTTCAGCGGCCCCATGGGGTGGGCGCAGCCCAGCTCCATGCCGTTGTCGATGTCCTCGCGGCTGGCGATGCCCGTCTCGAACATCCGGATCGCGGAGAGCAGGTACGGGATCAGCAGCGCGTTGACCACGAAGCCCGAGCGGTCCTGGGCCCGGATGGCGTGCTTGCCGAGCACCTTGGCCACCATGCTCTCGGCGCGGGCGACGGTGTCGTCGGAGGTGGTCAGCGCGGGGATCAGCTCCACCAGCTTCTGCACCGGGGCCGGGTTGAAGAAGTGGATGCCGATCACCCGGTCCGGGCGGGCGGTCGCCACGGCGAGCTTCACCAGCGGGATGGAGGAGGTGTTGGAGGCCAGGATCGCGTCAGGACGGGTGACCACCTGATCCAGGATCTGGAAGATCTCGGTCTTGATCTGCTCGTTCTCCACGACCGCCTCGATCACCAGATCACGGTCGGCGAACTCGCCCAGATCGGTGGTGAAGGAGAGCCGCTCCAAGGTGGCGTCCCGCTCCGCCTCGCTGATCTTTCCGCGCGCGGCGGCCTTCTCCAGGGAGGTCACCAGCCGGGTACGGCCTATCTCCAGGGCCTCGCCGGTGGTCTCGGCGACCATGACGTCCAGACCGGCCCGGGCGCACACCTCGGCGATACCCGAGCCCATCTGGCCGCAGCCCACCACTCCGACGCGTTCGATGTCGGTCACATCGTGCCTTTCGCTGATCCACTGGTCGGTGGCACCGCCCCCGTACGGTTCCGGCCGCGGCGCCTCGCCGACCGACGTTACCCCGCCGCGCCGGTGGACCGGTCGGCCGGGGCCGTGGTGCCCCGGCCGACCGGGCGGGGACCGCCCCCGCGATCAGCCCGTGGTGCAGGCCGCGCCGTTGACCCGGAAGGCCTCCGGGGCGCCGTTGGCCTCCGACCAGGAGCCGGTGAAGCCGAAGGCCGCCGAGGCGCCCGGTTCCAGCCGTGCGTTCCAGCCCGCCGAGGACGCCGTGACCTTGTCACCGCTCTGGGTGAAGGAGGCGTTCCACATCTGGTTCACCCGCTGGCCGTCGGCGAAGGACCAGTCCGCCTTCCAGCCGTCCAGGGCGGCCGTTCCGGTGTTCCGCACGGTGACGTCCGCCTGGAAGCCGCCCTGCCACTGGTTGGTGACCCTGTAGGTGACGGCGCACCCGGACGGGCCCGGTCCGGGCGGGTCCGTCGGGTCGCCCGGGTCGGTCGTCCCGGCGGTGTCGCCGCGGAGGATGCCGCGGCCGTTGGTGCCGACGTACACCCGTCCGTACACCCGCGGGTCGCCGGTGATGTCCGCACCGGTCCAGCCCCACTGGCGGGCGTCGTCGTTGATCCGCACCCAGCTCCCGCCGGCGTCGTCGGAGCGGTAGATCCCCCGCACCCCGCCGATCTTCGCGCTGGTGTACAGCGCCTGGTACGAGGCGCCCGGCGCGGCCTTGCCGAAGCCGATGGTGTCGGCCTCCTCGACCCCGTCGACCCGGGCGAAGCTCCGCCCGCCGTCGGTGGAGCGCCACAGCCCGTAGGCGTCGCCGCTGCCTCCCGCGAGCCAGACGTGGCCCTGCCTGCCGGGAACGGCCTTGAAGCGGACGCTGCCGCCGGTGGGCAGTCCGGCGGCACCGGAGGCGGTGAAGGTCGCCCCGCCGTCGGTGCTCACGTAGAAGGTGCCGCCGGAGAATCCGTAGAAGACGTCCGGGTCCACCCGGTCGGCCTCGACGCGCGCGCCCGCCGGGATGCCCCGCGAGGCCGTCCAGGAGTTCCCGTGGCCGGTGGTGCGGTGCACTCCGGCGCCCTCCGGGCTCCAGACGAAGCCGCTCGCGTCGGCCGCCGCCGCCACGGTCCCGCCGCCGGTCACGCCCGCGGGCTGGCTGCCGCCGGCGAACCAGTTGGCGCCGTTGTCGGTGGAGAAGGCGATGTTCCGGCCGGTGTCGCTGCTGCCGACCCGGACCACCGTGTCCGGGCTGCCCTCGGCGTAGTCCAGGCTGCTGACGCTGCCCATGTACGGCGACTGGTACATCAGCTCGGGCACCCGGTCCAGGTCGGTGTGCCGGAACCCGCCGATGTCGAGGAGACCGCTGAGCAGCGGGGCTCCGGACGGCGGGCTGATCAGGTCGTTGACCGCCGTCTCCTCCAGGCCCTTCACCATGGGCGTGATGGTGAAGTCCTCGTCGCGGTCCCAGGCGGTCAGCTCCTCGGTGCCGTAGATCGTCGCACCGGTGCCGTACATCATCCGGTCGGAGTCGAACGGGTCGATCTCCAGCGACTCGGTCATCCAGCCCAGCTTGGGCGCGGTCTCCGGCGGCGCGGGGCTGCCGCCGAAGGTCAGCCACGGCACGGAGGAGACGTCCATGGTGAAGCGGTCGGAGCGGTTGGGGTAGCTGCTGTACTCCCACGCCCGCGTCCAGCTCCCGCCGCTGTCGGTGCTGCGGAAGATCTGGGTGTCCGGCCACCAGGAGCTGTAGCCGGTGACCATGACCGTCCCCGGGTTCTGCCGGTCGACCGTCAGCCCGCTGTAGCCGAAGTAGGTGTCGGCCTCGGGGACCGGGCTGATGTCCGTCCACGTGCCGCTGCCGGTGTCGTAGCGCCACACCTGTCCCTTGGCGCCGTCGTAGGGGCCGCCGGTGTCGCTGGTGGCGATGTAGAGGTGGCCGCCCGCGGTGTCCAGCACGCCCTTGTGGGGGAGGTAGCCGGTGGGCTGGCCGGGCACGGCCTCCCAGGTGGCGCCGCCGTCGGTGGAGCGGTAGACCGACTCCTCCTTGTCGGCGACGCCGACGTAGACCGTCTGCGTCCGCTTCCCGGGGCTGCCGGTGCGCTCGTCGAAGACGACCCAGACGACGCCGACCTCGTCGGTCAGGTAGCTGTTGTCGCTGGTGGGATCGGGGACGTAGGTGCCCGGGTTGGGGAAGCCCGCCACCTGTGACCAGGTGGCGCCCGCGTCCGTGCTGCGCCACAGCCCGTGGCCGCTGGGGGCGCCCAGGTACAGGACGCGGTTGTCGTTGGGGTCGACGGCCAGCCGCTCGCCCATGCCCCGGCCTGGCATGTTCCCGCCAAGCTTGAAGGGGAGTTCGGTGGTCCGCCACGTCGCGCCGCGGTCGGACGAGCGCATGACCGCGCCGTTGTCCGGGTCCCAGTCGTTGGTGTAGTTGCCGACGGCGACGTATACGTTGTCGGGGTCGACGGGGTCGGTGGCCAGGGAGGCCACGCCGGTGTGGCCCCACTTGTCCCAGCCGACCGAGTCCAGCAGCGGGATCCACTCCCTGTCCGCCTGGTCCCAGCGGTAGGCGCCGCCGATGTCGGTGCGGGCGTACACCAGGTCCTTCTCGGAGCGGTTGAAGACGATGCCGGGCACGAAGCCGCCGCCGTCGATCCGGACGTTCTTCCAGGTGTAGCTCTCGGCCGAGACCTCGGCCCGCGCGTCGCCGGCACCGGGGCCGGCCGCGGCGGTGGTCGCGGAGGCGGTGAGCAAGCCGCCGGCCAGGGCCAGTGCCGCCAGGGCGGCACCGGCCGTTCGTCGTCTGCGCACGGATACGTCCTCTCCGGGCAAGACCGCCACAGGGCGGTACGGGGGTGAACCACTGGGTGGGAGCGCTCCCATATGTGCGTGGCGTGGATGCTAGTTGTCGAACGGTGTTCGCATAAGGGGGTGTGTCAAGAGGACGCGGCGGCGGGGGAGGGGCACCCACCCCGCCGGTACGAGGAGTTGCCGGACCGTCACCCACCGCTCATGATCGGGTGGACCACCCTCAGGAGGAGGCAGGATGGGGCGTTTCACTCGGAGGACCTTCGGGGTCGCGGCGGCCGGTGCGCTCTCGGGGGCGCTGCTGACCGGAGCGGGCGCGGGGACGGCCGCGGCGCGGGAGGGCGGAGCGGGCGGCGGCGGACACGGACGCGGACACGGACGCGGACGCGGACACGGACGGAGTCCCCGGATGCGCGGTATGTGGGTGGCGACCGTCGCCAACATCGACTGGCCCTCGACGGCGGGGCTGACCGCGCAGGAGCAGCAGAGGCAGTTGCTGGCGCACCTGGACACGGCGGTCGAGCGCCGCCTCAACACCGTGGTCCTCCAGGTGCGGCCCACGGCGGACGCCCTGTGGCCCTCGCCCTTCGAGCCCTGGTCGCAGTACCTCACCGGCACCCAGGGCAGGGACCCCGGCTGGGATCCGCTGGGCTTCGCGGTGCGCGAGGCGCACCGGCGCGACCTGGAACTGCACGCCTGGTTCAACCCCTACCGGGTGGCCAACCACGCCGACCCGCAGCGGCTGGTGGCCGACCACCCCGCGCGGCGCCATCCGGACTGGGTGGTGTCCTACGGGGGGAAGCTCTACTACAACCCGGGCCTGCCCCAGGTCCGCCGCTTCGTGCAGGACGCGATGTTCCACGCGGTGGAGCGCTACGACATCGACGCCGTGCACTTCGACGACTACTTCTACCCGTATCCGGTCTCCGGCCGGACCTTCGACGACGACGCGGCCTTCGAGCGGTACGGCGGGGACTTCTCCGACCGGGGCGACTGGCGGCGCCACAACGTCGACCTGCTGGTGAGCGAGGTCTCCTGCCAGCTGAAGCAGGTCAAGCCGCGCGTGCGCTTCGGTGTCAGCCCCTTCGCCGTCTGGCGCAACAAGGGCACCGACCCGGCCGGCTCCGACACCCGCGCCGGGGTGCAGACCTACGACGACCTGTACGCCGACACCCGCAGGTGGGTGCGCGAGCGCTGGGTCGACCACATCGTGCCCCAGGTGTACTGGAACATCGGCTTCGAGGCCGCCGACTACGCCCGGCTGGTGCCCTGGTGGGCCGGTGTGGTGCGGGGCACCGGAGTCGATCTGTACATCGGCGAGGCCCTGTACAAGGTGGCGGACCCGGCCCAGGGGCCGGCCTGGCACGACCCGGCCGAGCTCTCCCGGCACCTGACGCTGTGCCGGGAGCACCCCGAGGTGAGCGGCAACGTCTACTTCTCGGCCAGGCACGTCGCCGCGGATCCGATCGGAGCCATGAGCCGGGTGGTGCGGGACCACTACGGCACCCTGGTCCGGCCGCCCCGCTGACCGGCGCCCACCGCCCCGCCCCGGCACCCGCCCTCAGCGGTGCCGGGGCTCGCCGTGCTGGAACAGGGGCTCGCCGTGATGCCGCACCACCGAGTCGGGGCCGGGCGAGACCACGGTCTCGTGCCCGTCCTCGAAGCGGACCCGGTACGGCGGCTCGCCGCCGTCCCCCAGCACCTCGACGATCTCCGCGACCCTGTCGTGCTGCCCCACGGTCCTGCCGTGGATCAGCAGCAGATCACCCTCGTACGCCCGCATCTGAACCCCCTCGGTCCGATGTGCGGTGATTGCTCCCTATGCCCACGAGTCTAGGGGCGTGCCCGGGCGGCGTCCTCCCGGTGTGCGGGGGGCGGAGGGCGCGCCGGAGGCTCCCGCCCTGCTTATATGACCGGAAACAGCCGTGCACGCCCCGTTCGCCCATACGGTTCACGGTTCTACCATCCGGTAATGCACCTCCGGATCACGCTGCTCGCCGCCGCCCGCAGCTCCTCCCTGCTGGACGTGCGCTTCGAGGACGACAGGCCCCTGGACGCCACCGGATGGCGGGAGGCCGAGCGGGCCGTCCCGGTGTACGGGCACCTGGCCGGCGCGGAGCTGCGCTACTGCTCGCCGACCCTGCGGTGCCGGGAGACCGGGGAGGCGCTCGGTCTGCGGCCCATCGCGCAGCCCGCGCTCCGCGCGTGCGGCATGGGCCGCTGGCGCGGCCTCACCTTCCGGGACGTCGCCGCCCGCGAGCCGGGGGCCGTGGACGCCTGGCTCGCCGATCCCCACGCGGCCCCGCACGGCGGCGAGTCGCTGTTCTCGTTCATCCTGCGGGTCGGCGACTGGCTGGACACCCGCCCCGGCGGCGAGGACGGGGACTGCGTGATCGCCGCGATCGTGGAGCCGACGGTGCTGCGGGCGGCCGCGGTCTACGCGCTGAAGGCGCCGCCGCACACCTACTGGCGCGTCGACGTCCACCCGCTGTCGGCCGTCACCCTGACCGGACGGGCGGGGGACTGGATGCTGAGCATGGACCACTGAGCACGGGCCCACCGGAGGCGGGTCCACCGGGCCTGCCCCGCCCGCCGGGCGCGGGGCCCGGCGGGGCGCGGCGGCCGTTCCGCGCCCCGCCGGGATCACAGCTCGCGCTCGGCGTAGGCGCCCATCGCGTCCCGGACGAAGGCCGCCGTGCCCTCGCCGTACCGGGCGTACGCGGCGGTGAAGCGCGGGTCGTCGGCGTACATCTGCCCGAGCCCGGTGAACTGCTCCGCGGTCGGGCGCCTGCCCTGCCAGCCGGCCGTGACCCACTCGTAGTGCCGCCGGGTGATCGCCAGCACCTCGTCGCAGTCCGGCGCGAGGCCGGCCAGGTGGGCGCGGGCGAAGTCGCCGGCGATGCCGGCCTGCCGCTGCCGGAACCCCGTCCTGTCGTCCTCCGGCAGCGAGCGCCACCAGCGGTCGCCCCGTTCGTAGGCGTCGCGTCCCCAGCGCTCGGCCACCTCGTCCTCGTACCGGGTGTGGTCGAACCCGTCGAAAGCCTCCTGCGGCATCAGGGGCTCGCCTCCTTCCATCTTCGCCAGTGTGGTCCGCACCGACTCGATCTGCCGTCCCAGCCGCTCCCTCTCCCGTTCGAGCAGGGCCAGGTGGGTGCGCAGTGCGGCGGCCGCGTCCCGCTGCCCGTCGAGGGCATCGGAGATGGCGGCCAGTCCCAGCCCCAGTCCGCGCAGGAGCAGGATCCGCTGGAGGCGCACCAGCGCGCGCTCGTCGTAGTGGCGGACCCCGCCGCGCCCGACCCGGCTGGGGCGCAGCAGCCCGATGGCGTCGTAGTGACGCAGGGTGCGGCTGGTCGTCCCGGCCGAGCGGGCGATCTCCTGAATCGGCCACTCCATCGTCTCCGGCCCTCCGATCCGTCGGTGCCCCCGACGCTAGGGGCTTCCGCTGCGTCAACGTCAACCCGCGGCCACGGGCGCCGCCGGAGCCCGCCGCCCCGGTTCCTCCGCCGCATACTCATTGCATAAAACTTCTGTACTGCGTATAGTCATGCCATCGACGAGGAGGGAACCGATGGCGGTACGAGTGGCAGTGGCGGGGGCCAGCGGGTACGCGGGGGGCGAGATCCTGCGCCTGCTGACCGCGCACCCCGAGGTCGAGGTCGGCACCCTGACGGGCAACTCCAGCGCCGGGCAGCGCCTGGGCGCGCTCCAGCCCCACCTGCCGCCCCTGGCCGACCGCGTCCTGGAGGCCACCACGGCCGAGGCGCTGGACGGCCACGACGTGGTCTTCCTCGCCCTGCCGCACGGCCGGTCGGCCGCCATCGCCGAGCGGCTCGGCGACGGAGTGCTGGTCGTCGACTGCGGGGCCGACTTCCGGCTGAGGGACCCGGCCGCCTGGGAGCGCTTCTACGGCACTCCCCACGCCGGGACCTGGCCGTACGGCCTCCCCGAGCTGCCGGGGGCCCGCGAGGCGCTGACGGGGTCCCGGCGCGTCGCGGTCCCCGGCTGCTATCCGACGACGGTCACGCTCTCGCTCTTCCCGGCCTTCGCGGCCGGCCTGGTGGAGCCGGACGTGGTGGTGGTCGCGGCGAGCGGGACCTCGGGGGCGGGCAAGGCGCTCAAGCCCCACCTGCTGGGCAGCGAGGTGATGGGCTCGATGAGTCCGTACGGGGTCGGAGGCGTCCACCGGCACACACCGGAGATGGTGCAGAACCTCTCGGCGGTGGCGGGCGAGCCGGTGACCGTCTCCTTCACCCCGACCCTCGCCCCGATGCCGCGCGGGATCCTCGCCACCTGCACCGCCAGGGTCCGGCCCGGGGTGGACGGCGAGCGGCTGCGTGAGGCGTACGAGAAGGCGCTGGCCGCCGAGCCGTTCGTCCACCTGCTGCCCGAGGGGCAGTGGCCCTCCACCGCGGCCGTATACGGCTCCAACACCGTGCTGGTGCAGGTCGCGTACGACGAGGCCGCCGGCCGCGCCGTCGTCGTGGGGGCGCTCGACAACCTCACCAAGGGCACCGCGGGCGGCGCGGTGCAGAGCATGAACATCGCCCTCGGCATCCCCGAGACGACCGGGCTCCCCACCACCGGGGTCGCGCCGTGAGCCGCGGCGGGGACGGAAGCGCGGACGGGACGGACAGGACGAACGGTATGGACGGAGGAACGCTGTGAGCGTGACCGCGGCGAAGGGGTTCACGGCGGCGGGCGTCGCCGCCGGGATCAAGGACAACGGCGGCCCCGACCTGGCCCTGGTCGTCAACACCGGGCCGAAGCAGGCCGCCGCGGGGGTGTTCACCTCCAACCGCGTCAAGGCCGCCCCCGTGCTCTGGTCCGAGCAGGTCCTGCGGGGGGGACGGGTCTCGGCGGTCGTCCTCAACTCCGGCGGCGCCAACGCCTGCACCGGCCCGCTCGGCTTCCAGGGCACCCACGCCACCGCCGAGAGGGCCGCCGAGGTCCTCGGCCACAGCGCCGCCGAGGTGGCCGTCTGCTCCACCGGCCTCATCGGTGTCCGGCTGCCGATGGACCGGCTGCTGCCCGGGATCGAGAAGGCCGCCGCGGAGCTGTCCGCGCACGGCGGCGACCGGGCCGCCGTCGCGATCAAGACCACCGACACCGTGCACAAGACCGCCGTCGCCGAGGGCGAGGGCTGGGTCGTGGGCGGCATGGCCAAGGGCGCGGGCATGCTCGCCCCCGGGCTGGCCACCATGCTCGTCGTCCTCACCACCGACGCCGACGTGGACGCGCCCGGCCTGGACACGGCCCTGCGCGAGGCCACCCGCACCACCTTCGACCGCGTCGACTCCGACGGCTGCATGTCCACCAACGACACCGTGCTGCTGCTGGCCTCCGGGGCCTCGGGGATCACCCCGGACGCGGGGGAGTTCGCCGAGGCCGTCCGGACCGTCTGCGACGACCTGGCCCAGCAGCTCGTCCGGGACGCCGAGGGGGCCTCCAAGGACATCCGCATCGAGGTGGTGAACGCCGCGAGCGAGGACGACGCCGTCGAGGTGGGCCGCTCCATCGCCCGCAACAACCTCCTCAAGTGCGCCGTGCACGGCGAGGACCCCAACTGGGGCCGGGTGCTCTCCGCCATCGGCACCACCTCCGCGGCCTTCGAGCCCGACCGCCTGAACGTCGCCATCAACGGGGTCTGGGTCTGCAGGAACGGCTCCGTCGGCGAGGACCGCGAACTGGTGGACATGCGCTACCGCGAGGTCCGCATCACCGCCGACCTGGCCGCGGGCGACGCCTCCGCCGTCATCTGGACCAACGACCTCACCGCCGACTACGTCCACGAGAACAGCGCCTACTCCTCATGAGCACCCGCAAGCACACGGCCCTGCCCAAGGCCGAGATCCTCATCGAGGCCCTGCCCTGGCTCACCCGCCACCACGGCAGGACCGTCGTCATCAAGTTCGGCGGCAACGCCATGGTGGACGAGGAGCTGAAGGCGGCCTTCGCCCAGGACGTGGTCTTCCTGCGGCACGCCGGCCTCAAGCCCGTCGTCGTCCACGGCGGCGGCCCGCAGATCAGCGCCCACCTGGACAGGCTGGGGCTGGTCTCGGAGTTCAAGGCCGGGCTGCGGGTCACCACCGACGAGGCCATGGACGTCGTGCGGATGGTGCTGGCCGGGCAGGTGCAGCGCGAGCTGGTCGGCCTGCTCAACCAGCACGGGCCGCTGGCCGTCGGCATGACCGGCGAGGACGCCCACACCATGACCGCCACCAAGCGCTACGCGGAGGTGGACGGCGAGCGGGTGGACATCGGCCGGGTCGGCGAGATCACCCGCATCGAGACCGGCGCGATCCAAGCGCTGCTGGACGACGGCCGCATCCCGGTGGTCTCCTCCATCGCCCGCAGCGCCGACGACGGCCACGTCTACAACATCAACGCGGACACCGCGGCCGCCGCGCTCGCCGCCGAACTGGGCGCCGAGACGCTGATGGTCCTCACCGACGTCGAGGGCCTGTACGAGGACTGGCCGAACAGCGACGAGGTGATCAGCCGCCTCACCGCGAGCGAGCTGGAGAAGCTGCTGCCGGACCTGGCCAGCGGCATGGTGCCCAAGATGGAGGGCTGCCTGCACGCGGTCCGCAACGGCGTGCGGACCGCCCGCGTCATCGACGGGCGCGTCCAGCACTCCATCCTGCTGGAGATCTTCACCGACGAGGGGATCGGGACCATGGTCGTCCCGGACGAGGCCGCACCGGGCCGGGGGGAGAGGGCATGAACGACGCAGCCGACACGACCGGCACCGCGAACGCCGGCACCGCGGGGGAGGGCGCCGCGGGGGAGGGCGCCGTGTCCAACGCCGGACTGACCGGCCGCTGGCAGGGCGCGCTGATGGACAACTACGGAACCCCGCGCATCCCGATCGTCCGCGGCGAAGGCGCCCGGCTGTGGGACGCCGACGGCAGGGAGTACCTGGACTTCGTCGGCGGCATCGCCGTCAACTCCCTCGGCACCGCGCACCCGGCGGTCGTCCGGGCCGTCTCCGACCAGATCGCGGTGCTCGGCCACGTCTCCAACCTCTTCGTCGCCGAGCCGCCGGTGGCCCTGGCCGAGCGGCTGCTGCGCCTCTTCGGGCGGCCGGGGCGCGTCTACTTCGCCAACTCCGGCGCCGAGGCCGTCGAAGCCGCCTTCAAGATCGGCCGCCGGACCGGCCGGCCGCACCTGGTCGCCACCGAGGGCGGCTTCCACGGCCGCACCATGGGCGCCCTGGCGCTGACCGGGCAGCCCGCCAAGAGGGAGCCGTTCCTGCCGCTGCCCGGTGAGGTCACCCACGTGCCCTACGGCGACGCCGACGCGCTGCGGGCGGTCGTCACCGAGGAGACGGCCCTGGTGATCGTCGAGCCGGTCCAGGGCGAGAGCGGCGTCGTCGTCCCGCCCGAGGGCTACCTGGCCGAGGTCCGCGAGATCACCGCCGCCACCGGCACCCTGCTGGTGCTCGACGAGGTCCAGACGGGCGTCGGGCGCACCGGCCACTGGTTCGCCTGCCAGGCGCAGGGCGTCGAGCCCGACGTGGTCACCCTCGCCAAGGGACTGGGCGGCGGGCTGCCCATCGGCGCCACCGTCGCCTTCGGGGAGGCCGCCGAACTGCTGGCGCCCGGCCAGCACGGCAGCACCTTCGGCGGCAACCCGGTGGTGTGCGCGGCCGCGCTCGCGGTGCTGGACACCATCGAGCGCGAGGGGCTCCTGGACCACGTCAAGCGGATCGGCGGCCGGCTGCGCGACGCCGTCTGGGGGCTGGGACACCCGCTGGTCGACCAGGTCCGCGGTGTGGGGCTGCTGCTGGGTATCGTACTGACCGAACCCGTCGCGCCCCAGGTGCAGAAGGCGGCCCAGGAAGCGGGCTTCCTGGTGAACGCGTGCGCCCCGGACGTCGTCCGGCTCGCCCCGCCCCTGATCCTCGGCGAGGAGGAGGCGGACGCGCTGGTCCGCTCCCTGCCCGCCGTCCTCGACGCCGTCGACGGGACCCGACGAGCCGGAGACTGACGAGGCGATGACCGAGGCGCAGGGCACTACCAACGGGGGCGGCCCGGCCGTACCGCACACGCGGACGGCCCGGCACCGCAGGATCGTGGAGATCCTGAACCGCGAGCCGGTCCGCTCGCAGAGCCAGCTGGCCAAGCTCCTCGCCGACGACGGGCTGAGCGTCACCCAGGCGACGCTCAGCCGGGATCTGGACGAGCTGGGCGCGGTGAAGATCCGCAACACCCGGGGCGAGCTGATCTACGCCGTGCCCGGCGAGGGCGGCGACCGCACTCCCAGGGCCCCGCTGGGGGAGTCCGCGAGCGAGGGGCGGATGGCGCGCCTGGCGGGCGAACTGCTCATCTCCGCCGAGGCGTCGGCCAACCTGGTGGTGCTGCGCACCCCGCCGGGAGCCGCGCAGTTCTTCGCCTCCTCCATCGACCAGGCGGAGGTCCACGACATCATCGGCACCATCGCGGGCGACGACACCGTGCTGCTGATCAGCCGGCACCCCACCGGCGGCCAGGCCCTCGCCGACCACCTGCTGCGGCTGGCGCAGAAGCACGCCCACTGACCCGCCTCCCCGCCGGGGCCGACGGCCTCCGGCGGGCCGGGCCGGTCCTCAGCCCCGGGCCGCGGCGGCCCTCCACTCCCCGGCCAGCAGCGCCCAGACCTGGAGGTCGTGGCGGCGGCCGCCCAGGGGGAAGACGCTGCGCAGAGTGCCCTCGTGCGTCATGCCCAACCGCTTGGCCACCGCGATGCTGGGACCGTTGCGGGGGGAGACCAGCCACTCCACCCGGTCCAGGCCGCGGACGCCGACCGCCCAGTCGATCATGCGGGAGGCGGCGGTGGTCACCAGTCCGCGCCCCTGCGCCGCGGGAGCCAGCCAGGCCCCCAGCTCGCAGGAGCCCGCGGCGGCGTCGAACAGCCGGAACATCATGCCGCCCACCAGTTCGCCGTCGAGCCGGATGCCGTAGATCCTGCCCTCGTCGGCGGCCTGCCGGTCCGCGTGGCGCTGGAGGAAGGCCCGCGCGGACTCCTCGTCGGTGACGGAGTGGGCCCACGGCAGCCAGGGGGCCAGGTGGTCGCGGACGCGCTCGGTGTACGCGGCCAGCTCCGGGGCCTGCCACGGCTCCAGGGGGCACAGCTCCGCGCCGTCACCGAGAGGGGTGCTGAGCATGGGGCGGATCTCCTCGGGATCGTCCGCGGGCGCGTGGCCGCCGCGGTGGGGTGTGCACGGAACCGCTGCCACGGTAGCCACGTCCCCCGCACGGGACCATCGGAGAGCCGGACCGCCCCGCGGTCCGGCCCGGCGGCGGGGCCCTCAGCCGAGCTTCTTGTGGAAGAGCGTGGTGGGCCGCAGTACGCCCGCGGTGTCGGCGGCGTAGTCCGGGATCGTCCCGTCCTCCGTCCAGCCCGCCGAGCGGTAGAGGCGTTCGGCGGGGCTGCCGGTCTGGGTGTCCAGGACCAGCAGGGAGATCCCCGCGGCCGCCGCCTCCCGTTCGGCCAGCTCCAGCAGCGCCCTGCCCAGGCCGCGGCCGCGGGCGTCCCGGTGCACGATCAGCTTGGCGACCTCGGCGCGGTGGCGGCCGTTGGGCATGCCGCCCCGGCGCAGCTGCACGGTGCCCACGATCCGGCCGCCGTCCTCCCGGGCGACCCACAGCACCGCCTCGCCCTCCGCGACCGCGGGGGCCGTCCCCTCCCACCAGGCGGCGATTCCCGCCCGGTCGGGAGGGGCGAGGAAGCCGATGGAGGAGCCGCCCTCGACGGCGTCGCACACCAGGTCGGCGAGGTCGCCGGAGAGGGCGGGGAGGTCGGTGGCGGAGAGCCGGTCGATCACCGGGGCCGCCCTGTCCAAGGGGTCGGTTCGCACCGCATGATCAAACATCCTCCCCGGGCGGCGCGCAACAACGTTCCGCCCGGCGGTCGGCCGGCCGCCGTCAGGCGGGGGTGGGCGGCAGGGGCAGCGGCAGCCCCGGGAGGCCGTCGATGCTGGTGGCGACGTGCTCCTTCGTGTGGAAGTACGCGTCCAGCGACTCGTCCGTCTCGCGCGCGAAGCGGGAGCCGTGCAGCGGGCGGTCGCTCTCGTACGCCATCAGCGGCACGGCGTAACCGCAGGTGTCGCGGATCAGCTCGGCGGTGACCACGATGATCGCGCGCAGGCCGTGCCGGGAGTGGTCGATGCCGGGGAAGCGGCCGATCAGCTCCCTCCAGCGCGGGTCGTCGCGGAAGACGGGTTCCCCGCGGCCGTGGACGCGCACGATGTTCGGCGGGCCGGAGAAGGCACACCACATCAGGGTGATGCGGCCGTTCTCCCGCAGGTGCGCGACGGTCTCGGCGTTGGAGCCGGCGAAGTCGAGATAGGCGACGGTGCGTTCGTCGAGGACGGCGAAGGAACCCCTCAGCCCCTTGGGGGAGAGGTTGACCGTGCCGTCGCCGGACAGCGGCGCGGTGGCGGTGAAGAAGACGGGCTGCGCTTCGATGAAGTCCCGCAGCCGTCCGTCGATGCGTTCGTATGTCTTTCCCACACGGGCATCATGCCGCCGCGGGGGCGTGCGCGCCCCCCCGCCTTCGGCCCGCCGTGCCGCAGGCCGGGGGGTGCATTGACGAACCATGCGGAGGAGTGCATACTTATACCAGTCAGCGCATGCATCGTAAGGAGCCCCCCGTGACCGAGCGCGTCGTACTCGCCTACTCCGGCGGCCTGGACACCTCCGTCTGCATCGGCTGGATCGCCGAGGAGACGGGCGCCGAGGTCATCGCCGTCGCCGTGGACGTCGGCCAGGGCGGAGAGGACCTCGACGTCATCCGCAAGCGCGCGCTCGCCTGCGGTGCCGTCGAGGCGGAGGTCGCCGACGCCAAGGACGAGTTCGCCGAGGAGTACTGCCTCCCGGCGATCAAGGCGAACGCGCTCTACATGGACCGCTACCCGCTGGTCTCCGCCCTCTCCCGGCCGGCCATCGTCAAGCACCTGGTGGCCGCCGCCCGCAAGCACGGCGCCACCACCGTCGCCCACGGCTGCACCGGCAAGGGCAACGACCAGGTGCGGTTCGAGGCGGGCATCTCCTCCCTCGCGCCGGAGCTGAAGTGCATCGCCCCCGTGCGGGACTACGCCATGACCCGCGACAAGGCCATCGCCTTCGCCGAGGACAAGGGCCTGCCGATCGCCACCACCAAGAAGTCGCCGTACTCCATCGACCAGAACGTCTTCGGGCGGGCCGTGGAGACCGGCTTCCTGGAGGACATCTGGAACGCGCCGATCGAGGACGTCTACGACTACACCCAGAACCCGGCCACCCCGCGCGAGGCCGACGAGGTGGTCATCACCTTCGACAAGGGCGTCCCCGTCGCCATCGACGGCAGGCCCGTCACCGTCCTGCAGGCCATCCAGCAGCTCAACGAGCGGGCCGGGGCCCAGGGCGTCGGCCGGATCGACATGGTCGAGGACCGGCTGGTGGGCATCAAGTCCCGCGAGGTCTACGAGGCTCCCGGCGCCATCGCGCTGATCACCGCCCACCAGGAGCTGGAGAACGTCACCGTCGAGCGCGAACTGGCCCGCTACAAGCGGCAGGTCGAGCAGCGGTGGAGCGAGCTCGTCTACGACGGGCTGTGGTTCTCCCCGCTCAAGCGCGCCCTGGACGGCTTCGTCGAGGAGGCCAGCGAGCACGTGTCCGGCGACATCCGGATGACCCTGCACGGCGGACGGGCCACCGTCACCGGCCGGCGCTCCCAGAAGTCGCTGTACGACTTCAACCTGGCCACCTACGACACCGGCGACACCTTCGACCAGTCGATGGCCAAGGGCTTCATCGAGATCTTCGGCCTGAGCAGCAAGATCGCCGCCAAGCGGGACCTGGCGCAGTAGCCTGCCCCCGGCAGCCGCACACCGCCCGCCTCCTCCGCCCCCGTGGCGGGGGAGGCGGGCGTCCTCCCACCCCGCCACGTTTCTGTACGACCGGTACGCGCACGAGGAGCACCGATGACCAACGGCCCGCAGACCCCCGAGCCCGCCGCGGGCGGCGACGTACGGCTGTGGGGCGGTCGCTTCGCCGACGGTCCGGCCGAGGCCCTGGAGAAGCTCTCGGCCTCCGTCCACTTCGACTGGCGCCTGGCCCCCTACGACATCGCCGGATCGCGGGCCCACGCGCGCGTGCTGCACAAGGCCGGGCTCCTCACCGGCGACGAGCTGGAGCGGATGCTCGCCGGGCTCGACCGGCTGGCCGCGGACGTCGCCGACGGCACCTTCACCGGGACCATCGCCGACGAGGACGTCCACACCGCCCTGGAGCGCGGGCTGCTGGAGCGCCTCGGCCCGGAGCTGGGCGGCAAGCTCCGCGCCGGGCGCTCCCGCAACGACCAGGTCGCCACGCTCTTCCGGATGTACCTGCGTGACCACGCCCGAATCATCGGCGGTCTCCTCGCCGACCTGAACGAGGCCCTGGTCGCCCTCGCCGAGGCCCACCCGGACGTGGCGATGCCCGGCCGCACCCACCTCCAGCACGCCCAGCCCGTGCTCTTCGCCCACCACGTCCTCGCCCACGTCCAGGCCCTGTCCCGGGACGCCGAGCGGCTGCGGCAGTGGGACGAGCGCACCGCCGTCTCGCCCTACGGCTCGGGCGCGCTCGCGGGCTCCTCGCTCGGCCTGGACCCGCAGGCGGTCGCCGCCGACCTCGGCTTCGAGCGCGGCTCGGCGGCCAACTCCATCGACGGCACCGCCTCGCGCGACTTCGTCGCGGAGTTCGCCTTCATCACGGCGATGATCGGCGTCGACCTCTCCCGGATCGCCGAGGAGGTCATCATCTGGAACACGAAGGAGTTCTCCTTCGTCACCCTCCACGACGCCTTCTCCACCGGCTCCTCGATCATGCCGCAGAAGAAGAACCCGGACATCGCCGAGCTGGCGCGCGGCAAGTCCGGGCGGCTCATCGGCAACCTCACCGGCCTGCTGGCCACCCTCAAGGCGCTGCCGCTGGCCTACAACCGGGACCTGCAGGAGGACAAGGAGCCCGTCTTCGACTCCTGCGACCAGCTGGAGGTCCTCCTCCCGGCGTTCACCGGGATGATGGCCACCCTCACCGTCAACCGCGAGCGGATGGCCGAACTGGCCCCGGCCGGCTTCTCCCTGGCCACCGACGTCGCCGAGTGGCTGGTGAAGCGGGGCGTACCGTTCCGCGAAGCGCACGAGATCGCGGGGGAGTGCGTGAAGGTCTGCGAGGCCGCCGGGATCGAGCTGGACGAGCTCACCGACGAGCAGTTCGCGAAGATCTCCCCGCACCTGACCGGTGAGGTCCGCTCCGTGCTGAGCGTGGCGGGGGCGCTGGCCTCCCGCGACGGACGCGGCGGCACCGCGCCCTCCGCGGTCGCCGTCCAGCTCGCCGAGGTCCGGAAGGAGTTGGCCGTCCAGCGCGCCTGGGCGCAGGCCGCCTCGGGCGCGGTCCGCTAGCGCCGCATCAGGCGGCGTCCGCCCTGCCGGCGCCCCGGAGGAGGCCGGGGAGCGGCGGTGCGGTGCTTCCCGCAGCCGCCGGCCCGGTTCCGGGGCCGGAAGACTCGGACGCGGGGGAAAGCCGGTGCCCGCCGCGCCGGGACCTGCCAGGATCCCTGCATGGAGATCCGTCGCATCACTCGGGCCGAGGCCGTCCAGGACGCCGGGCACCTCTTCGACGCGTCCCCTCTTCCGGAGGGGACCGGGAGGTTCTTGGCGGACGAGCGCCACCACCTCCTGATCGCCTACGTCGACGGCGTCCCGGCCGGGATGGTCACCGGCGTCGAGATGACACACCCGGACAAGGGCACCGAGATGTTCCTGTACGAGCTGGGCGTGGACGAGTCGTTCCGCGGACGCGGCGTCGGCCGGGCCCTGGCGTCGGCGCTCGCGGACCTGGCGCGCGAACGGAACTGCTACGGCATGTGGGGGATCACGGACGAGGACAACGCGGCGGCACGGGCGACCTACCTCCGTACCGGAGGCGTCCCGGAAGAGAAGCAAGTGGTGTTCGTCTGGACCTTCGACCGGGCGTAGGGGCACAGGGCGGAGCGGCCTGCCGCACGAGCCGGTCCGGGGCGTGCTCCCCGGCTCCCGCGCCGAGTCCGCAGGACCGCCGGGCCGTGCGGGTGGCGGAGCGAGTGCGCGTCCGCGGGGTCGGCGGCGACGAAGGACAGGCCCCGCGGCCGCACCGAGCCCGAGAAGGACCGGACGGGGTTCCTTCGGTTCTGCCGTCACCTGCGCGGTCCCCAGCCGCCCGGGAACCGGATCGCGATCGTGCCCGGCGGCTCCCCCCCCGCACCCGGCCACGAGGAGCAGGGCGGCGTGATCCGCCGCTGCACCACCCGGCGGGACCGCCCCGCCGGCGACCGGCGGCCACACGCCGTCGCCGACAGGGCGGACGCTGCCCGACACGGCACCGGGACCGGGCTCCGGGGCGGCCTCCGGAAGGGGGCGCCGGGGGCTCAGGCCGCCTTGGCCTTGGTGGCGTACACGTCCACGTACTCCTGGCCCGACAGCCGCATCACGTGGCTCATCACCTCGTCCGTCACCGCCCGCAGCACGTAGCGGTCGCGGTCCATGCCGTCGTAGCGCGAGAAGTCCAGCGGCTCGCCGAAGCGGACGGTGATGCGCAGACCCGGGCCGATCCGGGGCAGGCCCCGGCCGCCGGGCTGGACGCGGTCGGTGCCGATCATCGCGAACGGCACCACCGGCGCCCCCGTCATCAGCGTCAGCCGGGCGATGCCGGTGCGGCCCCGGTACAGGCGGCCGTCGGGGGAGCGGGTGCCCTCCGGGTAGATGCCGAAGACCTTGCCCTCCTCCAGCACCCGCCGGCCGGTCATCAGCGCCGCAACCCCGCCGCGCCCGCCGTCGCGCTCCACGGGGATCATGCCGACGCCGGTGAAGAACCAGGCCATCAGACGGCCCTTGAGGCCGGTGCCGGTGACGTACTCGTCCTTGCCGATGAAGAAGACCTGCCGGTCGACGACGAGCGGCAGGACCATCGAGTCGATGAACGTCAGGTGGTTCCCGGCCAGGATCACCGGGCCGCTGCCGGGAATCCGCTCCGCCCCCTCGACCCGCGGACGGAACAGCACGCGCAGGAGCGGGACGAGCAGCGCCTTGATGAGCTGGAAACGGGACAACATGCCCTCCGGTCGTGACGGTCAGCGCGCACACCCGCGCAGGTGAGTACGGTACCCGCGGCCCCTGCCGGGCACCTGTCGGGCCCGGCCCACGAATACCCCACGACGGCGTGGTTCGCCAGTCGTTCGCGTCACGTTCCGCACGCGGTCTCCCACCGGCAAGGGACGCCCGCCTAGCATGCGCGGGTTCCGCCCCGCCGGGGCGCGGGACCGCCACAGGCGCGTGAGACTCGGGAGACCGGGAGAGGAGTGTCCATGGGACAGGCGGGCAAGGCGTCGGGACCGGACCGCAGGGCCGTGCTGGGAGCGGCGGTACTGGGTGCCGGGGCGGCGGCGATGGGTCCGGCCGCCGCGGCCGCGGCGGCCGACCGGAGCGGCACGGGCCGGGGACGCCGGAAGCTGCCGGTGCCCACGGTCGTCGCCCACCGCGGCGCCAGCGGCTACCGCCCCGAACACACCCTCGGCGCCTACCAGTTCGCCCTGGACATGGGCGCCGACATCGTGGAGCAGGACCTCGTCCCCACCCGGGACGGCCATCTGGTGTGCCGTCACGAGAACGACATCACCGGCACCACGGACGTGGCCGACCACCCCGAGTTCGCCGACCGCAGGACCACCAAGACGGTGGACGGCACCGAGCTCACCGGCTGGTTCACCGAGGACTTCACCCTGGCCGAGCTCAAGACGCTGCGCGCCACCGAGCGCATCCCGCAGACCCGCCCCGGCAACACCCTCTACGACGGCCGCTGGGAGGTGCCCTCCTTCGAGGAGGTGCTGAGCTGGGCCGAGCGCGAGGGCCGCCGGCGCGGACGCCCGGTCTGGCTGTACGTCGAGACCAAGCACCCCACCTACTTCCGCGGTCTGGGCCTGGGGCTGGAGGAGCGGCTGGCGAAGCTGCTGCGCCGGTACGGGCGGCACCGCGCCGACTCCCCGACCTTCCTGCAGTCGTTCGAGCCCGGCAGCATCCAGCGGCTGGCCCGGCTGGTGCAGACCCCGCGCGTGGTGCTGCTGTCGTCGGCCTCCTCCCGCCCCTGGGACTTCGTGGAGTCCGGCGACCCGCGCACCGTGGCCGACCTGGTCACACCCGAGGGACTGCGGTGGATCTCCGGCTTCGCCCAGGGCATCGGCCCCACGCTGGACCTGGTGATCCCCAGGGGCGCGGACGGGCGGCTGGGGCGGCCCACCACCCTGGTGCGCGACGCCCACGCCCGCGGGCTGCTGCTCCACCCCTACACCCACCGCAACGAGAACCGCTTCCTGCCCGCCGACTTCCGCCGCGGCACCGACCCCGACGCCTTCGGGGACGCCTTCGGGGCCCTGCGGGCGTACTTCGAGGCCGGCATCGACGGCGTCTTCTCCGACCACCCGGACACCGCGCTGCTGGCCGCCGAGGACTTCCGCCGGAGCTGAGCCCGCGGCCGGCCCACCCGGCCCTCCACCGGCCGTCCCCCGGGCGCGGACCGCACCCGGGGGACGGCCGTGTCA
The DNA here is from genome assembly GCF_042681365.1 of Streptomyces desertarenae. Lineage (NCBI taxonomy): Bacteria > Bacillati > Actinomycetota > Actinomycetes > Kitasatosporales > Streptomycetaceae > Streptomyces > Streptomyces desertarenae. Next base: position 95,260 of record NZ_JBHUFU010000010.1, on the reverse strand, counting down.
CCCGGACGGGTGGCCGGCGGCCGCCCGCGCAACCGGTCGGCCGCACCGTGCCGTCACGGTGGTCGTGACACCGGACGCCGCCTCGCCCGCCCCCGCCGGACTGCCGCCGGCCCTGCGCGGCCTGCTGGCGGCCGAGTGCGCCGCGGAGGCGGCCGGGCAGGGGGTCGACCCCGCCGACCTCGAACAGGCCGTGTGGCTGCGCTGGCTGGAGCGCGGACGCGCACAGGACCCGCCGTCCCGCCCGGCCGAGTGGCTGCGGGCCGCGGTGCGGGCCGAGGTGCGCACCGCGCGCCGCCGGGCCCGGCGCGAGACCGCCTACGACCCGGCGGCGGGCGGCGCCGGAGCGGGGCGGCGCGGAGGCACCGGGGCGGCCGCCGGAGCGGAGAGCGCCGAGAGCCGGGTCCTGCGCGCCGAACGGCACCGGGCGCTGCGCGCCGCGGTGGGCCGGCTGCCCGGGCGCTGCCCCGGCGTCCTGGCCGCCCTGTTCTCGTCCCGCGACCTCACCTACCCCGAGGCGGCCCGGGAGTTGGGAATCTCACAGGGCAGTCTGGGGCCGATTCGTTCCCGTTGCATCGATTGCCTGCGCAGAATGCTCGCAGCGGAGGTTGCGCCCCCCGAACCCCGGGGAAGGGTGCGGTAAACCACCGGCGTCATCAGGGCAGACAGTTCGGGCGCGCGACCCTCGTTCCACCTGCGCGTCCGGACACCACCACACATGGGGAGTAGTGCGCACATGGGAATGAGCGTGACCATCTCCGCGGCGACGGACGTCGACGCGGAGCAGATCCTCAAACTGCAGTACCTGTGCTACCAGTCCGAGGCCGCGCTGTACGGCGACTACGGCATCGAGCCCCTCACCCAGACCCTCGACGACCTGTGCGCCGAACTGGCCCGCGGCTGCGTGCTCGTGGCCCGGCTCGGCGAGGAGGTCGTCGGATCGGTGCGCGGCAGCGTGGAGGAGGACGGCACGGCCGTGATCGGGAAGCTGATCGTGCACCCGCGCATGCAGCGGCACGGCCTGGGCAGGCGGCTGCTGTCGGCGATCGAGGCGCGGCTGGCGCAGGAGCGGTCCGCCAAGCGCTACCGGCTGTCCGTCGGCCACCGCAGCGAGGGCACCATCCGCCTCCACCGCAGCCTCGGTTACACCCCCGTGGCCACCGAGCCGGTCTCGCCCCGGCTGAGCATGGTCACCCTGGAGAAGTACCCCGCCCCCCTGGGGCGGGAGGCCGTCCGGCAGGAGTACGCCGCCAGCGCCTGACGGCCCGGCACCCGTGCCCGCGGCGAGGCGGCCCCGGCGGAACCCCTCCGCCGGGGCCGCCCCGCCGCGGCGCGGTCCTCAGACCGCGGAGGCGCTCCCGCGGCCGTCCCCGCCGCGGGAGCGGCGCAGCCACAGCAGGCCCACCACCGGCAGCACCAGCGGCAGCAGCAGGTAGCCGGCGCCGTAGTCCGACCAGACGGTGGCGTCGGGGAAGGCGTCCGGGGCCGCCACGGTCCAGGTGCCGACCGTCAGGACCCCGGCCAGCTCGGCGGTGCAGCACGCCAGGCCCACCCGGCGGGCGCCCTCGCCCCCGCGGACCAGGGCGACGGTGATGACCACGTAGACCGCCGCCGCCACCGCCGAGAGCGAGTAGGCCAGCGGCGCCTCGTGGAAGCGCGTCGAGAGCTGGTAGACCGAGCGGGAGGTGGCGCCGACGGCGAAGATCCCGTACAGCGTGACCAGCAGCCGCCCGGGGCCGCGGCCCAGCCCGCCCGCGGCACCGGCCCCGGACGCCGGCCCGGAAGGCCCCCGGTCGCGGTCGTCAGCCATGGCCGCCTCCCCACACGTCGTACAGCCGCACCTGGAGCACCGCCATCACCACCGCGCCCGCGGCGACCGTCGCCGAGCCCCACCGGGTCCGCTCGGCCAGCGACAGGAAGCCGACCGCGGGCACGCAGGCCGCGACCCCCAGCAGGTAGGAGACGAAGACCACCGTGCCGCCGTCCGGCTCCCGGCCGCGGACGAGCTGGACGACGCCGACGACCAGCTGGACCAGGGCGAGGAGGGTCACCAGGGCCATCCCGGCGAAGTGCCAGTCCTTGGTCGGCTGGTCCCGGTAGGCCGCGAAGCCGCACCAGGCGGCCAGGGCGAGCGCGGCCACGGCGACCGCGACCGTCAGCGGGATGAGCATGCCCGCACTGTATGCGAGGGCCGCATCCCGGATGAAACGACCCCTCGCCCCCGGCCGGGCGGGTGGAGGGCCCGCCGTGGTCTTGGCCACAGAACGGGCTCGGACGGGGTGCCGCCGGAGGCCGGATCCGGCCTCCTCCGGGGGTGTCGGCGCAGCTCACGGCGGGTGCGGGGGGAACGGGGCGGGAGGCTCGCGGGTCGGGTCGCCCCCACCGGTTGTCCACTATCCGGACATCAGTGTCCGCGTTTTACGTGTAGAGCCCAGGTGTCTGGTTTACTCGTCCGCATGACCGCGACGAGCCACCGCATCCCCGCGACCGAGGCGACGATGACGCCCGGTGCTCGTCGCATGTGTCGAATGTGTGACCGCTGAGGGCCCCCGCCTGAGCCGCCTCGCGCCCCGAAGCGAGACCTGAGCCCCGCCCGTCACGGCCGCCGCCCGGCCGGTGCCGGCCGGGCGCGCTCGGGCCCGTGCTCGCCCGCGCCCGCACCGCCCGCCGGCGGAGCGGAGCGCCGGTCCCCACCACCTGCCAGGAACACCCCCGTGCCCGGCGCCGTACCCCGCGCGCCGCGCACTCGACAGTGACGGACACCCAGTGATCACCACCACGGGACTCACCAAGGTCTACCGATCCCGCGGCCGCGAGGTGACGGCCCTCGACGGCGTCGACCTCCACGTCCGCGAGGGCGAGGTCTTCGGCGTCGTCGGCCGCAGCGGCGCCGGGAAGTCCTCCCTCATCCGCTGCGTCAACCTGCTGGAGCGGCCCACCTCGGGCACGGTCGTCGTCGACGGCCGGGACCTCACCGCCCTGGCCGGCCGCGGCCCGCGGGCCGGCGCCGAGCTGCGCCGGGCGCGCAGCCGCATCGGCATGGTCTTCCAGCACTTCAACCTGCTGTCCTCCCGGACCGTCCAGGGCAACGTCGAACTGCCCCTGGAGATCCTGGGCGTGCCCGGCCGCGAGCGCGCCCGCAAGGCACGGGAGCTGCTCGGACTGGTCGGCCTCGCCGACCACGCCCGCTCCTGGCCCGCCCAGCTCTCGGGCGGGCAGAAGCAGCGCGTCGGCATCGCCCGCGCGCTGGCCGGGGACCCCAAGGTGCTGCTCTCGGACGAGGCCACCTCGGCCCTCGACCCCGAGACCACCCGCTCCGTCCTGGAGCTGCTGCGCGACCTCAACCGGCAGCTCGGGCTGACCGTCCTGCTCATCACCCACGAGATGGACGTCGTCAAGACCGTCTGCGACTCGGCGGCGCTGATGCGCGACGGCAGGGTCGTGGAGTCCGGGACCGTCTCCGACCTGCTGGCCACCCCCGGCTCGGAGCTGGCCCGCGAGCTGTTCCCCCTCGCCGGCGGACGGCCCCGGGAGGGGGAGGAGGGCGGGGACCGCACCGTCGTGGACGTCACCTTCCACGGCGAGAGCACCACCCGGCCGCTGATCTCCCAGCTCTCGCGCACCTACGGCATCGACGTGTCGATCCTCGGCGCGGCGATGGACACCATCGGCGGCCGCCAGGTCGGCCGGATGCGCATCGAGCTCTCCGGCAGCCCCGAGGACAACGCCGTGCCGATCGGCTTCCTGCGCGAGCGCGGCCTCACCGTCGAGCCCGCCGCGCCGTTTGGACCCGCCGCCGGGACCACCGGGACCACCGAGACCACCGAGACCGTGAAGGAGCTGCGATGACCTGGGACGAGATGCAGCCCATCCTCCTCCAGGGCACCGTCGACACGCTCTACATGGTCGGCTGGTCCACCCTCGTCACCGTCCTCGGCGGGCTTCCGCTGGGCGTCCTGCTGGTGCTCACCGACCGCGGCGGGCTGCTGGCGAACAGAGCGGTCAACAAGGCCGTCGGCACCGTGGTCAACGTGGGGCGCTCCCTGCCCTTCATCGTCCTCGTCGTCGCCCTGATCCCCTTCACCCGCATGCTCGTCGGCACCTCCATCGGGCCGACCGCCGCCGTGGTGCCGCTCTCCATCGGAGCCATCCCCTTCTTCGCCCGGCTGGTGGAGACCGCCGTGCGCGAGGTGGACCACGGCCTGGTCGAGGCCGTGCTGTCCATGGGCGGCGGCACCGGCACGGTGGTGTTCAAGGTGCTGCTGCCCCAGTCGCTGCCGTCCCTCGTGGGCGGCCTGACCACCACCGTCATCACCCTCGTCGGCTACTCCGCCATGGCCGGCGCGGTGGGCGCCGAGGGGCTGGGCAGCAAGGCCATCACCTACGGCTACCAGCGCTTCGAGACCGGTTTCATGATCGCCACCGTCGTGGTGCTGCTCGCCGTCGTCACCGCCGTGCAGCTCCTGGGCGACGCGGTGGTGCGGCTGCTCTCCCGCCGGGAGCGCACCGCCTCCTGACGCGGCCCGGGCCCGAACCCGGGCCCCACAAGCCCCCACCCCCCACACAGGAAGCCGGACCCCTTGTCCGGCGCCCCCCGGAAACACCGGAAAGAACAGAGAAAGAGGCACTCTTCGTGCGCACCGTCCTCAAGTCCGCCGCCGCCGCGGCCACCGCCGCCCTCACCCTGGGCCTGACCGCCTGCGGCACCGACTCCGACCCCTCCGCCTCCGGCGGCCGGGGTGACGCCGACGCGCCGCTGACCGTGGCGGCCTCCCCGACCCCGCACGCCGACATCCTGGGCTTCGTCAGGGACAACCTGGCCGAGAAGGCCGGACTGAAGCTGGAGGTCAGGGAGTTCACCGACTACGTGCTCCCCAACACCGCGACCGAGAACGGCGAGGTCGACGCCAACTACTTCCAGCACAAGCCCTACCTGGACGACGTCAACGCCAAGCAGGGCACCCACCTGGTGCCCGTGGCGGGCGTGCACCTGGAGCCCCTGGGCCTGTACTCCTCCACCCTGAAGAAGGCCTCCGACCTGGGCGCCGGCGACACCGTCGCGGTACCCAACGACACCACCAACGAGGGCCGCGCCCTGAAGCTCCTGGACGACCACGGCCTGATCGAGCTCAAGGAGGGCGCCGGCCAGGACGCCACCCTGGCCGACATAGCCGACGCCAAGGGCCTGGAGTTCAAGGAGCTGGAGGCCGCCGCGCTGCCCCGCTCCCTGGAGGACGTGGACGCCGCCGTCATCAACGGCAACTACGCCATCGAGGCCGACCTGGACCCCGCCGAGGACGCGCTGGCCCTGGAGGAGGCTGAGGGCAACCCCTACGTCAACCTCCTGGTGGTCAAGGAGGGCAACGAGGACGACCCGCGGGTGAAGAAGCTCGCCGAGCTCCTGACCTCGAAGGAGGTCGCGGAGTTCATCGAGGGCAAGTACCGGGGTTCGGTCGTGGCCGCCTCGGGAACCGACGCCTCCTGAGCCGCGCGGCGGCGTGCGCCGGGCCCCGGCCTGCGGGCCGGGGCCCGGTCCTGCACACCGTCCGGGCGATGCTGCATGCTGTGCATCCGACCCCTTCAGGCTGGAGCGGCGCATGACATCCAACTTCCCGGAGACCACGATCAGTACGGAGCGGCTCGTGCTGCGTCCTCTCGAGGAGGCGGACATCCCCGCGTTCGCGGAGATGATGAACGACGAGCTGGTCACCGCGTGGACCTCCGTGCCCGTCCCCTACACCGAGGAGGACGCCCGGAAGTGGATCACCCGCGGAGCACCCGCGGAGCGCGGCGAGGGACGCGGGATCGTCTTCGCCGTCACCGAGTTCCTCACCCAGCGCCTGGTCGGCACCGTCCACCTGGGCAAGGCCGACTGGCGGGCGCGGTCCGTCGAGGCGGCCTACGTGATCGCCCCCTGGGCGCGCGGCGAGGGGTACGCCGCGGAGTCGCTGCTGGCCGCGGCCCACTGGCTGTTCCGGGACCGGGGGTTCGAGCGGCTGGAGATCCGCACGGCCGCCGGCAACACCGCCTCCCAGCAGGTGGCCCAGAAGGTCGGCTGCGTGAGCGAGGGCGTGCTGCGCAACGCCTGGATAGCCCGGATCCGCACCGAGGACGGCGGCTGGACCGACGTCCGCACGGACCTGATCGTCTGGAGCCTCCTGCCGGAGGACCTCGACGGACCGCCCGACGAGATGGCCGGGGCCGGCGGCTACCCGGCCTACCCGGAGTGGCGCTGACCGGGCCGCGGTCTCCCCGCCCCCGGGGGGACGGGGAGCGCCGGGAGAGGTAATCTCGCTGCGGCGGTCCCGCCGCCCGCCCCGCGCCGGCGCCACCGCACCACCGCAGCCACCCCCACCGCCCCCGCCCCGCGACGCGCCCAGGAGAGAGCCGACGATGGCCGACCGTGTCACCGTGATCGGGTGGGACGGCTCCCCGCTGACCGAGGCCGCCCGGTCCGCACTCGGCGCTGCCACCCTCGTCGCCGGCGCCGCCCACCACCTGGCCCTTCCCGAGGTCCCGCCCGCCGCCGAGCGCATCCGCCTGGGCAGTGTGGCGCTGGCCGCCCGCCGCATCGCCGGACACCGCGGCACCGCGGTCGTCCTCGCCGACGGAGACCCCGGCTTCTTCGGCGTCGTCCGCACCCTGCGCGCGCCCGAGTACGGCCTGGAGGTCGAGGTCGTCCCCGCGGTCTCCGCCGTCGCCGCCGCCTTCGCCCGCGCCGGGATGCCCTGGGACGACGCCCGGATCGTCGTCGCCCACGGCCGCACCCTGCGCCGCGCCGTCAACGTCTGCCGCGCGCACCCCAAGGTCGCCGTCCTCACCTCCCCCGGCGCCGGACCGGCCGAACTCGCCCTGCTCCTGGAGGGGGTGCACCGCACCTTCGTCATCTGCGAGGCGCTGGGCACCGAACGCGAGCAGGTCACCGTCCTGACCTCCGACAAGGTCGCCGACCACGTCTGGCGCGACCCCAACGTCGTGATCGTCGTGGGCGGCCGGGGCTCCGGGGGCGAACCGGCCGCCGACCGCGGCGGCTGGCTGGCCGGTCACGAGCCGGACTTCCCCTCCGCGGTGCGCGGCTGGGCCCTGCCCGCCGCCGAGTACACCGGACGGGACCCGTCCGCGGGGGCGGGCGAGGGCCGGGACTCCGCGCAGCTGCGCGCCGCCCAACTCGCCCGCCTCGGACCCCGCCCCGGCGACCTGCTGTGGGACGTCGGCGCGGGCAGCGGTGCGGTCGCCGTGGAGGCCGCGCGCTTCGGCGCGGCCGTCCTCGCCGTCGAGCGCGACGCGTCCGCCTGCGCCCGGACGACGGCCGCAGCACGGCGGTTCGGCGTCCAGCTCCAAGTGGTGCACGGAACGGCGCCGCGGGCGCTGGAGGCGCTGCCCGAACCCGACGTGGTGCGCGTCGGCGGCGGGGGAGCGCGCACCGTCGCCGCCTGCGCCGACCGCAGGCCCGAACGGATCGTCACCCACGCCGCCACCCGCGACGAGGCCGAGGCCGTCGGGCGCGTGCTGTCGGAGGCCGGGTACGCCGTCGAGTGCGCGCTGCTGCAGTCCGTGGAGCTGGACACCCGGGTCTGGGCGGAGCGGCAGAGGTCGGTCGTCTTCCTGCTCTCCGGGAGCCGGATGTGATCTGCCCCGGAGGAAGCACGACCAACCGGGAGCAGTCCTCCACCCCGGGCCTGCGCGGCACTCGGTGCCGGGTAGGCTGATGGATCGTTGTGCCGCCAACCGGGGTTGGGGCTTTGTCTGCCGATGTCCGGATGGTTCGGCGGGGGTACGTACCGCACCGCGCCCGCGCTCGTTGTCCTCGACGGCGCTGTTCGAGCGGCGCCGTTCCCGAGGCGGGGACGGGGCGGGCACCCGCTGGGGCTGCTGGAAGGAGCACTACCGATGGGCGAGGGGTACGCATGACTGACACCGGCCAGGTCCCGGGCGAGGGACTGCCGGAGAACGCAGGCGGACAGCCGGAGGGGCCGGACGCACCGGCCCACGGCGCCTACACCTTCGCGGGCCCGGTGGAGGGCGTGGCGGCGGGCGACGAGGACGATCTGCTGCTGCCCGGCTCCCAGGGCGCGTGGAGCGAGGCCTCGGCGTCCGCCCAGCACACGCCGCACCCGGCCGCGCCGGCTCCCGGCCCGTACGGGGCGCCGGGGACACAGGGCGTCCCGGGGCCCGCGGCGCAGTACCCCGCGCCGCCCGCGCAGCAGTCGACCCACGTCCAGGTGCCGCACTCCACGCCGACGCCTCCCCGGCCGCTGCACCTGGGCCCGCCCGTGCCGGAGCAGTCCGGCGCGGTGCGCTCGCTGGCCGACCGCGGCCCCAGCCCGGTGGCGCCGCCCGCGCCGACCGGCCCGGCGCACACGCCGCCGCAGGGCATGCCCGTGCGGCAGCCGGGTCCCCCCACGACGGGCCCCGAGTACTTCGACGTCGCCCACGAGGAGCCACCGGCCCCCGCCCCGGCCGCGCCGGGGGACGCCGGCCCGCTGCCGGCGGAGCCCGTCCAGGCGGACGCCTGGGCACCGCAGGCCCCGGGGCCGGTGCACGACCCGGGGCCGGTGCACGACCCGGCCGGGGTCCCGGCGCCCGCCGAGGCGCCCGAGTGGCCCGCCGGCCCGCTGCCCGGTCCCGCCGCGCCCGCCGCCGCGGAGGGCGGTGCGGTGCCCGCGCCCGAGGCCCCCGCCGGGGAGCCGTCCCCCGCGCCGGCACCCCAGGAACCCGCCCCGGTCCCCGCGGAGCCGGCCCCCGCCGAGCCCCCCGTCGCGCAGGCTCCCGTGCCGGAGCCCCCCGTTGCGGAGGTTCCCGCGTCCGAGGTCCCCGCCGGGGAGCCGGCTCCGGCCCAGCCTCCCGTCGCGCAGGCTCCCGTGCCGGAGCCCCCCGTTGCGGAGGTTCCCGCGCCCGAGGCCCCCGCCGGGGAGCCGGCTCCGGCCGAGCCCCCCGCCGCGGCGGAGGCCCCGGTGGAGGCGGAGCCGGAGCCGGAGGCCGCCGCATCCGGGGCCGACGGGGCCGCCGTGCCCGAGGCCCCCGCCGAGGAGCTTCCGGAGCAGCAGGAGCAGCAGGAGGAACCCGTCGCGCAGGCTCCCGCCGAGGACGGTGCCCAGGGCGCGGAGGCCGCCGCGGAGGACGAGGCGCCGCCCGCGCCCGCCGGGACCGCTGCCGACGCCGTTCCCGGGGCGCCCGGCGAACCGCCGACCGGGACGGTTCCCGCCGACGCCGCGGCCGCCGGCGCGGGGGAGCCCGCCCCGGCACCCGAGCAGCAGCTCGCCATGACGGCGGTGCCTGGTGCCGGGCCCCAGGTGATGGAGGCGGTGGCGGTCTCCGCCGAGCCCGCCGGCACCGCCGGGGAGCAGCCTCCGGCCGAAGCGGCGGAAGCAGCCGAAGCGATGGAAGCGGCCGAAGCGGCGGAAGCGGCCGAAGCGGCCCCGGCTGCCGCCGCCGCGGAACCGGAGTCGCCGCAGGAGGCCCCGGGCGACGGCCCGTCCGTCGCCGCGGAACAGGCGCGGCCCTCCGCCCCCGAGGGCGCGCCGGAGAGCGGGCCCGACGGCGCCCGCGGACCGGGCGGGCCCGGCGGAACCGGGGACGCGCCGGACGCCGCCGCGCCCGGGGACGCCGCCGCGTCCGCGCCCGACCCCGGCCCCGCGCCCGACCCCGGCCCCGCGCCCGGCTACGACGAGGCCGAGCGCGAGGCGCTGCACCGCGTCATGCGCGAGCGGCGCGACGTCCGCAACGGCTTCCGCCCCGACCCGATCCCGCACGAGGTGCTGCTGCGCGTCCTGGAGGCGGCCCACACCGCCCCCAGCGTCGGCCACTCCCAGCCGTGGGACTTCGTCATCATCCGCTCCGAGGAGACCCGGCGCACGATGCACGAGCTGGCCATGCGCCAGCGCGAGGCGTACGCCAGGTCGCTGCCCAAGGCGCGCGCCCGGCAGTTCAAGGAGCTGAAGGTCGAGGCGATCCTCGACACCCCGGTCAACATCGTCGTCACCGCCGACCCCACCCGCGGCGGCCGCCACACCCTCGGCCGCCACACCCAGCCGCAGATGGCGCCGTACTCCTCCGCGCTCGCCGTGGAGAACCTGTGGCTCGCCGCGCGCGCCGAGGGCCTGGGCGTGGGCTGGGTCAGCTTCTTCGACGAGCGCGAGATGGTCCGGGTGCTCGGCCTGCCCGAGCACCTGGAGGTCGTCGCCTACCTGTGCATCGGGTACGTCGACGCCTTCCCCGAGGAGCCGGAGCTGGTGCAGGCGGGCTGGTCCAAGCGGCGCCCGCTGTCGTGGGTCGTCCACGAGGAGTCCTACGGCCGCCGCGTGCTGCCCGGTGCCGACGAGCCCCACGACCTGCTCACCGAGACCCTCTCGGGCATCCGCCCGCTGGACGCCAAGGCGCTGGGCGAGGCGTGGGAGCGGCAGAAGCGGATGACCAAGCCGTCCGGCGCACTGGGCATGCTGGAGATCATCTCGGCCCAGCTCAGCGGCCTGGCCCGGCAGTGCCCCCCGCCGATCCCCGAGCCCGCGGCCGTGGCCGTCTTCGCCGGGGACCACGGTGTGCACGCCCAGGGGGTGACCTCCTGGCCGCAGGAGGTCACCGCGCAGATGGTCGCCAACTTCCTGGCCGGCGGGGCGGTCTGCAACGCCTTCGCGAACCAGGTCGGTGCCGAGGTGTGCGTGGTGGACGTGGGCGTGGCGGGCGAACTGCCGTCCGTGCCCGGCCTGCTGCCGCGCAGGGTGCGCTCGGGCACCGCGGACTTCACCGCCGGCCCCGCGCTCACCCGCGAGGAGGTGCTGCGCGCGGTCGAGGTGGGCATCGAGACGGCCCGCGACCTGGTCGCGGCGGGCAACAAGGCGCTGCTCACCGGTGAGATGGGCATCGCCAACACCACCGTCTCGGCGGCCCTGATCTCCGTCTTCACCGGCGCCGATCCGTCCGAGGTCACCGGCCGGGGCACCGGCGTGAACGACGAGATGCACGCCCACAAGGTCGACGTCGTGCGCCGCGCCCTGGAGCTGCACCGGCCCGACCCCTCCGACCCCCTGGGCGTCCTCGCCGCCGTCGGCGGCCTGGAGCACGCCGCGATGACGGGTCTGATCCTGGGCGGCGCCTCGCTGCGCACCCCGGTGATCCTGGACGGCGTGAGCGCGGGGGCGGCGGCCCTGGTCGCCCGGGCGATCGCCCCGGAGGCCCTGGCCGCCTGCATCGCGGGCCACCGCAGCGCCGAGCCCGGCCACGTCGCCGCGCTGACCAAGCTGGGCCTGCGCCCGCTGATCGACCTCGACCTCAGGCTCGGCGAGGGCACCGGAGCCCTGCTGGCGCTGCCGGTGGTGCAGAGCGCGGCCCGCGCCATGCACGAGGTCGCCACCTTCGACTCGGCGGGCGTCACCGAGAAGGGCTGACGTCCGCCGGCCGCCGGCGGGAGCGTTCCGCGTCCCCGCCGGCGGCCCGTCGGTGATCCCGGGCACAGCGGGCCGGGACACGGCGTCGTAGGCTGCTGCCGCCCGCCGTGCCCCGCGCCGGCGCCCGGCCCCGCACGACCCGTCCCGCCCGTCCCGCCCGCCCCGTCCGTCCCCGTCCCCGCCGCTCCACCGCCGCAGCGGCCGAGGAACCCCGCCCGGCCGCCGGGGCGCGCCCCGCGCCGGCCGGGGTGAGACCGCCCAAGGAGCCGCACCGCCATGTCCGACCGCCCCGACCGCTCCGAGTACCCCGCCTACCCCGTGGGCCTGCGCCTGGCAGGGCGCCGCGTGGTCGTCCTCGGCGGCGGGACCGTTGCCCAGCGGCGGCTGCCCGCGCTGCTGGCCGCGGGTGCCGACGTCCTGCTGGTCGCGCCCTCCGCCACCGCCACGGTGGAGGCCATGGCCGAGGCGGGCGAGCTGCGCTGGGAGCGCCGCGCCTACCGTCCCGGCGATCTGGAGGGCGCCTGGTACGCGGTGGTCGCCACCGACGACGCGGAGGCCAACGCCGCCGCCTCGGCCGAGGCCGAGGAGCGCCGGGTGTGGTGCGTGCGCAGCGACGACGCCGAGTCCGCCACCGCCTGGACCCCGGCGACGGGCCGCAGCGAGGGCGTCACCGTCGCCGTGCTCACCGGACGTGATCCGCGCCGCTCGGCCGCGGTGCGCGACGCGGTGGTCGAGGGCCTGCGCGACGGCACCCTGAACGCCCCCCGGCACCGGGCCCGCCGGACCGGCGTCGCGCTGGTCGGCGGCGGCCCCGGGGACCCGGACCTGATCACCGTGCGCGGCCGCCGGCTGCTGGCGGAGGCCGATGTGGTGATCGCCGACCGGCTCGGCCCGCGGGACCTGCTCGACGAGCTGCCGCCGCACGTCGAGGTGATCGACGCGGCCAAGATCCCCTACGGCCGCGCGATGGCCCAGGAGGCCATCAACGACGCCCTCGTGCACCACGCGAAGGCGGGGAGGTTCGTCGTGCGCCTCAAGGGCGGCGACCCCTTCGTCTTCGGCCGCGGGATGGAGGAGGCCCAGGCACTGGCCGAGGCGGGGATCCCGGTCACCGTGGTGCCGGGCATCTCCAGCTCGGTCAGCGTGCCCGGTGCGGCCGGGATCCCGGTCACGCACCGCGGGGTGGCGCACGAGTTCACCGTCGTCAGCGGCCACGTCGCGCCGGACGATCCGCGGTCGCTGGTGGACTGGGCGGCGCTGGCCCGGCTGCGCGGCACGCTGGTGCTGCTGATGGCCGTCGAGAAGGCCGGCGCCATCGCCGCCGCCCTGGTGGAGCACGGACGGGACCCGCACACCCCCGTGGCCGTGGTCCAGGAGGGCACCATGGCCGGGCAGCGCCGGGTGGACGCCACCTTGGCGACGGTGGCCGAGCGGATCCGGGCCGAGGGGGTCCGGCCGCCCGCGGTGATCGTCGTCGGCGACGTGGTCGAGGTCGGCCGGGACACCGGCGGTCTCCGGTGACGGCGCCGGGGGCCGGGCCGCGGTGCGGGACGGAGGGGGGTGCGCCGTGGCCGAGGGGGCGGTGATCGCCGTCGAGGACCCCGGCGACCCGCGTCTGGCCGACTACACGGACCTGACCGACGTCCAGCTGCGCCGCCGGCGCGAACCGGCCGAGGGGCTGTTCATCGCCGAGGGCGAGAAGGTGATCCGCCGCGCCCTGGCGGCCGGTTGCACGATGCGGTCGATGCTGCTGACGCCGCGGTGGGCCGAGGCGATGCGCGACGTCGTGGCGGAGGCCCGGGCCCCCGTCTACACGGTCGCCCCGGAGGTGGCCGAGCGGGTGACGGGGTATCACGTGCACCGCGGGGCCCTGGCCTCCCTGCACCGCAGGCCGCTGCCGGCGCCGGAGGCGCTGCTGGCGGACGCGCGGCGCGTCGCGGTGCTGGAGGCCGTCAACGACCACACCAACGTCGGAGCGCTCTTCCGCAGCGCCGCCGCGCTCGGCGTGGACGCGGTGCTCCTCTCCCCGGACTGCGCCGATCCCCTCTACCGGCGCTCGGTGAAGGTCTCCATGGGGGCGGTGCTCCAGGTGCCCTGGACCCGGCTGTCCTCCTGGCCGCGGGAGATCGAGCTGCTGCGCGGGGCCGGGTTCGCCACGGCGGCGCTGGCGCTGGAGGAGGACTCCCTGCGGCTGGACGAGCTGGCGGCCCGCCGCCACCCCCGGCTGGCCCTGATCCTCGGCTCGGAGGGCGACGGGCTGCGCCCCTCCACCGTCGCGGCCGCCGACGTGACGGTGCGGATCCCCATGAGCGCGGGCGTCGACTCCCTCAATGTCGCCGCGGCCGCCGCCGTGGCCTTCTACGCCACCGGGCCCGCCGCCGGATGAGCCGTTCGAGGCGACACAATCCCCCAAAGCGGGCATTACGTAACTTTACGTGATAAGTTCGACACGTCAGTACTCGGTCGGCGTGCCGGGCGACCCGGTGGACCGGGCCCGGCACGCCCGTGTCGGCGAACCGACCACACGGGGGTCCCACCGGGGGTGCGGCCCCCGGACCCGCTCCGCCCGGAGGACGGCCGCGACCGGGCCGCAGACGCACCGGCCCGGCCGCCCTCCCCAAGGGAAGGAAGGCGACCGATGAGTGTCCAGCCCGTCTCCCGCCCCCCCGCGCTCAGGGCCCTGTGGGTCCTGGCGACCGTCCAGTTCTCCGCCCTCGTCGCCCTGGTGGCCGGCATCCTCTCCGGAGCCTCGGGCACCTCCCTGCCCGGAGCCGTGCTGCACGCGGGCGGCGCGTTCGCGGCCACCCTGCCGCTCTGCCTGGCCGTCCTGTCGGTGCTCGGAACCCTGTGAGCGGCCCGGACCGCCGGAACCCGGCTACCCCCCGACGCCCGCGCCCGCGGGGACCGCGGTGGTGACGGCGCCTCCCGCCGGACCGCCCGCGGGACCGCCCAGCCCCCGCGCCGGCCCCTGGCAGCCCTGGGCCGCGGCGATGCCCAGCGCGACCAGGAGCGTCACCGTCACGAACACCACCAGTCGCTGGCGCAGCAGGTGCGGGTTGGCCGGGGGGCGCCGCCCGCCCGGCCGGGTGCCGGCCCCGGTGCGCGCGGGACGCCGGCCGGTGGGGCGCGCCGCCTTCCGGGCCGCACCGCCCGCCGCCCGTCCGCCGGCGGACGGGCGGGCACCGCCCCGCGGGGGCGTGCGCGGGACGGTCCCGCCGGAACCCTCCGGGCCGCTCCGCTCCCGGCGCGCCGAACCCCCCTGCGAGCCGGACCCCGCGGGGGCGCGGTCGCCGTCGCGCGCGGTGCGCTGCCCCGTGTACCGCTCCGTGCGCCGCCCTCCGGCCGGCCTCCCGGCGGGCGGACGCCCCGAGGACGGTCTCGCCGGGCGCACGGCCGCGCCCGTGGCGGCGCCCTCCGGCAACCCGCGCGCCTCCCGGGCGGCGATCTCCCGCAGCCGCATCGCCAGCTGCAGCGTGCTCGGCCGGTCCTCCGGGTCCTTGGCCAGACACGCCCGCACCAGGGGCGCCAGTGCCACGTGCACGCCCTGGAGCTGCGGCTCCTCGTGCACCACCCGGTACAGCATCACCTCGGAGCTCCCCTGCCCGAACGGCGAGTCGCCGGTGGCCGCGTACGCCAGCGTCGCGCCCAGCGAGAACACGTCCGTCGCGGGGGTCACCGCCGCGCCCCGCACCTGCTCGGGCGCGAGGAAACCGGGCGAGCCCACCGCCGTGCCGACGTGGGTGAGCGTGCTGGCCCCCGTCGCCCAGGCGATGCCGAAGTCGATGATGCGCGGGCCCTTGGGGGAGAGCAGGATGTTCGACGGCTTCAGATCCCGGTGCACCACACCGGCCTCGTGCACCGCCACCAGCCCCTCGGCCAGCGCCGCGCCGATCGAGGCGACCTGCGCCGCGGGCAGCGGCCCCTCCTCGTTCACCTTGTCGTGCAGCGACGGCCCCGGGACGTACTGCGTGGCGAACCACGGGCGGTCGGCCTCCAGATCGGCCGCCACCAGCCGGGCCGTGCAGCCGCCGCGGATCCTCCGCGCGGCCGAGACCTCGCGCGCGAAGCGCGTGCGGAACTCGGGGTCCTCCGCCAGGTCCGGCCGGATCACCTTCAGGGCCACCCGCTGCCCGCGCCGGTCGGAGCCGAGGTACACCACGCCCATGCCGCCCGCACCCAGCCGCCGGTGGAGCCTGAACGAGCCGACGACTCGCGGGTCCTCGCGCCGGAGCCGCACCATCGCCATGTCCTTCCCCTACCTCCGCCGGCCGTCGGACCCGGGCCCGCCCGCGGCGGGCCGGCCCCGCGCCGCCCGGTCCCTGTGACGTGCCACAGCTTACGGACTGCGGCCCCCCGGCGCCGATAGGCCGCGCACGCCGGCCCCGGCGCATGTCAGTGCCGGGTGGGAGACTGGGAAGGTGGGCGCGAGGGGATCCGGAGCGGGAGAGCCCCTGCTCGAAAGCGCCCAACGGGCCTTCCCGGAAAGGGGATCGGGTATGAAGGGCGACTGGGTCGAGATCGTGGTGGACGCGGGGGACACCACCCGCACCTACGAGATGGCGGCCACGCGTGCGGGCCGACGGGTGGAGACGCAGGTGCGCAGGGGAGTGGTGGAGGTGAGCGAGGTCACCAGGAACGGCTCGGCGGTGCGCACCGCCCGCTTCATGGCCACCCGGGTGCTGGCGCTGGTGGAGCACCCCGTGCCGCGCGAGGAGGCCTCGGAGGCGGCGGCCTGAGCGGCGGCGGGCCGTCCGCCGCGGGGCGTCCCCTCGGGGAAGTCCCCGGCAGGTCGGGGCCGTTGTCCGACCTGGGGAGTAGTCGGGGCGCGGCGGAGTCATCCTGGGGGAGGCCCCGAATCGGTACGCGGGCATGACGCCCGCACCTCCCCGGCTGCCTAGTGTTGGTGTCAAGCGGCGGGTGCGAGCACTCGTCCCCCGAGGTCAGACACCCGCCGCCCCAGACACGACAGGAGCGGAACCATGGCGCACACGGCAGAGCGCCCGTCGGCCCGGATCCCGGGCCGGCCGGCGGGAACGGCCCCCTTCGGGAGCCGGCCGGGCGATCGCCGCCACCCGCTGGTGGCCACCGCCATGGTCCTTCCGCTGGCCGTCCTGCTGGCCGTCGTCTTCGGCGGCGTGGAGGCGGTGATCACACAGGCGTCGTCCGTGGCCGGGGCCCTGGGGCTCTGACACGGGCCCGGGCTCGGGAGAGCGGCCCGAGCCGGGAGACCCGGCCACCCACCCCGTGGGGACGGGGGTACGGCGGACGGCGTGATGCCCGGGCAGTTGGGGAACTGCCCGGGCAACGCGCTGTCCGGGGCCGTACGATCGGTCCGCCGCGGACGCCCGCGGCCGCGGCGCACGGGACCGCGGGCCGGAGGGGAGGCACACCGTGGACACACCGCCCGCCGGGCACCCGCAGCACCCGGCGGCGTCCGCCTTCCCCGCCCCCGGCGCCGCCGGCCCCCCGCCCGTGGTGCTCGCCCGGCGCGCCGACGCCACCGTCGTCCGCATCGGGGGGACCGTCGCCAAGGCGCACGCCGCGGACTGCGACCGCGCCGCCCTGGGGATCCGGCTGCGCGTGGCCGCGCACCCCCTGCTGCGCGGCATCCTGCTCGCGCCGCTGCCGGCCGGCGACGGACCGGAGCCGCTGCTGGGCACCTGCCCCGACGGCCGCCCGGTCAGCCGGTGGCCCCACGGCACTCCCGTCGACCCCGGTGATCCGGCCGCCGCGCCCTGGGAGGCGGCCGGCGAACTGCTCGCCCGGCTGCACACCGTCCCGGTGGCCGACCTGCCCGGCCCGCTGCCGCCGATGCGCGGCCCGGCCGGGGTGGCGCGCGCCCTGGCGGCGATGCGGCGCGAGGCCCGCTCCCCGGCCGCCGTCCGGGCCGTCGAGGCGGCCGCGGCCACCCTGCCCGGCTGGGCGCGCGGGGAGGAGCCGCCGCCGCGGGCCGACGCCCTCTGCCACGGCGACCTCCACCTGGGGCAGTTCGTCCGGCACCCGGCGCCCCGCGGGGCCTGGCGCCTCATCGACGTCGACGACCTGGGGCTGGGCGACCCGGCCTGGGACCTCGCGCGGCCCGCCGCCTGGTTCGCCGCGGGACTGCTCGCCCCCGCCGACTTCGGCCGCTTCCTGGACGCCTACCGGGGCGCGGGCGGCACCGCCCTGTCCGGCCCCGGGGCGGAGGACCGGGCGGCCTCCGCGGACCCCTGGCCGCGGCTGGACGCGCCCGCACGGGCCCTGACGGTCCAGACGGCCGCCCGTGCCCTGGCCAGGGCGGCGGCGGAGGGCCGCGGTCCGGACGAGGTGGACCGGACGCTGGTCGACGCCTGCTCGCGCATCGCGCAGACCCGCTGATCCCCCGCGGAACCCGCCCGGGACCGCCCGCCGGCGAGACGATGCGGCCGGAAGTGCATCCGCGGGGCCTCCCCGCGCGTCCCTACCGGCACACAGAGGCGTACACGGGCGGCCGGACACACCGTCGGCCCGTGACCGAGGACACGGAGGCGAGACCGCGATGCAGTGCCCCAAGTGCCGAGCACCCATGCACACCTACGACCGCAGCGGAGTCCGGATCGAGCAGTGCAGCGGCTGCCGGGGGATCTTCCTCGACTACGGCGAACTGGAGACCCTCACCCGCCTGGAGGCCCAGTGGTCGCAGCCCGCCGCCCCGCCCCCGCCGGGCCCGGCCCCCCAGCCCTACCCGGCGGCTCCCGCCTGGGGAGCGGCACACCACGGGCACCACCCGCACCACGGGCGCCACAAGAGCTTCAGCCGGATGCTGTTCTCCTCCTGACCGGGCGACCACGTGGCCGGCCGGCCGCGGACACGACGGAGGGCCGGAGCCTGATGGCTCCGGCCCTCCGTGCCGCGTGGACGATACTGGGATTGAACCAGTGACCTCTTCCGTGTCAGGGAAGCGCTCTCCCGCTGAGCTAATCGTCCGCGATGCGGTGTTCCGCGTGCGCGATACTGGGATTGAACCAGTGACCTCTTCCGTGTCAGGGAAGCGCTCTCCCGCTGAGCTAATCGCGCTGGGCAAAGGCCCCGAGGGGCCCTCAGTGGACGATACTGGGATTGAACCAGTGACCTCTTCCGTGTCAGGGAAGCGCTCTCCCGCTGAGCTAATCGTCCGAGGTGGAGACGGGATTTGAACCCGTGTAGACGGCTTTGCAGGCCGTTGCCTCGCCTCTCGGCCACTCCACCAGAGCGGGGGCCGAAGACCCCCATCGAGCGGACGACGAGACTCGAACTCGCGACATCCACCTTGGCAAGGTGGTGCTCTACCAACTGAGCTACGTCCGCAGTGCCTCCCCCGGCGCACGTCCGGGAGCTGCCGCCGCCGACCGCTTGCGCGCTCGGTGACGTCATGAACTTTAGCGGATTCCCCGGCCAGCTCAAATTCCGTTTCCCCGGTGCGCCCGCCATAGACTCGCGGCGTGCACGATCCGGCCCCCATCGCCCGCTTCGGCGGCACCGTCGCCTCCGACCTGCGCGACGTCACCAGCGACCCCGCGGCACTGGACTCCCGGGGCTGGTGGGCCGTGGCCGCCGACTTCGAAGGGCGCCTGGTCTGCGCCCGCTTCGGCGACGTGCGCCCCGCCCCTGTCCCCCGCCCCCGCCCGGGGGCCTGGCGCGGACCGGCGCCGGACGCCTGGAAGTCCTCCCTGGACCGCGCCGCCTACACGGCCGGGGTGCGCCGCATCCGCGAGCACATAGCGGCGGGCGAGGTGTACCAGGCCAACCTCTGCCGGGTGCTCACCGCGCCCCTGCCCGACCCGGCCGCCGCCGACCCCGACGAGCTGACCGCGCTCCTGGCGCGCGGCAACCCCGCCCCCCACGCGGGCACCGTCCGGCTCCCCGCCCACGGCGTCGAGATCGCCACCGCCTCGCCCGAGCTCTACCTCGCCCGCCGCGGCCGCACCGTGGAGTCCCGCCCCATCAAGGGCACCGGCCGCACCGCCGGGGACCTGCTGGAGAAGGACCGCGCCGAGAACGTGATGATCGTCGACCTGGTCCGCAACGACCTCGGGCGGGTCTGCGCCGCCGGCTCGGTCACCGTCCCCGCCCTGTGCGCCGTCGAGCCGCACCCCGGACTCGTCCACCTCGTCTCCGCCGTCCGCGGCGAACTCGCCCCCGGTGCGGGCTGGGCCGACCTGCTGGAGCACACCTTCCCGCCCGGCTCGGTCACCGGCGCGCCCAAGTCCCGCGCCCTGAGCGTCATCCGCTCCCTGGAGACGGCCCCGCGCGGCCCGTACTGCGGGGGCATCGGCTGGGTGGACGCCGACCGCGGCACCGGCGAACTGGCCGTGGGCATCCGCACCTTCTGGATCGACCGCGCCGCGCCCGGCGGCCCGGTGCTGCGGTTCGGGACCGGCGCCGGGATCACCTGGGGCTCGGACCCGGAGCGGGAGTGGGAGGAGACCGAGCTCAAGGCGGCCCGGCTGCTCGCGGTAGCGTCGGGGGAGCGCGGCACGGAGACCGCGGCGGCCGGCGCGGCCGGCGGGGCGACCGGGTGCGCGGCGGGCAGGACCGGCGGGAGCGGAGGAACGACGCCATGGCGCTGATCTGGGTGGACGGGAAGCTGTGCGGAGCGGACGAGGCGCGGGTCTCCGTGCTCGACCACGGCCTGACCGTCGGGGACGGCGTCTTCGAGACGCTCAAGACCGTCGAGGGCCGGCCCTTCGCCCTGACGCGCCACCTGGACCGGCTCGCCGCCTCCGCCCGCGGCCTGGGACTGCCCGAGCCCGACGCGGACGAGGTGCGCCGTGCCTGCGCCGCCGTGGCCGAGGCCAACCCCGTGCCGCTGGGGCGGCTGCGGATCACCTACACCGGCGGCCTCTCCCCGCTCGGCTCCGACCGCGGCGACGCCCCGCCCACCCTGGTCGTCGCCCTGAGCGGCATCGATCCGCGCCCCGACACCACCGCGGTGGTCACCGTGCCGTGGACCCGCAACGAGCGCGGCGCGCTGACCGGCCTGAAGACCACCTCGTACGCCGAGAACGTCGTCGCGCTCGCCCGGGCCCGCCGGCACGGCGCCTCCGAGGCGCTGTTCGCCAACACCGTCGGGCAGCTGTGCGAGGGCACCGGCTCCAACGTCTTCGTCGTCCTCGGCGGCGAGCTGCACACCCCGCCCCTGGCCTCCGGCTGCCTCGCGGGCGTCACCCGCGCCCTGGTGCTGGAGTGGTGCGGGGCCAAGGAGACCGACCTGCCGCTGGACGCCCTGGAGCGGGCCGAGGAGGTCTTCCTCACCTCCACCACGCGCGACGTCCAGGCCGTCCGCCGGATCGACGACCGCGAGCTGCCCGGCGCGCCGGGACCGGTCACCGCCGAGGCCATGCGGGCCTTCGCCGAGCGCTCGGCGGCCGACGTCGACCCCTGATCCGTCCGCACCGCCGCCGGCGGTGCGGACGCGGGGCCGGAACCCCGGTGACAGGGAGGCGCCGCGCCGGGTAGAAACCAGGCGATGACCACCACCTTGCGCCCCACCGGACCCGAGCGGCACGCCGAGGACGGCTCCCGCTCCCGCTCGTACGACATCTGCGTCAACGGCCGCCCCGTCGGGAGCGTGCGCCTGACCGCCGACGGGCGGCCGGGCCCGCTGTCCACCGGGCGGCTGGAGGACCTCGCCGTCCGCGAACCCGACCGCCGCCGGGGCCGGGCCACCGTCGCCGCGCTCGCCGCCGAGGAGGTGCTGCGCGGCTGGGGGTGCCGCCGGGCCGAGGTGCGGATACCGGCCGGCGCCGAGCCGGCCCTGCGGCTCGCGGCCGCCCTGGGGTACGCCGAGCGCAACCGGCACCTGGCCAAGGAGCTGCCGCCGTCCCCGGCCGGGGTGCCGGAGGCGCCGGAGGGCTCCGCGGTGCGCCCGCTGGAGCGCGGCGAGTACCCGGCGTGGCTGGAGTCCCGCACGGCGTCGTACGCCCGCCACTGGACCGGGCGGGGCCTGTCGGCCGCGGAGGCCCGGCGCAGGTCCGAGGAGAGCCACGCCGCGCTGCTGCCGCACGGGCCGGACACCCCGCGCACCGCCCTGCGGGCCCTCGTCCGCGACGGCGCGGTCGTCGGCACGCTCTGGCTGGCCCTGGAGGCCCCCCACGGGCCGGGCGGATGGGTCTACGACGTCGAGGTGGAGGCGGAGCACCGCGGCCGGGGCCACGGCCGGACCCTGCTGCTGGACGCCGAGCGCGTCTGCCTGGCGGCCGGGGTGCGCGTCCTCGGGCTGAACGTCGTGGCGGACAACACCCCGGCCCGGCGGCTGTACGAGTCGCTCGGCTACCGGCCGACCGCCCACCACCTGGACAAGACGCTGCTGTAGGGGTGCCGCCCGGCCCCGGGCGGCGCCCCGCGCCGCCTCCGCGTCAGCCGGCCGCGTCCCGGCCCAGGAGCCGGTCGGCGATCTCCTCGATCCGCTCGCGCAGGCCCTCCTGGCTCCTTCCGCCGTCCAGCCGCTCGCCGCCGATCACGTACGTCGGGGTGCCGGTGACCCCGATCGCCCGGCCCTCGGCCTGGTCGGCGTCGACGGCCAGCAGGTGCCGGCCGTCGATCAGCGCGGTGTCCACCTCCTCGGCGTCCAGACCCAGCTCCCGCGCCACCTCCACGAGCAGCTCCTCGCCGCGGCGGCCGAGCTCCTCGGCGCGGGCCAGGACCGCCGCGACGTACTCGTCGCCGCGGCCCTGCGCGTACGCCTCCTCGGCGGCCTGCGCGGCGGCGTAGGCGTGGCGGTGCTTCTCCAGCGGGAAGTGGCGCAGTCTGATCTCCAGGGCGTCGCCGTACCGCTCGCGCAGCGCGCGCAGGTCGGCCGCGGCCCGGTGGCAGTCGGGGCACTGAAGTTCGCACCACACGTCCAGGACGGCGCGGGTGGCGGGGGTGGGAGGGGAGTCGTTCATGGGGCCAGTCTCCCAGCCGCCCTCCGCGGCACCGTCCCGCGGTGGGGTCCGGCGGCCCCGGCCGTCGGCCCGCAGGAGGAGGACCCCCCGGAGATCCCCCGGACTCCGGGGCCCGGGGCGTGGCACGTACGGGGTGGGGCGCGGCACGATGGAGACATGCTGACCACGACCGTCTGCGCGGCCCTCTCCGCGGCGGGGCTGGCCGTCGCCTTCCTGACGGCCTACCGCCGCCGCTTCGCCGCGGCCACCCGCATCGCCGCCCTCGCCCTGGTGCCCGTCGGGCTGGCGATGTCCGGCCTGCTCGGGCTGTTCGGCGAGGTGGGCGGCGCGGTGGCCGCCTGGGCCTCGGACCTGGTATTCGAACCGACGGTGTGGGCGGGCTTCGGCGTGCTCGCCGCGGCGGTGGTCCTCTTCGTGGCGGGCGGCGCCGCCGCGCGGCGCACCCGGAGCCGTGCGGGCGGCGGCGGGAGCCGCCGGGAGCTGCGGGCCGCGGAGCGGGATGCCGCGCAGTCCGCAGCGAAGCCCGCCCTGGGAGCGGAGCGGAAGCCCGGCCGGACGGCCGCCGGCGAGGACGACTTCTCGGACATAGAAGCGATCCTGCGCAAGCACGGCATCTGAATCGGGTGAACCGTGCCGGGAGCCCCGCCCGACGACCGCTGCGGCGGTCCGCCGTGGGCCATCATCCCGGCGAGATGCAGCACACCACCGAGGACCGCCGTCCCGCCCCCGACGCCCCCGACCCGCCGGATCCGCAGGCGCGCGGCTGCCTGTACGCCCTCTCCCAGCCGCCGCTGATGCTCTTCCTGGCCGTCGTCGCGGGACTGGTCTTCCTGGCGGCGGCGCACGACCTGCTCCTGCTCTGACCGCCGCGCGGGTCCGCGGCCGCGGACCCGCCGGCCCCGCGCACCCCGTCAGCTCCCGGCGGCCTCGCGCTGCCGCGCCCGGTAGGCGGCCACGTGCAGCCGGTTGCCGCAGGTGCGGCTGTCGCAGTAGCGGCGCGAGCGGTTGCGGGACAGGTCGATGAAGGCGCGGCGGCAGTCGGGGGCGGCGCAGCGGCGCAGCCGCTCCCGCTCCCCGGCGACGATCAGGAAGGCCAGCGCCATGCCGCCGTCCGCCGCCAGGTGGTCGGCCAGGGAGGCGCCGGGGGCGAAGTAGTGGATGTGCCAGTCGTAGCCGTCGTGGTCGGTGAGCTGGGGAGTGGTGCCGGCGGCGGCGACGAGCGCGTTCACCAGTTCGGCCGCGCCCCGGGAGTCGGGCGCGGCGAACACCTCCGCGAACCGCTCGCGCACCCTGCGCACGGCGGCCAGGTCCGCCTCGTCCAGCCTCTCCACGCCGCTGAGGGAGTTGCGCTCCACGTAGGCGCACAGGGCGCGGACGTCGGTGAGGGTGTCGGGGCCGTACTCGTCGGGAGCGGTGTTCAGCAGGTCGACGACGCTGTCGAGCGCGCACCGGGTGTCGTGGTTGATCAGCACGGTCGTCGCTCCCTGGCCGGTGTCTCGTCGGCGGCCCCGTGGGCCCTGCTGCGGTGAGACTCTAGCCGCTTCCGCACGCACGGCGACGCCGCCGCCGGGTGGGATCGGCGGCGGCGCGCGTCGGCGCAGGGGCCGGGCCCCGAGCCGTCGCCCCGAGTCGGACGGCAGCGGGGCTCCGGGCGCGTCAGCTCTCCGCGAGGATGTGGGAGAGCTCCGTGTCGAGGTCGAAGTGCCGGTGCTCGGTGCCGGGGGGGACCGCGGCGTCGGTCCGCTTGAGGAAGGACTCCAGGGCCCGCGCGGGGGCCTCCAGCAGGGCTTCGCCCTCCGGGGAACTGAGAGCGATGCAGACGACGCCCTGGCCGTGGCTGCGGGACGGCCACACGCGGACGTCCCCCGTACCCGTGGGACGGTGCAGCCCTTCGGCGAGGAGGTCGCGGGCGAACACCCACTCGACGGTCTCCTCGGCGCCGGTGTGGAAGGTGGCGTGCACGGCGTAGGGGTCGGCCGTGTCATACCGCAGGCCCGCGGGTACAGGCAGGGAGGACTCGCTCGATACAACGAGGCGCAGGTGCAGCTCGCAGCTGACCGTGGTGTTCATAAGCGCCAGGGCCTTTCGCTCAGTGTGCGCTCGGGGATTCGCACGTCGGCCAGATCGACATGCCACCTACGGGAGGGATGTAAACCCCTCTGCACCTTTTGTTGTCCTTCATGTCATTCGGATGGAGGAATGGTCATTTGGCGGGTGCTCCATCGGGGCGAAGGGGGGAGGGGCCTCGGGTAGTCTGGGCCGGGTGAAAACCGAGAGTAAGGAAGGGGCCCTCGGTTCGCGGGCGCCGCATTTCATCAAGTCCTCCCGGGCGCTCCATCTGAGCTGGCAGGTGGGGGTCTTCCTCGTCGGGTCCGCCGTGGTCTTCGCCGGGGTGCTGATGCTCGCACTCCCCGGGCCCGGATGGCTGGTGATCTTCTCGGGGCTGGCGATCTGGGCGACGGAGTTCGTCTGGGCCCAGCTCGTCCTGCGCTGGACGCGGCGCAAGGTGTCGGAGGCCGCCAAGCGCGCGCTCGACCCGAAGGTCCGCCGCCGCAACATGCTCATCACGGCCCTCGGGCTCGCCGTCGCCGCGGCGCTCATCGGGGTCTACCTGGCCCGGTACGGGCTGGAGGTGCCCTGGGAGGTCGCCGGCTGAGGGATCGGCGCCGGCTCTGCCGGGGCGGGGTGCCGCGGTGGTCACGAGCACCCGCTGACATGCGGTAATGTTGTCGGCGCACCGGGGCGATTAGCTCAGCGGGAGAGCGCTTCGTTCACACCGAAGAGGTCACTGGTTCGATCCCAGTATCGCCCACCGCAGACCGGGGCCCGGAAGGACGCAGTCCTTCCGGGCCCCGGTCGTCGTCCTGCCCGTGGTCGTCGTCCTGCCCGGGGCCGGTGCCGCGCCCCCGGCCCGCGTCGGCTCCGGATGATCGGCGGTGAATTCCGTCCGAACCGTTGACGCCCCTCCCCGTCATCCCTAGGTTAACCCGGCAAGCGCTTGCCTAAAACGTTTCAAGCACTCGGGGTGGCGGGACGAACCCGCCCGGGAGGGGCGTGTCATGAGTTCTCGACGGAGCAGGATCACCAGCCTGCGGGCGCTGGGCGCCGGTCTTGCCGCACTGGGGCTGCTCGCCTCCGGATGCGGAGGCGGCGGTGACAGCGCGAACGGCAAGGTGACGATCCGCTACTCCTGGTGGGGCGCGCAGGACCGGGCCGACATGATCAACAAGACCATCGACCTGTTCGAGAAGGAACACCCGAACATCGAGGTCAAGACCGACTTCCAGGAGTACAACGACTTCTGGACCAAGTTCAACACCCAGGCCGCGGGCGGCAACCCGCCGGACGTCTTCCAGAACTCCCACGCCTTCCTGCGCAAGTACGGGCAGAAGAACCTGCTGCTGGACCTCAACGCCCAGGTGAAGGCGGGCAACCTGGACCTGGGCGACTTCCGGCAGGGCCTGGACAAGGCCGGCGAGGTCGACGGGAAGCTCCTGGGCGTGCCGGTGGGCGCCAACACCTTCTCGCTCGTCTACGACGTGAAGGCGTTCGAGGAGGCCGGCGTCACCCCCGAGCCCGGATGGACCTGGGAGGACTTCGACGAGGCCGTCGAGAAGATCGGCGCCTCGAAGGAGGACTTCTGGGGCGCCAGCGACAACGGCGGCGTGATGTACCTGTACGACCTGTACCTGCGCCAGCAGGGCAAGGCCTTCTTCACCGAGAAGGGGCTGGGCTTCTCCGAGGCCGACCTGAAGAAGTGGTGGGGCGACCACAACGCGAAGAACAAGAAGGGGCTGCTCGTCCCGGCCAAGCAGTCCGAGCAGGTCAAGCCCAAGTCCTCGCTCAGCGCCGGCCTGTCGGCCGCCGAGTTCACCTGGGACAACTTCCTGGTCCGCTACACCTCCGAGACCGACAGGGAACTCGCCCTGGCGCCGATCCCGACCACGGACGGCGAGAAGACCGGGCAGTACCTCTCCTCGCTGATGCTCAGCGCCTCCGCCCGCACCAAGCATCCGGAGGAGGTCGCCACGTTCATCGACTTCATGGTCAACGACCCCGAGGTCGGAAAGATCATGGGCTACAACCGCGGCGTCCTTCCCACCAACGCGCAGTTCGAGGCGTACGAGCCCAAGGGCCCCGACGCCCTGATCGCCGAGTACGAGAACAGCGTCACCGAGTACCTGGAGCCCATCACGCCGCACCCGGCCGGCGCCGACACCGTGGAGGCCGCCTTCCTGAGCATCTACGGCTCGATCGCCCAGGGCACCACCTCGGTCGACGCCGGAGTCGCCCAGTTCTTCGACGAGGCGAAGACCGCGCTCGGCTCGTGATCCAAGGGGAAAGCTCCGTGACAAGCACCGACACCCACACCCCGGTCGTGGACGGCGAGGAGCGCCGGGCCCGGCAGCCCCGGCACCCCGCGCCGTCCCCCGGGTCCGACGCCACCGCACGGCGGCGGGCCCGGCGGGAGACCCTGGCCGGCTACCTGTTCCTCTCCCCGTGGTGCCTCGGCATCCTGCTGCTCACCCTGGGGCCCATGCTCGTCTCGCTCTACCTGGCGTTCACCGACTACAACCTCTTCGACTCGCCCCGCTGGGTCGGCCTGCAGAACTTCTCCGAGATGTTCTCCGACGACCGCTGGTGGCAGTCGGTGCGGGTCACCGGGGTGTTCGTGCTGATCGCCACCCCGCTGAAGCTCGCCATCGCGCTCGGCGTGGCGATGCTGCTGGTCAAGCCCCGCAAGGGGCAGGGCTTCTACCGCTCGGCCTTCTACGCCCCCTCGCTGATCGGGGCGAGCGTGAGCATCGGCATCGTCTGGCGTGCGCTGTTCCAGGACGACGCGGTCGTGGACCGCTCCCTGAGCCTGTTCGGCTGGACCGGCGGCGGCTGGGTCGGCGACCCCGAGTGGTCGATACCCACGTTGATCGCGCTGTCCGCCTGGCAGTTCGGCGCACCGATGGTCATCTTCCTGGCCGGCCTCAAGCAGGTGCCCCGCGAGCTGTACGAGGCGGCCCAGGTGGACGGAGCCGGCGCCTGGCGGCGGTTCTGCTCCATCACCCTCCCCATGATCTCCCCGGTGGTCTTCTTCAACCTCCTGCTGGAGATCATCCACTCCTTCCAGATCTTCACCTCCGCGCTCGTCGTCGCCGGCCCCGTCGTCGGACGCGCGGGCGGCCCCGGCGACTCGCTGCTCGTCTACACCTGGTACCTGTACGAGCAGGGCTTCTCCAACCTCCGCATGGGCTACGCCTCCGCGATGGCGTGGATGCTGCTGGCCGGGATCGCCGTGGTGACCGCCGCACTGTTCTGGTCCCAGCGCCGCTGGGTGCACTACGAGGAGGGAGGCCGATGAGCGCCCCCGCCGGAACCGCCCGCCCCGCACGTGCCGGCACCGCCGGGCACAGGCGGCTGGGATCGCTCCTGTGGCACGTCGGTGCCCTGGCCGTCCTGGTCGTCGTGCTCTACCCCGTGATCTGGGTGGTCGGTGCCTCCCTCAAGCCGGGCGACAAGATCGTGGGCAGTCTCCAGCTGCTGCCCACCGACCCGATCACCGACAACTTCGAGCGGCTCGCCGACGGCATCGCGGGCATCGGCATCCACACCTTCTTCCTCAACTCCCTGTTCGTGGCGCTGGGCTCGGTGGTCGGGGTGCTGTTCTCCTGCTCCCTGGCGGCCTACGCCTTCGCCCGCATCCGCTTCGCGGGCCGCAACGTGCTGTTCACGCTGATGATCGGCACCCTGCTGCTGCCCGTCCACGTCCTGCTGGTGCCGCAGTACGTGCTGTTCCAGAAGATGGAGCTGATCAACACCTACGTGCCCCTGCTGCTGGGCAAGTTCCTCGCGGTGGACGCCTTCTTCGTCTTCCTGATGGTGCAGTTCATGCGGAACCTCCCCAGGGAGCTGGACGAGGCGGCCCGCATCGACGGCTGCGGCCACTGGCGCATCTACTGGACCATCGTGCTGCCGCTGTGCCGCCCCGCGCTGATCACCAGCGCCATCTTCGCCTTCATCTGGGCCTGGAACGACTTCCTCGGCCCGCTGCTCTACCTCAACGAGCCCGACAAGTACACCGTCTCGCTGGGGCTGAAGATGTTCATGGACCAGGACAGCCTCGCCGACTACGGAGGCATGATCGCCATGTCGCTGGCGGCCCTGCTGCCGGTGCTGCTGTTCTTCCTCGCCTTCCAGCGCCACCTCGTCGAGGGCGCGGCCACCTCGGGACTCAAGGGATGAGGGCCGCCGTGGACACCGCGCCCGCCGCCGGGGGGAGCGGGCCCACCGCCGCCGGTTCGGGGGCGGCGGTGGGCCGGGGTTCCCCGGCGGGCCGGTTCGCGCTCTTCGCCGAGTGCCTGCTGGCCGGTGTCTGGCTGCTGCTCGCCGCGCTGCCGCTGGTGACCGCGCTGCCGGCGTTCGCCGCCGCCTGCGGGCACCTGCGGCGGTACCTGGACGCCGAGCAGGCCGGGTGGCGGGAGTTCGCCGCCGAGTGGGCGGCGGCCGTACGCGCCGGCTGGCGGTTCTCGCTGCTGTGGTGGGCCGCCTTGGCCCTGCTCGTCTTCGATCTGCGGGCGGCCTCCTCCGGGGTGCTGCCCGGCGGGCCGGCGGCGGTCGCCGCCGGGGCCGCCGCGGCCGCCGCCGTGGTGGCCGTGGCGGTCACCGGGCTGCGCGCGGCGGCCGCCTGGCGCCCGGGCGCGGACTGGGCCGGTGCCGGGCGTGCGGCGGCCCGCCGGGCCTGGCGCGCCGATCCGGGCGGCTCGCTGCTGCTCGCGGGCGGGCTGGCCGTCACCGCCGTCGCCGCCTGGATGCTGCCCCCGCTGATCGCTCCGGCGCTCGGCTGCCTTGCGGCCTGCGCGGTCGCCGTCGAGCGCCGGTACGCCCACCGCTGACCGGGCCGGGCGGGGCGTCCTCCGCGTCCCGCCGGGCCCGCCGTCCCCCTCACCCCCCACCCGACCGGGCGGTCCGGTCCTCCGGCCGGACCGCCCGGACCCCCGCCATGTCATGAGCCTGACATAAGAATGGGAGTGTCCATGTCCCCGATCCCCCGCCGCACCGTGCTCCGGGCGGCAGCCGTCGCCGGTGCCGCCGCCCACTCCTCCCTGCTGCTCGGCGCCCCCGCCCACGCGGCCCGCCCCGCCGCGGACGGCCCGAAGACCGCGGACGGCCCGGTACGGATCACCTGGCTGGAGGAGGGCGGCCTCGGCGCGGCCCCCGGCAGCACCTTCGGCGTGCCCT
Organism: Streptomyces desertarenae; assembly: GCF_042681365.1. Taxonomy (NCBI): domain Bacteria; kingdom Bacillati; phylum Actinomycetota; class Actinomycetes; order Kitasatosporales; family Streptomycetaceae; genus Streptomyces; species Streptomyces desertarenae. The sequence continues at coordinate 65,766 of NZ_JBHUFU010000010.1, read as the reverse complement.
GGCCCAAGGGAGGGGTCAGGGCCGGCACCGAGTTCTCGCTCGCCGCCGAGGACGGCAGGAAGGTCCCCGTCCAGACCTGGGCCACCGCCTACTGGCCCGACGGCACCGTCAAGTGGACCGCGCACGCCGTCGGCCCCGAGGCCGGGGACGCCGCCGCCTACCGCCTCACCCCCGGCGCCGCCCCGGCCGCCCCCGCCAAGGCCGTCACCGTCGGCCGCAGGGGCGGCACCGTCGAGGTGGACACCGGCGCCATCACCGTCCGCATCGGCCAGGACGGCAAGGCCCTGGTGAAGTCCGTCCGCAGGGGCGGCACCGAGATCGCGCGGAACGGCCGCCTCGTCCTCCTCCGCCAGGGGGAGATCGACGACGGTGACCAGGGCTCCCAGAAGTGGGAGCGCTTCGACGGCGACATCGAGAAGGTCACCGTCGAACAGGACGGCCCCGTACGGGCGGTGGTCCGCATCGAGGGCAGGCACCGCAGGGGGAGCCGCGGCTGGCTGCCGTTCGGCATCCGCCTGTACTTCCACGCGGGCGCCGAGTCCTTCCGGATGCTGCACACCATCACCTACGACGGGGACGAGCACAAGGACTTCATCCGCGGCCTCGGCGTGCGCTTCACCGTCCCGATGCGCGACGAGCACCACGACCGGCACATCCGCCTCGGCGGCGAGGGCCGGGGCCTGCTGTCGGAGGCCGTCAGGGGCATCACCGGCCTGCGCCGCGACCCCGGGGCCGAGGTGCGCGCCCGGCAGGTCAGGGGCGAGAAGCTGCCCGACCCCGCCACCTGGGACCAGCGCGTCACCAGCCGGCTGCAGTACATCCCCACCTGGGGCGACTACACCCTCGGCCAGCTCTCCGCCGACGGCTTCACCGTCCGCAAGCGCACCAAGCCCGGCCACGGCTGGATCGCCGCGGGCGGCGGACGCCGGGCCTCGGGCTTCGGCTACGTGGGCGGCGTCAGCGGCGGACTCTCCTTCGGGCTGCGCGACTTCTGGCGCAAGCACCCCACCCAGCTCGACGTACGCGGCGCCGCGGACGACGAGGCCGAGGTCACCGTCTGGCTCTGGTCGCCCGAGGCACAGCCGATGGACCTGCGCTTCTACCACGACGGGCTCGGCCAGGACACCCACGAGAAGCAGCTCGAGGGCCTCAACATCACCTACGAGGACTACGAGCCGGGCTTCGGCACCCCCTACGGCATCGCCCGCACCAGCGAGCTGATGTTCTGGGCCAACGCCGCCACCCCCGACGCCGAGACCCTCGCCCGCCAGGCCGAGGCCGTCCAGACCCCGCCCCAGCTCGTGGCGCCGCCCGAACACCTGGCCGCCACACAGGTCTTCGGCGGCCTGTTCGCCCCCGTCGACCGCTCCACACCCGCCAAGGCGAAGCTGGAGGACCACCTGGACTTCCTCTTCACCTACTACAAGGAGCAGGTGGAGCAGCGCCGCTGGTACGGCTTCTGGGACTACGGCGACATCATGCACACCTACGACCCGGACCGGCACCAGTGGCGGTACGACGTCGGCGGCTACGCCTGGGACAACTCCGAGCTCTCCCCGGACCTGTGGCTGTGGTACGCCTACCTGCGCTCCGGCCGCGCCGACATCTTCCGCTTCGCCGAGGCCATGACCCGCCACACCGGCGAGGTCGACGTCTACCACCTCGGCGAGTGGGCCGGACTCGGCACCCGCCACGGCGTCCAGCACTACGCCGACAGCGCCAAGCAGCAGCGCATCTCCACCGCCGTCTACCGGCGCCCGTACTACTTCCTCACCGCCGACGAGCGCTGCGGCGACCTCATGCACGCCCTCGTCGACTCCGACGAGACCTTCCTCGCCCTCGACCCCCTGCGCAAGATCCGCACCGAGCCCTACGAGCCCGACCCCAGGGCCCTGGCCATCGGACTGGGCACCGACTGGAGCGGACTGGCCGCCGCCTGGCTCACCGAGTGGGAGCGCCGCGGGCCGAAGGCGGCGAAGGCCGAGGAGAAGCTCAAGGCCACCATGCGCACCATCGCGCGGATGCCCAACGGCTTCTGCACCGGCGAGGGCCTCTACGACATCGAGACCGGGGAGTTCGCCGAGACGGGGAAGAAGGTCTCGATGAGCCACCTGAGCGCGATGTTCGGACAGGTGGAGATCTGCGCCGAGCTCATCCACCTCACCGACGTCGAGGGCTTCGAGGAGGCCTGGCTCCAGTACTGCCGCCTCTACGGCGCCACGCGGGAGGAGCAGCAGGCCGAACTCGGCGGGTACGCCACCAACCTCATCCTCCAGCAGGGGCACTCCCGCCTCACCGCCTACGCCGCCTCCCGACTGGAGGACGAACGGGACAAGTACGCCACCCGCGCCTGGCGGGAGTTCTACACCAAGGACCGGTGGGGCTACTCCGAGTCCTCGCCCTGGAGGACGGAGAGGATCACCGGCCCCATGGCGCTGGTGGAGGGCAGCGGGGCGTCCTGGGTGGACACCAACACCACCGCCCTGTACGGCCTGGCCGCCATCCAGAACCTCGCCCTGATCGGGGACCGCATCCCGGAGTGACCCGGACGGGGCGGACGGGCCGGCTCCCGTCCGCCCCGCCGGACCCCGGCGCGGCAGCGCGCCCCCGTGCCCGCCGCCGGGCACGGGGGCGCGCACGGGGGAACGAAGGGCGCACGGACCGGACACCGGCTCCGCCTGGCGGCCGGCAGTCCGCGGCGGCGGGCGGCCGGCCGCCACGGCTCCGCGTCGATCCCCACCGGTTCCCCCGCCCCCGGACCGGTCCGCGGTGCCGGTCCCCGGGGAGCGGGCCGGGGCCGGGACGCCCGGGGGAGTGGCAGGGGGCAGCCGGGGCAGGAGGGGGGCGGAACGTCCGGCATGCGCGGAGTGCGGCGCGCACCGGGGAGGACGGACATGGACGGTGGTGCTCGGCGGCGGCCGAGCACCACCGCCCCCGTGCGCAGGAGGGGGTCGTGGGCCTGAACCACTACCGCTTCCGCAGCGTCTGGGAGGTGGGGGCACCGGCGGCGGAGGTCTACGGGGTCCTGGAGCGGGCCGGGGAGTACCCGGCGTGGTGGCCGCAGGTGCGCGGGGCCGTCCGCGGGGACGGCGGGACCGGGCCGGACGGCTGGTCCGGCACCGTCCGCATCCGCTCCCTGCTGCCGTACGAGCTGCGCCTCGCCGTCCGGCTGACCCGTCGCGAACCCGCCGCCGGGCGCCTGGAGATCGCGATGGACGGGGACCTGCGGGGCCGGGCGGGCTGGCAGGTGGTGCCGTGTCCCGGCGCGCCGGGCACCACCCGGGTCCGCTTCGAGCAGGAGGTGGAGGCGCGCAGGCCCCTCCTGCGGCTGCTGGCCCCGGTCTGCCGCCCCCTGCTGACCGCCAACCACGCGCTGATGATGCGGGCCGGGCGGCGCGGGCTGCGGCGGGTGCTGGAGGAGCGCGGCGGCGCGCGCGGCGGGCGGCCGGGGAGGGGGTCGACGGCGGGGCGCGGCAAGGGGTTTGGATGAACCCCCGGCCCCCCTGTATTGTTCTCGTCGTGCCGCAGGGCACCGCGAGGGCGATTAGCTCAGTGGAAGAGCGCTTCGTTCACACCGAAGAGGTCACTGGTTCGAACCCAGTATCGCCCACCAGCCGACGAGGCCGGTTCCGTCCGACGGAACCGGCCTCGCGCGTTCTCCGGGGCGGTCCGCCGTCCGGGACGCCCCTCGCCCCGGGGCGAGGGCCCGCCGCGCTGCGGCCCCTCGGGGGCTCAGACCGCCGCGGCCGCCACCGGGGGCCGCAGCGGCCAGGCCGGGTCGACCTCCTCCTGCGACCCGTTGCGCGCGAACCACGCCTGGAGGCCGCGGGCCTGCGCCGCGTGCCAGACCTCCTGCAGGGTGTGCAGCTCGGCGGGCGAGAGCGACGACAGCCGCCGGGCGAAGCGCCGCCCCACCTCCCGTACGACCCCCAGGGCGGCGGTGGCGTCCGCGGCGGCGTCGTGCGCGCCGGCCAGCTCCACGCCGTAGTGGGCGCACAGGTCGGTCAGGGTGCGGCGGCCCCGGCGGTAGCGGTCCAGGTGCTTGTCCAGCACCCGGGGGTCCAGCACGCGCAGCGGCGCCGGGCCGCAGGCGCCGGCCAGCGGGGCCCCCAGGTGCCGGCGCAGCTCCCGGTCCAGCAGCGTCAGGTCGAACGGCGCGTTCATCACCACCAGCGGCCGGCCGGCCTCCCCCTGCTCGGCCAGCGCCCGGACGACCTCGCCGAGCACCTGCGCCGGGGGCCGGCCGTGCTCGCGCAGGTGCTCCCCGGTCAGCCCGTGCACGGCGGACGCCGGTTCGGGGACGGGCACACCGGGGTCGACCAGCCAGTGCTCGGCGCGCACCGGGGCGTCCGGCGCGTCCTGGACGACGAGGGCGGCCGAGACGATCCGGTCCCGCTCGGTGTCCACTCCCGTGGTCTCGGTGTCGAAGGCGGCCAGCGGCCCCTCGTACCACACCGTCATGTTCCCGTTCCCCTCCGTGTCGATGCCGGACCCGGACCGGCGCGCCGCCGGTCCGGCGGGCCGCGCCCGCCGACGGGGCTGATACCTCACCCGGCCCGGCGCCAACCCCTCCGGCCCGGTGGCGCGCAACCGTTTCGCGGCGGGGGTACCCGGCTCGGTACGATTCACCGTGCGCGGCGATCGTCCGCGCCTCGAGGCAGAACCCGAGTCGCAAGGCAGTCAGGAGAGACCGGTGGCGGACGTCCGTGTGATCATCCAACGCGATTCCGAGCGGGAAGAGCGCGTGGTGACCACGGGCACCACGGCCGCCGCCCTCTTCGAGGGCGAGCGCTCCGTCGTCGCCGCGCGCGTCGGCGGGCAGCTGAGGGACCTGGCGTACGAGCTCGCCGAGGGCGACGAGGTCGAGCCGGTGGAGATCTCCAGCCCCGACGGCCTGGACATCCTGCGGCACTCCACCGCGCACGTGATGGCCCAGGCCGTCCAGGACCTCTTCCCGGAGGCCAAGCTCGGCATCGGCCCGCCCATCAGGGACGGCTTCTACTACGACTTCGACGTCGCCGAGCCGTTCACCCCGGACGACCTCAAGCGCATCGAGAAGCGGATGCAGGAGATCGTCAAGCGCGGCCAGCGCTTCTCCCGCCGGGTGACCGGCGACGAGGAGGCCCGCGAGGAGCTGGCGGCCGAGCCGTACAAGCTGGAGCTGATCGGGCTCAAGGGGAACGCCGCCGAGGCCGCCGAGGGGGCGTCGGCGGAGGTCGGCTCGGGTGAGCTGACCATCTACGACAACCTCGACGCCAAGACGGGCGAGCTGTGCTGGAAGGACCTGTGCCGCGGTCCGCACCTGCCCACCACCCGCGCCATCCCGGCGTTCAAGCTGATGCGGTCGGCCGCCGCGTACTGGCGGGGCAGCGAGAAGAACCCGCAGCTCCAGCGGATCTACGGCACCGCCTGGCCGTCGAAGGACGAGCTGAAGGCGCACCTGGAGTTCCTGGCCGAGGCCGAGAAGCGCGACCACCGCAGGCTCGGCGCCGAACTGGACCTGTTCTCCATCCCGGAGGAGCTGGGCTCGGGCCTGGCGGTCTTCCACCCCAAGGGCGGCATCGTCCGCCGGGTGATGGAGGACTACTCCCGCAAGCGGCACGAGCAGGCGGACTACGAGTTCGTCAACACCCCGCACATCACCAAGGAGGGCCTCTTCGAGACCTCCGGGCACCTGCCGAACTACGCCGAGGGGATGTTCCCGCCCCTGGAGTTCGAGGGGCAGAACTACCGCCTCAAGGCGATGAACTGCCCGATGCACAACCTGATCTTCAAGGCGCGCGGGCGCTCCTACCGGGAGCTGCCGCTGCGGCTGTTCGAGTTCGGCACGGTCTACCGCTACGAGAAGTCCGGCGTGGTGCACGGCCTGACCCGGGCCCGCGGCTTCACCCAGGACGACTCGCACATCTACTGCACCAAGGAGCAGATGCCCGACGAGCTGGACAGCCTGCTCACCTTCGTGCTGGACCTGCTGCGGGACTACGGCCTGAGCGACTTCTACCTGGAGCTGTCCACCCGCGACGACTCCGAGAAGTTCATCGGCGAGCCCGAGGAGTGGGAGGAGGCCACCGAGATCCTGCGGCAGGCCGCCGGCAAGCAGGGCCTGGAGCTGGTGATGGATCCGGGCGGCGCCGCCTACTACGGTCCCAAGATCTCGGTCCAGGCCCGCGACGCCATCGGCCGGACCTGGCAGATGTCCACGATCCAGGTCGACTTCCAGCAGCCCAAGCGGTTCGAGCTGGAGTACACCGCGGCCGACGGCTCCCGGCAGCGGCCGGTGATGATCCACCGGGCGCTGTTCGGGTCGATCGAGCGGTTCTTCGCCGTGCTGCTGGAGCACTACGCGGGCGCCTTCCCGGCGTGGCTGGCCCCGGTGCAGGCGGTCGGCATCCCGATCGGCGACACCCACGTCCCCTACCTGGAGGAGTTCGCCGCCAAGGCGAAGGCCGCCGGGCTGCGGATGGAGGTGGACTCCTCCTCGGACCGGATGCAGAAGAAGATCAGGAACGCGCAGAAGAGCAAGGTGCCGTTCATGATCATCGCCGGTGACGACGACATGGCGGCCGGGGCGGTGAGCTTCCGCTACCGCGACGGCTCGCAGAAGAACGGCGTGCCGGCCGACGAGGCGATCGCGGAGATCGTCAAGGCGGTCGAGGACCGCGTGCAGGTCTGACGGCCGCCCGCCGCGGCCGGCGGCCGGGCCCCGGAGCGACAGCGCCCCGGGGCCCGCGCCGTCTTCGGCCCCGGCACCCGGATCCGCCCCGGCGGCGCACCGCGGGCCGGTGAAGTCCTATGCTGGCCCGCATGAGCAGCGAGCCGGAGCAGCAGATCGGAGTGGGGTCGCCGGACGCCTTCCAGCGCCTGTGGACGCCCCACCGGATGGCCTACATCCAGGGCGAGAACAAGCCGAGCGGCCCGGGGGCCGACGACGGCTGCCCGTTCTGCGCCATCCCGGCCAAGTCCGACGAGGACGGGCTGGTGCTCGCCCGCGGCGAGCACGTCTACGCGGTGCTCAACCTCTACCCGTACAACGGCGGCCACCTGATGGTCGTGCCCTTCCGGCACGTCGCCGACTACACCGACCTCACCGGCGAGGAGACGGCGGAGCTGGCCGACTACACCAAGCGGGCCATGCGGGCGCTGCGCGCCGCCTCCGGGGCGCAGGGGTTCAACATCGGCATGAACCAGGGCGCGGTCGCGGGCGCCGGGATCGCCGCCCACCTGCACCAGCACGTCGTTCCGCGCTGGGGAGGCGACACCAACTTCATGCCGGTGGTGGGCCACACCAAGGTGCTGCCGCAGCTGCTGGCCGACACCCGCCGGATGATCGCCGAGGTCTGGCCCGCCTCCTGACCCCGCGCCGGAGCCGCGCCCGCCCCCGCTCGGCGGAGACCGGGACCGCCGCCGGCCCCGCGCACCTCCGTGCGCGGGGCCAGCGGCGGTCGTCGTGTTCCGTCAGGCGTCGTAGACGTCGGGCCTGCCCGGCTCGGCCGCCTGCACCTGGCCGCTGAGCGCCAGCGAGCGGGCGTCGAACTTCGTGACGTCCACGCCGTTCTCCCGCAGCACCTTCATCGCCGCCGAGTGGACCGCCCGCAGCACCGGGGTGGCCGCGCGCAGCGCGTCGTCGGCCATGAAGCGGTGCCGCCACGGCTGGTCGGCCCAGGCGTGCCGCAGGCCGAACGGCTCGGGGAGGGTCAGCTTGCCGCCGAGGAAGTCCAGCACCTGCGGGAACCAGGTCAGGGGGGCGCGTGCGGTCAGCCGCACCACCTCCCTGGCCTCGATCAGGGGAAGGGCGATCTCCTTGGTCTCCCAGAACCTGACCGTCTTGGAGACCGTCTTGCTCCGCGCCTTGGGCTTGTCGAAGAAGACCGGGTGCACCGGGCCCAGGGCGTGACCGGTCACCTCGATGCGCAGCGTGTGGTGCAGCATGGTCACGTTGATCAGCATGGTGAGCACCAGCTGGCCGTCCCACAGGACGAACTGCACGCCCAGGTAGTGCCGGTTGCCGCTGCCGAACTGCTGCTCGTTGCAGATCCGCTGGACCTCGAAGTCCTTGATGCGGTACGCCTCGACCTCCTGGCCGTCGGGCCGCGCCACCTCCGAGGCGCCCTCCCCGATCGGGGCGACGACCCAGTGCCGGACGGAAGGGGGCGGGAAGCCGCCGGTGTGCAGCGAGGTGCGCTCCAGCATCCGCAGCCGGTCGTGGATCGCGCGGGCGACGTCCCAGCTCCTGAAGGGGTTGATGTCCTTCCCCGGCGTGGCGGGCACCAGCTCCTCGGCGAGCTGCCAGCTGCCCCACCGGGTGCCCATGCCCAGTATCCCCTTGGGACCGGCGTAGAAGACCAGGTTGCTGCGCTGCTCGGCCGTCAGTTTGGCCAGATTCAGCCGGATCTCCTCCGCCCCCGCGTCACCGGGGTTGTGCGGCACCGCCTCGGGGACCTTGGCGCCGATGCCGCCGCCCGACAGCAGACCCTCCCAGCGGGAGCGCAGGTCCTTGGCGTAGCGCTCGCAGACCTGCTTGGCCCACAGCCAGCCCAGGACCGGGGCGACCAGCATGGCGCGCAGGTAGATCCCCCAGAACCCGGTGAACGGCAGCTGGACCAGGAAGACCACCGCCAGCACCCCGATCCCGGCGAGCGCGGCCATGCCCAGCGGGCCCGCCTTCCTGTCCTGTGAGCCCGCCAGTGTCCGGCGGAGCTGGAAACCGCCGAGCCACAGCAGCACACCGGGCAGGAAGAGCAGGCCGAAGAGCGCCATCACGGCGGTGAGCCGGGCGTCGCGCTGCCGGCGGATGCGGTTGGCCGCCAGGCAGTGCTCGACCACGGTCTGCGGATCGCAGCCGAAGGACTGGATCAGCGGCTTCCGGGCGCCGCCGAGCGTCCGCACCTGCACGGCCCGGGCGAACGCCTCGCCCAGGTTCGGCTCGAACAGGGAGAAGCGGGGCGCCGAGACCTTGACGGCCTCGTTGGCCTTGGCGAGGTCCGTCACCGGCCCGTCCCGGTAGGCGGCCGAGGCCAGTGCCTGGGTGGCGGCGGTCTGCCCCCCGCCGGCCCCCGTCAACGGGACCTGGGCGCCGGGACTGAAGTCGTACGCGCCGCCCTCGACGTCATCGAAGCCCGCCAATGGTGCCCCCACTCCGCTCGCGCCGTCCGACGTCAGGCTCGTTCCCACCGTTCCCAACCGCGGCCCGCCGCACACCTGTTGGCGCGCACGCACCGAGCCCGCCGCCGCGGCGTTCAGCGTATCCTCATTCCGGCTCCCGCTCCCGTCCGCCGCGGCTCCCGCCCCCCGGAGGCCGCCGGATCACGCCACACCGGCCCCGGCCTGCTCGCGGATCCTCGCCTCCACCTGGCGCGGCACCGGTTCGTAGCGGAGCCGCGTGCGGCCGAACCGGCCCGTGCCGTGGGAGAGGGAGCGCAGGTCCACCGCGTAGCGGCCGATCTCCGCCTCCGGGACCTCCGCCCTGACCAGCGTGCTGCCGCCGGGCACCTGCTCGGTTCCGGTGACGCGGCCGCGCCGCCCGGACAGGTCGCCCATCACCGCCCCCACGTACTCGTCGGAGACGGTCACCCGCACCTCGGCGACCGGCTCCAGCAGGTGGATCCGCGCCCCGGCGGCCGCGTCCCGCAGGGCCAGCGCGCCGGCCGTCTGGAAGGCGGCGTCGGAGGAGTCCACCGAGTGCGCCTTGCCGTCGACGAGGGTCACCCGGACGTCCACCAGCGGATAACCGGCGGCGACACCGCGCGCCGCCTGGGCCCGTACGCCCTTCTCCACCGACGCCACGAACTGGCGCGGCACGGCGCCGCCCACCACCGCGTCGGCGAACTCGACGCCGGAGCCGGGCGGGAGCGGCTCCACGGTGATGTCGCAGACGGCGTACTGGCCGTGGCCGCCGGACTGCTTGACGTGCCGCCCGTGCCCGGCCGCCGGCGCGGCGAACGTCTCGCGCAGCGCCACCCGGTGCGCCACGGCGTCGACCCGGACGCCGTACCGGGAGCGCAGCCGCTCCAGCGCCACGTCCCGGTGGGCCTCGCCCATGCACCACAGCACCACCTGGCCGGTGTCGGGGTCCTGCTCCAGACGCAGGGTGGGGTCCTCGGCGGCCAGCCGGGCCAGGCCCTGGGAGAGCCGGTCCTCGTCGGACCTGCCGTGCGCCTCGACGGCGACCGGCAGCAGCGGGTCGGGCATCACCCAGGGCTCCATCAGCAGCGGGGCGCCCCGGTCCGACAGGGTGTCGCCGGTCTCGGCCCGGGAGAGCTTCGCGACGCAGGCCAGGTCGCCCGCGACGGCCTTCGGCAGGGGGCGCTGCCGGCTGCCGAAGGGGGCGGTCAGGGCGCCGACGCGCTCGTCCTCGTCGTGGTCCTGGTGCCCGCGGCCGGCCAGGCCGTGGCCGGAGACGTGCACTGCCGCGTCCGGGCGCAGGGTGCCGGAGAAGACCCGTACCAGCGACATCCGCCCCACATAGGGGTCGGAGGAGGTCCTGACCACCTCGGCGGCCAGCGGACCGTCCGGGTCGCAGGGGAGCGGGGGGAGCGGACGGCCGTCGGGGGTGGCGACCGGGGGGGCCTCGCGCTCGGCGGGGGAGGGGAAGCCGCGGGTGACCAGCTCCAGCAGCTCCACGGTGCCCAACCCCTGCCGGGCGCCCTCGGCAGCGGGCGCGGCGGCCAGCACGGGGTGGAGGACGCCGCGGGCCACGGCCTTCTCCAGGTCCCCGACCAGCGTCTCGAACCGGATCTCCGCGCCGCCGAGGTAGCGGTCCATCAAGGTCTCGTCCTCGCTCCCGGCGATGATGCCCTCGATGAGCCGGGCCCGGGCGGCGGCGATCAGCGGCAGATGCTCGGGGTCCGGGTCGCGCTCGACGCGCTCCCCGGAGGAGTAGTCGAAGATCCGCTGCGACAGCAGCCCGATCAGCCCGGCGACCGGCGCGTGCCCGTCGGGGCGCTCCTCGCCGTGCAGGGGCAGGTACAGGGGGAGCACGGCGTCGGGGTCGTCGCCGCCGAAGACCCGGCGGCAGACCTCCGCCGTCTCGTCGAAGTCCGCGCGCGAGGCGTCCAGGTGCGTGACCACCAGGGCCCGCGGCATGCCGACCGCCGCGCACTCCTCCCACACCAGCCGGGTCGGGCCGCTCACGCCGTCGGCGGCCGAGACGACGAAGAGCGCCGCGTCCGCCGCCCGCAGGCCGGCCCGCAGCTCCCCGACGAAGTCGGCGTGGCCCGGGGTGTCCAGCAGGTTGATCTTGATCCCGTTCCACTCCAGGGGGACCAGCGACAACTGCACCGAGCGCTGCTGCCGCCGCTCGATCTCGTCGTGGTCGGAGAGGGTGTCGCCGTCCTCCACCCGCCCCGCCCGGCTCACGGCCCCCGATGCCAGGGCCAGTGCGTCGACCAGTGTCGTCTTCCCCGCACCGCTGTGGCCGACCAGCACCACGTTCCGCAGGGAACCGGGGCGGTCGGCCGCCGGTGCCGCTCCGGCGGCCCCGGCGCGCGTGCTCGTCCTGTCGCCCATCTCCTCCGCCTCCCGGTCGGCCCAGCGGGCCGGATGGTCGGGCCGGCACGGCACCCGGCCGCCGGACCGGCGGGCCGTTCCCGGCCCCGTGCCCGGCGGGCGCCGCGCGGAATGTGCTTCCTTCGAGCTTTCCACCGGCAGTGAAGTCCGTCCATACGAGGGCATACCGTGCCATGTGAGCTACACGGCGCACACCGAGCGCCAGCGGACCGAACGGGACGCGGCGGGCGCCCGCCCGGCTCCGCACCTCCCCGGCTCCCGCAGGCCGCGCGCACGGGCCGTGACGCGCCGACGGCGGGCGGACGGCGGCTGGCTACGATGGGCGGCGCCGACGGCCCCCTGACCGCCGGCCCGTCACGACCCCCGGGAAGGCCATGCTGAACAAGTACGCGCGTGCTTTCTTCACGCGTGTTCTCACGCCGTTCGCCGCTCTGCTCCTCCGGCTGGGGGTCAGCCCCGACACGGTCACGCTCATCGGCACCGGCGGGGTCGTGACGGGGGCACTGGTCTTCTTCCCGCGCGGCGCGTTCTTCTGGGGCACCGTCGTCATCACCCTGTTCGTCTTCTCCGACCTGGTCGACGGCACCATGGCGCGGCAGTCGGGCCGCTCCAGCCGCTGGGGCGCGTTCCTCGACTCCACCCTCGACCGCGTCGCCGACGCCGCCGTCTTCGGCGGCATCGCGCTGTGGTACGCGGGCGGGGGCGGCGATCCGGTGCTGTGCGCGGTGGCGATCTTCTGCCTGGCCAGCGGCCAGGTGGTGTCGTACACCAAGGCGCGCGGCGAGAGCATCGGGCTGCCGGTGAACGTCAACGGGCTGGTGGAACGGGCCGAGCGGCTGGTGATCACGCTGGTGTGCGCCGGGCTCGCCGGGTTCGAGGAGGCCTTCGGCGTCCCGCACATCGGGGTCCTGCTGCCCGTCGCCCTGTGGGTGGTGGCCGGGGGCAGCATGGTGACGATCGCCCAGCGGATGGTGACCGTGCGCCGTGAGGCCGCCGAGGCGGACGCCGCCACGGCCCCGGAGGGCGGGGCATCGTGAGGGACCGCCTGACCGACGGCCTGTACGGCCTGGGCTGGGGCGCGGTCAAGCGGCTCCCCGAGCCCGCCGCCGCGGCGCTGGGCCGCACGATCGCCGACGCCGCCTGGCGGCGCCGCGGCCAGGGCGTCCGGCGCCTGGAGGCCAACTACGCGCGGGTCGTCCCCGGCGCCGGGCCCCGGGAGCTGGCGGAACTCTCCCGCGCCGGGATGCGCTCCTACCTGCGTTACTGGATGGAGTCCTTCCGGTTGCCGGTGTGGAGCGCGCAGCGCGTCCGGGAGAGCGTCGAGGTCGAGAACCTGGACCGGCTCACCGGCACCCTCGACGCCGGCCGCGGCGTGGTGCTGGCCCTGCCGCACATGGGCAACTGGGACCTGGCCGGCGCCTACCTCACCGCCGGCCTGGGCATTCCGTTCACCACCGTCGCCGAACGGCTGAAGCCCGAGAGCCTGTACGACCGCTTCGTCGCCTACCGGGAGGGCCTGGGCATGGAGGTGCTGCCGCACACCGGCGGCGCCGCCTTCGGCACCCTGGCCCGGCGGCTGCGCGCGGGCGGCCTGGTGGCCCTGGTGGCCGACCGGGACCTGTCCGCCTCCGGCATCGAGGTCACCTTCTTCGGCGAACCGGCCCGGATGCCCGCGGGCCCTGCCATGCTGGCCCTGCAGACCGGGGCCGCGCTCCTCCCGGCCCACCTGTGGTTCGACTCCACCCCCGTGATGAAGGGCCGGGTCCTGCCCGCCGTCGAGCCCCCCGAGGAGGGCTCCCGGAGGGAGAAGGCCGCGGCCATGACCCAGGCGGTGGCCGACGGCTTCGCCGCGGGCATCGCCGAGCACCCCGAGGACTGGCACATGCTCCAGCGGCTGTGGTCGGCCGACCTCACGCCCCGGCCGGGAGCGGGACCGCGGTCCGCGGACCCGGCGGACCGGGGGACGGGGGAGCGGTGAGGATCGGCATCGTCTGCCCCTACTCGTGGGACGTCCCCGGCGGCGTCCAGTTCCACATCCGCGACCTGGCCCAGCACCTCATCGGCCTCGGGCACGAGGTGTCCGTCCTCGCCCCCGCGGAGGAGGAGACGCCCCTGCCGCCGTACGTCGTCCCCGCCGGGCGGGCCGTCCCCGTCCCCTACAACGGCTCGGTGGCCCGGCTGAACTTCGGCTTCCTCTCGGCGGCGCGGGTGCGCCGCTGGGTGCACGAGGGCGCCTTCGACGTCCTGCACATCCACGAGCCCGCCACGCCCTCGCTCTCCCTGCTCGCCTGCTGGGCCGCGCAGGGACCGATCGTGGCCACCTTCCACACCTCCAACCCGCGCTCCCGGGCGATGATCGCCGCGTATCCGATCCTCCAGCCCGCGCTGGAGAAGATCAGCGCGCGGATCGCCGTCAGCGAGTACGCGCGCCGCACCCTGGTCGAGCACCTGGGCGGGGACGCGGTCGTCATCCCCAACGGCGTGGACGTCGGTTTCTTCGCCGGGGCCGAGCCCAGGGCCGAGTGGCAGGGCCGCGAGGGCGGGAGCACGATCGGCTTCATCGGGCGCATCGACGAACCCCGCAAGGGCCTGCCCGTGCTGATGCGGGCGCTGCCGCGGATCCTGGCCGAACGCCCCGGCACCCGGCTGCTGGTCGCCGGGCGCGGCGACGAGGAGGAGGCCGTCGCCGGCCTGCCGCGCGACCTGCGCCCCCGGGTGGAGTTCCTCGGCATGGTCAGCGACGAGGACAAGGCGCGGCTGCTGCGCAGCGTGGACCTGTACGTCGCCCCCAACACCGGCGGCGAGTCCTTCGGCATCATCCTGGTCGAGGCGATGTCCGCCGGGGCCCCGGTGCTCGCCAGCGACCTGGACGCCTTCGCCCAGGTGCTGGACGGGGGAGAGGCGGGGGAGCTGTACGCGAACGAGGACGCCGACGCACTGGCCGCCGCCGCGGTGCGCCTGCTGGGCGACCCGGGCCGGCGCGCCGAGCTGCGCGCACGCGGCAGCCGCCATGTGCGCCGCTTCGACTGGGCCACCGTCGGCGCCGACGTCCTGGCCGTCTACGAGACGGTCGCCGACGGCGCCGCCGCGGTCGCGCCGGACGAGCGCGCCGGACTGCGGGCCCGGCTGGGCCTGACCCGGGACTGAGAACCGACGAGGAGCCAACCGTGATCACCACGATCGTCTGGGTCGCGGCGGCGCTGCTGCTCGTCGCCGTCTACCTGAGCTGGACCGCCGGCCGCCTGGACCGGCTGCACGCCCGCATCGACGCGGCCCGCGCCGCCCTGGACGCCCAGCTGCTGCGGCGCGCCTCCGTCGCCCAGGAGGTGGCCACCTCCGGGGTGCTCGATCCGGCCGCCTCGATCGTCCTGTACCAGGCCGCCCACGATGCCCGGCAGGCCGAGGAGGACCACAGGGAGGTCGCCGAGAGCGAGCTCAGCCAGGCGCTGCGCGCGGTGTTCGCCGACGCCGCCCAGCTGGAGGCGGTGCGGGCGGCGCCGGGGGGCGAGGCGACCGCCGAGGAGCTGGGCGCCGCGGTGCGCCGGGTGCCGATGGCGCGGCGCTTCCACAACGACGCCGTACGCGCCGCCCGGGCCCTGCGCCGGCACCGCACGGTGCGCTGGTTCCGGCTGGCCGGGCACGCGCCCTTCCCGCTGGCCTTCGAGATGGACGACGAGCCGCCCGCCGTCCTCGCGGACCGCTCCGGTTCCACCGGGGAAGGCCACTGACTTCGGATTGGCCCTTGATTCGAGGCCAGTGGCGGCGTTCCATCGGTTCTGTCGTGCGGATCACTGCGAACTGGACCGGGTGATGGCCCCGGAAGCGGATCGAACAGTCCTACGATGGTGTCACCGCACGGTCACCGGGCCGTGTCGCGTGCGGGCGGCCGGCCGGCCGCCGGCGGCACCGAGGTCCGCGGACCGGCCCCGGTCGGCGCGGTTCGCCGCCGTCCGCCGCCGTCCACCGTCCCAACCGTCGTCGAGTGAGGTCAACCTTGTCCACCACGCCGTCCACCACGTCCCCCAGCACGCCCGAGACCGGCACCGCGCGCGTCAAGCGCGGCATGGCCGAGCAGCTCAAGGGCGGTGTGATCATGGACGTCGTCACGCCGGAGCAGGCGAAGATCGCCGAGGACGCCGGCGCCGTCGCGGTCATGGCCCTGGAGCGGGTGCCCGCCGACATCCGCAAGGACGGCGGCGTCGCCCGCATGTCCGACCCCGACATGATCGAGGGCATCATCGACGCCGTCTCCATCCCGGTGATGGCCAAGTCCCGCATCGGCCACTTCGTCGAGGCCCAGGTCCTCCAGGCGCTCGGCGTGGACTACATCGACGAGTCCGAGGTCCTCACCCCGGCCGACGAGGTCAACCACAGCGACAAGTGGGCCTTCACCACGCCCTTCGTCTGCGGCGCCACCAACCTGGGCGAGGCCCTGCGCCGGATCGCCGAGGGCGCGGCCATGATCCGCTCCAAGGGCGAGGCCGGTACCGGCAACGTCGTCGAGGCCGTCCGCCACCTGCGCCAGATCCGGGGCGAGATCGCGCGCCTGAGGGGCCTGGACAACAACGAGCTCTACGCCGCCGCCAAGGAGCTGCGCGCCCCGTACGAGCTGGTCAAGGAGGTCGCCGAGCTGGGCAAGCTGCCGGTGGTGCTGTTCTCCGCCGGCGGTGTGGCCACCCCGGCGGACGCCGCGCTGATGCGCCAGCTCGGTGCCGAGGGCGTCTTCGTCGGCTCCGGCATCTTCAAGTCCGGCGACCCGGTCAAGCGTGCCGCCGCCATCGTGAAGGCCACCACCTTCTACGACGACCCCAAGGTCATCGCCGACGTCTCCCGCGGTCTGGGCGAGGCCATGGTCGGCATCAACTGCGACACCCTGCCCGAGGCCGAGCGGTTCGCCGGCCGGGGCTGGTGACCGGCCGCCGCGACTGAGCCCGGACGGCGGGCGGCCCGCCCCGGCAGGCCGCCCGCCGTCCGGCGTTCCCGCCCCTCCCCGTCCCGCACGTCCGTCCACGAAGAGGTACGTCCCGTGACCATTCCCACCGGAGAGACCGCCGCCACCATCGGTGTCCTCGCCCTCCAGGGCGACGTCCGCGAGCACCGCGCCGCGCTGGAGGCGGCCGGGGCCGCCGTCCGCGAGGTGCGCCGCCCGCAGGAGCTCGCCGAGGTCGACGGGCTGGTGATCCCCGGCGGCGAGTCCACCACCATCCACAAGCTGGCCGCCGCCTTCGGCCTGCTGGAGCCGCTGCGCGAGCGCGTCCGCGCGGGCATGCCCGCCTACGGGTCCTGCGCGGGCATGATCATGCTCGCCGACAAGATCCTCGACCCGCGGTCCGGCCAGGAGACGATCGGCGGCATCGACATGATCGTGCGCCGCAACGCCTTCGGGCGGCAGAACGAGTCCTTCGAGGCGCCCGTGGAGGTCGCGGGCGTGGCGGGCGGACCGGTCGAGGGCGTCTTCATCCGCGCCCCCTGGGTGGAGTCCACCGGGGCCGGCGTGGAGGTGCTCGCGGTCCACGACGGGCACCCCGTCGCGGTGCGCCAGGGCCGGCTGCTGGCCACCGCCTTCCACCCCGAACTCACCGGCGACCACCGGGTGCACCGCCTCTTCGCCGAGATGGTGCGCGCACCGGGCCGGTGAGACGGCTGTAGGATCGGCGCGTCGAATTCCCGTTGGTGACATCGAAGGAGCGAGGCTGTGTCCGGCCACTCTAAGTGGGCAACCACCAAGCACAAGAAGGCCGTGATCGATGCCAAGCGCGGCAAGCTCTTCGCCAAGCTGATCAAGAACATCGAGGTCGCGGCCCGGATGGGCGGCCCCGACCCCGACGGCAACCCCACCCTGTACGACGCCATCCAGAAGGCGAAGAAGAGCTCCGTCCCCAACAACAACATCGACCGCGCGGTCAAGCGCGGCGCCGGCCTGGAGGCGGGCGGCGCCGACTACCAGACGATCATGTACGAGGGGTACGGGCCCAACGGCGTCGCGCTCCTGATCGAGTGCCTCACCGACAACCGCAACCGCGCCGCCTCCGACGTGCGCGTCGCCATGACCCGCAACGGCGGTTCCATGGCCGACCCGGGGTCGGTGTCCTACCTGTTCAACCGCAAGGGCGTCGTCATCGTCCCCAAGGGGGAGCTGACCGAGGACGACGTGCTGGCCGCCGTCCTGGACGCGGGCGCCGAGGAGGTCAACGACCTCGGCGAGTCCTTCGAGGTGATCAGCGAGGCGAGCGACCTGGTCGCGGTGCGCACCGCCCTGCAGGAGGCGGGCATCGACTACGACTCGGCGGACGCCAACTTCCTGCCCACCATGCAGGTGGAGCTGGACGAGGAGGGCGCCCGCAAGATCTTCAAGCTGATCGACGCCCTGGAGGACAGCGACGACGTGCAGAACGTCTTCGCCAACTTCGACGTGTCCGACGAGGTCATGGCGAAGGTCGACGCCTGACCCCGGTCCCGCCCCTCCCCGCCGCCGTGTCACCCGCAGGCGTTGTCAGCGGCAGCCGATAGCCTGCGGGAACAGGTGACCGAACGACAGGTGGACGAGAGGGGGCCGCGGTGCGCGTGCTCGGCGTGGACCCGGGGCTGACCCGCTGCGGCATCGGCGTGGTGGAGGGCACCGCGGGCCGCCCGCTGCGGATGGCGGGAGTCGGCGTCGTCCGCACCCCCGCCGAGGCGGAGACGGCCGAGCGGCTGGTGGCGGTCGAGCGCGGCATCGAGGAGTGGCTGGAGGAGCACCGGCCCGACGTCGTGGCCGTCGAGCGGGTCTTCAGCCAGCACAACGTCCGCACCGTGATGGGCACGGCGCAGGCCAGCGCGGTGGCCATGCTCTGCGCCGCCCGGCGCGGCCTCCCCGTCGCCCTGCACACCCCCAGCGAGGTCAAGGCCGCCGTCACCGGCACCGGCCGCGCCGAGAAGGCCCAGGTCGGCGCCATGGTGGCCAGGCTGCTGCGGCTGGACTCCCCGCCCAGGCCGGCGGATGCCGCCGACGCCCTCGCGCTGGCCATCTGCCACATCTGGCGCGCCCCCGCGCTCAACCGCCTCCAGCAGGCCCACGAGCGGCAGCTCCGCCTCGCGCGGGCCCGCTCCGGGGCCGTCCGAGCGGCCCCGGTGGGCCGCGCCGCCGGGGCCGCCCCCTCCACCGCACGCACTCCCGAGGACACCCCATGATCGCCTTCGTCTCCGGAGCGGTGGCCGCCCTCACCCCCGACACCGCCGTGGTCGAGGTCGGCGGCGTCGGCATGGCCGTCCACTGCACCCCGGGCACCCTCGCCCGCCTGCGGGTCGGCGAGCAGGCCCGGCTGGCCACCTCGCTGGTGGTCCGCGAGGACTCCCTCACGCTGTACGGCTTCGCCGACGACGACGAGCGCCAGGTCTTCGAACTGCTCCAGACGGCCAGCGGGGTCGGTCCCCGGCTGGCCCAGGCCATGCTCGCCGTGCACAGTCCCGACGCGCTGCGGACGGCCGTCGCCACCGGTGACGAGAAGGCCCTCACGGCCGTGCCCGGCATCGGCAAGAAGGGCGCGCAGAAACTGCTGCTGGAGCTGAAGGACCGGCTGGGCGAGCCGGTGGGAGCCGCCGCGGCCGGAGCCGGGCGGGCGGGGGGTCCCGCCGCCGCGGAACCCGGCTGGCGCGAGCAGCTCCACGCCGCCCTGGTCGGCCTCGGCTACGCGCCCCGCGAGGCGGAGGACGCCGTCGCCGCCGTCGCCCCGCAGGCGGAGGCCGCGCTGGCCGACGGCGGCCGGGCACCGGTGCCCCAGCTCCTGAGAGCCGCCCTGCAGACCCTGAACCGCGCACGCTGAGCCGAGCCGCGCCGCCCGCGGGCACCGTACAGGGGCACCGCGGACGGCGCGTCCGGCGCCGGACCGACGAGAGACCGACCATGACGCCGCACGCCCGCCCCACCCGCTCCCCGTCGCGCGCCCCCGCCCTGCCGGGCCGGGCGCCGCACCGCCCGGCCGCCCGTCCGCAAGGCCCCCTCCGCACCGGCGGCCCGGCGGGCGGCGAGGGGAGGGCGGCGCGGTGACCCGGGACGACCACCCCGCCGAGGGGTCCGCCGAGCGCCTAGTCGGCGCCACCGCGGACGGCGAGGACAGCGCCGTCGAGGCGGCCCTGCGCCCCAAGGACCTGACGGAGTTCATCGGCCAGACCAAGGTGCGCGAACAGCTCGACCTGGTGCTGCGCGCCGCCCGCGCCCGCGGCGCCACCGCCGACCACGTCCTGCTCTCCGGAGCCCCGGGCCTGGGCAAGACGACCCTGTCCATGATCATCGCCGCGGAGATGGGCGCCCCCATCCGGATCACCTCGGGCCCGGCCATCCAGCACGCCGGCGACCTGGCGGCGATCCTGTCCTCCCTCACCGAGGGCGAGGTCCTCTTCCTCGACGAGATCCACCGGATGTCCCGGCCCGCCGAGGAGATGCTCTACATGGCGATGGAGGACTTCCGGGTCGACGTCATCGTCGGCAAGGGACCCGGCGCCACCGCCATCCCGCTGGAGCTGCCGCCCTTCACCCTGGTCGGCGCCACCACGCGGGCCGGTCTGCTGCCGCCGCCGCTGCGGGACCGGTTCGGCTTCACCGCCCACATGGAGTTCTACGAGCCGGCCGAGCTGGAGCGGGTCGTCCACCGCTCCGCCCGCCTGCTGGACGTCGCGATAGACGCCGAGGGCGCCGCCGAGATCGCGGGCCGCTCCCGCGGCACCCCCCGCATCGCCAACCGGCTGCTGCGCCGGGTGCGCGACTACGCCCAGGTCAGAGCCGACGGCGTGATCACCAAAGAGGTGGCCGCCCGGGCACTGGCGGTCTACGAGGTGGACGACCGCGGCCTGGACCGGCTGGACCGCGCGGTGCTCGACGCCCTGCTCAGGCTCTTCGGCGGCGGGCCGGTCGGCCTGTCCACCCTGGCCGTCGCGGTGGGGGAGGAGCGCGAGACGGTGGAGGAGGTCGCCGAGCCGTTCCTCGTCCGCGAGGGGCTGCTGGCCCGTACCCCCCGGGGCCGGATCGCCACCCCCGCCGCGTGGGCCCACATGGGTCTCACCCCGCCGCAGCCGCCACCGGCCGCCGGACCGGGGCAGCCCGGTCTCTTCGGATCCTGACGGCGCGCGAACCCACCCGCAACGGAACCCGGGTGCGATGCTTGACGTTGTTCCCCGGGTGCGGGCTCGCTTAGACTCCGCCGATGCCTTCCGTCCCGGACGGCACGACCACACCCCCGAATACCAGGCCGCCCCCCAGCGGTCGTGCGAAGGAAACCTTCCGCCGTGGATATCGCATTCTTCCTCCCCCTCATCATCCTCATCGGGTTCATGTTCCTGATGACGCGCTCGGCCAAGAAGAAGCAGCAGCAGGCCATGCAGATGCGTGACCAGATGCAGCCGGGCACCGGTGTCCGAACCATCGGCGGCATGTACGCGCGGGTCAAGGAGGTCCGCTCCGACACGGTCGTGCTGGAGGTCGCGCCGGGCGTGCACGCCGTCTACGCCAAGAACGCCGTGGGCGCCGTGCTGGAGGCCGACGAGTACGAGGGCATCATCGACGGCGAGCGGGAGCACGACGACGCCCCCGCCGTCCCGGACGACGCCTCCTCGCTGACCTCCGGGGGCGCCACCGCGTCCGACGCCGCGGGCAGGACCGACCTGAGCAAGGCCGACGACGCCTCCGCCGACGACGCGGAGTCCGAGGACGGCAAGCGGAACGGCGACACCGACTCCAAGTGAGTCGCTCCGCCGCCGGGCCCCGCGGGCCCGGCGGCGCCGCACGCCCTCACGACAACTTCGCGTGCCGTGCGCGGCGGTCACCCGTGCGCGGGCGGTTGGACAGGGAGATACGAGAAGGTGGCAGCACCGAAGAAAGGTCGCAGACCGGGGAGCACCCAGGGGCGTCCGTGGCGCCCCCTGGCGGTCATCCTGGTGGCCATGGCGGCACTCACCGGGGTGATGTTCGTCTCCGGGCACACGACGCCCCGCCTGGGCATCGACCTCGCCGGCGGCACCAGCATCACGCTCACGGCCAAGGCCCAGCCGGGCAAGGAAGAGGCGATCAACGAAACCAACATGAACACCGCCGTCTCCATCATCGAGCGGCGGGTCAACGGTCTGGGAGTCGCCGAGGCCGAGGTGCGGACCGAGGGCGCCGAGAACATCGTCGTCAACATCCCGCGGGGGACGGACGAGAAGCAGGCGCGGGAGCAGGTCGGCACCACCGCCCAGCTCGCCTTCCGGCCGGTGCTGACCGTCGTCTCCGGGACCCCCGCGGCCCCCGATCCCTCGGCGAGCCCGTCGGGCGGCGCCTCGGCGGAGGACGGGGAGCAGCAGGCGGAGGACGAGGCGGCGGGGGACGGCGAGCCCTCCGGCAGCCCCTCCCCCAGCGCCTCCACCCAGGGCCGGGCCGTCACGGACGGCCTGTCGGCCGCCGACTCGGCGTCCCCCGACCCCCGGGCGTCCGCCTCCGGTGAGGAGGAGGCCGAGCCGGAGCCGTCCGCGGAGGCCCCCGCACAGGGGACCGACATCCCGGCCGAGCTCCGGAAGAAGCTCGACGCGGCCGACTGCACCACCGCCGAGGGCCGCGCCACGGTGGCCCAGGAGGCCGCACAGGCCGGGAACCCCGAGTCCGTGGTCGCCTGCGACGAGTCCGGCCAGTTCAAGTACGCGCTCGGCTCCGTCGCCGTCCCCGGCACCGACGTCACCGACGCCAAGACCCTCTTCGACGACCAGCGCGGTCAGGGCTGGGTCGTGACGATGGAGTTCGACTCCGACGGCTCCGAGAAGTTCGCCGACATCACCGAGGAGCTCTCCACCCAGGTCGAGCCGCGCAACCAGTTCGCGATCGTGCTGGACGGCGAGGTCGTCTCGGCCCCGCGCGTCTCCGAGCGCCTCGGCGGCGGCAGCGCGGAGATCTCCGGCAGCTTCACCCAGGAGTCCGCCGACGAACTGGCGAACATCCTGTCCTACGGCGCCCTGCCGCTCTCCTTCGAGGAGAGCAACGTGACCACGATCTCGCCCACGCTCGGCTCGGAGCAGCTCAAGGCCGGCCTGATCGCCGGTGCCATCGGCCTGCTGCTCGTCGTCGTCTACCTGGTCTTCTACTACCGGGTGCTGGCCCTGGTGGCGATCGCCAGCCTGATCGCCGCCGCCGTCCTGACCTACGTGGTCATGACCCTGCTCGGCCCGGCCATCGGCTTCGCCCTGAGCCTCCCGGCCGTGTGCGGCGCCATCGTGGCCATCGGCATCACCGCCGACTCCTTCATCGTCTACTTCGAGCGGATCAGGGACGAGATCCGCGAGGGCCGCAGCGTCAGGGCCGCCTTCGAGCGGGCCTGGCCGAGCGCCAGGCGGACCATCCTCGTCTCCGACGTGGTCTCGATCATCGCCGCGATCGTGCTGTTCATCGTCTCGGTCGGTTCGGTGCAGGGCTTCGCCTTCGTGCTCGGCCTGACGACGGCCCTGGACCTGGCCATCGTCTTCCTGCTGACCAAGCCGATGATGACGATCCTGGCGAGCCGGAAGCTCTTCGCCGACGGCCACCCCTGGTCGGGACTGGACCCGAAGCGGCTCGGGGCCACCCCGCCGTTGCGCCGCGGCCGCCGTACGGCCGCCCCCGCCGAACCGAAGGAGGCCTGAGATGTCACGACTCGGTGATCTCGGTGGCAAGCTCTACCGCGGAGAGGCCAGCTACGACTTCATCGGCAGGCGGAAGCTCTGGTACGGCGTCACCCTGGCGCTGATGCTGATCTCCCTGGCCGGCCTGGGAGTCCGCGGCCTGTACATGGGCATCGAGTTCCAGGGCGGAGCGGTCTTCACCACCCCGCCGACCAAGTTGTCCGTGGCGGAGGCCCGCGAGACGGCCCTGGACGTCTCCGGCGCGGAGCCGCGCATCCAGGAGCTGGGCAGCGGTGCGCTGCGCATCCAGGTGACCGGGCTGGACAAGGCGGAGTCCGAGAAGACCCGGGCCGCCCTGGCGGAGGAGCTCGGGCTGGAGACCCAGGAGCTCGACACCGAACTGGTGGGACCGAGCTGGGGCGACCAGATGAGCAGCAAGGCCATGCAGGGCCTGGCCGTCTTCCTGGTGCTGGTGAGCGTCTACCTGGCCATCGCCTTCGAGTGGCGCATGGCCGTGGGCGCGATGGGCGCCCTGATGCACGACCTGGCGGTGACCATCGGCGTCTACGCCATCGTCGGCTTCGAGGTGACCCCGGGCACGGTGGTCGGCATCCTGACGATCCTCAGCTACTCGCTGTACGACACGGTGGTCGTCTTCGACAAGGTCAAGGAGAAGACGCGGGGCTTCGGCAAGCAGTCCCGGTACACCTACGGCGAGCTGGCCAATCTCGGCATCAACGCCACGGTGGTCCGCTCGGTCAACACCTCGGTGGTGGCGCTGCTGCCGGTGGCCGGCCTGCTGTTCATCGGCACCGGCCTGCTGGGCGGCGGCATGCTGAAGGACATCTCGCTGTCGCTGTTCATCGGTCTCACCGCCGGTACGTTCTCCTCCATCTTCATCGCCACCCCGATCGTGGTGGACCTCAAGCTCCGCGACCCGGAGATCAAGGCCCACGACCGCCGGGTGCTGGGCAAGCGCGCCAAGGGCGGCGCCGACGCCGACGCCGAGGGGGAGTCCGAGCCGGTGCCCGCCACCGCGGCGGCGCCGGCCGGGTCCGTCGCGGCACCCCGCGCGCCGGAGTCCGGCGCCCGGGGGCGGGGCCGCCCGTCGGGACGGCGGCGGTGATCCGATGACCTCCCCGACCATCGGTTCCGAAGCCCTGCGGGGCCTGCTGCTGAGCAGGATCCGGGACGTGCCCGACTACCCCAAGCCGGGAGTGCTGTTCAAGGACATCACCCCGCTGCTGGCGGACCCGGAGGCGTTCACCGCGCTCACCGACGCGCTGGCCGGCCTCGCCCGGGAGCGCGGGGCCACCAAGGTCGTGGGCCTGGAGGCGCGCGGCTTCATCCTGGCCGCGCCGGTGGCGGTGCGCGCGGGCATCGGCTTCATCCCCGTCCGCAAGGCGGGCAAGCTGCCCGGCGCCACCCTGTCCCAGGCGTACGAGCTGGAGTACGGCAGCGCCGAGATCGAGATCCACGCCGAGGACCTCGCCCCCGGCGACCGGGTGCTGGTGATCGACGACGTGCTGGCCACCGGCGGCACCGCCGAGGCGTCGCTGCGCCTCATCCGCCGCTCGGGGGCGCAGGTCGCCGGAGTGGCGGTCCTGATGGAGCTGGGCTTCCTGCCCGGCCGCACCAGGCTGGAGGCGGAGCTGGGCGGTGCCCCGCTGGACGTGCTGATCACCGTCTGACCGCGGACCGGGCACCGGCCCGGCCCCGGCGACCGGCCCCGCGGCACCGCGCCGCGGGGCCGGTCCCTCGTCTCCCGACCGCCGGTCCCTCGTCTCCCGACCGCCGGCCCCTCGGCGGCCCGGCCGGTCCCAGGGCGCCGCGGACGCCGGCGGACCGGCCGGACGGGAGCACCGGCACCCGCCCGGCCGACACGGCGGAAACCGCCCCTCCGTCGCCTCCCGCCCCCTGCCGTGCCACCCTCGGAAGGGTGGGACACCACCCCGGCGCCCCCAGCGCACGCCCGGCCCGTTCCGGCGCACGGGTGGATACCATGGCAGTCCGGCCAGTTCCCGGCCGGAACCTCCCTCTTCCCCCGCCACCGGCGAGGAGGGGGCCCACCGAGGAGTTGCCCTTGCCAGACGAGGCCCAGCCGCTCACCGCAGCACAGCACCAGGACGCCGGGCCGGCGTCGAAGTCCGCCGGGGCGAACGCCACCGCGGCCGGGAAGCGCGGCGGCAACCCCAAACCGTCGCCTCCCACCGCCGGCCAGTCCCGCACGGGCTCCTCCGCACCGCCCGGCGGCAAGCGCGACGAGGCGGCCCAGCGGGAGAAGGCGCCCGCCACCCGCGGCGTCTCCGGCGTCTCGGGCCGCTCCGGGTCCTCCAACCGGGTCCGCGCCCGGCTGGCCCGCCTGGGCGTCCAGCGCTCCAGCCCGTACAACCCCGTCCTGGAGCCGCTGCTGCGGATCGTGCGGAGCAACGACCCCAAGGCCGACACCGCCACCCTGCGGCAGATCGAACGCGCTTACCAGGTCGCCGAGCGCTGGCACCGGGGGCAGAAGCGCAAGAGCGGCGACCCGTACATCACCCACCCGCTGGCCGTCACCACCATCCTCGCCGAGCTGGGCATGGACCCGGCCACGCTGATGGCCGGCCTGCTGCACGACACGGTGGAGGACACCGAGTACGGCCTGGACACCCTGCGCCGCGACTTCGGCGACCAGGTGGCCCTGCTGGTGGACGGCGTCACCAAGCTGGACAAGGTCAAGTTCGGCGAGGCCGCGCAGGCCGAGACGGTCCGCAAGATGGTCGTCGCCATGGCCAAGGACCCCCGCGTGCTGGTGATCAAGCTCGCCGACCGCCTGCACAACATGCGCACCATGCGCTACCTCAAGCGGGAGAAGCAGGAGCAGAAGGCGCGCGAGACCCTGGAGATCTACGCGCCGCTCGCCCACCGCCTAGGCATGAACACCATCAAGTGGGAGCTGGAGGACCTCGCCTTCGCGATCCTCTACCCCAAGATGTACGACGAGATCGTGCGCCTGGTGGCCGAGCGCGCCCCCAAGCGCGACGAGTACCTGGCGACCGTCATCGACGAGGTCCAGGCCGACCTGCGCGGCGCCCGCATCAAGGCGACCGTCACCGGCCGGCCCAAGCACTACTACAGCGTCTACCAGAAGATGATCGTGCGGGGCCGCGACTTCGCCGAGATCTACGACCTGGTGGGCATCCGCGTCCTGGTCGACACCGTCCGCGACTGCTACGCGGCGCTGGGGACCGTCCACGCCCGGTGGAACCCGGTGCCGGGGCGGTTCAAGGACTACATCGCGATGCCCAAGTTCAACATGTACCAGTCGCTGCACACGACGGTCATCGGGCCGGGCGGCAAGCCGGTCGAGCTGCAGATCCGCACCTACGACATGCACCGCCGCGCGGAGTACGGCATCGCCGCGCACTGGAAGTACAAGCAGGACGCCGTCGCCGGCGCCTCCAAGGTCCGCACCGACGCGCCCGCGAAGAAGGGCGACGCCGTCAACGACATGGCGTGGCTGCGGCAGCTGCTGGACTGGCAGAGGGAGACCGAGGACCCGGGCGAGTTCCTGGAGTCGCTGCGCTTCGACCTCTCCCGCAACGAGGTCTTCGTCTTCACGCCCAAGGGGGACGTGATAGCGCTCCCGGCGGGTGCCACCCCGGTGGACTTCGCCTACGCCGTCCACACCGAGGTCGGCCACCGCACCATCGGCGCCCGGGTCAACGGCCGGCTGGTGCCGCTGGAGTCCACCCTCGACAACGGCGACCTGGTGGAGGTCTTCACCTCCAAGTCGCCCGGCGCGGGCCCGTCCCGCGACTGGCTGGGCTTCGTCAAGTCGCCGCGCGCCCGCAACAAGATCCGCGCCTGGTTCTCCAAGGAGCGCCGCGAGGAGGCCATCGAGCAGGGCAAGGACGCCATCGTGCGGGCCATGCGCAAGCAGAACCTGCCGATCCAGCGCATCCTCACCGGCGACTGGCTGGTCACCCTCGCCCACGAGATGCGCTACCCCGACATCTCGGCGCTCTACGCCGCGATCGGCGAGGGGCACGTCTCCGCGCAGAACATCGCCCAGAAGCTGATCCAGGCCATCGGCGGCGAGGAGGCGGCCAACGAGGACATCGCCGAGACCGCCCCGCCCCTGCGCCGGCGGACCAAGCGGCGCGCCGGCTCCGACCCGGGGGTGGTCGTCAAGGGCGTGGACGACGTCTGGGTCAAGCTGGCCCGGTGCTGCACGCCGGTGCCCGGGGACCCGATCCTCGGCTTCGTCACCCGCGGCAACGGGGTGTCCGTCCACCGCGCCGACTGCGTCAACGTCGACTCCCTCTCGCGGGAGCCGGAGCGCATCCTGGACGTGGAGTGGGCGCCCACCCAGTCCTCGGTCTTCCTGGTCGCCATCCAGGTCGAGGCGCTGGACCGCTCCCGGCTGCTGTCGGACGTCACCCGCGTGCTGTCCGACCAGCACGTCAACATCCTCTCCGCGGCCGTCCAGACCTCCCGCGACCGGGTGGCCACCTCCCGCTTCACCTTCGAGATGGGCGACCCCAAGCACCTGGGGCACGTCCTGAAGGCGGTGCGCGGCGTGGAGGGCGTCTACGACGTCTACCGCGTCACCTCGGCCCGCCGCTCGTAGCCCCGCCCGCGCGGAAGGGCCCGGCACCCCGTTCCCGGGGTGCCGGGCCCTTCCGTGTTCCCTTCCCTCCCCGGTCGGGGAGGGAAGGGGAGCGCGGGGCCTCAGCCGCCGAGCTCCTGCAGGCCCTTGAGCGCCTGGTCCAGCAGGGCCTGACGGCCGGCGAGCTCCTTCTCCAGCTTCTCCGCCTTGGCGGTGTTGCCGGCCGCGCGGGCCTTGTCGATCTGCCCGCGGAGCCTGTCCACCGCGTCCTGGAGCTGACCGGTCAGCCCCTCGGCCCGGGCCCGGACCTCGGGGTTGGTACGGCGCCACTCGGCCTCCTCGGCCTCCTGGATCGCCCGCTCCACCGCGTGCATCCGGCCCTCGATCCGCGCCCGGGCGTCCCGCGGCACGTGGCCCACGGCGTCCCAGCGCTCGTTGATCGCGCGGAAGGCCGCCCGGGCCGCCTTCAGGTCGGTGACGGGCAGGAGCTTCTCCGCCTCGGCGGCCAGCTCCTCCTTGCGGGTCAGGTTCTCCCGCTGCTCGGCGTCCCGCTCGGCGAACACCTCGTTGCGTGCCGCGAAGAAGACGTCCTGGGCGCCGCGGAAACGCTGCCACAGGGCGTCCTCGTGCTCGCGCTGGGCGCGGCCCGCGGCCTTCCACTCCTGCATCAGCTCGCGGTACCGGGCCGCCGTCGGGCCCCAGTCCGTGGAACCGGACAGCGCCTCGGCCTCGGCGACGAGCTTCTCCTTGCGCCGCCGCGCCTCCTCGCGCTGCGCGTCGAGCGAGGCGAAGTGGGCCTTGCGGCGCTTGGAGAAGACCGAGCGGGCGTGCGAGAAGCGGTGCCACAGCTCGTCGTCGGACTTGCGGTCCAGCCGGGGCAGGCCCTTCCAGGTGTCCACCAGCGCGCGCAGCCGCTCCCCGGCCGTCCGCCACTGGTCGCTCTCCGCCAGTGCCTCCGCCTCGGCGACCAGCTCCTCCTTGGCCTTCCGGGCCTCCTCGCTCTGGCGGGCCCGGGCCGCCCTGCGCTCCTCGCGGCGGGCCTCGATCACCCGGGTGAGCTCGTCCAGCCGCCTGCCCAGGGCCGCCAGGTCGCCCACCGCGTGCGCCTCGTCGACCTGCTGCCGCAGGTGGTCGACGGCCGCCAGGGCGTCCTTGGCCGACAGGTCGGTGGTCTTCACCCGGCGCTCAAGGAGGTCGATCTCCACGACCAGGCCGTCGTACTTGCGCTCGAAGTAGGCGAGGGCCTCATCGGGGGAGCCGGCCTGCCACGATCCGACGACCCTCTCGCCGTCGGCGGTACGCACGTAAACGGTCCCCGTCTCGTCGACGCGGCCCCACGGGTCGCTGCTCACAGCGCCTCCTCCACATGACGCCGTCGGGAGGCGTGCTCTCCCGGGCGTCGTCCACAGTTGTCATCCGGCCGACAGTCGGAGTCGGCCGGTCGGGCCAGTTCCGCTGACCGACCAGGGGTTTTGCCGGGCCGTCGGCGCAGGCACCCTACACAACGCCCAACATAGGCGACCGGTGCCCGCCCTGTCCGCATTCCCGGTGACCCAAATCCGGGCGCGGGCCCGGGGCGCGGCGGGCTCGGCCGGCCGCGCCCCGGACCCGGCCGGTCAGCCCTTGCGCACGGTCGCCTTGTCGATCACGACGGTCGCGTTCGGCGCGGTGTTCCCGGTCTGCGGGTCCGGCGTCGCCCCGGCCTCCGCGATCTTCTTCAGCACGTCCATGCCCTGGGTGACGGTGCCGAAGGGGGTGTAGTCCGCGGGCAGCGGGCTGTCCTCGTAGACCAGGAAGAACTGGCTGCTGCCGCTGTCCCGGTTCTCGCCGGTCTGGGCGTTGTACCGGTTGGCCATGGCCACCGTGCCCGCCGGGTAGGTGCCGCCCTTGATCCGCGGGTCGTCGAGGTTCTCGTCCGGGATGGTGTAGCCCGGGCCGCCGGTGCCGGTTCCGGTGGGGTCGCCGCACTGCAGCACGTGGATGCCCTCGGTGACCAGGCGGTGGCACTTGGTGTGGTCCAGGAAGCCCTCGCCCGCCAGGAACGCGAAGGAGTTCACGGTGCGCGGGGTCTTGGCGGCGTCCATCTCGATCCCGATGTCGCCGCAGGTGGTCTCCAGCGTCATGGTGTAGGAGGCCGACTCGTCGATCGACATCTTCGGCTCCTTCTTCCACTGCTTGCCGTTCGGCTCGCCCTTCGCCGGCCTGCCGCAGGGGTCCGGGGCCTTGCTGGTCGGCGCGGCCGAGGGCTTCGCCGAGGCGCCGTCGTCCTTCCCCTCGTCCCCGGCCAGCCCGGCGAAGGCCGCGTAGACGCCTCCCACCACCAGCACCAGGGCCAGGCCGCTGGCGACGGCCGCGGTGCGGATCCGGGCCTTGCGCCGTGCCTCGGCCCGCCGCCTCTGCTGCCGCAGGTACTTCTCGCGGGCGAGCTGCTTGCGCCGCTGCTCACTGCTGACCACGGGTCGTCTCCTTGTCGATCCTTCGGGGGTGTCCTGGGGCGTGTGTGCGCACACGTGTGCCAAGGCCTGGGCCGTACCGTATACGGGATACGGGTTCGCGGGCCCCGCCGCGTCGCCGGTAGGCTCTTGGCGGCGGCCGGCCGCCGTTGCGACGGCCGCCGAATCCCAGACGGACGACCGAAGGACGATCGTGCTCATTGCCGGGTTCCCCGCCGGGGCCTGGGGGACCAACTGCTACCTGGTCGCCCCCGCCGCCGGCGAGGAGTGCGTGATCATCGACCCGGGCCACCAGGCCGCCCAGGGCGTCGAGGAGGCCATCGCCAAGCACCGGCTCAAGCCCGTCGCCGTCCTCCTCACCCACGGCCACATCGACCACGTCGCCTCCGTGGTCCCGGTGTGCGGCGCGCACGACGTGCCCGCCTGGATCCACCCGGAGGACAGGGAGATGATGAGCGACCCCGAGAAGTGGCTCGGGCGCTCCATCGGGCAGCCGCTGATGGGCGAGCTCACCGTGGGCGAGCCCGGCGACGTCCGCGAGCTGGCCGACGGTGCCTCGCTCTCCCTGGCGGGCCTGGAGCTGGCCGTCTCGCACGCGCCGGGCCATACCAGGGGGTCGGTGACCTTCCGGACGCCCGGACAGGCCGACGTTCCGCCGGTGCTGTTCTCGGGCGACCTGCTGTTCGCCGGCTCCATCGGACGCACCGACCTGCCCGGCGGCGACCACGCCGAGATCCTGCGGTCGCTGGCACGCGTGTGCCTGCCCCTGGACGACTCGACCGTGGTGCTGTCGGGCCACGGCCCCCAGACCACCATCGGCCGCGAGCGCGCCACCAACCCGTTCCTGCGGGAGGTGGCCGCCGGCGGCCCGTCCGGAACGGAAGGCGGCTCGGCCGCCCCGCGACGAGGAATGTGACGACGAAGAAGACGTGAGCACCTTCTCCGCCCCCCGGGGCACCTACGACCTGATCCCGCCGGAGTCCGCCGACTACCTGGCGGTGCGCGAGGCGATCGCCGCACCGCTCAGGCGCGCCGGCTACGGCTACATCGAGACCCCCGGTTTCGAGAACGTGGAGCTGTTCGCCCGCGGCGTCGGCGAGTCCACGGACATCGTGACCAAGGAGATGTACACCCTCACCACCAAGGGCGGCAGCAGGCTGGCGCTGCGGCCCGAGGGCACCGCCCCGGTCGTCCGCGCCGTGCTGGAGCACAACCTGCACCGCGGCGCGCTGCCGGTGAAGGTGTGGTACTCCGGGTCCCAGTACCGCTACGAGCGGCCCCAGGCCGGCCGCTTCCGGCACTTCTCGCAGGTCGGCGCCGAGGCGCTGGGCGCCGAGGACCCGGCCCTGGACGCCGAGCTGGTCATCCTGGCCGCGGACGCCTACCGCTCGCTGGGGCTGAAGGGCTTCCGGCTGCTGCTGAACTCCCTGGGCGACCGCGAGTGCCGCCCCGCCTACCGCGAGCGGCTCCAGGAGTTCCTGCGCGGCCTGGACCTGGACGAGGCCACCCGCGCCCGCATCGAGATCAACCCGCTGCGGGTGCTGGACGACAAGCGCGAGGCCGTCCAGAAGCAGCTCACCGGCGCCCCGATGATGCGCGACCACCTGTGCCAGGCGTGCCGGGAGTACCACGAGCAGGTGCGCGGGCTGCTGACGGCGGCCGGCGTCGCCTTCGAGGACGACGAGAAGCTGGTGCGCGGCCTGGACTACTACACCCGCACCACCTTCGAGTTCGTCCACGACGGGCTGGGCTCGCAGTCCGCGGTCGGCGGCGGCGGCCGCTACGACGGCCTGTCGGAGATGCTCGGCGGGCCCCCGCTGCCCTCGGTGGGCTGGGCGCTGGGTGTGGACCGCACGGTGCTGGCCCTGCGCGCCGAGGGCGTGCGGCTGCCCGAGCCCTCGCCCACGCAGGTGTTCGCCGTGCCGCTGGGCGAGCAGGCGCGGCGGGAGCTGTTCGGCGTCGTCACCGAGCTGCGCCGGCAGGGGGTCGCGGCGGACTTCGCCTACGGTGGCAAGGGCCTGAAGAACGCCATGAAGTCGGCCAACCGCTCCGGCGCCGCCTACGCGGTGGTGGCCGGGGAGCGCGACCTGGCCGAGGGAGTCGTGCAGGTCAAGGACCTCGGCAGCGGCGAGCAGGGCCCGGTGGCGCTGGAACGGGTGGTGACGGAACTGCGACGGAAGCTCGCCTGACTCGTTGGGCGTTGTGCAGAATGAAAACCCCCACCTGAGACGACGGGATGACCGCCATGACGACGACCACGGCACCACGAGACGATCTGGCACGCACCGCCGAGGACGCGCCCGTACGACGTGGTGCCGTGGGCGCCGGCCGGGCCTACGCCCTGCTGCTGGTGATCACCGGCCTGGCCGGGGTGCTCGCGGCCTGGGTGATCACGGTCGACAAGTTCAGGCTGCTCGAGGCCGAGATCGCCGGTGAGGAGTTCATCCCGGCGTGCAGCCTGAACCCGATCGTCTCCTGCGGCGACGTGATGGAGAGCGCGCAGGCCGAGGCGTTCGGCTTCCCCAACCCGGTGCTGGGCCTGGTCACCTACGGGATCATCGTCTGCGTCGGCATGAGCCTGCTGGCGGGGGCGAGGTTCCCGCGCTGGTACTGGCTGACCATGAACGCCGGGATGCTCTTCGGTGTCGGCTTCTGCACCTGGCTGATGTACCAGTCGCTGTACAACATCGGCTCGCTGTGCCTGTGGTGCAACCTGGCCTGGGTCGCCACGCTGCTGATGTTCTGGTACACGACGTTCCGTAACGTCCGCAACGGCTTCCTGCCCGCACCGGGCTGGCTCCGCAGCACGGTGACGGAGTTCCACTGGGTGATCCCGGCGGTGCACATCGGCATCATCGGCATGCTGATCCTGACCCGCTGGTGGAGCTTCTGGACGAGCTGACCGGCGGCCGCCGCACGGCCGCGACGGGCCGCCCCGCACCCGCGGGGCGGCCCGTCGCCGTCCGCCCGCACCCGCGGGGCGGGCACGGGGCGGCGGCGAGGTGTCGGCGGCGTGTCCTAGGGTTGCGACACGTGGAAGAGGATCTGTTCACCGCCGCGGCAGAGGAGCGCCGGGAGAAGGACCCCGCCGGCAGGCCGCTGGCGGTCCGGATGCGCCCGCGCTCCCTGGACGAGGTCGTCGGCCAGCGGCACCTGCTGCGCCCCGGCTCCCCGCTGCGCCGCCTGGTCGGCGAGGGCGGGAAGGGCCCGGCCGGGCCGTCGTCGGTGATCCTGTGGGGGCCGCCGGGCACCGGCAAGACGACCCTGGCCCACGTCGTCAGCCTGGCCGGCGACAAGCGCTTCACGGAG
Source organism: Streptomyces desertarenae (assembly GCF_042681365.1). Classification (NCBI taxonomy): domain Bacteria; kingdom Bacillati; phylum Actinomycetota; class Actinomycetes; order Kitasatosporales; family Streptomycetaceae; genus Streptomyces; species Streptomyces desertarenae. The sequence goes on along the minus strand of NZ_JBHUFU010000010.1, from coordinate 32,310 downwards.
CTGTCGGCGATCACCGCCGGAGTCAAGGAGGTGCGGGCCGTCATCGACGGCGCGCGCCGCTCCTCGGGCGCCTACGGCAAGGACACCGTCCTCTTCCTGGACGAGATCCACCGCTTCAGCAAGGCCCAGCAGGACTCCCTGCTGCCCGCCGTGGAGAACCGCTGGGTGACGCTGATCGCGGCGACGACGGAGAACCCGTACTTCTCGGTGATCTCCCCGCTGCTGTCCCGCTCGCTGCTGCTCACCCTGGAGCCGCTGACCGACGAGGACCTGCGCGGGCTGCTGCGCCGCGCGGTGTCCGACGAGCGCGGGCTGGGCGGCGCGGTGAGTCTGCCCGAGGACGCCGAGGCCCACCTTCTGCGGATCGCCGGGGGGGACGCGCGGCGGGCGCTGACCGCCCTGGAGGCCGGCGCGGGGGCGGCCCTGGCCAAGGGCGAGGACGCCATCACCCTGGAGACGCTGGAGGAGGCCGTCGACCGCGCCGCGGTGACGTACGACCGCGACGGCGACCAGCACTACGACGTGGCCAGCGCGCTCATCAAGTCCATCCGCGGCTCGGACGCGGACGCGGCGCTGCACTACCTGGCCCGGATGATCGAGGCGGGGGAGGACCCGCGGTTCATCGCCCGGCGGCTGATGATCTCCGCCAGCGAGGACATCGGCCTGGCCGACCCCACCGCCCTGCAGACGGCCGTCGCCGCCGCGCAGGCGGTGGCCATGATCGGTTTCCCCGAGGCGCGCATCACCCTGGCCCAGGCCACCATCGCCCTCGCCCTCGCCCCCAAGTCCAACGCCGCCTACCTGGCGATCGACGCCGCCCTGGCGGACGTGCGGGCCGGCCTGGCCGGCCCCGTGCCCCCGCACCTGCGCGACAGCCACTACCAGGGGGCGCGCACGATGGGGCACGGCGAGGGCTACCAGTACCCGCACGACCTGCCCGGCGGCATCGCCGCGCAGCAGTACGCCCCCGACGCCGTCCACGGCAGGCGCTACTACGAGCCCACGCGCTACGGTGCCGAGGCCCGGTACGCCGAGGTGGCCGAGCGGGTGCGGGCCAGGCTGCGCGGCGAGCCGCGGCGGGAGCCCCGCGGGGAGCGGCGCGCCGAGCCCCCCGGAGAGGGCGGGCAGCCGGGGAAGGGGTGAGGCACCGCGGCCCGGGGCGGCCCTGCCCGCCGCCTGCCGGACGGCCGGCGTCAGCCGGCCGAGGCCGCGTCGAACAGGGCGTGGACGGCCCTGCGCAGCCCGGCGACGTCCCGCACCGGCCGGGGGAAGTCGAAGCGCGCGTCGAAGCTCCGGCCGTCCGCGCAGAACCGCACCCGCAGCCCGAAGCGGTCCAGGGCCACCGGCACCACCCGCTCCCAGGCGCCGCAGGCCCGCTCGCGCTCGCCCAGCAGCGAGCACAGCCCGTGCACCAGGTCGCCGTGGGCGGCCGCGAGGTGCTGCAGCAGCCCGGCCTCGTGGCGCGCCAGCGGGTCGGGCGGGGCGGCGGCGAACTCGTCCGGCTCGACCGGGCCCTCGCCCCACAGGTCGTCGACCCATCCCTCGCCCACCTCCAGCCGCAGCAGCGTCCACGAGGGACCCGGGAACGGTCCCGCCGGGTGCCGCTCGGTCAGCAGCCGGGCGCAGGCGGCCCGGTCCCGGCCGGCCACGGGGGTGAGCCAGCCGGCCAGGCGGGCCCGGCCGCGGATGCGGTGGGGGACGGCGACGGGGGCGACGTCCGTGATCTCCATCACGGCCACCAGGTCGTCGCCCCGGGCGTGGGCGGCGGCCCGGGCGGCGGGGGAGTCCGCCGGGACCAGCAGCACCACGTCGCCGCCGCGGGTGACGGCACGGGTCTCGGGCGCGCCCTGCCCGGGGGACGGGTCGTGGGGCTCGACGCCGGGAATGACCAGGGCGGCCGACGCGTTCGACTCCACGAGGGTGCGCAACCGCTCGGCGGCCCCGGGCCGCCGGACGTCCGATTCCTCCTCGGGACGCGGCTGACTCCTCCCCGCGCCTTCCGCGCCGCCGGCGGTACCGTGGTCCTCTTCGGTGCCGCCGGCGCCGCGCGCGGAACCGGCGCCGGGCAGGGGACTCCCAGGTCGAAACATGCGTTCTCCTCCGCTAAGGTTAGGCTCGCCTAAATTACACGGAGGTCCGTTCAACGTGAACCAGTCGCGTCCCAAGGTCAAGAAGTCGCGTGCGCTCGGCATCGCGCTGACGCCGAAGGCCGTCAAGTACTTCGAGCAGCGTCCCTACCCGCCGGGCGAGCACGGCCGGGGCCGCAAGCAGAACAGCGACTACAAGGTCCGGCTGCTGGAGAAGCAGCGGCTGCGCGCCCAGTACGACATCAGCGAGCGCCAGATGGCCCGCGCCTACGAGCGCGCCCGGAAGGTCGAGGGCAAGACCGGCGAGGCCCTGATCGTCGAACTGGAGCGCCGCCTGGACGCGCTCGTCCTGCGCTCGGGGCTGGCCCGCACCATCTACCAGGCCCGCCAGATGGTCGTGCACGGCCACATCGAGGTCAACGGCCGCAAGGTCGACAAGCCCTCCTTCCGCGTCCGCCCGGACGACGTGGTGGCCGTCCGCGAGCGCAGCCGCGCCAAGCACCCCTTCCAGGTGGCCCGCGAGGGCGGCTACGCGCCCGACGGCGAGACCCCGCGCTACCTCCAGGTCAACCTCGAGGCGCTGGCGTTCCGCCTGGACCGCGACCCGAACCGCAAGGAGATCCCGGTCATCTGCGACGAGCAGCTGGTCGTCGAGTACTACGCCCGCTGAGGCGCCCCGCGCACGTGCGGGACGCCCGGCGCGCCCGGCCTCCGGCCCCTCGGCCCTCCACCGCCTCCGGCGGGGAGGGCCGCCGCCGTTTCCGGGGCGGGAGCGCCGACGCGCCCGGCCCGGTGCGGGCCCGGCCCGCTGCCCGCCCCGGCGCGCCGCGGCGGGGGCGCGGGGGCGGGGGAATCCGGTACGGGAGGGGCTCTGTGGCGCGATAAGGTCGGTATTCGCCGTCGCACCCGTGGAACCGGTGGGCGAAGACCCCCCGCGCGTCGCAGGCCGCGGCGGCCTACCCCCGTACGACCGACCGAGGGAAGCGGTGCAGCGTGTCCGGTGGAGAGGTGGCCGGCCTCCTGGTGGCCGTCTTCTGGGCGATCCTGGTGTCGTTCCTCGCCGTGGTGCTGGTGAGGCTCGCGCAGACGCTCAGGGCTGCGACCAGACTGGTGACAGGAGTGACGGAGCAGGCGGTCCCCCTCCTCACCGAGGCGTCCGCCGCCGTCCGCTCGGCGCAGAGCCAGCTCAGCCGGGTGGACGCCATCGCCTCCGACGTCCAGGAGGTCGCGGCCAACGCCTCGGCGCTCTCCTCCACCGTCTCCACCGCCCTCGGCGGGCCGCTGGTGAAGGTCGCGGCGTTCGGCTACGGCGTACGCCGCGCCCTCGGCCGCCGGGGCGAGGAGCCACGCCCGAAGCGGACCGTCGTGGTGGGCCGGTCCGTGCCGGCCGCGCGCCGGGCCGCCCGCGCACGCCGTGACGCCCGCGGCGGGAAGGACTGATCCACCGTGTTCCGCCGCGCCTTCTGGTTCGGTGCCGGCGCCGCCGCCGGCGTCTGGGCCACCACCAAGGTCAACCGCAAGCTGCGCAGCCTCGCCCCCGAGAGCCTCGCCGCCCGTGCGGCCGGGCAGGCCGTGGAGGCCGGGCACCGGCTGAAGGAGTTCGCCCTCGACGTCCGCGCCGGAATGGCGCAGCGCGAGAGCGAGTTGAACGACGCACTGGGGCTGACGGCCGCCGACCCGGCGCCCCTCGGCACCGCCACCGACCGCCCCGGGCTCCCGCCGCGGTCCGTGCCCCGGACCCCCTCCGGACCGCGCGCCCGCCGCGAGCTCGGCACCAACCACCCGTACGACCGGAATGAGGACCACTGATGGAGTCGGCTGAAATCCGCCGCCGCTGGCTGCGCTTCTTCGAGGAGCGGGGGCACACCGTCGTGCCGTCGGCGTCGCTGATCGCGGACGACCCGACGCTGCTGCTGGTCCCGGCGGGCATGGTCCCCTTCAAGCCGTACTTCCTGGGGGAGGCCACCCCGCCGTACCAGCGCGCCACCAGCGTGCAGAAGTGCGTGCGCACCCCCGACATCGAGGAGGTCGGCAAGACCACCCGGCACGGCACCTTCTTCCAGATGTGCGGCAACTTCTCCTTCGGGGACTACTTCAAGGAGGGGGCCGCCCGCCTCGCCTGGGAGCTGCTCACCACCTCGCAGGACGAGGGCGGCTACGGCCTGGACCCGGAGCGGCTGTGGATCACCGTCTACGAGGAGGACGACGAGGCCGAGCGCATCTGGCGCGACGTCGTCGGCGTCCCCGCGGAGCGGATCCAGCGGCTGGGCAAGAAGGACAACTTCTGGGACATGGGCGTGCCCGGCCCCTGCGGCCCCTGCTCCGAGATCAACTACGACCGCGGCCCGGAGTTCGGCCCCGAGGGCGGCCCGGCCGTCAACGACGAGCGCTACGTGGAGATCTGGAACCTGGTCTTCATGCAGTACGAGCGCGGGCCGGGCCAGGGCAAGGACTACCCGATCGTCGGCGACCTGCCCAGCAGGAACATCGACACCGGCCTCGGCCTCGAGCGCCTGGCGATGATCCTCCAGGGCGTGCGCAACATGTACGAGACCGACACCCTGCGCGCGGTCATCGACAAGGCCACCGCCCTGACCGGCGTGGCCTACGGCGACGCCGAGGACAGCGACGTCTCCCTGCGCGTGGTCGCCGACCACATGCGCACCTCCGTGATGCTCATCGGCGACGGCGTCACCCCCGGCAACGAGGGCCGCGGCTACGTGCTGCGCCGCATCATGCGCCGCGCCGTCCGCAACATGCGCATCCTGGGCGCCGAGGGGCCGGTCGTCGGCGAGCTGGTCGACGTCGTGATCGGCACGATGGGGCAGCAGTACCCGGAGCTGATCACCGACCGGCAGCGCATCGAGACCGTCGCGCTCGCCGAGGAGGCCGCCTTCCTCAAGACCCTCCGGGCCGGCACCAACATCCTCGACACCGCCGTCACCGAGACCAAGGCCGCCGGCGGGACCGTCCTGCCCGGTGAGAAGGCCTTCCTGCTCCACGACACCTGGGGCTTCCCGATCGACCTCACCCTGGAGATGGCCGCCGAGCAGGGCCTGTCCGTGGACGAGGACGGCTTCCGCCGCCTGATGAAGGAGCAGCGCGAGCGGGCCAAGGCCGACGCGCGGGCCAAGAAGACCGGCCACGCCGACCTCAGCTCCTACCGCGAGGTCGCCGACAGCGCCGGGGCGACCGTCTTCACCGGCTACACCGACACCGAGGGCGAGGCCAGCGTCGTCGGCCTGCTGGTGAACGGCCTGCCCGCCCCGGCCGCCTCCGAGGGCGACGACGTCGAGGTGGTGCTCGACCGCACCCCGTTCTACGCCGAGGGCGGCGGCCAGCAGCCCGACACCGGCCGCATCCGCCTGGACTCCGGCGCCGTCATCGAGGTCCGCGACGTCCAGCAGCCGGTGCCCGGCGTCACCGTGCACAAGGGCACCGTCCAGGTCGGCGAGGTCACCGTCGGCGCCGGCGCGTACGCCGCCATCGACGTCACGCGCCGCCGGGCCATCGCCCGCGCCCACAGCGCCACCCACCTCACCCACCAGGCGCTGCGCGACGCCCTGGGGCCGACGGCCGCCCAGGCCGGCTCCGAGAACGCCCCGGGCCGCTTCCGCTTCGACTTCGGCTCGCCGACGGCCGTGCCCGGCACGGTGCTCACCGACGTCGAGCAGAAGATCAACGAGGTTCTCGCCCGTGAACTCGACGTCACCGCCGAGGTGATGAGCATGGAGGAGGCCAAGCGGCAGGGCGCCATCGCCGAGTTCGGCGAGAAGTACGGCGACCGGGTGCGCGTGGTGACCATCGGCGACTTCTCCAAGGAGCTGTGCGGCGGCACCCACGTGCACAACACCGCCCAGCTCGGCCTGGTGAAGCTGCTGGGCGAGTCCTCCATCGGCTCCGGCGTGCGCCGCGTGGAGGCCCTGGTCGGCGTGGACGCCTACCAGTTCCTCGCCCGTGAGCACACCGTGGTCTCCCAGCTCACCGAGTTGGTCAAGGGCCGTCCCGAGGAACTGCCGGAGAAGGTCTCCGGGATGCTCGCCAAGCTCAGGGAGGCGGAGAAGGAGATCGAGCGCTTCCGTGCCGAGAAGGTGCTGGCCGCCGCCGCGGGGCTGGCCTCCTCCGCCCGGGACGTGGGCGGCGTCGCCTTCGTCGGGGGCCGGGTGCCCGACGGCACGGCCGCCGACGACCTGCGCAAGCTCGTCCTGGACGTGCGCGGCCGGATCCAGGGCGGACGCCCGGCCGTGGTGGCCCTGTTCACGGTGGCGAACGGCCGCCCGCTGACGGTCATCGCCGTCAACGACGCCGCCCGCGACCGCGGACTGAAGGCCGGCGACCTGGTCCGAACCGCCGCCAAGACCCTCGGCGGCGGGGGCGGCGGCAAGCCGGACGTGGCCCAGGGCGGCGGCCAGAACCCGGACGCCGTCGACGAGGCCGTCGCCGCCGTCGAGCGCCTGGTGGCGGAGGCCGCCTGATGCGACGCGGCAGGCGGCTCGCCGTCGACGTCGGGGACGCCCGGATCGGGGTCGCCTCCTGCGACCCCGACGGGGTCCTGGCCACCCCGGTGGAGACCGTGCCGGGACGCGACGTCCCGGCCGCCCGCCGGCGGCTGGCCGCACTCGTCGCCGAGTACGAGCCCCTGGAGGTCGTGGTCGGGCTGCCCCGCTCCCTCAACGGGGGCGAGGGCCCGGCCGCGGCCCGGGTGCGGGCCTTCGCCCGGGAGCTGGCCCGGGACGTCGCCCCGGTGGCCGTCCGCCTGGTGGACGAGCGGATGAGCACCGTCACGGCGGCCCAGGGCATGCGCGCCTCGGGCGTCTCGTCGAAGAAGGGCCGCGGCCGGATCGACCAGGCCGCGGCCGTGGTGATCCTGCAGAGCGCCCTGGAGACCGAACGGGTGTCCGGCGAACCCCCGGGGGAGTGCGTCGGGGCGGCCACCTGATAGCGGTACGGTAACGTTCCGCCTCGGACGGCGCTGTTCGAATACCAAGCCGTACGGCGGATACGGCTCTTCGGACGCAGGCGCCCGTGCGTACCGCAACCGTCTGCCGCCCTGCGGCTCTAGGGGACCGATGACTGAGTATGGCCGGGGCACCGGCTCCGAACCGTGGCACCCTGAAGACCCCCTCTACGGGGACCAGGGGTGGAACGGAGCCCAGCACGGGGCTCAGCAGGAGGACTGGGACACCCACGACGGGCAGGGGCAGTACCGGCAGCACCAACAGCCCCCCCACTCCCAGCAGCAGCACCACGCCCCCCACGGCGGGCAGGACTGGGAGAACCGGGGCGGGCAGCCCGCGGATCCGTACGGCGACTCCTACGGCGGCGGGCAGCACCAGCAGCACCAGCAGCACCAGCAGCAGTACGGCGGTGAGCCGTACGGGGGCCACGGGCAGCAGGCCGATCCGTACGGGCACGGGCAGCAGTCCGCGGACCCCTATGGGGGCGGGCAGCACCAGCAGCACCAGCAGTACCAGCAGCAGTACGGTGGTGAGCCGTACGGGGGCCACGGGCAGCAGGCCGATCCGTACGGGCACGGGCAGCAGTCCGCGGATCCGTACGGCGACTCCTACGGCGGCGGGCAGCACCAGCAGTACCAGCAGCAGTACGGCGGTGAGCCGTACGGGGGCCACGGGCAGCAGGCCGATCCGTACGGGCACGGGCAGCAGTCCGCGGACCCCTACGGCGACCCCTACGGCGGCGGGCAGCACGCCGGCCACCCCGGTTCCCCGGAGCCCCACCAGCAGCACGGGCCGCCGGAGCAGCAGCACGGCCAGGAGGGGCCGGGGCAGCACGACCCGTACGGCCGGGAGGCCCCGCAGCGGCCGGAGCAGGGCCGCCGCCGCGGCGACCCGGAGCCCGGGCCCGACGAGGAGACCGGCTGGGACCCGGGCCCCGACCAGGGCGAACACGCCTTCTTCGCGGACGACGGCGGCGACGGCGGCGATGACGGCGACGGCGGCGACGAGGACGGCGGGCGCCCCGGCCGCGGACGCAAGGGGAAGGGCCGGAACGGCCTGGCCTGCCTCACCGTCGCCGCCGTGCTGGTGGGCGGAGTGGGAATCGGCGGGTACTTCGCCTACGACTTCTACCAGAGCCACTTCGCCGCGGCGCCGGACTTCTCCGGTGACGGCACGGGCGAGGTCCAGGTCGAGATCCCCGAGGGCAGCAGCCTGGCGCAGATGGGAGCCATCCTGAGGGAGGCGGGCGTGGTCAAGAGCCAGGACGCCTTCATCGAGGCCTCCAACGCCAACCCCAAGGCCAAGTCCATCCAGGCCGGCGTCTACATGCTCCGCAAGGAGATGTCCGCCGAGGCGGCCATCGGGATGATGCTCGACCCCTCCAGCCAGAACGCCCTGATCATCGCGGAGGGCAAGCGGGCCTCGGAGATCTACACGCTGATCGACGAGAAGCTCGGCCTGGCGGAGGGCACCACCGCCAAGGCCGCCGAGGAGGCGGACCTCGGCCTGCCCGAGTGGGCCGGCGGCAACCCCGAGGGCTTCCTCTTCCCCGCCAAGTACACGGTCGGCGCGAAGACCGCCCCCGAGGACCTGCTCAAGCAGATGGTGGAGCGGGCCGAGCGGGAGTTCGAGAAGGCCGGTCTGCAGGACCACGTCGAGCAGCTCGGCCTGGACTCGCCGCTGGACGTGCTCACCGTCGCCAGCCTGGTGCAGGCGGAGGGCAAGTACAAGCACGACTTCGTGAAGGTCTCCCGCGTCGTCTACAACCGGCTGAAGTCCGACAACACCGAGACCAACGGCTACCTGCAGTTCGACTCGACCTACAACTACGCCAAGAACCAGTACACGCTGGACGTGCCCTCGCCCAGCACCATGGCGAAGTTCGACCACCCGTACAACACCTACGCCAAGAAGGGCCTGCCGCCCGGGCCGATCAACAGCCCCGGAGCCGAGGCGCTGCACGCGGCGGTGGAGCCGGCCGAGGGCGACTGGTACTACTTCGTGTCGATCACGGAGGACAACACGGTGTTCTCCGACACCTACCAGGAGCACCAGAAGAACGTGCAGCAGTACGAGAAGGCCCAGCAGTGAGCGGTACGGGTACGGAGGCGGACGCGGTCCCGGCGGGTCCGGGAGGAGGCGGCGGGGCCGGGCGGCGGGCGGCGGTCCTCGGCTCGCCCATCGCCCACTCCCTGTCCCCGGTCCTGCACCGGGCCGCCTACGCGGAGCTGGGCCTGGAGGGCTGGACGTACGGCCGGTTCGAGGTGGCCGAGGACGGCATCGGGCCGTTCCTGGAGAAGGCCGCCGCCGACGGCGACTGGGCCGGGCTGTCGCTGACCATGCCGCTGAAGCGGGCCGTCATCCCGCTGCTGGACGGGATCGGCGACACCGCCGCCTCCGTCGAGGCGGTCAACACCGTGGTCTTCGCCGGCGGCGGCCGCCTCCTGGGCGAGAACACCGACATCCCGGGCATGGTCGCCGCCCTGCGCGAGCGCGGCGCCGGGGGCGTCCCGGGCGCCGCCGTGCTCGGGGCCGGGGCCACGGCCTCGTCGGCGCTGGCCGCCCTGGCCCGGGTCTGCACCGGAGAGGTCACCGCATACGTCCGCAGCCGGGAGCGGGCCGAGGAGATGCGCGGCTGGGGCGAACGGCTGGGGGTGCCGGTGACGACGGCCGACTGGTCGCGGGCCAGGGAGGCGCTGACCGCCCCCCTGGTGGTCGCGACCACCCCGGCGGGCGCCACCGACGACCTGGCCGGGGACGTCCCCGGGCGGCCCGGCATCCTCTTCGACGTGCTCTACGAGCCCTGGCCGACCCCGCTGGCCGCGGCCTGGGCCGGCCGCGGCGGGAGGGTCGTCGGCGGCCTGGACCTGCTGGTCCACCAGGCCGTCCTCCAGGTCGAGCTGATGACCGGGCGCTCCCCGGCGCCGCTGGCGGCGATGCGCGCCGCGGGCGAGGCGGCGCTCGCGGGCCGCGCGGGCGCCGGCCGGGCGGGCTGACGCCGGCCGGGGCCGCCGCCGGGCTTCCGGACTCCGGGACGGGCGTCCCGCCTGCTGGACTCGGGCCGGTCCCAAAGGGCCGGCCGTGAAAGGATCGGGACCCAGGACGTAAGGGCCCGGACTGAGGAGCACAGGTGAGCAGGTTGCGTTGGCTGACCGCGGGGGAGTCGCACGGCCCCGCACTGGTGGCGACGCTGGAGGGACTGCCCTACGGCGTGCCGATCACCACCGGCATGGTGGCGGACGCGCTGGCGCGGCGGCGGCTGGGCTACGGGCGCGGCGCCCGCATGAAGTTCGAGCGCGACGAGGTCACCTTCCTCGGCGGCGTCCGGCACGGTCTGACCCTCGGCTCGCCGGTCGCCATCATGATCGGCAACACCGAGTGGCCCAAGTGGGAGAAGGTCATGGCGGCCGACCCGGTCGACGAGGCCGAACTCGCCGAGCTGGCCCGCAACGCGCCCCTGACCCGCCCCCGCCCCGGCCACGCCGACCTGGCCGGCATGCAGAAGTACGGCGTGGGCGACGCGCGCCCGATCCTGGAGCGGGCCTCGGCGCGGGAGACCGCGGCCCGCGTGGCGCTGGGCGCGGTGGCGCGCTCCTACCTGAGGGAGACGGCCGGCATCGAGATCGTCAGCCACGTCGTGGAGCTGGGCGGCGCCAAGGCCCCGGCCGGGCTGCTGCCGGTGCCGGAGGACGTGGAGCGGCTGGACGCCGATCCGGTCCGCTGCCTGGACGCCGAGGCGAGCAGGGCGATGGTCGAGGTGATCGACCGGGCCCACAAGGACGGCGACACCCTCGGCGGCGTGGTCGAGGTCGTCGCCCACGGCGTGCCGGTCGGCCTGGGCTCCCACGTGCACTGGGACCGCCGGCTCGACGCCCGGCTGGCCGCGGCGCTGATGGGGATCCAGGCCATCAAGGGCGTGGAGGTCGGCGACGGCTTCGAGCTGGCCCGGGTGCCCGGCTCGAAGGCCCACGACGAGATCGTCCCCACCGGGGAGGGCATCCGCCGCTCCTCGGGGCGGTCGGGCGGCACCGAGGGCGGGCTGTCGACCGGCGAGCTGCTGCGGGTGCGGGCCGCGATGAAGCCCATCGCCACCGTGCCGCGGGCGCTGGCCACCGTGGACGTCACCACCGGCGAGCCCACCCGGGCCCACCACCAGCGCTCGGACGTGTGCGCGGTCCCGGCCGCGGGCATCGTCGCCGAGGCGATGGTCGCGCTCGTCCTGGCCGACGCGGTCGCGGAGAAGTTCGGCGGCGACAACGTCGCCGAGACCCGCCGCAACGTCACCGGCTACCTCGACGGCCTGGAGATCCGGTGAGCGCCGGGCCGGGCCCGGCCGTGGTCCTGGTGGGTCCGCCCGGTGCGGGCAAGTCCACCGTGGGCTCCCTCGTCGCCCGGCGGCTGGGGGTGTCCCTGCGCGACACCGACGCGGACATCGAGGCCGCCGAGGGCAGGCCGATCCCGGAGATCTTCGTGGAGGACGGCGAGCCGCGCTTCCGGGAGCTGGAGCGGCAGGCCGTGCGCGCGGCCCTCACCGGGCACGACGGGGTGGTCTCGCTCGGCGGCGGCGCCGTCATGGACCCGGGCACCCGCGAGCTGCTCGCCGGGCTGCCCGTGGTCTTCCTGGACGTGCCGCTCGCGGACGCGGTCCGGCGCGTCGGACTGGACGCCCCGCGCCCCCTGCTGGCCGTCAACCCCCGGCAGCAGTGGCGCACGCTGATGGAGCGCCGCCGCCCGCTGTACGAGGAGGTGGCCCGCGCGGTCGTCGACACCGGCGGCCGCGACCCGGAGGAGACCGCGCAGGCGGTCCTGGACGCACTCGACCTGAAGGACGCATGAGCACCGCATCCCCCACCCGCATCACCGTCGGCGGCAGCGCGGGCACCGCACCCTACGACGTCCTCGTCGGACGGCAGCTCCTGGGCGAGCTGCCGGGGCTGATCGGCGCCGACGCCCGCCGTGTCGCCGTGATCCACCCCGAGGCGCTGGCCGAGACCGGCGAGGTGCTCCGGGAGGACCTCGCCGAGCAGGGCTACGAGGCCGTCGCCATCCAGGTGCCCAACGCCGAGGAGGCCAAGACCGCCGAGGTCGCCGCCTACTGCTGGAAGGCGCTGGGGCAGTCCGGCTTCACCCGCACCGACGTCGTCGTCGGCGTCGGCGGGGGGGCGACCACCGACCTGGCGGGCTTCGTCGCCGCCACCTGGCTGCGCGGGGTGCGCTGGATCGCGGTGCCCACCACCGTGCTGGGCATGGTGGACGCCGCGGTCGGCGGCAAGACCGGCATCAACACCGCCGAGGGCAAGAACCTGGTCGGCGCCTTCCACCCGCCGGCCGGGGTGCTGTGCGACCTGGCGGCGCTGGAGTCCCTGCCGGTGCACGACTACGTCAGCGGGCTGGCCGAGGTCATCAAGGCGGGCTTCATCGCCGACCCGGCCATCCTGGAGCTGATCGAGGCCGACCCGCAGGCCGCGCGCCGCCCCGACGGGCCGCACACCGCCGAGCTGATCGAGCGGTCCATCCGGGTCAAGGCGGACGTGGTCTCCGCGGACCTGAAGGAGTCGGGCCTGCGGGAGATCCTCAACTACGGCCACACCCTCGCCCACGCCATCGAGAAGAACGAGCGCTACAACTGGCGGCACGGCGCGGCCGTGGCGGTCGGCATGGTCTTCGCCGCCGAACTCGGCCGCATCGCCGGCCGCCTGGACGACGCCACCGCCGACCGCCACCGCGCGGTCCTGCAGGCGGTCGGGCTGCCCGTCACCTACCGCGGCGACCAGTGGCCCAAGCTGCTGGAGACGATGAAGGTCGACAAGAAGACCCGCGGCGACCGGCTGCGCTTCATCGTCCTGGACGGCCTGGCCAGGCCCACCGTCCTGGAGGGACCGGACCCGGCGATGCTGCTCGCCGCGCACGCGGAGATCGCCGCGTGAGCGCCGCCGCACCGCGGAAGGTGCTCGTCCTCAACGGCCCCAACCTCGGCCGGCTGGGCTCGCGCGAACCCGACGTGTACGGCTCCACCTCCTACGCGGGGCTCGTCGAGCGCTGCACGGAGCTGGGGAAGGAGCTGGGCCTGGAGGTGGAGGTCCGCGAGACCAACGACGAGGGCGAGATGATCCGCTGGCTGCACGAGGCGGCCGACGGATCGGTCCCGGTCGTCCTCAACCCGGGGGCCTTCACCCACTACTCCTACGGGATGCGCGACGCCGCCGCCCAGCGCACCGCACCGCTGGTCGAGGTGCACATCTCCAATCCGTACGCCCGCGAGGAGTTCCGGCACACCTCGGTCGTGGCGGCCGTGGCCTCGGGCACGGTCGCCGGCTTCGGCATCGGCTCCTACGAACTGGCCCTGCGCGCCCTCGCGGAGGGATCGGCGGGCTGAGCGCCCGTCCGGGCACCAACCGGGCTCCCCGGCCGTTCACACCGGACAGGCCGGGGAGGGTACGGTTCGGTACCGACAGGCGAGGTGACACCGCCCGGACCCACCGGAACGGCGCAGGACACCCGTACGGAAACGGAGTTGGGACCGGATGCAGCAGTACGGGACGCAGCGGCCCGTCCCGCCCTCGGGCTCCCCCCAGGGCCACACCCAGGGACATCCGCCGTACCCTCCTCGACCCCACCCCCCGGCGCCTCCGCAGCCCGCCCACCGCCCGGGATGGAGCGGACCGGGCCAGGCGCCGCCCCCGCCCCCCGCGCCCGCGCCGCCCCCGGTCTCGCCCCCTCCCGCCTCCGCGCCCACCCCGGCCCCTCCGCCGCAGTCCCCGGACGCCACCGGGCACCTCCGGCTGCCGCCCGGGGCGCCGGTGCAGATCTCCGGGGCGCCGGACCGGACCGCCGGCCCCGTCACCGTGGAGGCCGCCCACACCGCCGCCGTCGCCGTCCTGCTGATCGGACCGGCCGGCGCGGGCAAGACCACCGTCGCCCGCTACTGGGCCGACACCCGCCGCGTCCCCACCGCGCACATCAGCCTCGACGACGTCCGCGAATGGGTCCGCTCGGGCTTCGCCGACCCGCAGTCCGGCTGGAACGAGCACTCCGAGGCGCAGTACCGCCTCGCCCGCCGCACCTGCGGCTTCGCGGCCCGCAACTTCCTGGCCAACGGCATCTCCTGCATCCTGGACGACGCGGTCTTCCCCGACCGGCCCGTGGTCGGTCTCGGCGGCTGGAAGCGCCACGTCGGCCCCGGCCTGATCCCCGTCGTGCTGCTGCCCGGCCTGGAGGTCGTCCTGGAGCGGAACGCCGAGCGCACCGGAAACCGGCGGCTGTCCGACGAGGAGGTGGCCCGCATCCACGGCCGGATGGCCGGCTGGTACGGCTCGGGTCTGCCGATCATCGACAACTCCCGGCAGGACGTGGCGACCACCGCGCGGCTGCTGGACGAGGCCGTGGCCCGCAGCCTCACCAGTCCGCCCAGCTGGTAGCCGCACCCCCCAGCGGGGGCGCCGCACGACCGGGGCCCGCGCGCCGGCGGCCCCTTCCGGACGGCCCGCGCGGCCAAGGGGGCGTGCGACGCCCGTCCGGACGTGTCGGTGCGCCCCCGCGCGCCCCCGTGCGTAGGCTCGGGGCATGTCCGAGGTGCACGCCGCCCGCCGTTCCCGACTGCGCGACCGCCGGACGACGGCGGGCGGCGGGGCCGTCCTGGTCTCCCGCCCCGCCAACGTCCGCTACCTGACCGGGTGCTCCCTGCCCGGCGCCGTCCTGCTGCTCGGCGCGGACGGCCGCGACACGCTGCTGCGCCCGCCCGGACCGGCCGCCGGCGACCACGCGGACCCCTCCGGCGCCGCCGACGGGCTGTACCACGTCACCCTCCCGGGCGACGGCGTGGACGCGGCGGTCGCCGCCGCGGGGCTGGCCGCCTCCCGGGGGGCGGCGGCGCTGGCGGTGGAGGAGCACGACCTGTCCGTCGCCCGGCACCGGGCCCTGGCCTCGGCCGCCCCCGGGCTGCGGCTGGCCGACCTGGGCCGCGCGGTGGAGCAGCAGCGGCTGGTCAAGGACGAGGAGGAACTGGCCGCGCTGCGGACCGCCGCCGAGATCACCGACCACGCCCTGGGCGAGCTGCTGGAGTCCATCCTGGTCGGCCGCACCGAGCGTCACCTGGCGCTGGAGCTCGAACGGCGCCTGATGGACCACGGGGCCGACGGCCCGGCCTTCCCGACCTCCGTCGCCACCGGCCGCAACTCCGGGCTGGCCGGCCACCGGCCCACCGACCGCAGGGTGGAGGAGGGCGACTTCCTCACCGTGCGGATGGGCGCGCGCTACCACGGCTACCGCTGCCGGATCGGCCGGACCTTCGTGATCGGACCGGCCCCCGCCGACTGGCAGGTCGAGCTGTACGAGCTGGTCTTCGCCGCGCAGCGCGCCGGACGGGAGGCGCTGGCGCCGGGCGCGGAGTACCGCGGGGTCGACCGGGCGGCGCGCCAGCCGCTGGAGGCGGCCGGGTACGGGGAGCTCCTGGAAGCGGCCACCGGGCACGGGGTGGGGCTGGAAATCGGTGAGGACCCTCGGTTGTCACCTGCGGCCATGGGTAAACTGGACGCTTGCGTGCCGGTCACCGTCGGACCGGGGGTCCACCTCCCGGGACGGGGCGGCGTCCGGATCGACGACACGCTCGTCGTCCGCCCGCAGGCGGACGGCGGACCGGAGCTACTCACCATCACGACCAAGGAGCTGCTCGCCCTGTGACACGGGGGCGGCTCCGGGTCCGTCCGCAGCAGCAGCAGTCTCAGGAGATTCCGCGACCGTGGCCACCACGAACGACCTCAAGAACGGCATGGTGCTCAAGCTCGAAGGGGGCCAGCTCTGGTCCGTTGTCGAGTTCCAGCACGTCAAGCCCGGCAAGGGCGGCGCCTTCGTCCGCACCAAGCTCAAGAACGTGCTCTCCGGCAAGGTGGTCGACAAGACCTTCAACGCCGGCACCAAGGTCGAGACGGCCACCGTCGACAAGCGGGGCATGCAGTTCTCGTACAAGGACGGCTCCGACTTCGTCTTCATGGACACCCAGACCTACGACCAGATGCCCATCGGCCCCGAGGTCGTCGGCGACGCCGCCAACTACCTGCTGGAGGGTCAGGACTGCACGGTCGCCGTCTACGAGGGCAACCCGCTGTACATCGAGCTCCCGGCCGCCGTCGAGCTGGTGGTGGAGTACACCGAGCCGGGTGTCCAGGGCGACCGCTCCACCGGCGGCACCAAGCCCGCCAAGCTGGAGACGGGTTACGAGATCGGCGTTCCGCTCTTCATCACCACCGGTGAGAAGATCAAGGTCGACACCCGTTCCGGTGAGTACCTCGGCCGGGTGAACAGCTAACCGTGGCTGCCCGTAGCAAGGCCCGCAAGCGGGCCTTCCAGATCCTGTTCGAGGCCGACCAGCGCGGCAGCGCGGTGACGGCCGTGCTGGCGGACTGGATCCGGCACGCGCGGACCGACGAGCGGCAGCCGCCGGTCGGCGAGTACACGATGCAGCTGGTCGAGGGGTACGCGCAGCACGCGGACCGGATCGACGAGCTGATCTCCACCTATGCCGTGGGCTGGACCCTGGACCGGATGCCCGCGGTGGACCGCAACCTGCTCAGGCTCGGCGCCTACGAGCTGGTCTGGGAGGACGGGGTCCCCGACGCGGTGGTGATCGACGAGGCGGTGCAGCTCGCCAGGGAGTTCTCCACCGACGAGTCCCCGTCCTTCATCAACGGCCTGCTGGGCCGGCTCAAGGAGCTCAAGCCGACGCTGAGGCGTGCCTGAACGCGGCGGTGAGGAGCCGGACGCGACGGAAGGGAGGGCCCGGACACCGCTGGTGTCCGGGCCCTCCCTTCGCGGTCCCGAGGCTGCCGCCCGCGCCGCAGGACGCAGGGGGCACCGGTGGGCCCGCCGCCGTCCGGTCCCGTCCGACGGCGGGCCCACCGGACGGCGGCGGTACGTTTCTGCGGCCGTGCTCCTGCCCGCGGCCGACCGCAACCGCCCGGGCGCCCGCCCGGAGCGGAAGAGGAGCGGCCCCTCTCAGGCCTCCTCGTGCTGGACCGCGCGGCGCGCGTCGGCGTCCAGCACACCCCAGCCGATGAGCTGCTCGGTCAGGACCGACGGCGACTGGTCGTAGATGACGGCGAGGGTGCGCAGGTCGTCCTGCCGGATCGACAGCACCTTGCCGTTGTAGTCGCCGCGCTGGCTCTGGATCGTCGCGGCGTACCGCTGCAGCGGTCCGGCCTTCTCGGAGGGCACGTGGGCCAGCCGCTCCAGATCCAGGACGAGCTTCGGCGGCGGCTCGGCGGCTCCGCCCGGCGTGCTGCCCGGCAGCAGTTCCTGCACCGGGACGCCGTAGAAGTCCGCCAGCTCGGCCAGGCGCTGCACGGTCACGGCACGGTCGCCGCGCTCGTACGAGCCGACCACGACCGCCTTCCAGCGGCCCTGCGACTTCTCCTCCACACCGTGGAGGGAGAGGCCCTGCTGGGTGCGGATGGCGCGGAGCTTGGCCCCGAGCTGTTTGGCGTATTCGCTGGACATATGGCTCCCCGGTGGACGTCTTCGTAACTCACTGTGATGTTACGCAGCGTAATGTCCGGCGTCAAGCCGGGCGGTCCATACCGGGGGTGCGCCGGGTGCGCAGCCCCGCGCGGCCGCCTCCGGCGCGCCGCGGGCGGCGCCCTCCGCACGGCGCGGTCCGCGCGCGGCGTGCGGAGGCCCGGACCCGCGGACGGCCGGGCGGGCGGACCCTGGTACCGTTGACGGCGCACCGATCGACGTCCTTTAAGACCCGTCCCGTGAGGCGGGGAAGGAGGTCCGTTTCCCATGCACGGCATGGACGGAGACAGCTCTGCCCAGGTCCGGCCCGTTCTGGAGGCACCGGACATCGCGCGGGTCCTGACCCGCATCGCCCACGAGATCGTCGAGCGCGCCAAGGGCGCCGACGACGTGGTGCTCCTCGGCATCCCCACCCGCGGCGTCCACCTGGCCCGGCGGCTGGCGGCCAAGCTGGAGGGGATCACCCCGCGACCGCAGCCGGTCGGGTCCCTCGACATCACCATGTACCGCGACGACCTGCGCATGGGCCCCGCCCGCGCCCTGGCCCGCACCGAGATCCCCGCCGAGGGCATCGACGGCCGGCTGGTCGTCCTGGTCGACGACGTCCTCTTCTCCGGCCGCACCATCCGCGCCGCCCTCGACGCGCTGAACGACATCGGCCGCCCCCGCGCCGTACAGCTCGCGGTCCTCGTCGACCGCGGCCACCGCCAGCTGCCGATCCGCGCCGACTACGTCGGCAAGAACCTCCCCACCTCACTGCGGGAGACGGTCAAGGTCCAGCTCACCGAGGAGGACGGCCGCGACGGCGTGCTCCTGGGCGTCCACGAGGCCGCTCCCTCCGGCGGGCGGTAGCCCGCGCCCGCCCACCGCCCGGCCCCGAGGGCCCCGGCGTCCCGGAACCCCGCCCGCACGGCCGCGGGCCCGGCCGTGCCCGCGGCCGGGCCGCACTCACCCGCACCCGCCCGCGCCCGGCCCCGCCCTCCGGCCGCCGCCCGACCGCCCCGCCCTGCCCACCACCCACGGAAGGCACACAGATGAAGCGCCACCTCATCTCGGCCGCCGACCTCACCCGCGACGACGCCGTCCTGATCCTGGACACCGCCGAGGAGCTGGCCCGGGTCGCAGACCGGACGATCCGGAAGCTGCCGACCCTGCGCGGCCGCACCGTCGTCAACCTCTTCTTCGAGGACTCCACCCGCACCCGGATCTCGTTCGAGGCCGCG
This sequence comes from Streptomyces desertarenae, assembly GCF_042681365.1. Taxonomy (NCBI): domain Bacteria; kingdom Bacillati; phylum Actinomycetota; class Actinomycetes; order Kitasatosporales; family Streptomycetaceae; genus Streptomyces; species Streptomyces desertarenae. Next base: position 13,533 of record NZ_JBHUFU010000010.1, on the reverse strand, counting down.
GCCAAGCGGCTCTCCGCCGACGTCATCAACTTCTCCGCCAAGGGCTCGTCCGTCTCCAAGGGCGAATCCCTCAAGGACACCGCGCTGACCCTGGAGGCGATGGGCGCCGACGCCGTCGTCATCCGCCACCACGACTCCGGTGCCCCGCACCGCCTGGCCACCTCCGGCTGGATCGGCGGCTCGGTGGTCAACGCCGGCGACGGCACCCACGAGCACCCCACCCAGGCGCTGCTGGACGCCTTCACCCTGCGCCGCCGCCTGGTGGGGGGCAGCGGCGGGGGAGCGGGCAGGGACCTGTCCGGCCGCCGCGTCACCGTCGTCGGCGACATCCTGCACAGCCGCGTCGCCCGCTCCAACGTGCACCTGCTCACCACGCTCGGTGCCGAGGTGACCCTCGTCGCCCCGCCCACCCTGGTGCCGCTCGGCGCCGAGACGTGGCCGTGCGAGGTCTCCTACGACCTGGACGCGGTGCTGCCCAAGTCCGACGCGGTGATGATGCTGCGCGTCCAGCGCGAGCGCATGAACGCCGCCTTCTTCCCCACCGAGCGCGAGTACGCCCGCCGCTACGGCCTGAACGGCGACCGCATGGCGCGGATGCCCGAGCACGCCGTCGTGATGCACCCCGGGCCGATGAACCGCGGCATGGAGATCACCGCCGAGGTCGCCGACTCCGACCGCTGCACCGCCGTGGAGCAGGTCGCGGGCGGCGTCACCATCCGGATGGCGGTCCTCTACCTGCTGCTGGGCGGCGCCGAGCCCGCCGCCAGCACCCCCGCGCCCCCCTCCGCGTCCGCCGCCGAGAGCACCACCCGCACCGAGGAGAACGCATGACGACCACCGAAGAGAACACCGGCCGGACCCTCATCCGCGGCGCGCGGATCCTCGGCGGCGAAGCGGGCGACGTCCTGATCGACGGCGGCACCGTCGCCGAGGTCGGCACCGGGCTGGCCGCCGGCGGGGCCACCGTGGTCGAGGCCGACGGGCGGATCCTGCTGCCGGGCCTGGTCGACCTCCACACCCACCTGCGCGAGCCCGGCCGCGAGGACTCCGAGACGGTCCTGACCGGCACCCGCGCCGCCGCGGCCGGCGGCTACACCGCCGTCCACGCCATGGCCAACACCTTCCCCGTGGCCGACACCGCCGGCGTGGTGGAGCAGGTCTGGCGGCTGGGGAGGGAGTCCGGCTACTGCGACGTGCAGCCCGTCGGCGCCGTCACCGTCGGCCTGGAGGGCAAGCAGCTCGCCGAGCTGGGCGCGATGCACGACTCGGCCGCCTCCGTGCGGGTCTTCTCCGACGACGGCAAGTGCGTGGACGACGCGGTGATCATGCGCCGGGCGCTGGAGTACGTCAAAGCCTTCGACGGCGTGATCGCCCAGCACGCCCAGGAGCCCCGGCTCACCGAGGGCGCGCAGATGAACGAGGGAGTGGTCTCCGCCGAGCTGGGCCTGGGCGGCTGGCCCGCCGTCGCCGAGGAGGCGATCATCGCCCGCGACGTATTGCTGGCCGCGCACGTCGGCTCCCGGCTGCACATCTGCCACCTGTCCACGGCCGGCTCGGTGGAGATCGTCCGCTGGGCCAAGTCCAAGGGCTGGAACGTCACCGCCGAGGTCACCCCGCACCACCTGCTGCTCACCGACGAGCTGGTGCGCTCCTACGATCCGGTCTACAAGGTGAACCCGCCGCTGCGCACCGAGGCCGACGTGACGGCCCTGCGCGAGGCGCTGGCCGACGGCACCATCGACTGCGTGGCCACCGACCACGCCCCGCACCCCCACGAGGACAAGGACTGCGAGTGGGGCGCGGCCGCCATGGGGATGCTCGGCCTGGAGACGGCCCTCTCCGTCGTCCAGCACACCATGGTGGAGACCGGGCTGCTGGACTGGGCGGGCGTCGCCGACCGGATGTCCTTCCGGCCCGCCGCCATCGGCCGGCTGGCCGGCCAGGGCCGGCCCATCTCGGCAGGCGAGCCCGCCAACCTCGTCCTGGTCGATCCGTCCTACCGTGGAACGGTGGATTCCGCACGGTTCGCGTCCCGCAGCCGCAACACCCCCTACCAGGGCCGCGAGCTGCCGGGCCGCGTCACGCACACCTTCCTGCGGGGCAGGGCGACAGTCATGGACGGAAAGCTCGTATGAACATCTCACCGGTGTCCCTCGCCATCCGGCACACCGCCGCACCCCAGTCCCAGCAGGTGACGGACTGGGCGCCCAGGATCGCCTGGGTGGTCGGCCTGCTGCTGGTCGTCGCCCTGCTGTACTGGCTGATGCGCGAGGGCTGGAAGTGGCGGGCCGTCCTCCAGTCCGACCTGCCCGGACTCCCGCAGGCGCCCGCCGACCCGGGCGAGCCGAGGCTGGCCATGACCGGCCGCTACCACGGCACCACCACGGCCGGGCAGTGGCTCGACCGGATCGTCGCCCACGGCCTGGGCGCCCGCAGCCGGGCCGAGCTCACCCTCACCGAGCGCGGTGTGACCGTGGTGCGGCCCGGGGCGAACGACTTCTTCATCCCCGCCGGGCGGCTGCGCGACGCCCGGCTCGACAAGGGCATCGCGGGCAAGGTCCTCACCGAGGACGGCCTGCTGGTGATCACCTGGGAGCACGGCGGGAGGCTGCTGGACTCCGGCTTCCGCTCCGACCGCGCGGCCGAGCACGCCGCCTGGCGCGACGCGCTGCGGGCGATGTCCGCCGGGCCCGCCGGCCGGGCTCCCGGCACCACCGACGCACACCACGGCACCACCGACGCTGCCACCACCACGCACCACGAGGAAGACACACGATGACGACCTCCACCCGCACAGCCGCGAGGGTGCCCGCCGTACTCGTCCTGGAGGACGGCCGCACCTTCCGCGGACGCGCCTACGGGGCCGTGGGCGAGACCCTGGGCGAAGCCGTGTTCTCCACCGGCATGACCGGTTACCAGGAGACCCTGACCGATCCCTCCTACCACCGCCAGGTGGTCGTCATGACCGCCCCGCACATCGGCAACACCGGCGTCAACGACGAGGACCCGGAGTCGAAGCGGATCTGGGTGGCCGGCTACGTCGTGCGCGACCCGGCCCGCAGGCCCTCCAGCTGGCGCTCGGTGCGCACCCTGGACGAGGAGCTCGCCGCCCAGGGCGTCGTCGGCATCAGCGGCGTCGACACCCGGGCGCTCACCCGCCACCTGCGCGAGCGCGGGGCGATGCGGGTGGGCATCTTCTCCGGCGACGCGCTCGCCGACGAGGCGACCCTGCTGGCCAGGGTGAGGAACGCCCCGCAGATGGCCGGCGCCGACCTGGCCGCCGAGGTCGCCACCGCCGAGCCCTACACCGTCCCCGCCGTCGGGACCAAGCGGTTCACCGTGGCCGCCGTGGACCTGGGCATCAAGGGCATGACCCCGCGCCGGATGGCCGAACGCGGCATCGAGGTCCACGTGCTCCCCGCCACCGCCACGATCGAGGACGTCTACGCGGTCGACCCGGACGGGGTGTTCTTCTCCAACGGCCCCGGCGACCCCGCCACCGCCGACCACCCCGTCTCCGTCATGCGCGGCGTCCTGGAGCGGTCCACGCCGCTGTTCGGCATCTGCTTCGGCAACCAGGTCCTCGGCCGCGCGCTCGGGTTCGGCACCTACAAGCTGAAGTACGGCCACCGCGGCATCAACCAGCCCGTGCAGGACCGCACGACCGGCAAGGTCGAGGTCACCGCGCACAACCACGGCTTCGCGGTGGACGCGCCCGTGGACGCGCCCAGCGACACCCCCTACGGGCGCGCCGAGGTCTCCCACGTCTGCCTCAACGACGGCGTGGTCGAGGGCCTGCGCCTGCTGGACCGCCCCGCCTTCAGCGTCCAGTACCACCCCGAGGCCGCGGCCGGCCCGCACGACGCCGCCTACCTGTTCGACCGCTTCGTCTCCCTGATGGAGGGCCAGCGTGCCTAAGCGCACCGATATCCAGTCCGTCCTGGTCATCGGCTCCGGCCCGATCGTCATCGGGCAGGCCGCCGAGTTCGACTACTCCGGCACCCAGGCGTGCCGCGTCCTCAAGGCCGAGGGCCTGAGGGTGATCCTGGTCAACTCCAACCCCGCCACGATCATGACCGACCCGGAGATCGCCGACGCCACGTACGTCGAGCCGATCACCCCGGAGTTCGTCGAGAAGATCATCGCCAAGGAGCGCCCCGACGCGCTGCTGCCCACCCTCGGCGGCCAGACCGCGCTGAACACCGCGATCTCCCTCCACGAGGCCGGCACCCTGGCCGAGTACGGCGTCGAGCTGATCGGCGCCAACGTCGAGGCGATCCGCAAGGGCGAGGACCGCGACCAGTTCAAGGAGGTCGTGAAGGCCGTCAACGCCAGGATCGGGCACGGCGAGTCCGCCCGCTCGGTGATCTGCCACTCCATGGAGGAGGTCCTGGCGGGCGTCGAGGAGCTCGGCGGCTACCCCGTGGTCGTCCGGCCCTCCTTCACCATGGGCGGCGCCGGCTCCGGCTTCGCCCACGACGAGGAGGAGCTGCGCCGCATCGCCGGGCAGGGGCTGGCGCTCTCGCCGACCACCGAGGTGCTCCTGGAGGAGTCCATCCTCGGCTGGAAGGAGTACGAGCTGGAGCTGATGCGCGACCGCAACGACAACGTCGTGGTGGTCTGCTCCATCGAGAACTTCGACCCGATGGGCGTCCACACCGGCGACTCCATCACCGTCGCCCCGGCGATGACGCTCACCGACCGCGAGTACCAGGTGCTGCGCGACATCGGCATCGCCGTCATCCGCGAGGTCGGCGTGGACACCGGCGGCTGCAACATCCAGTTCGCCGTCAACCCGGAGGACGGCCGGGTCATCGTCATCGAGATGAACCCGCGGGTCTCGCGCTCCTCGGCGCTGGCGTCCAAGGCCACCGGCTTCCCGATCGCCAAGATCGCCGCCAAGCTGGCCGTGGGGTACTCCCTCGACGAGATCCCCAACGACATCACCGAGCAGACCCCGGCCTCCTTCGAGCCCACCCTCGACTACGTGGTGGTCAAGATCCCGCGCTTCGCGTTCGAGAAGTTCCCCGGCGCCGACGCGACCCTCACCACCACCATGAAGTCGGTGGGCGAGGCCATGGCCATCGGCCGCAACTTCCCCGAGGCGTTCAACAAGGCGCTGCGCTCGCTGGAGAAGAAGGGCAGCCAGTTCGACTTCTCCTCCCCGGTCGGGGAGAAGGACGAGCTGCTGGCCGCCGCCCGCCGTCCCACCGACGGCCGGATCAACACCGTCATGGACGCGATGAGGGCCGGGGCGAGCCCCGAGGAGGTCTTCGAGGCCACGAGGATCGACCCCTGGTTCGTCGACCAGCTCTTCCTGATCAAGGAGATCGCCGACGAGCTGGCCGAGGCCCCCCGCCTCGACCCCGAACTGCTGGCCGAGGCCAAGCGGCACGGCTTCTCCGACGCCCAGATCGCCGCGATCCGGGGACTGCGCGAGGACGTCGTGCGCGAGGTCCGCCACGCCCTGGGCGTGCGTCCCGTCTACAAGACCGTCGACACCTGCGCCGCCGAGTTCGCCGCGAAGACCCCGTACTTCTACTCCTCCTACGACGAGGAGAGCGAGGTCGCGCCGCGGACGAAGCCCGCCGTGATCATCCTCGGCTCGGGGCCCAACCGCATCGGCCAGGGCATCGAGTTCGACTACTCCTGCGTCCACGCCTCCTTCGCGCTGCGCGACGCGGGCTACGAGACGGTGATGGTCAACTGCAACCCCGAGACCGTCTCCACCGACTACGACACCTCCGACCGGCTCTACTTCGAGCCGCTCACCCTGGAGGACGTCCTGGAGATCGTCCACGCGGAGCAGCAGGCGGGCCCCGTGGCGGGCGTCGTCGTCCAGCTCGGCGGCCAGACCCCCCTCGGCCTGGCCCAGGCGCTCAAGGACAACGGCGTGCCCATCGTCGGCACCTCCCCGGAGGCCATCCACCTGGCCGAGGACCGCGGCGCCTTCGGCCGCGTCCTGGCCGAGGCCGGGCTGCCCGCGCCCAAGTACGGCACCGCCTTCTCCTTCGAGGAGGCCAAGGAGATCGCCGCCGGGATCGGCTACCCGGTCATGGTCCGCCCCTCCTACGTGCTGGGCGGACGCGGCATGGAGATCGTCTACGACGAGCCCTCGCTGGGGGACTACCTCACCCGCCACGCGGGCCTGATCTCCGAGCACCCCGTGCTGATCGACCGCTTCCTCGACGACGCCGTCGAGATCGACGTCGACGCGCTCTACGACGGCCGCGAGCTCTACCTCGGCGGTGTGATGGAGCACATCGAGGAGGCGGGCATCCACTCGGGCGACTCCGCCTGCGCCCTGCCCCCGATCACCCTGGGCGGATACGACATCAAGCGGCTGCGGGCCTCCACCGAGGCCATCGCGCGCGGCGTGGGGGTGCGCGGACTGATCAACATCCAGTTCGCGCTGGCCGGGGACATCCTCTACGTGCTGGAGGCCAACCCGCGCGCCTCCCGCACCGTCCCCTTCACCTCCAAGGCCACGGCCGTCCCCCTGGCCAAGGCCGCCGCCCGGATCTCGCTGGGCGCCACCATCGCCGAGCTGCGCGCCGAGGGCATGCTGCCCGCCTCCGGCGACGGCGGCACCCTGCCGCTGGACGCGCCGATCTCGGTCAAGGAGGCCGTGCTGCCCTGGACCCGCTTCCGCGACGTCCACGGCCGCGGCGTGGACACCGTCCTCGGCCCGGAGATGCGCTCCACCGGCGAGGTCATGGGCATCGACTCGGTCTTCGGCACGGCGTACGCCAAGTCCCAGGCCGGCGCCTACGGCGCGCTGCCCACCAAGGGCCGGGCCTTCGTCTCGGTCGCCAACCGGGACAAGCGCTCGCTGATCTTCCCGGCCCGCGAGCTGGTCTCCATGGGCTTCGAGCTGCTGGCCACCTCCGGCACCGCCGAGGTGCTGCGCCGCAACGGCATCGACGCCACCGTGGTGCGCAAGCAGAGCGAGGGCGAGGGGCCGAACGGCGAGCGGACCATCGTCCAGCTCATCCACGACGGGGAGGTCGACCTCATCGTCAACACCCCCTACGGCACCGGCGGCCGCCTGGACGGCTACGACATCCGCACCGCGGCCGTGGCCCGCGCGGTGCCCTGCCTGACCACGGTCCAGGCCCTGGCGGCCGCCGTGCAGGGCATCGAGGCCACCTCGCGCGGGGAGGTCGGCGTCCGCTCCCTCCAGGAGCACGCCGAACGCCTCGTCGCGGCCCGCGGGCAGTGACACGGGAGGGGGACACCGGACGATCCGGTGTCCCCCTCCTCACGAACCCCCCCCCACGGCCCCGCGCCCCCGCCCCGCCCCCGTGCGGCCCGCCCCGCGAGCCGCCGCACGGCCCGGGCCCCTGCCGGGGGCCCGTCCCCGCCCGTCCCGCCGCCCGGAAGACCCGCATGTACCCGCTGCTGTTCACCCTGCTCCTCAAACGCCTCGACCCGGAGCGGGCGCACCACCTCGCCTTCGCCCTGATCCGGCTGACCGCCCGCGTCCCCGGTCTGCGCGCCCTCGCCGCGGCCGTCCTCGCCCCGACCCGGAGCCAGCGGCGCGCCCTGGCCACCGAGGCCTTCGGCCTGCGGATGCGCGGCCCCTTCGGGCTGGCCGCCGGCTTCGACAAGAACGCCGTCGGCATCGACGGGCTGACCATGCTGGGCTTCGACCATGTCGAGGTCGGCACCGTCACCGCGCAGGCCCAGCCCGGCAACCCCCGGCCGAGGTTGTTCCGCCTGGTCGCCGACCGGGCGCTGGTCAACCGGATGGGCTTCAACAACGACGGCTCCGCGGCCGTCGCGGCCCGCCTGGGCGGGCGGCGCGCCGTCTTCCCGGCCACCGTGGGCGTCAACATCGGCAAGACGAAGGCCACGCCCGAGAGCGAAGCCGCCGACGACTACGCGACCTCCGCCGGGCGCCTGGCCCCGCACGCGGACTACCTCGTCGTCAACGTCTCCTCGCCCAACACCCCCGGGCTGCGGAACCTCCAGGCCACCGAGCACCTGCGCCCCCTGCTGACGGCCGTGCGCGCCGCCGCCGACGCCGCGGTGCCCACCCGCCGCGTCCCCCTGCTGGTCAAGATCGCCCCCGATCTGGCGGACGAGGACGTCGACGCCGTCGCCGACCTCGCCGTCGAACTGGGCCTGGACGGCGTCATCGCCACCAACACCACCATCGCCCGCGACGGGCTGGGGCTGACCGCCGGCCGCGCGGAGATCGAGGCCGCCGGCGCGGGCGGGCTCTCCGGGGCCCCGCTGAAGGACCGCTCCCTGGCGGTGCTGCGCCGGCTGTACGCGCGCGTCGGCGACCGCGTCACCCTGGTCGGGGTCGGCGGGGTGCGCACCGCCGACGACGTCTGGGAGCGCATCCTGGCCGGCGCCACCCTCGTCCAGGGCTACAGCGCCTTCGTCTACGAGGGGCCGCTGTGGTGCCGCCGCATCCACCGGGGCTTGGCCGCGCGGCTGGCCGCGAGCCCGTACGCCACCCTCGCCGAGGCCGTCGGCGCCGACACCAGGAAGGTGACCTCCCGATGAGCACCCCCGCCCCGCAGCCGTCCCCCGAGCCGTTCGGCGCCCGGCTGCGCCGCGCCATGGACGTCCGCGGCCCGCTGTGCGTGGGCATCGACCCGCACGCCTCGCTGCTCGCGGCCTGGGGCCTGGAGGACGACGTGGCGGGTCTGGAGCGGTTCACGCGCACGGTGGTGGACGCGCTCGCCGGGGAGGTGGCCGTCCTCAAGCCGCAGTCCGCCTTCTTCGAGCGCTTCGGCTCGCGCGGCGTCGCCGTGCTGGAGCGGGCCATCGCCGACGCCCGCTCGGCCGGGGCGCTGGTGCTCACCGACGCCAAGCGCGGCGACATCGGCTCCACCATGGCCGCCTACGCCGCCGCCTACCTCGACCCGGGCAGTCCGCTGTTCTCCGACGCGGTGACCGTCAGCCCCTATCTGGGCTTCGGCTCGCTGCGGCCCGCTCTGGACGCGGCCCGGGCGGCCGGCGCGGGGGTCTTCGTGCTGGCACTGACCTCCAACCCCGAGGGCGCCGAGGTGCAGCGCGCCACGGCGGCGGGCGGGAGGCCGGTGGCCCAGACGGTCCTGGACCACATCGCCCGCGAGAACGCCGGGGCCGGTCCGCTGGGCTCGGTGGGCGCCGTGGTGGGCGCGACGCTGGGCCGGGCCGGCGTGGACCTGGCGGTGAACGGCCCGCTGCTGGCGCCCGGGCTGGGGGCTCAGGGGGCCACCGCGGAGGACCTGCCGGAGGTGTTCGGCGACGCCGTGCGCAACGTCGTGCCGAGCATCAGCAGGGGAGTGCTGGGGCACGGCCCCTCGGTGGCGGCGCTGCGCGAGTCCGCGGCGCGGGAGGCCGAGCGCCTCCGGCAGGTCCTGGCCTGATCCGCGGCGCCGGCGGCGGCCCGCAACCCCGCCGCACCGCCTGCGCGGGGCCCGCCGCCGGATCCCCCGCGGCGGGCCTCCCCGCCGGGTCCGGTCCGCCGGGAACCGGATGGAACCGGGGCGTCCGCCGGACGCGGACCGGTTGCGGGTGGGACGGGGGTCCGGGGCGGGATTTCCGGCGCACACCCTCCCGAGTGCGTCCGTTTTGCCCAGTGAAGTCCGGGTCGGCTGAAGTCTGACCTGGACTTTTCGTCTGTTCTCGCTGACTCTGGCGTTCAGGGCCGCTAGTCTCCGACGAGAGCACCGCGAATTCTGGGGTCTTCCCAGGTGGAAGCGCCGGGCGCGGGGTCGCCCCGAGTCCGGCGGGCCGGACCCGGGGCGCCGGGTCCGGAGGCTCCGGGAGACGTGTTGCTCTTTGCTCCGCAGGTGCGGGGCCACTAGGTTCCTCACCGATCCGTATCCGACCAGTTCTACATCCGAGGTGACGTAGGCGTGGCTCTTCCGCCCCTTACCCCTGAACAGCGCGCAGCCGCGCTCGAGAAGGCCGCCGCGGCTCGCCGGGAGCGCGCCGAGGTCAAGAACCGACTGAAGCACTCCGGCGCTTCGCTCCACGAGGTCATCAAGCAGGGCCAGGAGAACGAGGTCATCGGCAAGATGAAGGTCTCCGCCCTCCTGGAGTCCCTGCCCGGCGTCGGCAAGGTCCGGGCCCGCCAGATCATGGAGCGGCTCGGCATCTCCGAGAGCCGCCGGGTGCGCGGTCTGGGCTCCAACCAGATCGCCTCCCTCGAGCGCGAGTTCGGCGGCGGCTCCGCCTGACGTTCCCGGGCGCTCTCGGGAACCGGGATAATCGCCGTATGAGTGAACGTCCGCGGCTGACCGTGCTCTCCGGCCCCTCCGGGGTCGGCAAGAGCACGGTCGTCGCCCATCTGCGCAAGGTCCATCCGGAGATCTGGCTCTCGGTGTCCGCCACCACCCGCAGGCCCCGTCCCGGCGAGCAGCACGGCGTCCAGTACTTCTTCGTGGACGACGAGGAGTTCGACAAGCTGGTCGCCAACGGGGAGCTGCTGGAGTGGGCCGAGTTCGCCGGCAACCGCTACGGGACGCCGCGGCAGGCCGTGCTGGAGAAGCTGGCGGCCGGGGACCCGGTGCTGCTGGAGATCGACCTCCAGGGCGCGCGCCTGGTGCGCGCGTCGATGCCCGAGGCCCGGCTCGTCTTCCTCGCCCCGCCCAGCTGGGACGAGCTCGTCCGCCGGCTCACCGGCCGCGGCACCGAGTCCCCCGAGGTCATCGAGCGGCGGCTGGAGGCCGCCCGGGTCGAGCTGGCGGCCGAACCGGAGTTCGACGTGACCCTGGTCAACACCTCCGTCGAGGACGTCAGCCGCGAGCTGCTAGCCTTGATGAAGGTTTCGTGATCGTCGCCGTACCGCCGGACAGCAGCCACCGGGTCCCGGGGCACCGGCGGCAGGCCCCCGGCCTCCCGGGGCGCCGTCGGATCACCGCCCGTATTGTCCACCGCAGCGGAAGGTAGAGCGTGTCCTCTTCCATCACCACGCCCGAGGGCATCATCAATCCGCCGATCGATGAGCTGCTCGAGGCCACCGACTCGAAGTACAGCCTGGTGATCTACGCCGCCAAGCGCGCGCGCCAGATCAACGCCTACTACTCGCAGCTCGGCGAGGGCCTGCTGGAGTACGTCGGCCCCCTGGTGGACACCCACGTCCACGAGAAGCCGCTGTCGATCGCGCTCCGCGAGATCAACGCCGGCCTGCTGACCTCCGAGTCCACCGACACCCCGGCGCAGTGAGCCGGCCGCCGGTGCCCGCGGGCGCACCGGCGTGACACACCACGGGCCCGGCAGCACCGCTGCCGGGCCCGTGGTGTGTCATGAGGAGGAGAGCGGACGGCCGGCGCGTCCCCGCGGACGGGAGGGGCGCGCCCGGACGGACACGGAGCCGGGGAGAGGCGAGAGATGGACAGGTCCGACAAGCCCAGGGTGGTCCTGGGGGTCAGCGGTGGGATCGCCGCCTACAAGGCGTGCGAGCTGCTGAGGCGGCTGACGGAGTCCGGCCACGACGTGCGGGTGGTGCCGACCGCGTCGGCGCTGCGGTTCGTCGGCGAGCCCACCTGGGCGGCGCTGTCGGGCAACCCCGTCACCACCGGGGTGTGGGACGACGTCCAGGAGGTCCCGCACGTGCGCATCGGCCAGGAGGCGGACCTCGTCGTCGTCGCCCCGGCCACCGCCGACACCCTGGCCAGGGCCGCCCACGGCCTCGCCGACGACCTGCTGACCAACACCCTGCTCACCGCCCGCTGCCCGGTGGTCTTCGCGCCCGCCATGCACACCGAGATGTGGGAGCACCCCGCCACCGTCGAGAACGTGGCCACGCTCCGCCGCCGCGGCGCGGTCGTCGTCGAGCCCGCCGTCGGGCGGCTGACCGGCAAGGACACCGGCAAGGGGCGGCTGCCCGAGCCCGCCGAGATCTTCGAGGTCTGCCGCCGGGTGCTGGCCCGCGGCGCCGCGGGCCGGCCGGACCTGGCCGGGCGGCACGTCGTGGTCAGCGCGGGCGGCACCCGCGAGCCGCTGGACCCGGTCCGTTTCCTGGGCAACCGCTCCTCCGGCCGCCAGGGGTACGCCCTGGCGCGCACCGCCGTGGCGCGCGGCGCCCGGGTGACCCTGGTCGCGGCCAACACCGCCCTGGCCGACCCCGCCGGGGCGGACGTGGTGCGGGTGGGCACGGCCGTCCAGCTCCGCGAGGCCGTGCTGAAGGCCGCGGCGGACGCGGACGCGGTGGTCATGGCCGCCGCGGTGGCCGACTTCCGGCCCGCCGACTACGCCCAGAGGAAGATCAAGAAGCGGGAGGGGCGGGAACCGGAGCCCGTCGCGCTGGTCCGCAACCCCGACGTCCTGGCCGAGCTCTCCGCGGAGCGCCCCCGCCCCGGGCAGGTGGTCGTCGGCTTCGCCGCCGAGACCGACGACGTCCTGGCCAACGGCCGGGCCAAACTCGCCCGCAAGGGGTGCGACCTGCTCGTCGTCAACGAGGTGGGGGAGGAGAGGACCTTCGGCTCGGACGAGAACGAGGCCGTGGTCCTGGGGGCGGACGGCAGCGAGACGCCCGTGCCGCACGGCCCCAAGGAAGCCCTGGCCGACATCGTGTGGGACGAGGTCGTCCGCAGGCTGAGCGCGGAATGACGCCCCCGGGAGGCGGCCCCCGGGCCGGCGCACGCCCCGCCGCGAGGCGCCGGAGTGCCGGAGTGCGAGACGTACTGGCCGAACCGTGACAGGCTGCGGATAAACTGGCGGCGGACCGTGCCCGGGCACCCCGGGCACCGGATCCGTACACCAGTCAGCCAGCAGCCGCTGCAAACCCAGGGAGCGATGTGTCCCGCCGCCTGTTCACTTCGGAGTCCGTGACCGAGGGTCACCCCGACAAGATCGCCGACCAGATCAGCGACACCATCCTCGATGCCCTCCTGGCCCAGGACCCGGCCTCCCGGGTCGCGGTGGAGACGATGATCACCACCGGTCTGGTGCACGTGGCCGGCGAGGTCACCACCGCCGCGTACGCCGACATCCCCACGCTGGTGCGCAGCAAGGTCCTGGAGATCGGCTACGACTCCTCCAAGAAGGGCTTCGACGGTGCCTCCTGCGGGGTGTCGGTCTCCATCGGCGCGCAGTCGCCGGACATCGCCCAGGGCGTGGACACCGCCTACGAGACCCGGGTGGAGGGCGACGAGGACGAGCTGGACCGGCAGGGCGCCGGGGACCAGGGGTTGATGTTCGGCTACGCCTGCGACGAGACCCCGGAGCTGATGCCGCTGCCGATACACCTGGCCCACCGGCTCTCGCGCCGCCTGAGCGAGGTGCGCAAGAACGGCACGGTCCCCTACCTGCGCCCGGACGGCAAGACGCAGGTCACCATCGAGTACAACGGCGACAAGGCCGTGCGTCTGGACACCGTGGTGGTCTCCTCCCAGCACGCGAGCGACATCGACCTGGACTCGCTGCTGGCTCCCGACATCCGCGAGTTCGTCGTCGAGCACGTGCTGGGCGAGCTGGTGGCCGACGGGATCAAGCTGGACACCGACGGCTACCGGCTGCTGGTCAACCCCACCGGGCGGTTCGAGATCGGCGGGCCGATGGGCGATGCGGGCCTGACCGGCCGGA